>NZ_VNHO01000068.1 GCF_008124715.1 Thermosediminibacter litoriperuensis | reverse complement strand
GGCAATTAAGTTAACATAAAAATTCCCCACCGGTGCCTGGGGAAAAACCTTTGCAAAAATGGGGAATTTCCTCTTGCAAAAAACATTTTCCATCACTTTCCACAGATTTGGATTTTCTCCCTGTCTTCAATTCCCTAACCGCCCACTTTACCCTTCTTAAACTGAAAGTCCCTCCTGCTTTCCTTCACCGAATCAAGAAACTGCTTGGTACAAATATAAACTGCCTTGAAAATTTTTATCAATACCTACTTTGCATGTCCTATGGATAACCTGTTAATATATTTGTTTATAACTTTTAGTTCGTAAAATAAGAACATTACAAACTAACAAGCAAATTTATTCGACCATTCCTGAAACTATCTGCATTATTATAATTGTATAATCCCAAACACTTGTCCTACTTTTTATGAAACTTATCCTCTTATCAAATCTATTATTAATCAATTGCCTTAATTCGACTAACTCCTTATCTGTTAATCCATTACAGTTTAATTCCAAACCCATTTCAATACCTTCAAACATTTGTTGTCTTTCTGCTTCAACTATTGCAATTTTCTCCTCATAACTATTTCTTGAATCATCAATAGCAATAGGCACTGCAATGGCATCCAGCTGAACATTTTTAAAACCTATTTCTTCAAATAATTTAGGTAGTCCAACAAGGTCTGGCCCGTATTTCCCTACACCATACTTTTTATCAATATCTTCAGTTCCTTTAAAAAGTTTATCGAGTAGTTCTTTCTCACGTTCACTTTGTTTTAATGTCGGGTGAGTTTCTGTTTTTATGTATTTATCTGGCCTTGCATACATTACATTAACTCTTCCATTAGGCCTACATATCCTTTTCTGCTCTAATAGGAATTCCCGATTGGGTACATGTTCAATTACGGTTTAAGAAACACAGGCATCTACTGAATTATCTTCAAATGGTAATTTTAGTGCATCTCCTTTCTGTCAATAGTAGCAAGTACAGGGTCTCCCATAAGCTCCCCCATTCTCCAAAGCCTTTGTTGCTGGTAAGTATTATGCTCCCCTTTTCATA
>NZ_VNHO01000067.1 GCF_008124715.1 Thermosediminibacter litoriperuensis | reverse complement strand
ATATGTGTTAGTTTTTTGTCAACCAACATCATATCGGGTTTCATGCTATGGTTCAACTTTTTTTACTGTCGCATTTAATTTTACAATTAACCAAGATTTTTCTTCAGGAACCGGTGGGGAATTTTAATGTTTATTTTCGTTCAACAAAAAATAATAGTTGACGACTTCTGAATTCATTTTATCGTATATCGAGGAGGATTTTCTATTGGCTATAAATCCATCATTGCGGATTGCAAAAGAAGACGATTTTGATTTTGTTTTCCAACTGAATAAAGCAAACTTTAAAGATTTTGTTGATGAAATCCGTGGGTGGAACGATGAAATTGAGCGTGAGGATTTAAAACAATCTTTTCGTCCTGAAAAAGACTACATCATTACGGATAACGGAAAGTCAATTGGTTATTTGTCTGTTGATTTCAATCAGAAATTTATTTATGTAAGACATATTGAAGTCCTTCCTTCGTATAAGCGGAGGGGTATAGGAACATCAATTTTTAATCAATTAAAAGAAAAAGGGCTACCAATTGTATTAGAAGTAACGAAAACTAATACACCAGCTTATAAATTTTATGAAAAATTGGGGTTTGAAGTTTTGGAGGAAAAAAATATCAAGAAGAAAGGTGTAAGAGGAGAAATCGAAATAAAAAAAGTAAAAATGAAATTATCTCCGAGTTATAGGGCCGGCCTCGACAATAAATTGGCAAAAACTGATATTATATCACTACAAACGTGATAAAATATCACAAAAAATGTGAGTAAAAACGGAGGACCTTCTATTTAGCAAGGCCGTTATAGAAAAAACAGCCCGGGGGAGTTACGATTTCGTGGAACCAATGTTCCAGCGAAACATTTTACAGCATTTTCAATAATAAGAGGTCCGTATTTCGACATGGGAGAGTAGAGGGAAAATTATGTTTTTATCTTTTGAACAGAAGCGTAATATATTCAGATCCTTTCCGGAATGTCACCGCCGGTGTATAATTGACCCAGGAGCAACGAAAAGGAATTGACCCACCCCCTGGCGAAATATCCCTCTGATACCAGCCAAAAGATCG
>NZ_VNHO01000066.1 GCF_008124715.1 Thermosediminibacter litoriperuensis | reverse complement strand
CACGAGGACATTCCTTACCTGAAGGAATGCGGCGTAGCAGAGATATTCACCCCGGGCACGCCTATATCGCAGATCGTGGAGTTTATAAAAAACAACGTCAAAAAATAGTTAGGGGTGTGAAATTTGGACCTGGCGGACAGAATACTGCAAAAGGACAAGAGAGCTTTAGCAAGGCTCATAACCCTCATAGAGCGCGGAAATACGGAAGCCAGAGAGGCCTTAAAAAAACTTTATAAGTACACCGGAAATTCTTATGTCATAGGCATTACCGGGCCACCCGGCGCCGGCAAGAGCAGTCTTGTAAACGAGCTCGCCAAAAAAATCCGGGCGAAGGGCAAAAAGGTGGGGATAATAGCCGTCGACCCCACCAGCCCCTTCACCGGTGGCGCTTTACTGGGTGACAGAATAAGGATGCAGGATTTGACGCTGGACGATGGCATTTTCATCAGAAGTATGGGCAGCCGCGGCTCCCTGGGCGGCATCGCTAAAGCCGCCTACGATGCGGTTAAAGTCCTGGATGCTTTTGGTATGGATTATGTTATAATCGAAACCGTGGGTGTAGGTCAGACGGAGATAGACATAGTGAAACTGGCGGATACGGTCGTGCTTGTACTGGTCCCCGGCCTTGGCGACGACGTACAGGCTATAAAAGCCGGGATAATGGAAATAGCCGATATTTTCGCCGTAAACAAGTCCGACCGAGAAGGAGCCGACAGGCTGGTTACCGAAATCGAAATGATGCTGGAACTTTCCCAGAAAGATTTCGACTTCAGGCCTCCAATCGTCAAAACCGTTGCCGTTACCGGCAAAGGCATCGATGTCCTGGAGTGCAGGATAAGCGAACACCTCGACTACATAAAGAAAAATGGAATCCTAGAACTGAAAAGAAAGACAAAAGTAAAGGAAGAATTCATGGAATTGTTGAAAGACCATATCAGCAGGCTGATACTCCAGAAGAACGCATCCATTATAGACAATTTATTACAGGATATATCCAATAAGACGGTTGACCCGTATACAGCCCTGGATATTCTTACAAGAGAAATATTTTAGGAGGTAAAAAGTCATGAAAACCCTGAAAATAGACCACATAGGCCTAGCCGTAAAAAGCATAGAAGAGGCGTCGAAAATATACACTGAACTTCTG
>NZ_VNHO01000065.1 GCF_008124715.1 Thermosediminibacter litoriperuensis | reverse complement strand
GGCTTTGCCACCGCCGCATCGACCAGGTTATAGGCTGCCCTGTGTTTCATAAAGGCGACCCGGTAATCGGGCCTGATCATCCTGATGAAAAAGTTCATGAGGTTCTCCCCCCGGCGCGCTATGGGACACCGGCTGGGGGTGACGTCCTTTTCTACGGGAATGAACCTGTAAAGGTGGGCGATAACATCCTCGGACCCGCCGCCGTCATAGGGGCCCGGCTGCATGATGGGGTCGCCCACAGCGGCCTTGCCGTCGCGTCCGTTGCTGGCGTTGGCCAGCACGTGATTGTTCGATAGAATCAGGGGTTCGCCGGTGCTTTCGTCCCTCACTACAGCGCCGAAAGTGCCCGCGGTAACTTTGTAATGCCCGATGCTCATCCCGGGCATGGCGGGCCTGGTCTTCTGGGTCCTCGCGGCCAGAAGCCTGACATCCCCTACCTCAATTATATCGGTGTACACCTCTTCCAGCTTTTTGGGCACCACGTGGTTCGCCGGAAGCTCTCTTTCGGGTTTTTTCTTCCTCACCAGGATCATTATTGCCGGTTCGTTGGTGGTTCTTCCCTCTATAATCTTATAGCCCAGGCCGGTACCTACCACGTTTTCCAGCTTCAAAAGCTTTTTCTCGTAGCGCCGCAAAATTCTCTCGGCTCTTAACACAAAGACCCCCCTTTGCTGCCTTTAGCCGCTTTAATATATAATATTCAGGCCGGGGGTCTTTGTTTAAAAAAGACAAAAAAAAAGTCCTCTTTGAGGACTAGTTTGACGCACTCTTTTCTTTCTGGCACAGCGTGAGCTGGACCGTCTCGGTGAGTATATCCGAGTAACTGTAGGATATTCGTCTTACTAACTCGGGGGATTCCTCGACCCTGACCACAAATATACTGGGATATACCTTTTCCAGTATACCTTCCTTTTCAAAGGTCTTCTTACGGCCCCGGTTGGCTTTTATCCTCACCTTTTTGCCCACGTAGGGCTCGATGCTCTTTTTAATCTTGAGGAGAGTGTTCTCGGTGGCCATGAAACCTCACCCCGCTAGAAATACAAAATACACGTAATTATTATAACATTTATGCCCCCAAATGTCAAATATTATAATATTTTAGCAACCCTGATGCCTTTTGTCAACAGATCCATCCCCGAAAAAAAAGGCGGTTAATTGTAAAATTAAATGCGACAGTAAAAAAAGTTGAACCATAGCATGAAACCCGATATGATGTTGGTTGACAAAAAACTAACACATATGG
>NZ_VNHO01000064.1 GCF_008124715.1 Thermosediminibacter litoriperuensis | reverse complement strand
ATAAACCCCGACTACATTTCTCCGGAGATACTGGACCTCGGCGAAATCAGGGGCATCGCGGAGCCCCGCATCGGCATGACTCTTGTCAAGAGCGGGCGCACCAGCGGAGTCTCCAAAAGTGAAATCAAAGCCCTGAACGTGAGGATTAGGGTGATGATGGGAGCTGGCGAAGAGGCCACCTTTTACGACCAGATCCTGACGGGCCCCATGGCACAGCCGGGTGACAGCGGCTCCCTGGTCCTCAACGAAAAAATGGAAGCGGTAGGCCTTTTGTTTGCCGGGTCTGACCTGGCGACGCTGATAAACCCGATATCCACCGTGCTCAAGCTGTTGAAAGTGACCTTTTAAAAAATGCCATTACAGGACATATAAGCCATGTATGCGATATACGGCGTCGTGCCGGTTACAGGGTAAGAGAGGGGATGGTCATCCCCCTTATTCTGTTTTTAGAGGACTATTGAGGGTTTGTCTTGCCCGGGATATATAGATATAATTATGGCAAGTTTAAGAACCAAGGAGGCGAAGAATATGAGAAAGACTTTAAGGAACCTTATTGTACTAACACTGCTGGCGGCCCTGGTCCTGCTGCCGGGAGTTGCCTCTGCCGCCGGCTGGATAACCGTCAAGTTCGTTTACAACGGTAAAGTCCAGACTTTCCGCATCCCCTTTGATGGCTTCAAAAGCGGGAAGTATACGTGCACCATTAACATCCCAAAACCGGGGCAGGCCCCCAGCAAGCCCGCTCCCCAGCCCACACCCCAGCCCGTACCGGGGGATGAGAAACCGACAACACCTCCGGTCAAAGGTCTGACAGCCGATGAGCAGGAAATGCTGAATCTGGTGAACGCCGAGAGAAAGAAAGCCGGACTTAAACCCCTGGAAATAGACATGAGGCTTGTAGACCTATCCAGGAAAAAAAGCAAGGACATGATAGAAAACAATTACTTCGGCCATACATCGCCCACATATGGTACGCCTTTCCAGGCTCTAAAGGCGGCAGGAGTGTCTTACAGGTACGCCGGTGAAAACATAGCCGGGGCTCCTACCGTCAAGAGGGCCCACGAAGGATTGATGAACAGCCCCGGCCACAGGGCGAATATATTAAACCCTAACTACAACCGTATCGGCATAGGCATTGTAGACGGCGGTCCCTACGGCAAGATGTTCACACAGACCTTCATAGGTACGAACTAAATTGTTCACAATATGTGTATTTCCTGTGGATAATATGTGCATAGTGTGAATAGTTATCTTCGACCAGATGACCCGCGGAATTTTCCGCGGGTTCAGCTTGTAGACAAAGCCGCTTTTAGGTTATGCATCCTAAAAGCGGCTTTTTGTTGAAGGCGAAGAAAATTTTTAAGAAAAACGAATGTAA
>NZ_VNHO01000063.1 GCF_008124715.1 Thermosediminibacter litoriperuensis | reverse complement strand
GATTATTTCTTTTAAGTCTAAAAATAAAATTCCAATTGTTTACAACAGCGAAGTGGTTTTTCTTGACGAGGATGAAATAGTAATGCTTTGTGTAGACAAGAAAAAATTGAAATATTTACGCCCAAAGGAGAAAAATACAAATATAAGGGTCCGTTAAAATACTTCGAAAAGAGATTGTCTAAAGATAAATTTTTACGCACCCATAAATCTTATCTTGTTAACTTAGACTATGTAAAAAAAATTAGCAGTTATTATAACGAGTGAAATAGAGTTTGACTGTATACAGGAGAAAGCAATAATTAGCAGAACCGGCATGAAAAAACTTAAAAAAATTATTATATCATATAAAACCAAAAATTAATAAAATTAGGATGCAAATTTAACTGTTCATACCAGAAAAATAACATTTTGGGTAAGTAATTCATTTGTAAGAAAATGTGGTAAATTATGGATAAATTCAATTAACAAAATCTTTTTCAATTTTAAACATTAGGGGGTGCTTAAAGTGACTTGATATCCACTCAAAAGTTGCTTTATTACTGTTAAGGCTAAAATATGAAAGGAGTTGGTGAAAATGAAGAAAGTTCAAATTTTAGTCCTTGTATTTATTTTAACCATTAGCTTTATAAAACCTACTATTGCTTTAGCTCATGTACCTCCATTTTATTGTCAAGCTCCAGGTAATTATGAAGGAGGTTATTGGGGAGAAGGGGTTCCCGATGCTAAGAAACAGGAAATTGCAAAAGAGGGATGTGCTATTACATGTTGCGCAATGGTATTATATCCCAGTAAAGCTTATATTTATGATGAAAGAGTTAACAAACAGCAATATTCTACTGCAGATCCTTATGTAGTTTATAGAGCTAATGGAGATGATGTCTTGGCTAATTGGGAAACTATAAGAAAAGCATTTGGGTGGAGCAAATATTATCATATTTATTTTAGCGGGTATGATGCTTCTGAAAAGGCAATTGAACTTGATGAATATCTTGATGCAGGTAAACATCCAATAGGAAGAATTCCTGGGCATTTTATAACTTTTGTTAGTTCGGAAATAATAGGTCCTGTTTCTATTGAGAAAGATGCTAAATTAAATCAGGGTATTGGAATAAGTCAAGATCCAAAAGTTGTTACTGAGGATGAGATTGATCCCTTAACTGATGAAGAATTGGAAAAATTTTTTGGAGATGTACCGCCTATAAAATCTAGATTCTCTATTCAAAGTACAATGTACGATTGGTCTTTTAAGATTCATGACCCAGGGACAAGATATGGTAAAAATATCTATTTTGCAGATAATATAAAAGATGCTTCACTAAATGACTTGGATAGAATAACTATATTTGAATAATGAATAAAGGTTTGAGTGAGATGTATAGACTTAAAATAATATCTTTGATCTTATTTTTTCTTTTGTCTCTTATTGGCTGTTTTTTGCAAGAGGAAATTCCCCATTTTTGCAAAGATTTTTCCCCAGGCACCGGTGGGGAATTTTTATGTTAACTTAATTGCCTCATGA
>NZ_VNHO01000062.1 GCF_008124715.1 Thermosediminibacter litoriperuensis | reverse complement strand
CACCGGTTCCCATTCCGAACACACAGGTTAAGCCCTCCAGCGCCGATGGTACTGGGGAGGTCCCCCGGGAGAGTAGGTCGCCGCCGAAATCTTAATTTTATATATTACAATAAAAGACAAGACCTATTCGGGTCTTTTTTTTTATAACTAAATGTGACTTTACTGTAAAGAAATTATATAGTATAAAAAATATGTAAAACCGGTTTAATGCCTGGGAACTTCGATCGAAGCGCTGGCTTTGTATTCACAAAGGAAAAACGGAGGTTAAATACATATGGAGGCCAGAAACGAACACACAGAATATATGGGTGCGGATCTTCCGGAAGAAAATAAAAAGGCGGCTACCAGTCTGCCGGAGATGGATTTTACTGTAGGCAGCATACCGGCCCATCTGATTAAATTCTCGATACCGCTGTTCGCAGGAAATTTGCTGCAGACACTATATAACACCGTGGACGCGATTTGGGTTGGAAAATTCCTAGGTGCGGAGGCCCTGGCAGCAGTCTCGGTGAGCTTTCCCATTATCTTCGTACTCTTATCGATGGTGGTCGGCATGACCATGGCTACAACGGTGCTTGTGGGGCAGTACAAAGGAGCCGGGGATATGTTGATGGTAAAAAAGACCATAAATACATCTTTATTCTTTCTCACCCTGCTGGCCGTCGCGGTATCGGCTATTGGAATTATTTTTCACAGGCCGATACTGGAGATGATGAATACACCGGCAAACCTCATAGATCCTGCTTCCGGCTACATGAATATATTTTTTTCGGGGCTCATATTCATGTTCGCTTATAATACATTGAGCGCTATATTAAGGGGGTTGGGGGACTCGAGGACACCCCTGGTGTTCCTGTTTTACTCAACCGTAATAAACATAATTCTAGATCCCCTTTTTATTTTCGGCTACGGCCCCCTTCCAAGGATGGGCGTTAACGGAGTGGCGCTGGCCACAGTTATATCGCAGGGCGTATCCTTTTACCTGGCCGCCAGGTACTTGAACAGGAAAAATCACATCCTGACCCTGAGGGCTTCGGAGATAAAGTACGATGGAGATCTCGTGAAGAGGATAATTAAAATAGGCCTGCCCGCCGGTATCCAGCAGACGGTGGTGGCCCTGGGAGGCACCGCAATAATGGCCGTCGTCAACTCTTTCGGTCCCCTTGTTGTCGCAGCCTGGGGCGCCGCGAGCAAAATAGACTCCTTTTCCTTTATGCCGTCCATGTCTTTAGGCCTTGCCGCCTCTTCCTTGAGCGCTCAGAATATAGGCGCGCAAAAGTATGACAGGGTAAAGGAAGTAATGAAATGGGGCAGCCTCCTGTCGATAGCCATATCGGGCCTGGTAACGATTGCGGTGTTTGCTTTTCCCGGAGAGCTCCTCGCCCTTTTTACCAGCGATCCCGTTCTGGTTGCCGAGGGGGCCGGGATCCTCAAGATTCTGGGCGTATCGTATATCCCCTTCGGACTTCTCTGGGTTTCCAACGGAATTCTTCGGGGAGCCGGAAATACCCTCGTACCCATGATTATTTCGATATTTTCTCTGTGGGGTTTGAGGGTACCTCTAGCTTACTATCTGGCCAATTTTACCCCCCTTAAGAGCACGGGGATCTGGGTTGCTATTTCCTCCAGCATGATCATCAGCTCCGCTTTGAGCCTGGCCTACTATTATTCGGGCTACTGGAAAAAGACGAATAAGAACATAGCCTGAAGACGGCGGTATAAGTGATCAGTCATATAATAGAAAATAAATCGTAAAATGCAATATTAAATGCGACACATTTTTTGGAAACCCGAATGATGTTGGGTTTTTCAATCATGAAGGCTGAAGTTCGTAAGTTAG
>NZ_VNHO01000061.1 GCF_008124715.1 Thermosediminibacter litoriperuensis | reverse complement strand
TAACTTACGAACTTCAGCCTTCATGATTGAAAAACCCAACATCATTCGGGTTTCCAAAAAATGTGTCGCATTTAATATTGCATTTTACGGTAAAATAAATAATGCATAAAAGATTAAATAATAGTTGACATTTATCGAACCATCTATTTTAAGGCATTCAATAGAAAAGAATCAAAAGGCTATTTGTAATCGTACCCTCTGATTTTTCGTAGTTAAAATATTTTAAACCCAATAACATCAAGCCTTCCCCAAATCAAATATAACTACTATGTTAACTTTTAACTTGCCTCTAAAATAAAAAAGTATCCCCTATTTCTTACTATATATGTTATGTTAACCAATATAGTAAAAAGAAATAGCAAAAACGATGAGTGTAAAGTAAACTTAGTACAGAGGCGTTCATAATATATATTAGAATACTACTTATTGTTGTAGCCTCAAATTATCCTTTCCAATTGACATAACCGGCAAAATAATATATAATAAAGAATGCGCAGGGGAGTAGCTCAATTGGCAGAGTAGCGGTCTCCAAAACCGCCGGCTGCAGGTTCGAGTCCTGTCTCCCCTGCCATTTTTATTTTCGGCGTTACTTATATTACTTCAATATTGTCTCAAAAATTATATTTCTTTTTATCCTCACAGCTTTTTCAGGACAAAGTTCGTGACAGCAATAACATCTTATACATCTTTTTAGATCCACTACTGCTTTTTTATTTTTTATAGCTATTGCCTTAGCTGGGCACGTAGCATAGCATTCCCCGCATCCCAGACATTTTTGGGTTACAAACACGGGTTTCGGCGTTAATATATCCCTTACATACTTTTCAATCCTACCCGGCAAATAGCGTTTAAGGAAGGTAATATCCTTTCTTCGCGGTATTTTGAAATCTGAAACCATTACGTCTTCAAGCTTTCCTTCCAGCACATTTACCTCTACGTTTTCCTCTCTAAACAATCCCCTTTCCAGAGCTCTTTTTATCAGCGGAAATTCTTCGATTTTAAGGCCTATTATTTTCGCCGCAACGTAATCAGCTGCTATCCCATCTTGCGATACTATTATTATCCCAAGCTTTCGCGGGCTGCCGGCTGTTGGACCGTCTCCTTCCATAGCCCATATGCCATCTATCACCGAAAGAACCGGTGAAGCGGCAAGGTACAAATCCAGAAGCATATCCATAAATCTGAATGTTTCCTGGAACCTGAAGTGAAGTTCTATCTTCTGCCCTCCGGGGATTAAACCGAAGAGGTTTTTCACAGCGCCGGTAAAAACAGCCATTCCATGAGTTTTGAACTTTGCCATAGAAATTACACCATCGCACTCATGAAAAGGAGAAATAACGGATATCTTTTTCAACGCAGATCCGGCATCAAAACTGATTTCACTGCACGAAATATCAGTATTTAAACCCGTTCCTGTCTGAACGCACACGTCTTTAATTCCAGTGGTTTCGTAAACCGCTTCGAGCCTTTTTCGAGTGTACGGTCCTCCCGGGCTTTCCGCAACTAACGGAAATATCCCCTTCTTCTTCAAAAGGTTGACCATAGCTCCGACCACTTCGGGGTGAGTTGTGGCAGCATCCTCCGGCCTTTTTCTCATTACCAGGTTAGGTTTCAGTAAGATTTTCCGGTATCCGGAAAGATCTGCATCAATGGCATCTATCGCCTTTTCCAATCCGCTTTCTATCAAGGTTCTGTCATACTCGTCGCATCTTATTACAGCTACTTTCGGCATAAAATCCCCCTAGACTTATTCTATATCAACGTCGTTATTTTTCAATATAAAAATAAAGTTACTGAAATATAGAGTAGGAGGGGGCGGCTAACCCCCGTCCTCTCACACCACCGGACATGCGGGTCCGCATCCGGCGGTTCA
>NZ_VNHO01000060.1 GCF_008124715.1 Thermosediminibacter litoriperuensis | reverse complement strand
GATCCTGTCCATGCTGAAGGAAAAGGATATGACCGCCGGGGAGATCGCAGCCCAGTTTGATATATCCTGGCCCAGCATCTCCCATCACCTTAACACTTTGAAGCAGGCGGGCATGGTCGTGGACGAGAGAAAGGGTCAGAACATATACTATTCCCTAAACACTTCAGTCTTTGAGGAAGTTGTGGCCTTTGCTTTCGAACTTTTGGGCAGGAAAGATGATGAAAGGGTGGAAAAGTAAGATGTTAAAAAAATGAGGAGGTGGCTAATCACCTCCTCCTATTCAATCTGAATACTAATTCTGTTTCCATTCCTCCCAGACTTTACCCACCAGGTTGACTCCGGGCTTTAACACCGGGCAGCCCGGCTCCCAGCCGGAAGGTGTGACCTCGGCGCCGCCGGTTTTCCTCACGTGCTGTAAGGCCTTTATCCATCTTATAAATTCTTCCGGGTTCCTGCCTACGGGGGGTATCAGGATCTCGAAGGCTTGGACTACACCGTCAGGGTCTATGATAAAAGTTCCCCTCACATCCACTTTAACTTCCTCATCGTAAACTCCATAAATTCTGCCTATATCTCCACCGGCGTCCGAGAGCATCGGGTATGGGAGGCCACCTTCCACCAGCTTGGAAAGCTCCACTTCCTGCCATGCCTTGTGTACGAATACGCTGTCAACGCTGATAGCGAGCACCTCAACTCCCAGTGACTTTAGTTCGTTGTACCGCTCGGCAACTGCCGTAAGTTCTGTGGGTCAGACAAAGGTGAAATCACCGGGGTAAAAGTAGAGCACCACCCACCGACCCAAGTAATCCGAGAGCTTCACGTCAATGAACTCGCCGTTGTGATACGCCTTCGCCGTAAAGTCGGGTGCTTTTTTACCTACCATCACCATTTTGCCACATCTCCTTTCTTACGACTTTTAGTATGGGATGAAATAAAAAATATTGTTGTTACAACTACATATAATTTGTCGGTAATGAATTACCTGCATTATCACCCCAATATAGTATTAGAAAAATTTTATTGAAATAAACTTGCAATTGTGTCGACTATCTATATTAAATTCACTATAATATGCGGTAAATAAAATTTTAGTAATGGTAAAAAATAACGACATTGAAGCATGCATTACAGCCTCATCGGTAACCGACATTTATTATATTATGCGAAAGTATAAAAAGCAGAAAGAACGAATATTAATGCTAACTGAATATTTAAAAGCTTGTCGATATAATAAATACTACTAAAACGGACATTTTGAGGGCATTAAAAATGCAAAGTGCAGACTTTGAGGATGCAGTCGTCTTCCAGAGTGCAAAGCGTAAAAAAGTGGATTATATCATAACCAGGGATAAGAAGGGGTTTGCGGACAAAGTAATCAAAACAGTAAGTCCGGAGGAATTCTTGAGAATTATAAAAAAAGAAATTTGACCATACTTCTTTAAAAGTAATGATGCAATACTAATAGTGAACTGAGCCTTGCTTATTGAAAAAATCTATAATATAATATAAACGGATAGAAAATTACTAAACTTAATAGCCCTGTGGATGAAGGGTGCGGGAGAGACCCCACGAAGGGGCGCCGAAGGGGTAAGTGGCGTAGCCATGAAACTCTCAGGCAAAAGGACCGTATCCTGACATGCCTCTGGAAAGCCGAAAGGTACCGACGGGGCAATTTCCCGAATTGTGAGAATTCGGGGAAGAATCTCTCAGGTGAAGGACAGAGAGAAATAAAGGTATTACCCCTTTATTTCTCTTTTTTATTTGACGTTTTAGGGCATAATTAAATTAAGACGTGCTATGAAAAGTCAATAGACTAAAGCAAAAAGTTCTTGACAATCACATAGAGATCCTGGTCACGCATTGCCGCTGGGTGGAGACCATTG
>NZ_VNHO01000059.1 GCF_008124715.1 Thermosediminibacter litoriperuensis | reverse complement strand
CCGAAATCCTTGTTGTCCAGTTTATCTTCGATGTCTTTAATCTCTTTCTTAATTTCTTTCAGGCCGAATTTATCATCGTCGAGTTTTTTCTCTATTTCCTTTATTTCTTTCTTTATTTCTTCTAAGCCGAAGTCTTTGTCGTCCAGCTTTTTCTCTATATCTTTAATCTCCTTCTTTATTTCCTTCAGGCCGAACTTTTTATTTAAGAGCAGGGCGAGTACTGTTAAATCGAAGGTAGAAATTTCAGCGCCTTCGGCGGATTCCAGCTCGCTCAGGAATCCGTCAAGAAATTGATATATATTCTCAATGTCTTCATCGAATTCCATTTGTTCAAATTTTTCGATTAGCTTTTTTAACAGTTCAGCTTTAGTCATATCTTGACACTCCCCCTTTTTTGTTTTTCTACTGTATAATATGAACATAACAACAAAAATGTTCATCGCACACGAAAGATAAATGGCCTTAAAACAAAAAGCTCTTGAATTATTCAAGAGAATATGTTAATATAATAGTGCAGTTCGTGCCGAAGTGGTGGAATTGGCAGACGCGCTACATTCAGGGTGTAGTGTGCGAAACGCACGTGTGGGTTCGAATCCCACCTTCGGCACCATGATGAAACTAGGCTCCTGGGGGAAAAAGGAGCCTTTAATTTATATACGCGGAAAAAAGAGCCAAAGCGGCTCTTTTTTATTTTTCTAATAACTGCCGGATATATTTTTGTAGATAAGTAGCAATATAATATACAGAAAAGACGTGCTATGAAAAGTCAATAGGCTAGAGCAAAAATTTCTTGACAATCATTTAGAAATTCTGTTCACGCATTTTTGCTGGGAGGAGACCATTGATAGTCCGGGTCATACGGCCGGTTATCCTTCCAGAGAGAGTAGATCAGGTGAACAAGTTTTCTTGCAACGGCTCCTGTAGCAACATTCGAGTGTTTTCCCTGGCTGCGTTTTAGCTCGTAATAAGACCTTAACTCCGGGTTAAAGCGACGGGCTGAAACAGCGGCTAACCACAGGCTGTTTTCTTAAACCAGGGGAACCGCGTTTAGACATACGGTTACGAGTACCCTCAAACAATCCTGAAGCCCTGACTGTAGCATCTAAACCGGCATAGGCTACGAGAGCACGGGGGTTAGGGAAACGAGAAATATCACCTATCTCACCGATAATTGCGGCAGCCAGGACAGGGCCAATGCCTGGAATAGTTTCAATTACATGGCGATAGGGGGTATCCTTACTGGGACGAAGCTCCTCCATAACCTCGTTAATTGCATCTTCGATAACCTTTATCTGTTCTTCAATAAATTCAATTTGCTCAACCAGCAAACGCAGCTGAAGGGTGAAAGCGTCTAGAGCAAGGGTAATGCCGAAGGTTCCTTTAGCCAGAGATTGAATCTTTTTAGCTCTTTCTTCACCGAACCGGCCGCGGGAATGTTCTTTAAGGAAAGCAGATAACTCTGAAAGGTCCACTTCGGCCAAATCTTCCGGCTCCGGGTAAGATTTAAGCAGCTCCCTTGAAGTCCGGATAAACACATCGGAGAAGCAGTCTGGGTATTCGGGGAAAATCCTATCCAAAATACTAAGTCACCCTGTTCTTAAGGCCACCGACCTGGCGAACGAACTCAAAACGGAGTCGTGAGAGCGACTGCAATTTGAGGGTCGTTTCAGAAGGAAGCCTGGTTTCAGGGGCTCTTCCCAATCGCAGCAAGTCAGCAAGGAGCAGAGCATCTTTTTGGTCGGTTTTAGTTTTACGCACATAGAGATTCCGCAAAGCATCCGACTGAATGGGATTGATGACATGAAGTTCAAATCCCTGGTTAGTGAGGTAGCAGTAGATAGGGAGCCAGTAATGGCCGGTAGCCTCTAAGCAGAACTTTACGTCATCAGGCTTTAAACCGAGTCTTTCCAATGCCTGCAAAAGCTTATTCATCCCTTTATGGTTATTATCTAGATGCATCTTTAAGACTATATCACCGGAGTCGTTTACGAGGCAAACTTCGTGACTATGTTTAGCCACATCAATACCGCCATAGATCATATTTACATCCTCGCTTTCATTGAAATTAGGCAGGGTTCCCGCAATCCCCTA
>NZ_VNHO01000058.1 GCF_008124715.1 Thermosediminibacter litoriperuensis | reverse complement strand
ATCACGTTCCAAATTACGACTACCACCCTTTTCAACTACTCTGCCAACAACAACCACGTCAGCAGCTTTAGTTAACTCCTCTATGCTGCTGTAAACCGGGACATCTGTTAATACTATAGTTTCACCGTTGGTAGAAGTAATTGTTCTCAACGTGTCATCTTGAGACGAATTTCGCCTTTATGTAATAAACGAAAGCTACCATTAGAAATACTAGCACAAAGCCAGCCAAACTTATTTTAGCAAATCTTGTACCCATCTAAATCACTCCTTAAGTAAATAGATTTGATTGATACCTTAATATCATACTGCTGAGGTTTATAAATACTTATCCGATATTGTAGGATTCAACCTCAAAATTTAAAAATTACTCGGGTTGTATTATATGTTTTGGATTGAGATCGGGTTGTACACTAAACTCAGATATTTTCCATTTACCGTCAATTTTCACTTAGGTTGCTTTAATAGTTGACTTCCCTTCTATGCGATCAATATAATTTTTCCCATCTCGAGTAATTCTATCGACCAAATATCCTTCTTCTATAGCAGTTACGTATGCCTTATCGCCGGATATAGAAAGATCTATCAATTGAACATTAGTTACTTTACTATCCATCGTATCCGGCCCATCAATTGCATTTATAAATTGATCCTCCACCCAACTCTTTGATAGACGCTGTACTAAATCATCAGTGAAAATTTCTTGTAAAGCTTTTTTCCGTTTTCAATGATGGCTGCTTTATTTTCGGCCGATGCTCTGTTTTTATAATGCTGCTTTGCCTGAATATACACTTTATCTGGTAATTCTTTAGCTTTTTTTAGAAGTTGAATAATTTCTTCTTTTTCTTCTCCGCTTGGGGCTTTAGCTTGTATTAATGTAACGGCCTCAATGATTAGAACTAGCAATAAAAGTATTGTTAATATTTTATTCTCATAATATGTCTTCCCTCCCAGATATGATATTTAGGGTAGGTTTTCCGGAAGCGTTCAAAATCACCTAACGTTATTGAAATTATAACAAAATTACAAAAGTATTCCATTAATTTAATGTTACAAATTAATTACAAAAAAATAACAGGGCTGTCGGGTCCCTTAATTTGTTCCCATACGATCTTTAAAATTTTTCCGTTAAACCCTTACCTCCTTGAAAAACTTAAATGTGAGGTAAATCACAGCATTACATTACAGAACCTGTTATGATAAAATTAGATTCAGGCAAGACTAAGGAGGTTTTCAAATATGGCAGTTAGGAAGATCGTCCATATCGATGAAGAAAAGTGCAACGGCTGCGGGCTTTGCGTTCCGGCCTGCGCCGAGGGAGCCATACAGATTATAGACGGCAAGGCGAGGCTCATCTCTGATATATACTGCGACGGGCTGGGTGCCTGTCTCGGGGAATGCCCTAGAGGCGCTATAACGATTATCGAAAGAGAAGCCGAAGAGTTCGACGAAGAGGCGGTAAAGGAACACCTTTCCCGCAGCAAACCCGAAACCATGGCGCACGCCCATCACGGATTTTCCTGTCCCGGAAGCCGGATGATGGACCTGAAGCATGGAGAAAACGTAAAAGCCGCAACAAAAGCCTTTTCCGGTGGTGATATCTCTATAAGCATCAGGTCCCAGCTGGGCAACTGGCCGGTGCAGCTCATGCTGGTGCCCGTGGACGCTCCTTACTTCGACGGTGCCGACCTTTTGGTGACCGCAGACTGCGTGCCCTTTGCATACCCCAACTATCACCTGGAACTTTTAAAGGGCAAAAGTGTGGTCATAGGCTGCCCCAAACTCGATGATGGTAACTATTACGTGGCAAAGCTCGCAGAAATTTTCAAGCGTAACCGCATAAAGAGCGTCACCGTAGCACACATGGAAGTGCCCTGCTGCTACGGTTTGGTGAAGATTGTTGAAGAAGCGTTAAATCTTTCTGGGAAGGATATACCACTGAATCTGGTGGAAATAAGAATTAAGGGAGATTTAAAAAATTAAACCAATTATTGGTGATTCAAAGCCTGTATCCAGCGATACAGGTTCAGACTGTCGACAAAGTAACTGTCGACAGTCTTTTTTTGCAAAAGCTAGTACAAAAATCATCAGCTTTTTAGTAAAATTAAAGAAGATACA
>NZ_VNHO01000057.1 GCF_008124715.1 Thermosediminibacter litoriperuensis | reverse complement strand
ATATGTGTTAGTTTTTTGTCAACCAACATCATATCGGGTTTCATGCTATGGTTCAACTTTTTTTACTGTCGCATTTAATTTTACAATTAACCATCGAAAGCCAGCTTAAACTTTTCAACAAGACTACTCAAAGTACCGCTATCGATGTTTTCCAACAAATAAAACCAATTTCCGGTTGTCTTTTCTTTTACTAACTTTTCAATGTCTTTAGAAATATGTTCTTGCGGAGGATTCTTGGCCTTAAATTCCACCCTTGCTTGTTCGATAAATTTATTTTCAAAAGTATATAAAGTCAAATCGGTTTGAGCACTTATATCCTTTTGGCCGGTAAAATTATAAAGTTCCTTTGTCGGGGTTTCTACAGAATAAAAGTATTTGGTAGATCTCTCTATGACTGAAGCAAAAGCAAACCGGGCTTCCTGTTCACTTCTTCGAATTGCACCATTACTTAAAGGTGGAAAAATAAGTCTAGAGAAAGTTAGCGGTATACTTTCAGACGAAAAATTTGGTATTGTCCATAGCAGCCTGCACGTTTCCTTGTTAATTTCGATAAGGTCTTTCATTAGCATTGATCAAACCCCCTTTCATTGATCAAATAATTTTTTCGTTAGAATTTGCTCAGCCTCATATATCCCCACGATTGATGGCCGCCTTATAGTGTTATATTCCATCATAAACTTATAAAGCTTATAAACGAGCCGCACACGGCAAATTCATGAATCCCAACAAACTCTCCCTTCAATATTCTGTAAAATCGCTTATGTTCGAATTTCTCTTTGGAGGTCTTACTGGTATTCGCTCGTGTAATATAGCTTTGCGTTTGCGACCTGAAATTCCTTGGATTTTAAACTTGGACCGTTAACTGTCGTATCTAAGATTTCTTCGAACACCAAAAAAGACCTCACCATCCTCTTAAAGGATGATTTAAAAAACACAATCGCTCATGAGGCAATTAAGTTAACAAAAAATTACTCACCGGTAAATAGAGAAAAATCTTTGCAAAAATGGGGAAATTCTCTTGCAAAAACAATACCTTTCTTTAGGCTAGGTTTTCTTATGCTGTAATTTATTTAAACCGCTTCTTTTCATATCGAATCCTTACTTCTCCGAGAAAACAGTTGCAGCTTTCCAGCACGCTTGAAGCCACATTTTCTCATTTTCATTTAAGATTAAGCCATTAACTTGACCGTTTCTAACTAAAAAGACTCGCTCCCATCCTACATCGCCCCCTCTCAATTCAGCAGTTCCAGTCCGACGATCATATATAAATACCCATTGTTCTCCGTGTTCGTTTTCGAAATAACCATAATACTTCGAGTCATCATTAGTAATTAGAGGAGGTTCTCCACAACTTTTTGCATGTTTGTTTTGCATTACAAAAAAAGGTTTATTTATCATTTCATCACCTCCGTTTCTATAGGCAAACTTACTTGCAGTTTTTTTATCAAATCCTGTAAGAACATGGGATGAATCAATATTCAAGTCTTCATTTAATTTTTTGAATATAAGGATAACGTTTTTCCTTGAATTCGATGGAAACAGGCTTATAATTAAGGAATACTAAAGCGTGTTCGTCTGCTAGATAGTGAACTAACGCATTTATATCATGCAACTTAAACACATAATCATTATTTTTATAAGGTAATACTTCAGTATGATAATGTTGCCATGCTGAAAATCCCTCTTCATCATTCCATGTTTTATATGCCCACTTAAATAGTTCCTCTACACAATAATATGGTGGCCAATAATCTTGTGGATACTGTTTCCGACTGCTATAGAGTCTTGTAAAAAGAGACGCACTAATAAGTATAGCTGCAATTTTTTCTTCATTTTCTTTGTATTTCCATAGATAGTTAAGTGTCATAAGTTCTCCTTGACGGCAATTACAAGGATTTATTGGCCCAATAGTTCCCGGAAAACGGTCAAGATGTCTTTGAAAATTTATATGAAGTTCGTTTATTTCATTTGCTATCCACCAGGATAAAGCATTCTTGCGACCAGTAGGATATTCAGGATCATGAACCCAGATTTCTGTAAACAAAGGATTTAACGAAACTGGATAATCCCTCATTCGACTTTTCCAGGTAATAAAAATTGTGTGCCAATTCCATCCATCAATAAACTTTTCGATTTCTTTATGACGTTGTTTTTGCCACTTCTCAAACCACTGATCAGCCAATGTAAATGTACCCTCCAATCTATCACTCGATCCGGTCTTGCAACAGACTGAGGACCCCCATCGTCCAGCCTCCTTTTTAGTCTATATAATTTTGTCGTTTGGCGGTCAAGACAAAAAAATAGCGTCTAGGGTAATATTAAAGGGCATTAAAATAAATAGCTTGAAAATGAGGCAAATTTCTGTCTTTTTATATTCGTCATTTTATTCCAGAATTCCTTTTTGTAAGGAAGATGTCAATAGCGGATTTAAATTGACCCATTTTCAGCGATTTTAAATTGACCCACCC
>NZ_VNHO01000056.1 GCF_008124715.1 Thermosediminibacter litoriperuensis | reverse complement strand
GACTAACTTACGAACTTCAGCCTTCATGATTGAAAAACCCAACATCATTCGGGTTTCCAAAAAATGTGTCGCATTTAATATTGCATTTTACGATTAATTAAAGATCAAAATGAATCCAATTAAAATTATGGTTATAGACTGATTGAACAATTTAATAGAAGTGTGACTAAGCAAAATATAAAAATCACTCGAAACTAATTGGAAACATTCAAGTTTTTGTAAGTTATACAAGTTGTTGCTGGTAATCCGAATGAAACTGCCAATGTCATAACATGTAAAGAAATCCAAACAAAATAGGAATTATATTTACTAAAAATCTATTTTGAGAGAAAAAAGGAAAAACATTACGCGTAATATATGTAATAAAGGAAAAAATAAACAAAGCCCAGGAAGGGCAGCTGGATTGAATAAAAAATAATAGGAGGTGTATGCCATGCTTGTATATAGTAACAGGTTAAATTTATTTATTAAAGAAAATTAAGAAAGGAGATGAATTTTATGAGGATCAATTTAAAAAAAATTATTGTTATATTTGTGATATCAAGTTTCATGCTTACGCTCACTCCTAAATCTTTTGCTCTTCCAAAAGAAAATTTTAGTATTCGACTTAATGCAGATACATTTATGGATTTGGATTTAGAAGGTAATAAGATGGCCCAGAAGCAATCTAGTAATTCAACTGTTTTAATAAATCGATTAGATTTCAATTCCCCAAATATAGTTATAGATGGTGTAGTAACATACAAAAATAATACAGAAAAACCCTTTTCTCTATCTGGGAAAATAAAAAAATCCCAGAATTCTTCAAAAACAGTGATTGGTTCACTTAACGACACTTTAGGTAATTTTGAAGTAATTTATTTTGCTATTGACAAAGAACCAGATGGTAAGCCAATATATAACAAAGAAAAATTAAACGAGATAAAGAATAATAAAAAGACCGTACTAAAACTCTACTTATTGGAAAAAGGTACAAGAAATTTTACTGTGTTAGAAGTATTTAATCCAAAATTTATAAATGAAGATGATTTCTTTAATGATTTTACTAATTTGGAAACAGCAGAATATAAAGAGGAGTGCTGGTATACTAAGATATTAAAACCAATCAAAGCTGAAAAAGCTTTATTAGACAAATTACCTAGTAAAAAAATCCCGTTAGACGAATTGGATGAAAATGTTCCTTTGCAATCTGAAGATATTTCTATTACAGCACTTCATAATAACTATACCTATGGATATTACCAGTTTGTATTAAACGTATATGGTGGGTACATTTACCAAGATTTTATTGTAAAATTTTATGTAGAAGGTCCAACTGAACTCGATGAGTCAGGAGGAGTATTTACCACAAAAATGTGTGTTTATGATGAAGAAACGTGGTCTTATGATTACCCCCAAGAAAACTATGATGATACACTTACATCTATTGGCACGTATGATGATACAAAAATAGATGGTTATACAGACCCAGGAGATGTATTTAGATATGTTTTGTGGGATGGCCAGTATTATAGAGAAGGCACATTAGATATTAGTGTGGGTTGGTCTTATACTCTTCCCTATACTGGGATATCTTTTGCAGTTTCATATTCTTCAAGTATGAAATATACATCAGAAGATATGAAAACATTTGATAACTCTGGTAGCACAAAAGTAAGACAATGTGGGGTGACATGGGCGCAGGGTACAAAACTCCAAGATGTAGGTGATACTTTCGATACTATATTTGCAGTTGGACATTATGGTTCTCCTGGTACAAAAAAATTCCATGTAAAGTGGACATATGATGTAAGCAATGGGCATAATCTTTATTGGGGTGGAATAAAAACAAAAACCTTGGATTTGGAGTATTATTCATATAAAAACTAAAATGCTATATTTGATGAGGTGTGGCATTAATGAACAAAAATTTTTTCATAATTATGTTAATAGTTATCTCTATTCTATTAGGCTTTTTTGCTTATAATCAAAGACAGGAGAACATAAAATATGAAAATTTATTTTCCGATAAACTATATACAACGATGTATTTACTATCTTCCTCAATACTCAGTAATAATGAAATTCTCCAATCAGGTTTTAGCAAAAAGTATTTTACCGAATCGGAAGTTGATCAGCTTATTTATAATTACGCTAATATTATTAACTATTCTCAGGAAGCAAATTATTTTGTTAGAACCTTGGGTAGAGCAAAGTCTTCACAAATAAATGATTATACAGCATATATAGCCGAGAGAATTCAGTATTACTTACTGAATATAAAAAGGCATGCAAACGGCAATTATTCTGTTTCTTTAAATGAGGATAATACAGAGCTGTTTCAATATGCAAAAGAAGTAAGTGAACTCTGGACGTCAGTTATCAATAACACTATAGAAGGTAAAAGTCCAGAAGAGCTAGGAAACATACATGATAATTATTGGGTTGAAACTATGTTAGAATTGTCCCGTCATTCTAAAAATCAAAAACATTATTTTGATAATTTTTAATGAGGTTGCAAAATATTTCATGCAAATTTCATCCTTCTATGATGATCAAGTCCAATTTTTTTTTTGTGTGTAAAAATCCCTCTGGCTAGAACCAGGTGTTTCTATCACCATCGCTTGGCCTATTATACCGCCTCCGGCCCTTTAGGTGTCAAGGATACACTATCGCCGGGCTCTGCCTCCCCTTGACATCGAGGCCTCCAGCGGTTATCAATAGAGCCCGTTTTTCGTCCTGTTCCATAAGTAATGCTTTACTTTGGTGTCAATAGCGGATTTAAATTGACCCATTTTCAGCGATTTTAAATTGACCCACCC
>NZ_VNHO01000055.1 GCF_008124715.1 Thermosediminibacter litoriperuensis | reverse complement strand
AACAACTTCTGGGCGTCCCCTCCACCTTCCAAATACTCCTTCGCCTTTTTTACCGCCTCTTCTTCTTCCATTTCTACTATTTTTTGAAAAATTTCATCTAACACATTTAGCCTCCTTTTTTTATTTTTTTAATTTTTTATGTATTTTTATAGGGCATATTAATTCTTTTGTCAATTTGCTTAACTTTTGCTAAACGGCAAAGAAATAATAATTTCTTTCATCTACATGCCTTCTGCAAACACTTATTTTATGCAGGAGTAGAAACCGAAGGCGGGTTTTTAATTTTAGTCAAAGTATAAATCAACGTGCTGATCATATATACAACCATTGCCACAAAAATGGGAAAACGTATGGAACTGTTTATAGCCGAAAGAAGTGCGATATAATAAGTTGATACAAAGCCGCCTAGGTTCATAAAGGCCATCAATATTCCCGAAGCAGCCGCGAATCCTGCAGGAGAAATAATCATACCTATTATCATCATTACTGCAGGCATAACAATACCGAATCCCATTCCTACGAGTGTAGCACCTAATGTCAGTGCCATCAGGCTGTTGGCGTAATTTACAAAAGCCATGCCGATTGACAATATAAAAAGTCCAATGGAAATCGTGAATCGCTGAACTTTCTGGTGCAATTTTCCGAAAATCGCCCCCGCCACCATTCCTCCCACCGTAAACATTGAGAGGACCAACCCAGTCGAAGCAGCATCTCCCAAATTGCCCGTAATTATTATAGTAGACATATTTACCAGCATCGGGTAATTCAGCATCATAGCAATACCTATCAGAGTCGATATCAAATATACCGAAGCAGGCGTTTTCACCTTTTCCTTCACTGCTCCTTCTTTCTTTTCGGGCTCAGGCAGCATAAAGATTACCATAATCAGAGTAACCAGACCCAGTAGGTGCGGCAAAAAGGCGTAACGCCAGCTTATAGTGCACAAAACAGCACCCAACATCTGCAGCACTATACCACCCAAATTCATAACTACACCGGACAGGCCGAGCATGTTCGCCCTTTGCTGTCCTTCAAATAGGTTTAGTATAAGGGCATTACCTAGCGGCATTATCATGCCAAGGCCAATTCCGAAAATTGCCCGGGATATCAGTATCAGGGTAAAATCACTCATTACAACGGGCACAGCTCCAGCTATTGCAAAAAGCAGTGTGCCGATTATCAATATCGGCCGGTAACCTATTTTATTACCAGCTATCATTCCGGCAAGGGCCGTGGCTGGAATGATGAACAAAGACGGCAGCGTGGAAACTAACAAAATGGTGCTAAACGGAATTTGCGGAAAGGCTTCTGCTATATTTTGAATCGCAGCGGTGATGGTACCTATACCCATAGATATAAAAAATATCGACATCACAGCCATGGTAACTATTGTTTTGCTATTTTTCACAATTCCATCCCTTTCTAACTTTCAACTTCCGTCCCCAACTAAGAATTTTTATTGACAATTATATTTTAATTTGCTATAATTTCCGACATTTGAATTTACATTGACCTCACCCCATGCCGGACACCGGTAGAAATATTCCACCGGTGTCCGGACTTTGTAAAAACTTAACCGTATTTTTCCACTGCTTCAATCAATGCGGTGATATTTTGTAACGGAGTCTCCTTAGGAGCAGTACCTACGCTGGGAGCAAGGATAAAGCCACCGCCTGGTTTTACATGCTCCAGCAAGTTCTTTACATATTCTTCTATCGATGCCGGAGTGCCCCCCGTCAGCAGGCTGATGGGTATACCTCCCATGACGCAGGTGTGGCCCTGCAGGAGCTTCTTCGCCTTCACCACATCGGTCTTTTCAAAATACGCTATACCCCAGCCCTTGGGCAGTTCGAGGATAGTCTCCAAATGCGCATCATGGCGGCCCTCAAAGAATACAAATACCTTCATGCCTTCTTCTACAAGTCTCAATATGACCGCTTTCAGGGTGGGCCAGTAAAATTCGTTATAAAGTTTCGGCGATAAATATTCATTCAAGTGCAGCGGAATAAACGCAATGCTCATGCCCATTTTTTTGAAGGCTAGAGCGTAATTCATAACCGGTTCCATCAAAGCTTCGGCAGCTTTTTTGACTTTTTCGGGATATCTTCTGATATCCAAAAGTACATTTTCGACTCCTCTCAAAAAGTCCCCAATGATGTCCAACGGCGCGTAGGCCCCTCCTATCCCGAGGGAAGGATACCCTAATTGAGCCGAAATTTTCGCAGATTCCATGAGGAAGGCCGAAAATCTGCTGAATTCCATTCCCAATCTCACCATCGTAGCCATAGTCTGGCGCGGAGTCCCCATATTGCGACAAGCCCTAGGCAGTACTGTTTCCGCCACAAACTTCACCGGGTCTTCTATTAATTTGTCGTATTCATCGGCTTCCATGAAAGTGCCACCGATAAACTGGGGAGATGCATCTTCGGCTATTTCCCTCCCGGGATACCGGTAGTATTTGTCTCCCAATACATCATGCATCGGCCCAGTTATAAACGTGGTGTTTGGTGCTATATCGGGATATTCCGAAAACGCTACACTAAATACGCGTCCATCTAATCCCGAAACACCAGCGGCAAACGGCCAATCACAAGGAAAATCTGTCAGAAATTTTTCCGAGGCTTTTATGGCTTTTTCGAAGTCATAGCAGTATTCATACTGAGTTATGCCGTAATAGGCCGGAATTATATCTCCGCCTACACCGGATAGAGGCACTTTGTCCGGTTCTTCTAAGTTTATGGCAGCCATTATTCGGGCATAGCGTTTTTCTGACAATTCCTTTGCAGTATTTACCGCCATCACCATCACCCCTCAATCCCCATTAATTGTTTGCAAAGCCTTACTCCCTTCGCCGCATCGTCCGCCCAGGCATCCGCCCCGGCAAACTCTTTTACTC
>NZ_VNHO01000054.1 GCF_008124715.1 Thermosediminibacter litoriperuensis | reverse complement strand
GATCCTGTCCATGCTGAAGGAAAAGGATATGACCGCCGGGGAGATCGCAGCCCAGTTTGATATATCCTGGCCCAGCATCTCCCATCACCTTAACATTTTGAAACAGGCGGGCATGGTCGTGGACGAGAGAAAAGGCGGTTTACTATCGTCAGGATTTACTAAATCGTTTAAGATCAATATTTCATGCTGCTTCAACTTTTTTTCCTTTTTTAATAGCCTAATAGCTTCATGCCGAAGCCCGACAAAAAACCACGACAGTATTTTTGCGTCTTCTTTATCAAGGTCTTTAAAATTTACGTTAAATTCGGATTTGTAAACCATCTTGACACCTTCCTTCTGAACCACTATTATTAATAATAATTAAAAAACATTTTAATAATCTGTCCAAAATTTAATTATTTGATTAATTAAGGTAAAAATTGAAAGAAAAATCGCAATAAAAAGATATAAAGGACCTTTTATCAGGGCTTCCGGTGGGAAAAGCGCCTAGATTCCCTAATACTATCCCAAAAGCATAAGATTTTAAGTAAAGGAGGTGCATACCTGGTTCGGAGATTGCTTGGCCAAAGTAAAAAGGTCAAGTTTTATGAACCAGGTGGATGTATGTCAGTGAAGTTCAAAAAGAGACTTTTCTACGGGTGTCTGATCATAATACTGGTTTTGATTGGAGTCTTAAGATTTAACCATTTAATAAAGCGGGAAGAGTTGGCGCATAAAACAAATTCGCAATCTCAAAATATCAGTTTGGTATATTTAAAAATGGTTACGAAAAATGAAGGATGGGCTATTGGATCGGATAAAGTATACCGAACCATCGACGGCGGGGCAACGTGGGAAGACGTAACCCCACAGGGTGCGAAGGAAATCTATACCTGGTATTTTCTGAATTCAGATTTGGCGTGGATCGTATCTTCGAGAGATTTAAAGGGTACACTCTACAGAACGGAAAATGGAGGAAGGCATTGGGTTGAAGAGGAGGTGCCTTTTAATTTAGGGCTACTATTCTTTACCCCCAGCGAAAAGTCTTATAACGGATGGGCTTTAAAAAATTACGGCCCTGCTTCGGGAAGCAGTCCCGTCGATGTATATAAACTGATAAACGGCTCCTGGTCGATGATTCACAAGGGTCAGGGTCCGGGTACTACATTAGAAAAACCAGGCACTCTCCCCTATGCCGGATATAAAAACGGCTTTGTATTCCTGCCGGATACCAAAACCGGATTTGTAACCATCGAATACCGCGAACTGGGAAAGTACGGTTTATATGTCACCAGGGACGGTGGTTATACCTGGCTGCAAAGTATTCTTCCAATACCATCAGAATACAGTGACAGTAGTATTTATATTACTGCCCCTATCTTTTTCAATGATGAAAAAGAGTCTACCGGGATATTACCGGTCTGGTTTATGAATAAAGAAGGCGACTATTCGGTGGTTTTCTTCATTACCCATGATAAAGGGCAAAGCTGGTCTGGAGCACCTCCTTTCAGAACAAAAGAAAGGATTATTTCTATAAATATAACGGATAGATCCCACTGGTGGGTTTTAACAGAATCAAAGCTATATGGAACCCGCGATGGCGGTAATACTTGGAACGAGCTCCATCATCCTAAAGGCGCAGTTCAGATTCAGTTCGTTACTCCTAAAGTAGGGTGGGCACTTATTAATCTTGACACGGGAACAGAGATACTTCACAGCAATAACGGCGGGGTTTCGTGGAAAAGAATTTTTTAAAAAGCTGCCTATAAAAGATAGGCAGCTTTTAGTGATATTCGGGCTATTTATACTTTTTTTAATATTTCCACCCACCAGCAGCACCGCTTGATTCATCAGGATCCACTTTAATATGACAAAAATCCTGATTTGAACCAAGTTGACGTAAATGATAGCCAGGCCATGGATCTTTGTTTCTTCCGTTACTCCAAGCTGGAGCATATGCTTGGAAGAAGTAGGTTGCAATGTCTTGTTCTTTACACCAAGTTAGTACATCATAGCTTCCATATACGCCAATTTTGTAATAAATTTCTTCTTCACCAAATTTCCGACGCTCATAAAGGTATTGTAAGTAACCATCTCTAACTCCTACAAAGTAATCTGGAATAGCTTGTTTATGTGATGAAGTAGCATCAAAATCTACAGCAAAATAAACAGGGGTATTAGCTGTCTGCTGAATACCTGCAGCATAGTGAAAAGCATTGTTACCATCTTTTTTACCTTGATCATATGTGAAATACGAAGGTTTATCAGCAGGACCGTCTTCCCAAATTGATACAATTTATAGTCCCGCAGAAGAAATATTTTTGAGCTTCAATTTTAGTTAATGATTTCCAAGTATTAGTAACTGCAAAGTATCTTCCAACAAAAGTCTTACCATTATTTTAGACACAATTTAAAACATTAGATACATTTGTAGCTGTATGGATTCCATATGCCATTATACCCATCCTTCTTAATATTTTGGTTTTTTGAATTTGAAATAATATAAATTACTCAACATTATTTAGGAGTTCACATTTTCAACCACCTCCTTATGTTTGTCCCTTGTTATTTAAAGAGTAAATAAGAGGGTATTTTAATACCCCCCTATTAAAAAATTTTTAATCCTTCCCATTCGGGATACGATTAATTTCGTTTTTATGTCCTTTTTCGGGAATAATTTGGGATTAAATATTTACGTATTCGGCTATATGGGCAGGAAAATTAAGGAATATGGAAATATAAATTGTTAAAATTATCAATTAAAGAGAAATAATACACAGAGAAAAGGGTAAACTCAATGAAAGGTAGGGGTGCAAAAGCCATAGGGTCTAAGGTGCATTTACATTACAACAGCATGGCTGCCGCTGAATAAAAAGATCTGGCTAGCTTTCTTTTTCGGCGGCGATTCTTTTTTGGTTTCAATGTAAATTTGAAGGAAGCAAATGAACTTTTTAATAAACTGCAGCAGATAAAGACAAAAGGACAAGGAGATAAAAGTATATAAATCTGGGCTAAATAATTACAGTGAAAGGGTAAAGCCCAGAATTTTTTTGCAAAAATTGTAGCATAAGAGTTATTTTTGTGCTAAAATATATTTAGATGATTATCTAAATATCTAAAGGGGGGATTACAGTGGGCAAAAATAAAAAATCCGTCCTGCCGATGAACTGGCTGCTTTTGGGATTTATACTATCGCTGTATGTAATGGGTTTCATTTTATACCCCGCATTGCCGGATATGGTACCGTCCCACTGGAAT
>NZ_VNHO01000053.1 GCF_008124715.1 Thermosediminibacter litoriperuensis | reverse complement strand
TGAGTAGCTTAATTAACACTACCGGGTCAATACTAGGTCTTCCTGTATTTTCGCTATATAGGTCTTTTACTTCATCATAAATGAAATTAAAGTCGATGCTTTCTTCTACTGCCCTAAGGAGATGGTCTTGAGGTACTAAGCTATCGATGCTTACTAATTCTACCTGCTCTATTATTTCTCGATTTTTCTTCGTTAACATTTCATCGCCCCACAATATTTTTGTATCTTCTTTAATTTTACTAAAAAGCTGATGATTTTTGTACTAGCTTTTGCAAAAAAAGACTGTCGACAGTTACTTTGTCGACAGTCTGAAACCCCCATTCGGGGTTATTTATTTTTGGGAAGAATGACCTTTTCAGCTGCCTCTACGACCGTTTTCAGGTCACCGTAAGCTTTTTCCGCATCCTCCCGCGTGTACTCCAGCGTAGGAATAAAGTCGACGTCACCGTAAAAAGAAAATTCTCTTTCCTTTCTGAGCCATTTTGAAATGGAAGCTAGTTTATCGACCTGTTCTGCGACTTCAGCGGGCAGTTTATCCCGGTATTCAAATAGAAGGTAGCCTACATCGTGCTGTTTGGGCGGTTCTACGCCGATTTTTCTCAATATTCCTTTTAACGCGAGTTCCACCGCTTCCTGGGCTTCTCTTATGATATCAGAGTAGGCTTTTTCTTCCAGCAGGAATTTTATCATTTTCAGGCGAACTCTGGCCTTTTCCAGGTAGCTTTCCGCCAGTGTGACATTGGTCATATATCAAACACCTCACCGTGCGTATAGTCGGGTTTCAATACCCAGTGCCATCGCTCTCCGGTTACGACCTTTTTTGCGCCCAATTGCCTGAGTTTTGAAGAAAATTCCTGTAAAAAACGGGTGAAGAAATTCTCCCTATCGTAAAGTATTAATGCATCGTCGATCATATCTAGAAAAAGGAGGCTTCCGGCAAGCACCTCTTCCGGAGTCTTTATGACCGGAGAAAGCGAGGTGTTGATCCCGATCTTTCTGAGGCCGTCCATCCATGAAATCAGGAGGTCTTCAACTCTGCCGAACTGCTCCATGCGCTTGAGGCGTCCGGAGGGGAGATTCCGGGCTATAAGCAAAAGGTCTATATCCGATTCCGGGTTAGGCGTCCCCCTCGCTACGGAACCGAAGACCGCCAGGGTTATCAGGTCTTCGCCGTAAATCTCACGGCAGGCTTCCAGCACCTTGCTAAGGGTATTTTTAAAACTTTCAATAAGCATATTTCAAAACTTCCTTTCCGGATACGGGTTTAACCTACCACATTTGGATTGCTGGCCTTGCAAAAATATTATATCAAACAAAAAGTTAAGTAACAATTCAATCTGTCAGGTGACGTCTTCCCTCAATAAATTGAGGTGCATCCTGGGACGGATATCCTATAAAATCTTGATACGGACCTTCCCCAAACTAACAGTTGACAGCCGTCTTGCAGGAATGGAATAGTAAAATACGTTCATAAATTTAAAAAAATTTTGTTTTAACTTATAGGCGTAATATGCTTTAAAGGGTTATCTGTTGTAATTTTTTTAGAAAAACGGAGAAGAGCGAGGGGGTTCAAAAAATTCAACCGGTACAGCACGAGAAATAATACAGACCCATACCGAAATAGAATCAGCCGGCAAGGCAGAAATAAATCTTATAAAAGCCAGGGTGACTAAATTGTGGTATAATCATAAGAAATGAGTGACGTTAGGGGATGGATTCTGTGTTTAAAAAATACGCCTCTCTTCCCGGATCCATTTACATAATAGCGTTTGCGAACCTGATAAATTCCATGGGGACTTTCGTCAGGCCGTTTTTGACGCTGTTTTTAACCGACAGGATGGGGCTTTCGCCGGATTATGCAGGGCTTTTGGTATCGATTTCTTCGATGGTGAGGATACCGGGTTCCATCCTGGGCGGAAGGCTGTGCGATAGTATAGGCCGGAAAAAAGTGATGATCATCTTCGGCGCGCTGTCGGCCCTGAGCCTGGTGGTCTGCGCCTTTTCCGCCAATACGTCCCTTCTCATCAATCTACTGATCTTTTCGAGCTTTGCCTTATCTGTATCCGCTCCCGCAGAGACCTCGGTCATCGTGGATCTGACCAATACCGGCAACCGTAAAGAGGCTTTTTCCCTGTCTTACCTTTTTCACAACCTGGGTTTTGCGGTCGGCCCTATCCTGGCTAGTTTCCTGTATAAAAATTACCTGAAACTCCTTTTTATCGGTGACGCCCTCGCAACCTTTATTGCCCTGGGGCTTATTGCGCTGGGCGTGCCGGAGACCAAACCGGAGAGGGGTAAAATCGACGATGCTGCTCTTTCGGAATACGAAAGATTCGAGGAGGGCAGTACCCTGGCGGTGCTGCTGAAACGCCCTGTACTGCTGGTTTACGCTCTGATAAGCGTGCTTTACACCCTGGTCTACAGCCAGAGCACCTTCTCTCTGCCGATTTACTTGAAGGAGCTTTTCGGTGACGCGGGGCCCAAACTCTACGGCAGTGTTATGAGCGCCAATGCGGTGACGGTGGTGGTTTGCACGACCCTGGTCACGAATCTTACCTCTAACCTGAGGAGCCTCATAAACATAGCCGGGGCTGGAATGCTTTATGCCTTGGGCTTCGGGATGATAATGTTTGCGAAAAATCCGTGGATCCTGCTGCTGTCCACTTTTATATGGACGCTGGGCGAAATACTGTGTGCAGTCAATGAAAGAGCTTTTATAGCCGAGTACACGCCGGCATCCCACAGGGGCAGGATTAACGCCGTAATTCCCCTGATAATGGGCGCCGGATTCAGCATAAGCCCCTGGCTGACCGGCATGTTCCTCAAATACCACGGCGTTAGGTGGGTCTGGCCGCTAAGCTTTTTTATTGCGGCCTTCGGGGCAACGGGCATGTTCGCTTTGAACCTGGTCGATAAAAGGCGGGTTTCTCCGGCGCAAAAAACCAGTGCAAATCTTTGAGAAAGCTAAATAAATTGAAACGGAGGTATTTGAAAATGGATTTTCAATTTTTTGTTCCGTCACGCATAATTTTCGGTAGGGGAAAAGTAAAAGAAGCGGGCTTTTATGCGAAAGGATTAGGTAAAAGAGCTCTCGTTGTTACCGGAAAATCCAGCGCCAGGAAGGCGGGCAGCCTGGAAAGACTTACGAAAAGCCTTGAGGAAAACGGTGTGCAATGGGTGCTGTTTGACGGTGTTGAACCCAACCCCTTGACCACTACTGTTGACAGGGGCGCTGATTTGGCCAGGGAAAACAAAGTCGACCTGGTCATAGGCCTTGGCGGCGGCAGCGCTATGGATACGGCCAAGGGTATAGCCTTTGCAGCCGTCAATGACGGGCCGATAGCCGATTACATGGAGGGCAGGTCCGGAGAGAGAGCATTGCCGCTGATTCTTATACCCACCACCTCCGGCACCGGGAGCGAGGCCAACAACATAGCAGTTATGACAAACCCGGTGACTATGGTTAAGAAAGGTTTCAGAAATCCGTCGATTTTTGCAAAAGTCTCCATCGTTGACCCAGACCTAACTGCTACAATGCCCCGCGAAGTAACGGCTTCGACGGGTATCGACGCCTTTTTCCACGCGCTGGAATCGTTCCTGAGCCTCAGAAGCCAGCCCTTTACCGAAATCCTGTCCCTCAAGGCTATGGAGCTCATATACAGGAATTTAATAAAAGCCTGTGCGGATGGCGCGGATCCGGACAGCCGCGAGGCTATGGCTCTGGCAAGCACCATGGCCGGTATGGCCATAGGACATTCCGGGGTGTGCGTGCTCCATGCGATGGAACACCCCCTGAGCAGCTTCTACGGAGCATCCCACGGCGAGGGAATGGCACCGATAGCCGGGGCGTTTTTGAGGTTCGTGAAGCCCCGTACCGTGGAAAGGCTGGCGAGGGCGGCGAAAGCCATGGGATTGGACACAGAGGGACTTTCCGCGGAGGAAGCAGCACAGAAAGCTGTAACCGCCATAGAGGAAATGATAAAAGAACTCGGCCTGCCGGACAGTATATCCCTGTTTGGAGTTAAAGAAGAAGATATAGAAAAACTGGCGCAGCACGTATATAATTACATGGGGCATAACCTGAAAACAACACCGGGTAGCCCGGCCTACGAGGACATAAGGCAGATGTACCGGGAATCGTTATAGAAAAAGCGGGAGAGCAGAATATGCCCTCCCGTTTACCGCTAAAAATTCGGCTTCCAGGGCCTCGGAGATGACTTCACTTAGAGGGGCGGAGGCCGGAATCTTTCTCTTGGGATTATTCCGGTTCGAAGAAAAGCTTTTTCAATCTTTCTTCTACGATCGCTGCTTCCAGAAAATAATAAATTAAGGCCCGTTTCGGGCCTTTTATCTATGTGCGCCCGGCATGGGCGTTAACTCGGTGGTGAAAGTCCACTGCAGGCGAGGCAGCACTAGCCTGCTAGCCGAAGGCAAGGGTGTCCACTGCGAGGTGGAATCTGAAGGAAGTTGGAGGCAAAGCCACGGCCTGATGAACAAGAACCCCATAGGAGGCTAGACCGTTCGGATGAGCTGGCATAACACAGCGAAATCCCAGGCTGCCAAGGGGCGGTAGAGTATATGGGGCGGGCGCGGGGCGAAGGTTAACGCTCTTACCCGGGGAGGCCTGCCGGTAACGCCAGGTAAAGCTGGTAACCCGTGCTGAAAGGCACAGCTGAACCGGCAGGAGT
>NZ_VNHO01000052.1 GCF_008124715.1 Thermosediminibacter litoriperuensis | reverse complement strand
GAGTTTGCCAATTTGAATGTCCACAGAATTGATATTTATTATGCTCATCCCTACTCTGCTTGGGAACGGGCCACCAATGAGCGGCACAATGGCCTAATCAGGCGGTTGATTCCTAAGGGAACAGCTATCAAGGAATTATCTTTTTCACAAATCGAACGGGTGCAGAATTGGTGTAATACTCTGCCCAGAAAAATCCTGGGCTACCGGCAACCAGCAGAACTCTTTTTCCGGGAAATAGAGCGACTAACTTACGAACTTCAGCCTTCATGATTGAAAAACCCAACTCATTCGGGTTTCCAAAAAATGTGTCGCATTTAATATTGCAATTTAAGAAATATATATTTATTGCAAAAAAGATTAAAGATGCCAGCAATATGTTGAAATCCGGCATAATTGGTGCTATACCCATTTCATACGTAGTTGCTCCCGTCCTCGGTATTGCAAGAAGGGGTCCAATGCATAGAACAATGAAAAAGTATAATCCTTTTGCGAAGGGTTTACCAACTTTGCCTGCGAAATTTTCAAAATTCCCTTCGTTTTGGGCCATTGCAATAATACCTAAAAGTGGAAGACCAATACCGGTAAGTATGAATCCCAGAATTCCCAAAAACCATTTACTGCTTAATTGATAACCTATGTAAGGCGGAAAAATCAGGTTACCTGCCCCAAAAAACATAGCAAAGAGGGCAAAACCAATTACAACTACGTCGTTGAGTTTTTTGTTCACGGCCCGATACCTCCTGCCAAAAATAAAAAATTTTTAGCATAAAAAGGTTATTTTTAATCAAATAACATTATAACATAATTTTATATTATTCGGACAGGATGTGTAAAAAAGCTGTCTTACTGTTTTTGTATCCGGGGTAAAGCACTATAGGATTTTTTAGGCCTCTCTCTGTAACAAGCACCGGGGAAAAATGAGAAAAAGGGGCCGTTGCAGGGGAAAAAATGACGACCCCTTTAAGTATTCTGGTCGGACGAGTCCGGATAAGGTTCTATATGGATGAGGATATGGTGGGCGCCTTTGAAGTTTCGGCGTATTTCTTCCTCAATGGAGTGGTGGAGTCTGTGGGATTCCTCTACGGTCATCGACGGGTTTACCAGTATGTGAAGGTCCATGGAAAAATCGTCTTCCCGGCCTCGGGTTCTCACCCTGTGGCAGTCCACGACCCCTTTTATGCCCCTGACGAAGGAAGTTATCTTTTCCGGGTCGATCACGGCGGCGTCGCACAGGACCCTGCTGGTATCCTTTATTATCTCGATACCGGCTTTTAATATCAGCAGGGCTATCACAAAGGATATTAAGGGATCGACAACCGGATATCCCAGCTTTACTGCGACCAGGCCGGCGATGACCGACAGAGAGACGTACACGTCGCTTTTTGTATGGGCAGCGTCGGATACCAGGATGTGGCTGTGGAGCTTTTTGCCTTCCCTGCTTTCGTATAAGATTACCGCTATATTGACAGCCAGCGTGATGAGCATGATAATAATGCTGAAGGAGCTCACTTCGGGAATCTGTGGGTGAAGGAGTCTTTCAATACCGCTTTTGATTATGTTGAAGCTTACCAGAAATAGCATCAAGGCTATTCCGGTAGCCGTAAAGGTCTCGAACTTCCGGTGTCCGTACGGGTGGGTCTCGTCGGCGGGTTTTGACGCAATGGCAGCGCCGATGAGGCCGATTATATTGGTGCTCGCGTCGGAAAGGGAGTGAAAACCGTCGGCCACCATGCTCGAAGAGGATATGTTGTAACCTAGCAGGATTTTCATAAGGGCGACCGACAGATTGAGGCCCAGCACTATCCATAAAACCTTCTCAATTTTTTTAAAATTCTCTACCGCATCGTTCATTGTCTATTCCTCCGGTTAAAAACTTGCGCAGGCAAAGCCTTTTTTGTGGCATTAAAAGGAATTATAACACAACCAAATTATCGGGTCAACAAAGATAAATTTTAAAGACAGCCGTAAAACGGAGGTATTAAAACCTTTGACTTTATATACATATTATATTACAGTGAAAACTGTTGGGAACCCCCAGAGGCGCCCTAATAAATTATAGAAAATTCTTGACAGCGATTAACTGCTGCATTATAATATCAAAAGTATAATAAGGGGGTTTTATAGGTGACGGCGAAAGCCATGACGTGCTAGAATAAATGAGGGGGTTTAAGGCATATATTAATGACAACGTATTTTAACATTAATAATATCCAAGAGGGGAGAAAGAGTATGCCGAAAAAAGAAGTTGTACTTACTCAGGAGGGGCTGAAAAAATTAGAAGAGGAGCTGGAATACCTTAAATCCGTCAAGAGGAAAGAAGTAGCCGACCGCATCAAACAGGCCATATCCTTCGGCGACCTCAGCGAAAACTCCGAATACGACGAGGCCAAAAACGAGCAGGCCTTCGTCGAAGGCAAGATCGCCATGCTGGAAGAAAGGCTGAGAAATGCCAAAGTCATAGATGATGCCGACATTTCCACCGAAACGGTTACCCTCGGGTCCAAGGTGCTGATTAGGGACCTGGATACCGAAGAGGCCATCGAGTACACCATCGTCAGCTCAGCTGAAGCCAATCCCATAGAGTTCAAAATATCCAATGAATCTCCCGTCGGCAAAGCCCTTATGGGGGCCAAAAAGGGCGACGTGGTAGAGATAACGGTGCCGGCGGGTCAGGTGAGGTACAGGGTGGAAGAGATAAAGAAATAACTCATTGGAGGGTGCGACTGATGGAGAATCTGGAATTCGAAGTTAACGAAATAATCAGGGCTAGACTGCAAAAACTGGAAGAACTCCGTTCCATGGGAATAGCCCCTTACGGGCGGAAATACGTTCGGACTCATAACTGCCTTGAGATCAAAGAGAACTTCGAGAAGCTCGAAGATGGGGAAACGTCTATTGCTGGACGAATAATGGCCATCCGGGCCCACGGCAAGGCGGCCTTTTTTGATATTCAGGACGAAAAAGGCCGCCTCCAAATATACATAAAGAAGGACCACGTGGGCGAAGAAGCTTACGAGATCTTTAAAAAACTCGACATCGGGGATATTGTAGGCGTAGAAGGGAAAATATTCAAAACTCAAAAGGGCGAGATATCGGTGCTGGCCGACAAAATCGCGGTGCTTGCCAAATCCCTGAGGCCCCTGCCTGAGAAGTGGCACGGCTTGAAAGATGTAGATACAAGATACCGCCAGCGCTACCTGGACCTCATAGTGAACCCCGATGTAAGAAGGACTTTCATCATTAGGAGCAAAATAATAAGGGCTATAAGGAAATACCTGGACAGCCGCGGGTTTATAGAGGTGGAGACGCCGATACTCACGCCGCTGGCGGGCGGTGCGGCTGCAAGGCCCTTCATAACCCATCATAACGCGCTGGACATGGACCTGTACCTGCGGATCGCCACCGAGCTTTATTTAAAGAGGCTCATCGTCGGCGGCTTCGAAAAGGTTTACGAGATAGGGAAGAATTTCAGGAATGAGGGCATATCGGTAAAGCACAACCCTGAGTTTACAATGATAGAACTTTATCAGGCCTATGCCGACTACAACGATATGATGGAGCTCACCGAGGACATGATTTCCCACATAGCAGCAGAGGTCCTGGGTACCACGAAAGTAGTATATCAGGGCGAGGAAATAGACCTCACTCCACCCTGGACCAGGATGACTATGGTGGAAGCCGTTAAAAAGTTCGCCGGTGTGGACTTCGACGAGATAAAGACCGATGAAGAGGCAAGGGCGGTCGCCAGAAAACTGGGGCTTGAGGTTGGAGATAAGGATACCAGGGGCAAAGTTTTAAACACAATATTCGAGGAAAAGGTGGAAGAACATCTGGTCCAGCCCACCTTCATAATGGACTATCCCATTGAGATATCGCCTCTGGCCAAGCGAAAAGAGGACAACCCCGACTTCACTTATAGATTTGAGGCCTTTATAACCCGCAGGGAAATGGCGAACGCCTTCTCCGAATTGAACGATCCTATCGACCAGCGGGAGAGGTTCCTGCAGCAGCTTAAAGAGAGAGAGGCCGGGGACGATGAAGCCCACGTCTTCGATGAGGACTTCATAAACGCCCTGGAGCACGGCATGCCGCCGACAGGGGGCCTCGGGATAGGCATAGACCGTTTGGTCATGCTGCTCACGGACTCCTCTTCCATAAGGGATGTTATACTGTTCCCCACCATGAGACCAAAGTCATAATCCGTAGAAAAAAAGAGGAATATGGAGCAATACCGGTTTAAAAACATAAAATTGTCGATAAAGGAAAATAATAATAGTTGAAATGAAACCGGACTCTGTGGTATATTACTCCTTGCGACGTCACGAGATCAGAAAACGAAGCAAACAACGAAAGAAAAAATCAAAAAAAGTATTGACAAACAGCAAACAACGTGATAAGATAATGAATTGTGACGCATGATCCTTGAAAACTGAACAGTGTCACGCCTGAGAGTTTCAACAACAAGGTGTGTTTGAAGATAATAAGCCGAGAGGCTTATTGAAAGGATAAACCTGAGAGTTTGATCCTGGCTCAGGACGAACGCTGGCGGCGTGCCTAACACATGCAAGTCGAGCGGGGTGAATCGAGTGGTTTCCACGAGATTTACCCAGCGGCGGACGGGTGAGTAACACGTAGGCAACCTACCCACCACACGGGGATAGCCCTGGGAAACCGGGGGTAATACCCGATACCTTCGCTGGTCGCATGGCTGGTGAAGAAAGCGTTAAGCGGTGGTGGATGGGCCTGCGGCCCATCAGCTAGTTGGCGGGGTAACGGCCCACCAAGGCGACGACGGGTAGCCGGCCTGAGAGGGTGAACGGCCACACTGGGACTGGGACACGGCCCAGACTCCTACGGGAGGCAGCAGTGGGGAATCTTGGGCAATGGGGGAAACCCTGACCCAGCGACGCCGCGTGGGGGAAGAAGGCCTTCGGGTTGTAAACCCCTGTCACCGGGGACGAAGAGGACGGTACCCGGGGAGGAAGCCCCGGCTAACTACGTGCCAGCAGCCGCGGTAATACGTAGGGGGCTAGCGTTGTCCGGAATTACTGGGCGTAAAGGGCGTGTAGGCGGGTCTGCAAGTTGCGGGTAAAAAGCCAGGGCTCAACCCTGGACGTGCCTGCAAAACTGCGGATCTTGAGGGCGGGAGAGGAGAGTGGAATTCCCGGAGTAGCGGTGGAATGCGTAGATACCGGGAGGAACACCAGTGGCGAAGGCGGCTCTCTGGACCGACCCTGACGCTGAGGCGCGAAAGCTAGGGGAGCGAACGGGATTAGATACCCCGGTAGTCCTAGCCGTAAACGATGGTCACTAGGTGTGGGCAGTTGTCAAGCTGTCCGTGCCGGAGCTAACGCAATAAGTGACCCGCCTGGGGAGTACGGCCGCAAGGTTGAAACTCAAAGGAATTGACGGGGGCCCGCACAAGCGGTGGAGCATGTGGTTTAATTCGAAGCAACGCGAAGAACCTTACCAGGCCTTGACATGCAGGTGGTAGCGAACCGAAAGGGGAGCGACCCGAGGGAAACCGAGGGAGCCTGCACAGGTGGTGCATGGTTGTCGTCAGCTCGTGTCGTGAGATGTTGGGTTAAGTCCCGCAACGAGCGCAACCCCTACCTCTAGTTGCCAGCGGGTGAAGCCGGGCACTCTAGAGGAACTGCCGCCGACAAGGCGGAGGAAGGTGGGGATGACGTCAAATCATCATGCCCTTTATGGCCTGGGCCACACACGTGCTACAATGGCCGGTACAGCGGGAAGCGAA
>NZ_VNHO01000051.1 GCF_008124715.1 Thermosediminibacter litoriperuensis | reverse complement strand
GGCATATATGGGAGCATTACGTGGAAAAAGCGGAAGATATAAGACACACCCAATGGGGTAAAGAACTATACAAAATGCGCGGCCAGACCATCGAGCGGGTATTTGCCGATGCGAAGGAAAAGCATGGCATGCGCTATACAAATCTACGAGGCTTGAGGAAAGTCGGACATTACCTCACGCTTCTTTTCGCATGCATGAATTTAAAAAAGCTGGCTTTATGGAAGAAAAGACGGGGAACGTTTCCGCCAACAGTCCCCGCTTTACATTCGTTTTTCTTAAAAATTTTCTTCGCCTTCAACAAAAAGCCGCTTTTAGGATGCATAACCTAAAAGCGGCTTTGTCTACAAGCTGGAGTGAGGAATGAAAACCTCACTTTTTTATTTTGCTTTAAATCTACAGTACGCCGAATTTCGCGAAGAGCGAATACGGGGGAACCGGTTTTCTGGGGTGAATCCCGAAAAGGGAGGGGCTACCTTTCGGCCCTAACCCGTCAGCTAACCCCGGAGGCGGAGAAAGGAGGGGTAAAGTGGCCGTGAAATTCGCCGCGGCTGTAATTGCAGCCCTGGTACTGGTTTTCACTGTGGGGCCTGTAAAGGGGAGCGAGACGGCGGCGATGCCGGTCGCCGACGTTGCGCCCGGGCCGGTATGCTATTCGGCCGTGCGGGAAAAGAACGCGGTCGAGAGGCCGGTGAATAACCTGCCGTCGCGCAAAAAGGTGTTTACGGGCAATGCCTCCTGGTACGGGCCGGGTTTTAACGGTAAAAGGACGGCCAGCGGCCAGGTGTTCAACCAGGAATCGTTAACGGCGGCTCACAGGTCCCTGCCCTTTGGAACCAGGGTAAAAGTGACCAATCTGAAAAACGGCAAAAGCGTAGCGGTAGTTATAAATGACCGGGGCCCTTACGTAAAAGGCCGTCATATCGACCTGTCAAAAAAAGCTGCAGAAATACTTGGAATGATCGAAAGCGGCGTTGTGCCCGTGATGATAGAAATTTTGTAAAAAACCCCGCCATTTAAGGTGGTTTTTTGCTAAAGGGGAATTCCCTTGACTTTAGTGGGAAATTCTATTATCATAAATATAAAAATCAACACGGAAAAACTGTGATGGGGATCGTAGGCCCGATATCCCTTACAGAGAGAAACCGCCGGCGGCTGAGAGCGGTTTCAAGGAAAGGCGGGACCGAAACTGCACCCCGGAGTTCAGGCCTTGAAATAGTGTAGAGGCCTGCGGCTTAGGCCGTTAAGGAAAAGAGGAAAAATCAGAGTGGGACCGCGGGCCTTTCGCCTCTGCAGAGGTGAAAGGCCTTTTTATTTCCCTGTAAATCGGCACCAAGATTGAAAGGAGGCAGAAGTATGTCGTTATTAAAGACCATCAGGGATGACATCCAAGTGATATTCGATCGGGACCCGGCGGCGAAGAGCATCCTGGAGGTAATACTGTGCTATCCCGGATTTCACGCTATCCTGATGCACCGCATAGCTCATTTCTTTTATAAAAGAAAGCTCTTCCTTATAGCCAGAATCATATCCCAGGTGGCAAGGTTTTTCACGGGCATCGAGATTCACCCCGGTGCCAAAATCGGAAAGGGGTTTTTCATAGATCACGGCATGGGCGTCGTTATCGGCGAGACCACGGAAATAGGCGACAACGTCACCCTTTACCAAGGAGTCACCCTAGGAGGCACCGGCAAGGAAAAGGGCAAGAGGCATCCCACCCTGGGCAATAATATAGTCGTGGGGGCCGGGGCCAAAATCCTGGGGCCGATAAAGATAGGCGACAACTGCAAGATCGGCGCCGGGGCGGTGGTTTTAAAGGATGTGCCGCCTAATTGCACTGTGGTGGGCGTGCCCGGCAAGGCCGTCGTCAGGAACAAAATAGATTTTTCCAAAGAGGACTTTACAAAAGTCGACCTGGACCATCACCTGCTGCCGGACCCGGTGGCTGACGTGATGAGAAGCCTGCAGAAAAAGCTGGAACAACTGGAGAAAAGGATAGATCAGCTTGAAAGGAGGGGGAAGGGTGAAAATCTACAATACCCTGACGAAAAGGAAAGAGGAATTCAGACCGCTTAATGACAACAAAGTGACCATTTACGCCTGCGGCCCCACGGTTTACGACTTTTTTCACGTGGGAAACGCCAGGGTGTTTATAACCTTCGACGTAGTCAGGAATTACCTGAAATACAGGGGCTATGAGGTGAAGTTCGTGCAGAACTTCACCGATATAGACGACAAGATGATAAAGAGAGCTAACGAAGAGGGCGTTACGGTCAAAGAGCTGGGGGACAGGTTTATCGAAGAATACTTCAAAGACGCTGACGCTCTCAATATAAAGAGGGCAGACGTGCACCCCAGGGCCACCGAGCACATCCAGGATATCATCGAATTCATAAAGGTGCTTATTGAAAAGGGTTATGCTTATGAGGTGGAAGGGGATGTCTACTTCGCCGCCAGGAAATTCCCGGGCTACGGCAAGCTTTCCGGGCAGAATCTGGAGGAGCTGGAGGCCGGAGCCAGGGTGGAGCCCGGAGAGAAAAAGAAGGACCCGGTAGATTTCGCTCTCTGGAAAGCTAAAAAGCCGGGGGAGCCTTCCTGGCCCAGCCCCTGGGGCGAGGGCAGGCCCGGGTGGCACATCGAGTGCTCTGTAATGGCCGTGAAACATCTGGGAGAAACTATTGACATCCACGGCGGTGGGCCGGACCTCATTTTCCCCCACCACGAAAACGAGGTGGCCCAGAGCGAAGCCGCCACCGGCAAGCCCTTTGCCAGGTTCTTCATGCACGTCGGTTACCTGAATATAAACAACGAGAAGATGTCCAAGTCCCTGGGAAATTTCTTCACGGTCAGGGAAATCCTGAAGGAGTATGATCCGGAAGTGCTGAGGTTTTTCATGCTTTCCTCCCACTACAGAAGCCCCATAAACTTCAGCCGGGAACTCATGGAACAGTCAAAGAGCGCCCTGGAGCGCCTTTATAACGCCCTTTACGCCATGGAGCACCTGCAGAACGCAGCTCCCGAACGGCCCCTGAACGGCGAAGAGGAGGAATATCTGAAGAAGCAGCTTGAGAACAAAAATAAACTCATAGACAGCATGGACGACGACTTCAACACTGCCGGGGCGATAGCGGTGCTCTTCGACATGATCAGGGAATTCAACGTCAGCCTGAACGAGAATTCTTCTCGGGAGGCCGTGAGGAAGACGAAGGAGATGGTTCTTGAACTGGGCGGGGTGCTGGGGTTCTTCTCGAAATTCCAGCCATTGTTGCTGGACGAGGAGATCGAGCGGAAGATAAAGGAAAGGGAGGAGGCCAGAAAGGCAAAAAACTACGCCCTGGCCGATAAAATAAGGGATGAGCTGAGGGCCAGGGGCATTATCCTGGAAGACACCCCCGCCGGCGTGCGCTGGAAGCGGGTATGATTGGAGTGATATGCTGATGGAAAGCGAAAGAAGATTGGACGTGTCAGCACTTTCCTCGCTGGCGCTGGCTTTTGTGGGCGACGCAGTTTTCAACCTCTTTATCAGAACAATGCTGGTGGGGAGCGGTAAAAAGGTGAGGGACCTGCACCACGAGGCGGTCAGGTACGTGAGGGCTTCGGCTCAGGCCGAAGTCCTCAAAAAAATAGAGGAGTACCTGACTCCCGAAGAAAAGGATGTGGTCCGCAAGGCCCGCAATGCCAAGGTGAATACGGTCCCCAAGAACGCCGACATAATGGACTATCATTACAGCACCGGGTTCGAGGCGCTCCTGGGTTACCTTTACCTCACCGGGAGGAACGACAGGCTGAACAGGTTACTCATGGCCTCCTTCGAACTGGTCAATTCCGGACGGGATACCGGCCGCAGCTGAGGTCTCCCTCCGGGCAAAACCCCGTGGCTTCGCAGGGAGCTCCGGCCTTTTTGAAAAGGTTCGGGGCTATTTTCTTTACCTCGGCCAGCATCATCCGGGCAAGTTCCCGGATTTCCGTCTGGGCTCTCTCGCAGCAGCGCAGGTTGAAGAAATTATACAGGCTCCTGACGTTCATAGTCATCACCAGATTGGTACGGGTCCCCATCGGCAGCACGTACCGGGCATCCTCCTTATCGACCCCCATTTTTACCATCGCGAGGTAGCTCTTCTTGCTGGTTTCCAGAGCGTCTATGTAGACCAAAACAGCCTCCGGATTTTTTGCAACGGCTTCGGGGAGCACAGAATAATAGCGGGTGGCGATGTAGTCTTCCAACTGCTTTTTTATTCCGCTGAAAAAGTCTGCCGATCTTCTGCAGAGTTCCACGAATTTTTCCCGCAGGTAGAGGGAACCGGCGAAATCAACTCCGCCATAGATGTAGAGGCAGAAGTCTGCCGCATCCCTTCCCGAAAGCAGGAGCTTTTCGCCTCCGGCCGCAAGTTTAAAGGGAGTGCGGGCCAGGATCGAGGAAAACGTTCCCGGAAAGGCTACCGCAAAACTGCCGTCGAATATTTGTCCTGCCGCGTCAAAAATACCCCTGACGTAATGGGAGAGGTTTTCTCCGGGGATTTCTCCGGAAAGGGCCGGCGAAACGCCGGACTCCTCTATAAAATTCTTATAAAGGGCTTTTTCCCCGCCGGCGTAAATGAAGCCCTTCAGGTAGGTTTCGTTTCCAGATCTCAGCTGAACCGCTCCGGCTTCATCTTCCTTTTTGAGTTCTTCCTTAAAGGGATTGTTATACCTCAGGCTCTGAACCGAGTAGGACGCTATCCGGTGGCGGGTGAGCTGGGCCAGCAGCGTGCGGCTGACACCTTCGACGGCGAAAGTGAAGGTTACGTGTTCGGTGGGGGACATGTGCCCCATGTCCATCAGTTTCTGTATAAAAGAAGAGATCTTTTCTTCGGTCAGGTTTTCCATGATCTCGCAGGCCCCTGCGCTGGAGTAGCAGAGGCGGGCTGCGGCGGCCACGGTTTTTTCCGGTTCGGGAGTGTGGGTTAAAATTCTAACTCTCATGATTATGCGCCTCCTTGACTTTTAAAGCAAATTAAAATATCATTGGTACAAGCATTTTACCACAATTATATCATTCCGGGGAGTGATAGTCATTCTGGAAGATAAAAAGGAGGCCAGGATAGAGGGCAGAAATGCCGTGCTGGAAGCCCTATCGGCCGGCAGGCCTTTAAATAAAATCTATATAAAAAAAGGGGAAAGGCACGGGGCTATACAGAAGATAATGGAGCTGGCAAGAAGCTCCGGTATTCCAGTAGTGGAGCTGGACCCAAAGAGTTTCGAGCACATGGCCCAAACTCGAAACCCTCAAGGGGTTATCGCCCTGTCTTCCCCGAAGGAATACGTCTCGGTGGACGACATCCTGGAAACAGCGGACAGGTGCCGGGAAGCTCCTTTCGTTTTCGTGCTCAATGAGATCACCGATCCCCAGAATCTGGGGAGTATCCTGCGCACCGCCGACTGCCTGGGGGTCCACGGCGTGGTCATTCCGAAGAGAAGGGCCTGCGGCGTAACGCCGGCCGTGGTAAAGGTATCGGAGGGGGCTGCCGAGTACGTAAATGTTGCCCGGGTCACCAATATCGCCTCAACCCTGGACTACCTCAAAGAAAAGGGGCTGTGGGTGGTGGGAGCTGACATGGACGGCGAGCCCTACTACCGGATGGACCTGACCGGTCCGGTAGCTCTGGTCGTCGGGGGAGAAGACAAAGGGCTGGGCAGGCTGGTTCGAGAAAAATGCGACCTTCTGGTTAAACTTCCCCTGCGGGGTCATGTGCCGTCACTGAACGCCGCAGTAGCTGCCGCCGTCCTGGGGTACGAAATTTTGAGGCAAAGGGAAGGAAGGCATGCCTGAAAAATATGAAGAATATTTATTAATAGACGGCTATAATGTTATAAATGCCTGGCCCGAGCTCGTCGAGGCAAAGAGCCTGAACCTGGAGGCGGCCAGAGAAAAGCTTATAGATATTATGGCCGACTATGCGGCTCAGACCGGGATAAATGTCGTCATAGTATTCGACGCCCACCAGGTGGAAGGGGGCAGGCGCATCAGCTACCGCGTGAACGGCGTGGAAGTGGTCTTTACTAAAGAAGGGGAAACCGCCGACAACTATATAGAAAAAACGGTGGATTCCATGGCCATGGGACAAAAGGTGAGGGTGGCTACCTCCGACTGGATAGAACAGCAAATAGTCATGGGCCGCGGCGCTATCCGCGTTTCCGCCAGGGAGCTCCACCAGGAGATCATGGACCTGGTCGAAAAAAGGAGGAAGCAGGAGGAAAGGCGCCTACTGGAAAGACATACCCTGGAGGAAAGGATAGACAGGAAGATCTGGAGGCTGATCATGGAGCGCCTAAAAAATGGCGGGGGAGCTTGACTACTCGAAATTCGATGAGATATAATGAAAGTGGTCTATTTCGGCAGGGGGCGATAGTGTGAATGTGGGGCTTCATAAAGACGATTACGCCTGCTACGAAGACATGCAGGACGAGGAAGTTGTATACGAAGCCAGGAGTGGCAGCCGGGAAGCTCTGGAATACCTGATCAACAAATATAAAAATTTTGTCAAATCCAAAGCTAGATCCTATTTCCTGATTGGTGCAGATAGAGAAGACATTATCCAGGAAGGTATGATCGGCCTTTATAAGGCCATCAGGGATTTCAACCCGGATAAGCTCTCGTCTTTCAGAGCCTTTGCCGAGCTCTGCATAACCAGGCAGATCATCACGGCCATTAAAACTGCCACTCGCCAAAAGCACATTCCACTAAATTCGTACATTTCCCTGAATAAGCCGATTTACGACGAGGACTCGGAGAGGACGCTGCTGGATGTGCTTTCCGAGGTGAAGATCACCGACCCGGAGGAACTCATAATCAGCAGGGAAGAAGTTGAGGACATAGAGGGCAAAATGGGCGAAATCTTGAGCAAGCTGGAGTGGGAAGTGCTGATATCCTACCTGAACGGTAAGTCCTACCAGGAGATCGCCAAGGAACTGAGGAGGCATGTGAAATCCATCGATAACGCCCTGCAGAGGGTCAAGAGGAAGCTGGAAAAATACCTGGAAGTAAGGGATATTTAGGAACGTAAAATGCAATATTAAATGCGACACATTTTTTGGAAACCCGAATGATGTTGGGTTTTTCAATCATGAAGGCTGAAGTTCGTAAGTTAGTCGCTCTATTTCCCGGAAAAAGAGTTCTGCTGGTTGCCGGTAGCCCAGGATTTTTCTGGGCAGAGTATTACACCAATTTTGCACCCGTTCGATTTGTGAAAAAGATAATTCCTTGATAGCTGTTCCCTTAGGAATTAACCGCCTGATTAGGCCATTGTGCCGCTCATTGGTGGCCCGTTCCCAGGCAGAGTAGGGATGAGCATAATAAATATCAATTCTGTGGACATTCAAATT
>NZ_VNHO01000050.1 GCF_008124715.1 Thermosediminibacter litoriperuensis | reverse complement strand
AGATGCTATAGCGGTATTAGAGTTTCCCGAGCGGTATAGGAAAAGACTTCGAACTACAAACGGTTTAGAGCGGCTAAACGAAGAAATACGCCGACGTGAAAGGGTTATTAGGATATTTCCCAACCGTGAATCAGCCATTCGTCTAATTGGGGCATTGCTTATGGAACAGGACGAAAAATGGACTTCTGGCAAAAAATACTTGGATATGGCCGAATACTTTGAGTGGCAGAAAGAAAACTCGAAAAAAGTAAGAGAAAAAGTGGTTTCGATAAGTTAAACTTTTATCACCTGATTCTAGCCAGAGGGAATTTTACACAAAAAATTGGACTTGATCGGTGCTTCGGTAGTTATCTTCTATATTCTTTAAACGCCTTTTCCATTTCGCGCTCGGCGTCCCTGCGCTTGATATCCTCCCTTTTATCGTAGAGGGTCTTACCCTTGGCCACTGCCAGCTCAACCTTTACCAGGCCCCTTTCGTTCAAATACACCCTCAGGGGCACCAGGGTAACCCCCTTCTCCTTCACCAGCCCGTACAGCCTGTCTATCTCCCGGCGGTGCATGAGCAGCTTCCGGGTCCTGAGCGGGTCCTTGTTGAAAATATTTCCCTTCTCGTAAGGGCTTATGTGCATATTATAAAGATATAGCTCGCCTTTTTCCACCCGGGCGAAACTGTCCTTTAAATTGGCCTTACCTTCCCTTAAGGACTTTACCTCGGTACCGGCCAGCACTATACCCGCCTCATAAGTCTCTATTATGTGGTAGTCGTGGCGGGCTTTCCGGTTGGTAACCAGGTCCCGGGAATTCTTTTCCCTCATAATACCCCCCCTAATCCAGTTTCTCCTCAAGGGCAAAGTCTATCTGGCGGTCATTTTTATTCACCTTGATAACCTTTACCTTTACCCTATTGCCTATCTTGAAAACTTTGTTCGTCCGCTCCCCCCTAAGGGTGATGGTTTTATCGTCAAAGTGGTAGAAATCGTCTTCCAGGGTGCTCACATGAACCAGGCCTTCCACGGTGTTTTCCAGCTCCACAAAAAACCCGAAGGGGGTCACGCTGGAAATAATTCCAGTATAAACCCTGCCTATTCTCCCGGCCATATATTCGGCCATTTTCAGCTCTACCGTTTCCCTTTCGGCTTCTTCGGCAATACGCTCCCTTTCGGAAGAATGTTTTGCAATCCTGCCCAGCACCTCGTTCAACTGTTCCTGGCGCTTTTCGTCAAGCTCTCCCGCCAGCTGTTCCCTTAGAATACGGTGTATTATCAGGTCGGGATAGCGGCGGATGGGTGACGTGAAATGTGTGTAATAGTGGGCAGCAAGGCCGAAGTGACCCAGGTTTTCCTCGCTGTAGCGCGCCCTTTTCAGTGACCTCAGGAGAACCGTGTTCACCACCCGCTCTTCCGGTTTTCCTTTGACCGCCTCAATGATCTGCTGCAATGCCTTGGGCTTGATATTTTTCACGCCCTTTATGGAATACCCTAGGTTGTAAAGAAATTCCTGCAGGGTGTATATCTTTTCCCTATCGGGCAACTCATGCACCCTGTAGACAAAGGGAACTTTTAGCCAGTACATATGCTCGGCTATGACCTCATTGGCCGCCAGCATGAATTCCTCAATGATCCTTTCTCCAACGCCCCTTCTCTCTCTCACTATGTCCACGGGCCGTCCGTCTTCGTCGAGTATCACCTTTGCTTCCTCGAAATTGAAATCCAGGCTGCCCCGCTCAAAACGCTTCCTGGTCAATTTTGCCGCCAGTTCCGCCATGAGCTTGAAGTCATCTACCAAATATTCGTACCGCTTTATGGTCTCTTTGTCGTTATCCTCAAGTATTTTGTTCACGGCGGTATAGGTCATCCGTTCGCAGGTCTTTATGATGCTGGGAGTTATTTGATAGCTTTTTACATGGGCCTTATCGTCGAAATCGATTATTACGCTCATGGTGAGGCGGGGTACCCGTGGGTTGAGGCTACAGATGCCGTTGGAGAGCTTGGAAGGCAGCATCGGTATTACCCTGTCCACCAGGTACACGCTGCATCCTCTCTTCATGGCCTCTATATCAAGGGGCGTCTTCTCCTTTACGTAGTAACTCACATCGGCGATGTGCACACCCAGCCTGTAGCCGCCGGGGATGCGCCGGACCGATACCGCGTCATCCAGGTCCTTGGCGTCCTCTCCGTCTATGGTTACTATTTTCTCGTTTCTGAGGTCAAGCCTACCTGCCAGGTCCTCATCGGTGATTTCGTCGGGTATTTGTTCGGCCTGCCGGAGCACTTTTTCAGGGAATTCCAGGGGTAGGTTGTACTTTTTTATAACTGACAGTATGTCTACACCCGGCTCGTCCTCGTAACCCAGTATCTCGATAATGCGGCCTTCGGGATTGCGCCGGCCTTCGGGCCATTTCGTTATGCTGACCACGACCTTCTGGCCCGATTTTGCCCCGGCTATTTCATCTTTGGGTATGAAGATATCGTAATAAAACCTTTTATCATCGGGGGTTACGAAGGCAAAGTGTTTCCCGCGTTCCAGGGTCCCTACGATTCGGGTGGATGCCCTCTTGAGTATCCGGACAACTTCACCTTCGACTCTACCCCCCGCTGGCTTAAATATGGGACGCACTATGACCCTGTCCCCGTGGACGGCGCCATTGAGGTTTTGAAGCCCGATGTATATATCCTCGATGTCGGGGTTGTCCGGGATCAAAAAGGCGTATCCCTTCGGGTTGCCCTCAATCCGCCCTACCACAAGGTTCATCCGTTCGGGCACCCCGTACCTTCCCCTCCGGTTTTTAACGACAAGGCCTTCCTTTTCCATGAACTGGAGGGTTTTCAGCAGTTGGTCGGCATCCCTCAGGTCCAGGTCCAAAGCCGTAAAGATCTCTGCCTCGGTCATGGGCCTGTACCCTTCGCTTTTCATCAGGTCAAGGATTCTTTCTTTTAGATCCATAATCTCCTCCCTGAATCAAATTATAGCCCCAGTTCTTTGTGAATCTCCTGCATGGCTTCCAGAGCCATCGAAACAAACTCCTCCAGGGTCAGGTTCAGCTCCGAACAGGTAGCTATTTTCTCCCGGCTTGCACCCCTTGCAAAGGATTTTTCGTAAAAGCGGTTTATTACAAACTGGGTATCTATGGCCGAAAGCTTTTTTTCCGGGTGTATCAGGGCTGAGGCGACAATGAGGCCGGTTAAAGGATCTACGGCAAACATGGCCTTTGAAAGCAGGGTGTTTCGCTCTATACCGTGCTCCTCGTTGTGCGCTTCTATGGCGTGGGCCACCTCCTCGTCGAGCCCCCATTCCCTGGCCATCTGCCCGCCCACCAGGCTGTGCTTAGAAAGGTCGTCCTTTACCCTGTCGAAGTCCACATCGTGCAGCAGGCCCGTGAGGCCCCACTTTTCCTCATCCTCGCCGAAATGCCTGGCGAGCCTCCTCATTACTGCCTCGGCGGCGATCATATGCTTTACCAGGTTTTTGTTGGAGACGTTTTCCTTTACCAGTTCTAGAGCTTCTTCTCTGGTCAAAACAATCACTCCTTTGTAGTTTTCCCAATCTTTTGCATTAATTTTACTCCTTAATACCGGTTTTGGCAAGTTTCCAGGGCAGCCCCTTCCTTTGAAACCTAAATCAAAAGCCATATGCCGGCGGCGGCTAAAATCCCCATAAATCCTCCAAAATAGAAGGGCGCTGATGCTCCAAAGGCATTCCACAGGGCTCCCGCTATAAGAGAGGCGGGTAAAAGGCCGATGCCCACCAGAGTGGCATGGAGCCCTATCATAGTACCCCTTAAGTTTTCCGGGGCTATATCGGATATAAAGGCCTTCTCCACGCCTTCGGTAAACGCCATATAAAGTCCGTAAGCCGCAAAAAGCACCCATATGGAGGCGGGCGTACTTGCCATGGCGAACCCGAAGTATACCAGGCCGTAAACCAGATATCCCGCCACTATCATTGCCTTCCTGCCTATTCGGTCGGAAATGGCTCCCGCCGGATAAGAGGCGACGTTGTACACCAGGTTGTATGTAAGATAAAGCAGTAATATTGTTTTTGCGTCGAATCCGACATTCCCGGCCTTAAGGAGCAGAAATTGATTTGAGGAATTGCCCAGCGTGAATACAAACATCAGGATCAGAAATGTTTTCAACCGGCTGTCTAGGGCGTTCCAGTTCAGGGATGGCTTGTTTTCCCTTTCTCTGACGACTCCTTTTTCCCGAACGAAAAATAAAGCCACTACGCCCAGAAACGCCGGAACCAAGGAATAGAGGAATATCTGGTGGAAATCAACATGTGCCCTGGTTATGAAGCAATAGGCCAGCAACACTCCTATCGCCGCTCCAAGGGTGTCCATAGTCCTGTGAAGCCCAAAAGCTCTGCCTCGGGCACCCTCGGAAGACGATTCGGCTATTAGGGCGTCTCGAGGAGCGGTTCGGATGCCCTTGCCGAACCTGTCGGCCACCCGCCCTGCCAGAACCACCGGCCAGGAAGAGGCTGTGTAAAGGAATATCTTTCCCACGGTGGAAGCGCTGTACCCGGCTATCGCAAAGGGCTTGCGGCATTTTGCCCTGTCCGAGAAATACCCAGAAAATACTTTCAGCAAACTCGCCAGGCTCTCGGCAATTCCCTCGATGGTACCGACGACCAGTGGGGTGGCTCCCAGCCTGGTGGTGAGAAAAATCGGCAGCAGCGGATAAACCATTTCGCTGCTGATGTCGGTTAAGAGGCTCGTGATGCCGAGCAGGATTATATTGAACATTACATCGATCCCTCCATCCTGTAGACTTTCTTTGTTTTTTAAATACATTGTAACATATATGTTTCATATGAAAGATATACCTTGATTTATTCAGTCCAAAGGGGTTAAAATTTTTTTGGAGGTGATCAGTTTTGGAATGCACTCTTTCAAAGAATAAAACCATCTGCACGTGCACCTATGAACCCTGCTCCCGCAAGGGCCGCTGCTGCGAGTGCCTGCACTACCACAGGAGAAACGGTGAGCTCCCGGCCTGTTATTTTTCCAGGGAGGCCGAAAAGACCTACGACAGGTCTATCGAGAGATTTATAAGAGATTTTAGAGGGTGAGCCTGCTGATCGTGAAAACCGATATTCCTGATTTACATATAAAAAGGCACAAAAAAACCGGGGTTGTGATCCCCGGCTTTTTTAATCCTCAACAAACGGCTCGTAGAATCCTCTCGGGTGGTCGCAGGCCGGACACTTTTCGGGAGCCTCGGTGCCCTCGTATATATATCCGCAGTTCCGGCACCGCCACTTAATGGGTGTCGGGCGTTTGAAAAGCGTTTCTTCCCTCAGCCTGGAGAGCAGCTTGCGGTATCTGGCTTCATGGGCTGCCTCTACCTCTGCCACCCTCTCAAAGTGTTCGGCGATTTCGTTAAATCCTTCTTCTCTTGCAACTTTTGCGAATTCCTTGTACATTGTAGTCCACTCGTAGTTCTCTCCGCCGGCAGCTTCTTCTAAATTTTTGGGCGTATCACCTATAAGCCCCAGGTATTTGGCCCAGACTTTCGCGTGTTCCTTCTCATTTTCCGCTGTCTCGAGGAAGATCGCGGCAATCTGCTCATACCCTTCTTTCTTTGCTACCGACGCAAAATAAGTATACTTGTTGCGGGCCTGCGATTCGCCGGCAAAAGCCGCCATCAGGTTCTGTTCGGTTTTCGTGCCTTTTAAGCTCATTATAATATACCCCCTTATCAGTAATAATAACTAATTACATTATATATTATACTACATTTTCAACGATTTTCCTGCAAAAATAAAAAAAATTTAAGATGCGTATTTCTCTAACCGACATTCCCATGACTGCCGGAATTCCCTTTTACTTCACTGTTTACAGAAAAGAACTTCATTATTTCCACCGGGAGAGGGAATATTACTGTGGAATTTTTCTCCACCGCGATTTCGCTCAGGGTCTGAAGCTGTCTCAGCTGTAAAGCACCGGGATTTCGCGAAATTATACTCGCCGCCTCCGAAAGTTTCTCCGCAGCCTGAAGCTCGCCTTCAGCCCTTATTATCTTCGCCCTGCGTTCCCTTTCAGCCTCGGCCTGCTTGGCCATAGCCCTCTTCATCTCTTCCGGCAGTTCTATGGACTTTATCTCAGTGGCGGTAACCTTCACGCCCCACGGATCCGTCGCCCTGTCCAGTTCCTGCCTCAGCATCTCGTTGAGTTCCTGCCTCTTTGCCAGAATGTCATCCAGGTCGTACTTTCCGAGGATCGCCCTTAAAATGGTTTGAGCGAGCAGGCTGGTGGCGTTGAAGTAATTCTGTACCTTTAGCACCGCAAGTTCCGGCTGAAATACGTTGAAATACACCACTGCGTCGATCATCACCGGTATGTTGTCTTTTGTAATTATCTCCTGCCTCGGTACGTCTATAGTAGCGGTCCTCAGATCGACCACCAGCAGGCGGTCTATGCCGAAGGGCATGATTACGTTAATTCCCGGGCCTACCGCGTATGCAAATTTACCGAACCTGAGCAGTACCCCCCTCTGGTACTCATTCACGATCCTTACCGTATTTGCCATCAGCGACACCAGCACCAGCAGGAGCACAAAAGATATTACTGGGTTTCCTCCGAGAATCGAAGCCAGGAGGATTATGGCCGATACGGCCGATGTCAGAGCAATCACCGACGTCCTCTTCGAATTTACCGCAAAACCTATCCAGAGAGCTATCAGAAGAATTTCGACCAGCACTATTATAAAATTGGCTGTTCTAAAAAGAGTTCCCAGCTGGTAAAAGCCGAAATCCATAAAATAACCTCCTCTTTTACATTCATTTTTTTATTCCATGCTATATTATATATCTATCTCTACACGATATAATCCTTTCCCAGCATTTTAAAAATCTGCAAGGCCGCCTTTAGACACAACCTTCTTTTTTTGTAAAAGTGGCCGCCGGTACTTCCTTTATTTTTCTCTTAATAGTATATCCGATTTTATGGCATAATTTATCGCCTCCATATTGAAGTAAAATAAAACACCCCTTCCAACCTGATATGCTCCCCTTGTAGTAGACAGTTGAAATAATAAAAACTGTTACTTCAAGGGGGGCATATTTTTATGAGTCGAAAACCAAAAGTTTCTTTTGAGCAAAAATTATCTGCTGTAAAAGATTATCTAGAAGGCAGGAAAACCCAAAGGCAGCTAGCAAAAGAATATAATGTTGACCATTCTTCAGTACGGCGATGGATTTCTAATTATCAAGCAATGGGAGAATCAGGATTAATTACTTCCTCAAAAAATACAAGCTATTCCCAAGAACTGAAATATACAGCAGTTAAGGAATATCTTTCAGGTAATGCTTCAAAACTAGATATATGCAAGAAATATAAAATTCGCTCAACAAAGCAACTATCCGATTGGGTTTTGAAGTATAATGGTCATGAGAGGCTAAAATCTTCGGGATCAGGAGGAAAACCAATCATGACCAAAGGAC
>NZ_VNHO01000049.1 GCF_008124715.1 Thermosediminibacter litoriperuensis | reverse complement strand
CTGATTTGCGACGAATGGGGCTATGTTCCTTTAGACCGTGAAGGGGCGCAGCTACTGTTTCAGGTAATTTCGGACTGCTATGAACGTCGCAGTGTAGTAATTACCACTAACCTGGAATTCAGCCGCTGGGCGAGCATTTTCTACGATGAGCAGATGACAGCAGCTATGATTGACCGACTAATACACCACAGTTACCTATTGATCTTTGATGGTCAAAGCTACCGGATGAGGCAATCGCTTATGCGGCAATTAAGTTAACATAAAAATTCCCCACCGGTGCCTGGGGAAAAACCTTTGCAAAAATGGGGAATTTCCTCTTGCAAAAAACAGTCGAAAAATCCCATTTTGCATATTATGTTTCTTGACTCAAACATTTCTTTATCATACTTGTATTTTGAAGACTTTAAGAGTAAATTTACATATCCCCTCTTAGATATATCAAAACGATGATTATTTAAGCAAATTATGCTTTTAAATTCATCAAGATACATCCTATCATCACAAACAGGGCATTTAAATATATCAATATTTTCTTTTATATTAATTTTTCCTGTGGTAAGGTACACCTTGTCATCTTTTTCGAAATGCTTTTTATTGTTTTTGGACATGAAATACACCTCATTCATTCGTATTAATAAGAAATGAAAAAGGCACAGCACAAATAAACCCACCCTGTTTTACTGGTTGGGATTTACGTTTGTTCTGTACCTTTCATTATCTTAAACGAATAAATGTGATGCCCATATTTATCCCCCAAAATATACTTTAGTTATTAAAAAATTATACCATAAAAAAGATTACAGCAAATATAGTTCCCAAAATTAACTTTAAAACACTTATTTACCAAGCAATATCTTTGTTTCAGAAAAAAGTTCCTTATTTTCATAGAGCAAAGTTTATTATTATGGAGTGGAGTTTATTTTGTATATACATTAGTATATTAACTATAGTGCATTCCAAAAAAAAGTAAATATCAAAATACACCCCCATGCATTATTTGTATAATTTTTTACAATAAGCATACCGTAAATTATAATAAATACAGCGAGTCCTTCCATCAGAGTATAAAAACTAACACCGACAATCCCATGAATAAGTAAACATACAATACCACAAGATATCGCACCCCAGTTTATCCACATATTTTTTGAGGGGTAGCGCTTATTTATTCTATCACTAATTACTACATAATTTAATCCTTCGAAAAATCCCCAAACAATTGCAACAATAGATATCCCAATTATCTTATATGGAAAACCAATTTCAAACCATTCTTTTGCTATTGTTACTTTTTGAAATGGTAGATAACTTGTAAACAAACTTGTCGCTATACCAAAAATAATATAAGGAATAAGTGTTAGTATTGAAAACAAAATAGTTTTAAATAGATTTGTTTTTGTAAGACCAAATCTAATAAATCCCTCTTTTCTATATAATGTAACAACTGTAATTCCCAAACCAGCCACTCCCCATTGAAAAAAAGCAATAAAGAGAGTACGTAACAATAAAGGCACTTTTGTATTTTTACTAAAAGATATAATTTGAGAATCAAAAAACATATAAATAATTAATGCTATTAAAGTAATGGAAATAATTATATTTAAATCTATATCTGCCTTTTTTTGTTCAATTGATAATTCAGATTTATTCATACAATCCCCCTTTTTATATCTAACTCATCAAGTTCTGATATTTCATTAAAATCAGTTTTTACAACATTACAATCGTCCATATTCATTTCCCGCATAAATAAAATAATATACATTAACTCAACCACACATCATGTTCAGAATGTATGGTTGTATTATTTCAATTCGTCAGGAATTTCGGTTACTGTATCTGCTTTATATAAAGTATAAACTGACATTATTACATCGTAATATTCTATAATCCATTCATCGGATGAAAAACCTTTTACCTCAAACACTTTATGCTTTTTGTCACCATCAACTATTCCTATTTGCTTACCTCTAAGCGAATCTTTTGGCAACGCACTATAAAAAGAATAAATTATACTACTCCGCTGCAACTTTGAGCCGCTATTAAGTTCTTGAAAATTTTCATACTCCTTAGCAGTACAAGAAGAAAAAAAAGTCATCAACGAAATGATAACCAACAACAAAGATAATTTCTTCATAACGAGTCCCTCCTTCCCATTATATAAATAACCTTTACTTCGCAATATTCCATCAAATGTGTACCATATACCTTTATTTTACACCATAACCTATAAGAACATCTACTTTTCTATCTCCTCATTTCCCTTGTATTTTATATACTCTATTCTCATTCTTGTATCAAGAAATATGGGTAAAACCTTTAATACACTCTAAATGTCCTCAGTTTAATTAGTTACACAATTATAATTCCAGTTCTCGTAACGTACCCTAAATGCTCTCGGCAACGTGAAGAATTAATTTTGGAATAACGTTATTTCTAAAGAGCCAACTTTATTATTTTAGAACCAACTTTATTATCACAGAGTCAACTTTATTATTTCTATAACATCCCCCTTATTCCCTATCCCTAAAAATCCTTACCCCTAACTATGTATATTTAAAATAAACTCCACTCCACCCACACCCCTCAAACCCTTGATTTTCCTATGTCCTAATTTCTACCAGATAATAAAGTCTGCTCTAAAATCCCATATTTTTATCCCATTTATTAACATCTTTCCCTTAATCCTTGTAATAATTTTTAAAATAAAGTCGGTTCTAAATAGGAACATGTTGCAAGGAAAAAGGGATAAGTGTTAATTTAAAAAAAACCCTTTCCATTTCCCTCCCCTCCAACCCGCATAAAATCTACCTGGGATTTTATGGGAGGTAATAAAGTTTTTCCGTAAATCAGAATTATTTTTCCTATAATTTTCCAAATACTGATCTAATTTGAGTGAAATAAGTTGTTCCGAATGGGTAGGATCACGGTTCAAGGAAAAAAGGGATAAGTGGCTTAAACCTCGATTTTTCGAGGCTTTGCACTTATCCCTTTCTTTGTTCTTCATAGACTTGAACCTTAATCCTTTTTCCTTATTCCTCCCCAAACAGAACCACTTTTTTCACATGGGTGGGAGGAATAAATGAAAAATACATGGTTTGGAAATATGTGGTAAGGGGTGAGGGATAAGTGTAGATGATACTAAGATACAACAATAATATTCTAACTAAATAATTTTTTAAAATTTTAATATATAATCCTAAAACCTAACCTACTTAATTCTCTCTTTTGTTCTTCATCCAGCTTTGGTATAGCAATACATAGAAAATCTTTTGCCCTACTAAAAGCAACGTAATAAATACGGCAATCATCTTCCTCAGAATTTATATCAGGATTCAATATGTGTTTTATATCTTCATTATTTTCCATGTAAACTAAAACTGATTGGTATTCTGTACCTTTTGCCTTATGGATTGTCCTTATATCACTATTTTTTTCGTCTTCTAACTTTAAACTGTTAATTAAATCTTTAATAGTTAAAGATTCAGATAAAGTTTTGAAATTGCCTTTAGCACCCAGCTTTTTAAGCGATAGCCCTAATCTACTAAGTAAATCATCATTAAGCTCGTTATAGAATTCATATAATTTTTTATTTATATTATTCGTTCGATTATTTAACAGATATTCTAATATTGAAACTGCTATACTCCTATTAACAAAATTACTTTTTACAACTGACTTTGTAAAAGGTTCCTCAAGATTCCCCTCAGAATCAGTCCTAAGCATTTTTAATATTTCCTTAATTGCCATTTCATATTTTGAATGATATGCAAACTCTTGAGCGGTAAGAATTCGCTTCAAAAATCTTTCCCTTCGGTAATCAGCCTCATGAATTTTATCCCATATTTCGCAATCACAGATTTTATAACCATTCTTTAATTTTATTACAGACTCGTTTTTACGTGTAAGAACACAGTAATCGTCATTAAGGTTCAAACGTAGTCTTTCGTTATTGAATAATTTTAGAACTTTACCTATATCATCACTTTCAATAAAAGAAATACTGACACCTTCATATTTTCTAAAGCATTCTTGCTTTAAATTGTCATTCTTTCTAATATAATTCAAAAAATCGATTATTTTTTTACTGCTTCTTCTATTACTTTCAATTTTATAATTTCTCTGTCCAGGTAAAGAAAAATCTATAAAATCTTTTCTTGAGGCTCCTTGAAACTTATAAATTGACTGTGCAGGATCTCCTATAACCCCTATCAATGCTCCTGACTCTGCAAGCCTTTTTATAATCCTGGTTTGGATTGGATTAGTGTCTTGAAATTCGTCGAGAAAAATATAAGGGTATTTAGCAACAATAAATTCCTTAATTATTGGATACTGATTGATAATTTGGTATGAAAAATAAAGTACATCCTCATGGTGTAAAATCCCCTCATCCCAATGTAATTTTTTATAAGAATAAAAAGACTCTTTTGGAACATAATATTTTCCTATTCGTCTATTATAACTATTTCTTACCTGTAGTTTTAAATCACTGCCTTCAAAAAACCAATCTAAATCTGACAAACAATCTTTTATTTTGCTATCATCTGTCAAATACCAAAGATTATTTAATTCTTTCCAGCGATATATTTTGCCTTTAGTTGGTACATTTTCTTCATGTCCATCCAGTCTTGTGAAATTGATAACATTTTTGCCATTCTTGTCTTTCAAAAGATAAGCATATGGTTTTACAATGTTTTTATATAAAAAGCTATGAATAGTAGAAACTTCTACTTTATCTTCATTTAAATTTAATCTTTCCTGTATTTCTTCTGCCGCAACATTCGTATAAGTAATACAAGCAATCTTAGAAGTCGGTTTTATCCTTTTTGAATTTTTTAATACATATTTTATGTAATTAACCAGCCAATAGGTTTTACCTGCACCAGGACCTGCAATTATTTTAAAGTGATTATCTAAACTATCAATTACTTGGTCGGAAGTAATTATTTCAAAATTATCATCAGACATTTTAGTCTTCCTCCGCTTCATCTACATAACATACCCACTTAAATGCCCTCTTTATATAATCTGGTATCTTAAATGATTCTTTGGTCGGTGCCTTTAAATTTTCTTTCAGCTTATATGCTAAATCAAATGCAACCTCGCCTTTTTTATCTTTTACATAAAGATAATAAGAAGCTGCTTTTTGAGATTTTCGTTTATCTTCTTCTGACCAATTGCATAAACTCGGCCAATTAATTTCACTATTAGGTACCGAATCGTATATTAACGGAGATTCGGCGTTTTCAAAAGCTATATCATACTCTAAGGTTTTCCCTTTTCCAGATTCATTGTAAAATACTTTTACATTATCACAGTGTAGAGTAGCAGATAGAAGGTTACATACAACGCTAGATATTTTTCTATACTTATATAGCTGTGGTTCAAGGTCTATTTCAAATGGCCAACAGCTCTCCCATTTAGATTTTTGTCCTCTTTTTTTTCGAGCAGGATCAGTATCCACAATGCAGGCAACTCTCTTATGCAATGCAAATTTTTTTCTTTCTTCTTCTACTCCCGCACCAAATATTTTTATGAAATGCTTAAAGGTAGAACCATCAACTCGGACTATGGAAACATGGTTTTTATCAAAATTTAAATTCATATATTCTGCCAAAACAGGAAGAAGTATTTGTTCAGCGATACCTTCCCCAAAAAGAACTGATTTTGCAAATAACATTGTTGACTTTGTTGCATCAAGGTATCTTTCAACATATTTTTTTGACTTTTGATCTTCTTCCGAATCGGAAAATACTTTTCCTGGATATGCAGGAAATATTTCATCCTGCTCATTTCTATTCATACAGATTATAGGGTCTAATCCTACAGCAGCAGTTATATGGGTTGAATGAGTAGTAATAAATATTTGCCTACTTATGCCTTGATTATCTATCTGTTCTTTTAAATATCTTAAAAAGTTATATTGTAATGCTGGATGTAAATGTGCTTCTGGCTCTTCTATCAACAGTATTGGAAATATTTTTGCATTTTCTCCAAAGTCACTTGATGTTATCATTTCAAACTTTGACAATAGAAGAGATATATAAATCAAATTGTTATAGCCCATGCCATTATTAACTACTGGTACTTCAATTCCTGTTTTATTCCTTATCATTAGTTTAAGCGCTGATAACACATCGCCTTCCTCTAATTTCCCTGCCCAAACTGGAATGCCTCCTACAGCAGCCCCTGTTTTTTCAGCCAGTTCTAAAATATTGCTATTATCAAGACGATTTATCATGTTTTCAACTAACTTATCTGCGTGTTTTTTGAATTCTTTTTGTACTTTATTTAGTTCTTCTTTCCCCTGCTCACTTTTATCTTTTTTAAACTTATAGTCTTTAATATAATTTAATACTTGTTTAAGCAAAGTATTTTTCCCAGTAAACATCTTACTTTCAACATCTCTTAAAGCATCTAACATCTCACAATGAAATTTACTCAGATATTCACTTTCTACCCTATTTTTGCTTTCAATATTTCCCCCATAAATTCTCGAAACATATTTAGGTAAATATTTTTCTAAAATAGCCCAACTTTCTTTAACTTTTTCGTCGCTTGTTGGGGAAATCTTATTAATTTCCTCCTCATATTCTTTTATATTGGTTTCGGGTAAAAAATATTTGTAAGTTAACGTTGCTTCCCATGGAGTTTCTAATTTGGTTAGCCAACTTGCTACAAGAGCTTTGTCTTCAATCTTATCATTTTTTGAAGATCTTAAAGTAAGTGTTATAGTAATCTCAGGAGGAATAGGACCAATTTCTATTGTTTTATTAAAATCATCTATAGTAGGAGCATTTGTATTATAATGATTAAAAACATATTGCAACGCCTTCATTATTGCAGTTTTGCCTGTGTTGTTTTCACCAATAATTACGTTTAATCCTTCATTAAACTCTATCTCTACATCTCTGAAACACCTGTAATTCTTTATTCTCAACTTTGATATATACATAATTAGTTTAACACCTCCATTTTTAGACGACTTCTACTTAACTCCAATTAATCGCTATTTGTACCAATTTTGCATCTTCGTTACCGTTAAGAAAAGAACAGGTAGATAAATCTGTCAAACAGCCCTTCATATCTTTCAGTATCAAAGCGTAAGGTACTTGAATAGCAGCTTACTCTATTAACATATTTTCAGAGAATATGCTCTTCTTACTTGCTTTGTTATAAACCCTTTGTTACAGTTTTCACTAATACCACAAAATAAAATTTTCCTGTAACAGCCAGGATTACACTCGTTAAAATTTTTATTCTCTAATAATTTTAAATATATAATTCTCCATATCTTGGCAAAATTCCTTCCTTTTCCCCACTTTTCTCAATACTTTCCACAGTTTTGAATTTCTCCCTGTCTTTTTAACTCCTGAACTGCCTACTTTATCCCTCTTAACTGAAAGTCCCTCTTGCTTTCCTTTACCGAATCAAGATATTGCTTGGTAAGGGGCATCTTTTCCAAATGTTTCTCGAGAAATCCCCTCATACCTAATTTGTTGCCGATTAGGTTTATAGTGATCCTTTCAGGCTTTTCATTAGAGTTCAGCATTGCCTCGACTATCACTACAATTTTCCAAACACAGCTCTAATTGTGTAAAAAATTATTTCCAAAGTGATAGGAGGGTCAAGGATAAAAGGAAAAAGGATAAGTATGTTAATCCTGTTTTTCGAGGCTTCGCATGTTTTTTGCAAGAGGAAATTCCCCATTTTTGCAAAG
>NZ_VNHO01000048.1 GCF_008124715.1 Thermosediminibacter litoriperuensis | reverse complement strand
AATAACCATATTTATAGGCCTGACCGTGGGAGCCACTGCCAGCGCCGATAAATTCCTCAGGATCCAGACCATAGAAATAATAATTCTCGGGATGATAGCCTTTGCGTTCGGCACTGCGGGCGGAGTGCTTTTCGGCAAGCTGATGTATCTTTTGACCGGCGGGAAGGTAAACCCCTTAATAGGTTCTGCCGGAGTGTCGGCGGTACCCATGGCCGCCCGAGTATCCCAGAAAGTGGCCCAGGAAGAAATGCCCGGCAACTTCATACTGATGCACGCCATGGGTCCCAACGTAGCCGGCGTCATAGGGTCTGCCATCGCCGCTGGCGTGCTGCTTTCGATGTACGGGGGGTAATTATAGAAAAAATTAATTAACAATATAAAAAATGGAAAGGAGAATGTGTAATGTTGCCTCTTTCGGGAATAAAAGTACTTGACCTGTCAAGAGTTCTGGCGGGGCCTTACTGTGGTATGATCCTTGCGGATCTAGGGGCTTATGTGGTGAAAATAGAAAGACCTGGCAGAGGCGATGACTCAAGGGAATTCGGGCCCTTTGTAAACGGTGAAAGCGCTTACTTTATGAGTATAAACCGGAACAAAAAAAGTGTAACCCTTAACCTGAAGAGTCCCGAAGGTAAGGAGATTTTTAAGGAACTTGTAAAGCATTTTGATGTCGTTGTGGAAAATTTCAGGCCGGGAACCATGGAAAAACTGGGATTAGGGTATGATGTCCTGAAAAAAATAAACTCAAGGCTTATATATGCTGCCTCCTCTGGCTTCGGTTATACCGGTCCGTACAGGGAACGCCCTGCCTACGATGCGATTATACAAGCCATGGGAGGTCTCATGAGCATTACCGGTTTTCCCGGAGGCAAACCTACCCGAGTGGGAGCTTCTATAGCTGACATAGCGACGGGTATGTTCTGCGCCATCGGTGTGCTGGCCGCGCTAGTAAAGAGGCAGGTTACTGGAGAGGGAGATATGGTAGATGTGGCCATGCTGGACAGCGTCGTCGCCCTTTTGGAAAATGCCATTGCTCGCTACGAAGTTACCGGTGAGCTGCCAAAACCATTAGGGAATCGTCATCCATCCATTTTTCCCTTTGAATCTTTTGAGGCGCAAGACGGTGACATAATTATTGCGGCGGGAAATGATGAACTCTGGGCAAAATTGTGCAGGGCTATAGGGAAAGAAGAGCTCGCGAACGATCCCAGGTTCAGAACAAACCAGCTTCGCGGGCAGAATTACAACGAAATGAAAAAGATCCTCGACGATATCATAAAAACAAAGACAGTAGAAGAGTGGATAAAGATCTTAGAAGATGCGGGAGTCCCATGTTCTCCGATAAACACCATCGACAGGGTTGTACAGCACCCGCAGGTACTGGCGAGGGATATGATTGTTAAAGTTCGTCATGCGGTAGCAGGCGAGATAAAAATGCCAGGTTGTCCTATCAAATTTGCTAGCGAAAATCCGAAAATCGGTCCTGCCCCGATTTTGGCAGAGCATACAGAAGAGGTATTGAAAGAATTCTTGGGCATCGGGGATGAAGAACTGGCTAGGCTCAAAGCATCAGGAGTTATATAATAATAAGGAATTTGACAAAATGCTGCTAAAGGCGATTTTCCTTTAGCAGCATTTTGTAAATTAAAAACAAAGCAAGAGCCTCTTTATTCTCAAGTGTCATGGAATAAATGGGAGGGGCCGCTCTGGCGGGAGCGTTCCCGTTTATGCTGCGAAAGGCCTTGACAGCATTTAGACAGGTATTCTTTTGCCTTTAGGGGCAATTTAAGGCTTCCCTCTGCCTTTCTGCGAGGATGGGGGTACACCACCGGCAACTATTCGTAACCGACCGAGGCCCCCGGTGTTAGGGCAGGCAAAGTCGGCGATAGTGTATCCTAAGGGGCCGGAAGCGGTAAAATGGTCAAGCGGTGGAGATAGAAACACCTGGCTCTAGCCAGAGGGATTTTTACATAAATATTTGGACTTGATCGAGATTAATATTTGTATACATTTACTAAAGGTGTTGTTTGTTTTTAATAGAAGAAAATTAATAGAAAAATTATTCTGTTTTAAATTAAAATAGAGCGAGAGGAGGGCTATTTTGATAAAGCCTATTGAGTATGTTAAGCCAAATAGCAGTGAAGAGGCTGTACAGGCTTTAAGTGAGCCAGGCAGTAAGGTATTAGCAGGTGGAACGGATTTATTAGTAAATATGAGAAATAAGGTTATTGCACCTGAGGTATTGGTAGATATTAAAGGTATAGAGGAATTAAAGGGGATACGTTTTGAAAACGATAAACTATTTATTGGTTCTACCGTAACAATAAACGAATTGGTGGAAGATAAAAGGATTGCGCAAACATATCCTATTTTAAAAGAAGCCGGCAGCGTATTAGCTTCCTATCAGGTTAGAAACAGGGCAACTGTTGGGGGCAATCTTTGCAATGCATCTCCGGCTGCTGATATGGCGCCACCACTATTAGTATTACAGGCAAAAGCGGTTATTTACGGTAATGATGGATTAAAAGAGGTACCTCTGAAAGACTTTTTTGTGGGAGTAAAAAGGACAATATTAAAACAGAATGAAATTTTAGTGGGTTTAAATGTACCCGTTAAAGACGGATACGGCAAATACTACAAAAAGTCGAGAATCAAGGGACATGACCTATCCATCGTAGGAGTAGCAGGCTGGAGAACGGATGATTATTTATACTTTGGCATAGGGGCATGTGCAGTTACCCCAAAATTGATTGAAGTGGATGTGAAAGGTATTAGCAAACAAGAAGCAGTTCAGTTGAGTAAAGAAAAAGTATTCAATGAAATTGATCCTATAACTGATATAAGGGCAACAGCTGAATACCGGCGCGCAATGCTGGAGGTCTTTATTGAAAGAATTGTTAATGAAATAATGTAGGAAGGGGTGAAAAAAGTGAAAGAAATTACCGTAACCGTAAACGGTGAGAAACATACAGTCAATGTTAAGGAAAACAAAACTCTCCTTCAGTTTTTGAGGGAAGATTTGGCTTTAACAGGAACAAAAGAGGGTTGCGGCGCTGGTGAATGCGGTGCTTGCACGGTTATAATGAATGGGAAAGCTGTCAATTCTTGTTTGGTGCTTGCTGTTGAGGCTGATGGAGCCGAAATAATTACGATTGAGGGAATTACAAAGGACGGAGAACTTTCTAAGATCCAAAAAGCCTTCATAAAGCATCAAGCTTTTCAATGTGGATTCTGCACACCAGGGATGATTATGTCAGCAAAGGCTCTTTTAGATAGAAATCCTAATCCTACGGAAGAAGAAATCAAGGAAGCAATTGCTGGAAATTTGTGCCGTTGCACCGGTTACTTCCCTGTTATTGATGCCATTAAAGATGTCGTTGAGGGGAGGATAGAATGATGGACACTTATATTGGAAAAGGAATACCCAGGATAGAAAGTTTTGAAAAAGTTACTGGGATAGCGAAATATGTAAACGACTTGTCTTTTCCTGGTATGCTTTATGCTAAAATGAAACTAAGTCCTCATGCCCACGCCAAAATTAAAAAGATTGATGTAAGCAAAGCCAAAGAACTACCGGGGGTAAAAGCTGTACTTACAGGCCAAGAATTAAATTATAAACAGGGACTCTATCTTAGGGATAAAGATATATTAGCACAGGGGAAGGTTAGATATCAAGGAGAGCCCGTTGCAGCAGTTGCAGCAGTAAGCGAAGAAATTGCGGAAAAAGCGGTATCATTAATAGATGTTGAATATGAATTATTGTCTCCTGTATTTGATCCTGTCGAAGCTATAAAAGAGGGTGCTCCCCTTATACATGAAGATTTGGGATCTTATCAATACATGAAAGGTGTATTCCATCCCGTACCTGGTACTAACATTGCAAATCATCATAAACTGAGAAAAGGTGATGTTGAAAAGGGCTTTAAGGAGTCTTACAAAATAATTGAAAATGAATTCACAATGCCTCAGGTTGCCCATGTTCCAATGGAAACCCACGCAGTTATTGCTGAATGGCTTCCTAACGATAAAATAAAGGTTTGCACATCTGCACAATCTCCCTTTGCTGTTAGAAATTTAATGAGTAATACTTTGGGAGTTCCTGTTGCTAAAATCGAAGTAGAAGTGCCTTATCTTGGAGGTGGATTTGGAGGCAAGGCCGGTATTCACTTAGAACCTCTTGCGGCGTTACTTTCGAAAAAAGCTGGAGGAAGGCCAGTTAAACTGGTGGCTAAAAGAGAAGAAGAATTTAATACTTTACCCTGCCGGCAGGCATTGGTAGCAAGGATTAAGACGGGAGTATCTAAAGAAGGAAGGATTTTAGCCCAAGAGATTACTTATTACTGGGATGCTGGTGCTTATGCCGATTATGGAGTGAATATTGGCAGAGCAGCTGGCTATTCAGGCGCAGGGCCCTATGATATTAAAAATGTTAAATTAGATTCCTACACCATTTATACCAACCATGTATTCGGAACTGCATATCGTGGTTTTGGGCATGTTGAGTTTATGTGGGCTATAGAAAGACAGATGGATATAATTGCCCATGAGCTTGGAATGGATCCTTATGAGTTTAGAATGAAAAATTTACTAAAACCAGGATCCATTACAATAACAGGAGAAAAAATAAGAGAAAATACGGGAAGAGTAGACAAATGCTTGGAATCAGTTGCTAAAGAAATTGTCTGGGGCACGAAGAAGACCGAAGAAGAAAGGAAAGCCGAGATAGCACAAGGTAAAATTACAGGAAAAGGGTTAGCTGTACTTCACAAGGCACCTGCTATGCCTACCTTTACATCATGTTCTGCAGTTGCGAAATTTAACGATGATGGAACCGTAAACATAATTATAGCAGGTACAGATATGGGACAAGGCACCTATACTGCCCTCGCACAAATCGCTGCAGAAACTCTAAAAATGCCCATAGAGAAGATTAATATTGTATGGGACTGCGATACAAAAACTAATCCTTACGATTGGCAGACTGTAGCAAGCCGCTTCTTGTTTATGGGTGGCAATGCAGTAATTAGAGCTTGTGATGATATGATTGATCAAATGAAGGAAGTTGCTTCTGCTGTATTAAGGGCGCCTAAAGACGAATTAGAAATTGGAGAGGAGAAAGTTTATATAAAGCACAATCCCGACGAATTTGTAACATATCAACAGTTAGCTCTTGGATATGTCTATCCAAATGGGAATGCCATAGGCGGACCTATTATTGGGAGGGGCAAGTATATCGCTCAAGGCTTAACAAATTTAGATCCCGAAACGGGTCAAGGATTACCTGCTATAGACTGGACCTATGGTGCTCATGGTGTTGAGATAGAAATAGATATTAAAACAGGTGACTTAACAATAAAAAAGATAGCTTCTGTTTTTGATGTTGGTAAGGTAATAAATAAACTTTTAACCGAAGGTCAAGTAAAAGGCGGAGTTATTCAGGGTATAGGAACAGGATTGTTTGAAGGTTATATTTATAACAAAGATGGAAAATTATTAAACAGTTCATTTACAGATTACAAAATACCAACTGCTAAAGATATCCCGGATGAGATTGTTGTCGATTTTGTTGAAACACCACAGCTTGATGGTCCTTTTGGTGCAAGGGGTGTTGCAGAACATCCTATGATCAGCGTTAATGCAGCGATTGCTAATGCTATTTACGATGCAATAGGTGTTAATATTAATGACCAACCTTTAACTTCTGAAAGAATTTGGAGGGCTTTAAAAGAAGCGGGATTTTAGAAACAGAATATATAAAAATTTAATAAAAAATAAAAAACTGTAAATATGATAATAAATTTAGGAGGGACGTAAATGGCAATTCCTGAAAAAGAAGTTAGAGCAGTTGAAAGGGGGCCAATTAGAGCAGGAGATTATCTACCCTTCTATCAACTGCTGATATTAGGCTTGCAACATACTTTTACCATGTTTGGTGCAACTGTTCTTGTTCCAATATTGACTGGTTTTGACGTGGGAGTTTCGTTGCTAACTGCTGGAATCAGTACCTTGTGGTTTCATTTTGTTACAAGGGGAAGGGTGCCCGTTTTCCTGGGGTCATCCTTCGCCTTCATAGCACCTTTGGCAATTGTTGTACAAAAATATGGTGTTGCTGATTCCTTAAGTGGTGTCATAGCTGGAGGACTTTTATACGTAGTAATGTCGTTTTTCATTTATAAATTAGGACCGGATTTCATAGAAAAAATATTTCCACCTATAGTTACGGGACCGATTATTATGGTAATAGGATTATCTTTAGCACCGGTAGCCATTCAAAATGCCAGCACAAATTGGACTATAGCATTTATAGTTTTAATTACCGTAATAATCGTAAATATTTTCGGTAAAGGAATAATCAAATTAATACCTGTAATAATTGGACTATCAGTGGGTTATGTTGTATCACTTATAATGGGAGTAGTAGACTTAACACCAATATACAATGCAAAATGGTTAGCAATGCCTCAAATAGCATTTCCTAAATTCAATCCAGCTGCTATTGCTATTATTGCTCCTGCTGCTATTGCACCGCTTGTAGAACATGTAGGGGATATATTAGCCATTGGCGCGACTGTGGAGGAAGATTTTATAAAAGATCCAGGTATTCATAAAACAATGTTTGCCGATGGAACAAGCACTATCATTTCAGCATTTTTAGGTGGACCTCCTAAAACTACATATTCTGAAAACACAGGGGTTCTTGCTCTTACGAAGGTCTGGAAACCTCAGGTAATGTGGATAGCTGCCATTGTCGCTATTTTACTATCATTCGTTCAAAAATTAAGCGTTGCGATAAGTACAATACCAAATGCTGTAATCGGTGGCATTTCAATAGTATTGTTTGGAATGATAGCAAGTATTGGTGTAAGGACTGTAGTAGAAAACGATATTGATTTTACTGATTCGAGGAATTTAATCATTGCAAGCGTTGTATTGGTTTTAGGAATAGGCGGTGCTATGATAAAAATAGGGAATAGCTTTGAGATAGGTGGGATGGGACTTGCCGCTATTGTTGGGGTTGTTTTGAATCAAATATTGCCTAAAAATAAAAATAAGTATGAGGAAACCGCTTTGAGTAATAAATGATTTAAAAGGGCGGATTAATCCGCCCTTTTAAATATTGAAGTGAGCTTATGAACTTAAGTAGAGCTTTGAATTTAAAAGATGAAGAAATGATTTCGCAATTGGAGGGGGAGGAAAAACCACGGACGGGGAATATAGCGTCGGTATAGCCCACCGCTTATTTAATTCTGGTTTTATGGCAGAAATAGAAAAACCTTCTTCGGTAAGGAGGAAGGTTTCTTTTTCTGAAGCTGTATATGATGGGGAATAAGAAGTAGAAGGAGTCAAAGCCAAACTTGCTAAAGATCCTAAAGTAATATTAAAGGGCAGGGCGGAGGAAAACACAGGAATTCCAGGAAAAATAATGGGTTATGCTTTGGAAAGGGTTATACATGCCCCGGCTTCAGGGAAAATAAGAATTTTGAAGGATAGGATATAGGAAGTATAGTTTCATAATGCGACACAGTAGCTCTTATAGATGATATAGAAGTAAAGGCAAAGATTAACGGCGTTTTAAGGGGATTATAAGAGATGGTTATGAAGTACATTTAGGCTTAAAAATAGGGGATGTGGACACTACCGGTATTGTAGAAAATTGCTATATTATTTCAGATAAGGCGAGAGCGGTAGGCAGTGGAGACCTAGAGGCTATTTTGTTTTTATGAATCATATTGTTTTTTGCAAGAGGAAATTCCCCATTTTTGCAAAGATTTTTCCCCAGGCACCGGTGGGGAATTTTTATGTTAACTTAATTGCCTCATGAGCGATTGCCTCATCCGGTAGCTTTGACCATCAAAGATCAACAGGTAACTGTGGTGTATTAGTCGGTCAATCATTGCTGCTGTCATCTGCTCATCGTAGAAAATGCTCGCCCAGCGGCTGAATTCCAGGTTAGTGGTAATTACTACACTGCGACGTTCATAGCAGTCCGAAATCACCTGAAACAGCAGTTGCGCCCCTTCGCGGTCCAAAGGAACATAGCC
>NZ_VNHO01000047.1 GCF_008124715.1 Thermosediminibacter litoriperuensis | reverse complement strand
CACCACCTGACCGGTTTCCGGGAAGTAAGTGCTGTATGTAGTTAGATCTGTGCGAAGTTGAGTCGTTGTACCACGCTTGATTTCGCGGTAAATAGTACTGCGATGACGGCCGAGTTTTTTAGCGATTTGAGTTGGTGAGAAACCTTCTTTGAGCAGGGCACAAATTTTACCTCTTTCGTAGGGTGTAAGGTGTTTAAAAGTGGGTGGTGATGTGGTATACTCTTTAGTAAGAACCATAGCTGAAACCCTCCATATGTGTTAGTTTTTTGTCAACCAACATCATATCGGGTTTCATGCTATGGTTCAACTTTTTTTACTGTCGCATTTAATTTTACAATTAACCAACAAAAAAAAAGAAACGGCTTTTCAGTATTCCATATACGCCGAACTAAAGAGCAGGTCGTCCAGGTATTCCTGCATCTTACGGACCGTGTCTTCCCGGTCTATTATTTTTTTATCGTCAGAAGTCATACCGGCAACCCCCTAATGTATAATTGTATACATGTATATTAATTTATATTATACACGTCTACGGGAGATTCAGTCAATACCAAAAATTGAACGGTTGTAGATCTTGCAGGGCCGCAGGTTGAGCATAAGCTGCCCAAACGGGGAGAAGATAATTATATAGGGTGGGGAGAAATAATTGTTGACTTTTATCGACTACTGGTATATATTTAGGCTGAACTTAAATAAGAATTGTTACTAAAGTACATCAGTGGGAGGTGAAAGGTGTGGCTGTCTGGAAATGCACCGCCTGTGGCTTTGAGAAGGAAGGTCGGTGCAAGCCGAAGAAGTGCCCCCAGTGCGAAGCCAAGGACACTTTTGTTAAGGTTGAGAACCCCAAGGAGGAAAAATAAAACAACATGGAAGAGAGAGAAAAGAAAGGGTTTGTGCGAAATACCAAACAGAGAGCCCTTATCCTGGAGGTTCTGCGCAGTACCAGGACTCACCCCACTGCCGATTGGATCTATGAAAAGGTAAAAAAGAAAATTCCGAACATAAGCCTGGGAACCGTATACAGGAACCTCTCCACCTTGAAGGAAATGGGCGAAATAATGGAGCTGAATTACGGCAGCAAAAACAGCAGGTACGACGGCAATCCTGAAAATCACTATCATTTTGTGTGCCTTGAGTGTGGACAAACTTTTGATGTGGAAGACCTGCCTGTAAACCGGGAGATCGATAAGGAAGTGGCTGCTCGAAACGGTTGGAAGGTCTTCTATCACCGGATGGAATTCTACGGCCTTTGCGGTGACTGCAGCAAAAAAGAAGATTGAGGTATCGCATAGCGGTCGAAGGCCGCTTTTTTATTTGTAATACAGCGGCGCACGGTATATAATGGAAATAGCATTAAACAAAACGCGGTTGGCTTCAAGAAGGAATTGCCTCCTCGCTGCTGAAAATAAAAAGTGATTAATGAAAAACGGTTTTTATTAAATTTGTTAAAATGACACCGGTAAGTCTATAATAGATTTGCTATAATAGTGCTTTTTAGGTGAGGTGAAAACGGTGAAAAAGAAGGAACTCCGGCTTACGGAAAACTCCAGAGTGGTGCTGGAAAAGCGATACCTTGCCAAAGACGAAGAAGGTAGAGTGGTGGAAACTCCGGAGGATATGATCGAGAGGGTAGCCCGCGCCGTGGCCAGGGCCGAGGAAAATTACGGCCAGGACCCGGAATTTTGGGCCGAGAAGTTCTACGATATGATGGCGGAGTTGAAGTTCATGCCCAACTCTCCCACTCTCATGAACGCGGGCAGGGAGCTGGGCCAGCTTTCAGCCTGCTTCGTGCTGCCGGTGGAAGATTCGATGGAAGGCATTTTCGACGCCATAAAAAACGCGGCTTTGATTCATAAGAGCGGTGGAGGTACGGGGATGGCCTTTTCCCGCCTAAGGCCCAAGGGGGCCACGGTAAGGTCCACCGGTGGGGAAGCTTCAGGTCCCGTTTCCTTCATGAAGGTCTTCAACGCCGCCACGGAAGCCGTAAAGCAAGGCGGCCGGCGCAGGGGAGCCAACATGGGCATTCTCAGGGTGGACCACCCCGATATCCTGGAATTCATCCGGTGCAAGGAAGACAACAATGAATTAACCAACTTTAACATCAGCGTCGCGATAACGGATAAATTCATGGAGGCCTTAAAGAACGACGGCACTTACGAGCTGGTGGACCCCAATACCGGAAAGGTCACCGGCAGGTTGAAGGCGAGGGAAGTCTTTGACCTCATCGTGGACATGGCCTGGAAAAACGGAGAACCGGGCATCGTGTTCATAGACCGCATCAACGCTAAAAACCCTACGCCTCACGTGGGCCAGATTGAAAGCACGAATCCATGCGTGACCGGTGACACACTGGTGGCTACCGAACGCGGCCTCGTTCCTGCGGCGAAACTAAATGTAGGCGACAGGATCGTTACTCCGCTGGGGCTCAAGCCCATTACCGCCGTATACAACAACGGTGTCCAGGATATCTTCGAGGTTGTGACGAAAGGCGGCTTTCGCCTTAAGGCTACGAAGGACCATAAGCTCCAGACTGTGGATGGGCGATGGGTGCCCGTAGAACAGCTAAAACCTGGCGACAGGGTGAGGTTACAGAGCGGCTTTGCCTTCCCTGAGAGTAGGTTACTGCCAGAAACGTTCGAAGTGATTAACCTCAGACAGCGGACCGGTTGGCTCCTGCCTCTGGAGTTCGATGATGAGTACGGATTCCTCCTCGGCATGTTAGTGGGCAACGGTTACTACAGCACTTCAAGTGCCCTGTATTTCGGCCAGGATGAGGCGGAATTGTTTCAGCGGACCAAAGATATTCTTGACGCGTGGCGGATTCAATACCGGATCAGAATGCGTGGAAAAACTACTGTTCTGGAGTTGCCGAAGGGTATCAGGCGGGTATGGAAGGCATTTGGAGCTGTTCCAGGCCGTTCCCGTTACCGGAGGGTGCCCAAAGCCATCTTTCAGGCACCAAAATCCGTTGTTGCCGCTTTCTTGTCCGCTTTCTTTTCTTGCTCTGGTTCAATTGATGGTGAAGGTGGTATAAGGGCCACTTCTGCCTCAAGAGAGCTTCTTCAGGAGATCCAGCTTTTACTGCAAGGTTTCGGGATAAGGTCAAAAATTCGGCGGCAGGCTCGAGAAAATGCTTCGGGTTTCGGCTCCTATTTCGAAATTTCCGGTCAGGAGCGTACCTATATTTTTGGGGAGTACTATGATATTCTCATTTCGCCCTCCCTCAGCAGCCGTTTCATGAGTGAGATAGGACTATGCTCGACGGCGAAAGTATTAACACTTTTCGAAAGGCGTGCCGGTAAACGCGGTAAAATTGATGGTGGTGAAATTCCAGCTGTATTTGAGGATGAGATAGAGTCTATAAAATTCATAGGCCGAGAAGAGGTTTTCGACGTTACTGAACCCGAGACGTTAACCTGGATCACCAACGGCTTCATCTCATTTGATTGCGGCGAGCAACCCCTCCTACCGTACGAATCCTGTTTCGCTGCCGATACCCGTATTATGACGGATAAAGGTTGGGAAACCGTGGAAGAAGCCTATATGAGGCAGAGCCGGGGTGAGCAGATCTCGGTCTACACCGACGGGCTCCTCACGAACGAAACCGGGCTCACCCTTCGGCCAGCCACCGTGATCCCCATTGGTAAAAAGGATATAGTGACCGTCGAACTTCATAACGGACAGCGCCTGCGGGTGACTCCGGATCATAAAGTACTGACCCAGCGCGGATGGGTCCCGGCCGGCGCGCTCACCGAAAACGACTACGTCTACCTGCCGGAGGGGGCGTTCCCCGAGAAAGAGACCGATTCACAAACAAAAAAGTTCTTCCGTATGATGGGCTGGATGGTCGGCGATGGCTTGCATACTGAGAAGTCGAGCGGGCTGATCTTCGGACCCGACGACAACGAGGCTGAGGCCGAGCTTTTGCCGGTGTTCCAGGAACTCTGCGTCCGGTTGATCAACCCCCTCTCGAACGGGAGGATTCCCGCCGGAAGTCGTGCCGCCAACGGTATGCTGACGGTGGGGTGTACCAACGCCGGGGTTCGTCAATTCCTGGTGGAGTGCGGATTTGAATTCGCCTTAGCCAGAGAAAAGCGGGTTCCGTATTCCGTTATGCTGGCCTGTAAAGAAGCTCAGGTTGAGTTCTTAAGGGGGCTGTTTGGAGCCGAAGGCACCGTTGATGCCAGGCGTGCCAAGGTTTCCCTCACAACGGCGTCGAGGGAACTAGCCGGTGATGTTCAGCTGCTACTTCTCGGTCTGGGCATCAAGTCCCGTGTCTGGACTTACCATCATAAGGACGGCCGTGAGTGGAGCTATGTCATCATCGCCAACGAGAGTCTAGGACGCTTTGCCGAACTTATAGGATTCCCCATGAACCCTGCCAAGCAAGCAAGGTTACTTAAATGGATAAAAAACAGGCAGAGAATATACCGAGATTCCCGCCGAAGCCGGGTCAAGTCGGTGACTCCTGCCGGCCGGGCGTACGTCTATGACGTTTCGGAGCCGGTAACCCATTCCCTCATAGCAGAGGGGATGATAGTCCACAATTGCAATCTGGGATCTATTAACCTGTTGAAGTTCGTCAAAGACGGAGAAATCGACTATGATCAGCTGAAACAGGCCGTGCACATGGCGGTCCGTTTCCTGGACGATGTCATCGACGTAAACAAATACCCGCTGCCGGAGATAGAGCAGATGACCAAGGCCAACCGCAAGATCGGCCTCGGGGTGATGGGCTTCGCCGATATGCTGATCAAGCTTGGCATCCCGTACGATTCCGAAGAGGCCGTGAAACTGGCGGAAGAGGTCATGGGCTTTATCCAGCGCGAGGCCCGGAAAGCTTCGGAGGATATGGCAAAAACCCGGGGCGCCTTCCCCAACTTCCCCGGGAGCGTATACGACGTCCCCGGAGGGCCGCCCCTCAGGAACGCAACCGTGACCACCATCGCTCCAACGGGCACCATCAGCATCATCGCCGGCTGTTCCAGCGGCATAGAGCCCGTCTTTGCCCTGGCCTTTGAGAGGAACGTCCTGGACAAACAGCGGCTCATCGAAATCTACCCGCTTTTTGAGGAGGAGATGAGAAGGCGGGGGCTTTACAGCCCGGAACTCATGGAAGAAGTTCTGGAAAAAGGTTCTCTAAAAGATATAGCGGGCATTCCTGAAGAGGTAAAACGGGTGTTTGTCACCGCCCACGATATATCGCCGGAGTGGCATGTGAGGATACAGGCCGCGTTTCAGAAATACACCGACAACGCTGTATCCAAGACCGTTAACTTCCCCCACAGCGCCACCCGCGAGGATGTGAAGAAGGTATATCTGCTCGCTTATGAGCTGGGCTGCAAGGGCGTGACCGTTTACAGGGACGGGAGCCGCGAGGAGCAGGTGCTGAAAAAGGGTGCCGGCCAAAGGGAAGAGTCAGATGCCGGAGCCTGTGGTTGTGAAACCTGCGGTTGTGAGGAATTACCGAAGGAGATCAAGCCCAGGCCAAGGCCCAGCGTAACTTACGGCAGCACCGAAAAGGTGAAGATAGGCTGCGGCAACCTGTATATAACCGTAAATTCCGACGAATACGGTATCTGCGAAGTATTTACGAACCTGGGCAGGGCCGGGGGATGTCCGTCCCAGTCGGAAGCCACCAGCCGCCTCATATCCCTGGCGCTGCGTTCCGGCATTGACGTGAAATCCATCGTGGAACAGCTCAAAGGCATCAGGTGTCATTCCACACTGCGGCAGATGGCAAATAACAAGGATATCAAGGTACTGTCCTGCCCCGACGCCATAGCCAGGGCCATAGAGCGGCACATCGGGGCCAATTCAGCCGAAGGCGGCAACGGCATAGAATTAATCAAAAAAATTTACAGCGCCGGAGATACCGCTATGACGGTAGACGGTAGCGACCCGGAGCGGAAACCCGAAAGAGGACAAAGGACCTACTGCCCGGAGTGCAATAGCGTGCTGGAGCACGAGAGCGGCTGTATCGTCTGCAGGTCCTGCGGTTACTCCAAATGCGGCTGAAGCGGTAAATAAAAAGAGTCCCGGAAATACAACCGGGGCTCTAGTTTCATCCCCTTCCCAATTGATGAAGCAGCTGGGGCAGCGCTTCCACCAGTAAAAATACCCCTATGCCGACGAACAGCACTCCCGCTGCGACTTTCATATAGGCAGCGGGTACGTACCGGGTGACCACGTGGCCGAACAGTGCCCCAATCAAAGTAACCAGAACCAGGGCGAGAGAAGCGCCTAAAAACACGGGCAGGGGCTTATTGTACTGGGTTACCAGGGTGAAAACGGTAAGCTGGGTCTTGTCGCCCAGTTCCGCGAGAAAAAGCAAACAAAAGGCCGTAAAAAAAAGCTTTAGATCCATAAAACATACCTCCCGATTTATGTTTTAATATGCCAAATAAAAAAGACCTTTATTCCGGTACGTAAAAACCGGAATAAAGGTCTCGTTCCCGTAAACGGCGAAAGCCCAGGCGGATACCGCCAGCATGTTGAGCTTCCGAAGGCCCCGAAAGCCCCGAACTACTCCCCTTTATTTTCCAAACAAAATTATATCAGAACCGGTCCCAAAATACAATATATCGATACAAAAAATGCGGTGATTTTCCACAGGTTGGGGATTAATATTGTGAATTATGTGGATAACTGCGGGTGATGTTATATGGTAGTAGGAGTTATGACGGTGGAGATTTTCCTGGGAGACGCATTCAGCCTTAAGGAAAAACGCCAGGTGGTGAAAAGCATCATCGAGAGGCTGAAAAGCCGCTTCAACGTATCGGTGGCGGAGGTGGAAAAGCAGGACGACAAACGTTGGGCGGTGATAGGCCTGGCCTGTGTTTCCAACAGCGGCGAGCACGTTAACCGGCAGCTGGATCATATCCTGGACTTTATGGAAAACGATGGAAGGTTTTCGGTCGAGGGTATTGACAGGGAAATACAGTATTTTTAACATCCCGAATGAACGGTTGACACCGGTGAAGAATTTTGATAAACTTTCACATAAAAAATAAGTGTACAGGGGGCGATTTCTTGGACAAGTTTGACAGGGAAGGATTGAGCTTCGACGATGTACTGGTACTTCCCGCCAGGTCGGCGGTCCTGCCCAAGGACGTGGACGTCAGCACCAGGCTTACCAATAAAATAAGGATTAACATTCCTATCGTGAGCGCCGCGATGGATACGGTTACCGAGGCCAGGCTGGCTATTGCTCTGGCCAGGGAGGGCGGCATAGGTATAATTCACAAGAACATGTCCATAGACCAACAGGCCCTTGAAGTGGACAAGGTGAAGAGGTCGGAGCACGGTGTAATAGTGGATCCCTTCTACCTCTCGCCGGAAAACACCATCGGAGAAGCTATGGAGCTCATGGCCCGATACCGCATTTCCGGCGTTCCCATTACCGTGAACGGGAAACTGGTGGGCATAATCACAAACAGGGACATTCGCTTCGAGGACGACATGAGCAAGAAAATCAAGGACGTCATGACTAAAGAGAATCTCGTCACGGCGCCTGTGGGCACTACTCTGGAAGAGGCAAAGCTGATTTTGAAAAAGCACAAGGTGGAAAAACTGCCGCTGGTGGACGAGAATTTTAATCTCAAGGGCCTCATAACGATAAAGGACATCGAGAAGGCTATAAAATATCCAAACGCCGCCAAAGACCAAAACGGCAGGTTGCTGGTGGGGGCGGCTGTGGGCGTGGGTAAGGATATGATGGACCGGGTCAGGGCTCTGGTGGAGGCGAAAGTGGACGTGGTAGTCGTAGATACCGCCCACGGCCATTCGGAGAACGTGATAAAGGCGGTCGGGGCCATAAAAGACAGATTCCCGGAACTCCAGGTCATCGCGGGGAATGTGGCCACGGCCGAAGCCACCCGCGACCTTATAAAAGCGGGGGCCAATGCTGTTAAGGTAGGAATGGGCCCGGGTTCCATATGCACCACCCGAGTGGTGGCCGGCATAGGCGTGCCGCAGGTGACTGCCATTTACGACTGCTCCCGGGAAGCCCGGGAGTACGGCGTGCCCATAATAGCCGACGGCGGCATAAAGTACTCCGGCGATATCGTCAAGGCCATTGCGGCGGGTGCCGATTCGGTAATGATCGGTGGGCTTTTCGCGGGCACCGAGGAAAGCCCGGGAGAAATTGAAATATACAAGGGACGGAGCTTCAAAGTGTACAGGGGAATGGGTTCTATCGGGGCCATGGAGGAGGGCAGTAAAGACCGCTACTTCCAGGAAGACGCGAAGAAGCTGGTGCCCGAAGGTGTAGAGGGGCGCGTGCCCTACCGCGGACCGCTGTCAGACATAGTCTATCAGCTGGTTGGGGGCCTCAGGGCCGGTATGGGCTACTGCGGCGCCAGGAACATCGAGGATCTGAAAAAGGCCCGGTTCATAAGGATTACCGCAGCCGGCCTCAGAGAAAGCCACCCCCACGATGTCTACATCACAAAAGAATCGCCCAATTATACTCAAATATGAAAAACCGGTTATCGCCGGTTTTTTTATTTTTTATGTGCGCCCGGCATGGGCGTTAACTCGGTGGTGAAAGTCCACTGCAGGCGAGGCAGCACTAGCCTGCTAGCCGAAGGCAAGGGTGTCCACTGCGAGGTGGAATCTGAAGGAAGTTGGAGGCAAAGCCACGGCCTGATGAACAAGAACCCCATAGGAGGCTAGACCGTTCGGATGAGCTGGCATAGCACAGCGAAATCCCAGGCTGCCAAGGGGCGGTAGAGTATATGGGGCGGGCGCGGGGCGAAGGTTAACGCTCTTACCCGGGGAGGCCTGCCGGTAACGCCAGGTAAAGCTGGTAACCCGTGCTGAAAGGCACAGCTG
>NZ_VNHO01000046.1 GCF_008124715.1 Thermosediminibacter litoriperuensis | reverse complement strand
AATAACCATATTTATAGGCCTGACCGTGGGAGCCACTGCCAGCGCCGATAAATTCCTCAGGATCCAGACCATAGAAATAATAATTCTCGGGATGATAGCCTTTGCGTTCGGCACTGCGGGCGGAGTGCTTTTCGGCAAGCTGATGTATCTTTTGACCGGCGGGAAGGTAAACCCCTTAATAGGTTCTGCCGGAGTGTCGGCGGTACCCATGGCCGCCCGAGTATCCCAGAAAGTGGCCCAGGAAGAAATGCCCGGCAACTTCATACTGATGCACGCCATGGGTCCCAACGTAGCCGGCGTCATAGGGTCTGCCATCGCCGCTGGCGTGCTGCTTTCGATGTACGGGGGTTAATAGGAAGCCGTTCCATTTTGGGGCGGCTTTCATTAATTATACAAGAATTGCTGGTCTAAAAATGATAAAATGTTTTTATATAGGCCAAAATATTTCAAACTGAGAGGTGTATGGCATGAACATAAAAGAAGAAGCCCTGAGGCTCCATGAAGAAAACCGCGGAAAGATCGAAGTGGTTCCGAAGGTGCCCCTGAGGGACTTTAAGGACCTGAGTCTGGCCTATACCCCCGGGGTCGCCGAACCGTGTAAAGAGATAAAGCAGAATCCGGAACTGGTTTACAGGTATACGTGCAAGGGACGCATGGTGGCCGTTGTGACCGATGGTTCCGCCGTTCTCGGACTGGGAAATATCGGCCCAGAAGCAGGCATGCCCGTAATGGAAGGTAAAGCTCTTTTATTTAAAACCTTTGCTGGAGTCGACGCCTTCCCCATATGCCTTGCCACCCAGGATGTGGACGAGATCGTGAATGCCGTTAAATATATAGCCCCCACCTTCGGCGGCATCAACCTGGAAGATATTTCAGCACCCCGCTGTTTCGAGATCGAAAGGCGGCTTAAAGAGGAACTGGACATACCGGTCTTCCACGACGACCAGCACGGCACCGCCGTTGTGGTACTGGCGGGTGTACTCAACGCCCTGAAGATCGTGGGAAAACGCATGGCTGACGTGCGGGTGGTGATCAACGGAGCCGGGGCGGCGGGTGTGGCCGTAGCGAAGCTGCTTTTGAAAGCCGGGGTGGGCGATGTGGTGGTATGCGACAGGAAGGGCACGATTTACCGTGGCCGGGAAGGCATGGACTGGAGCAAGGAAGAGCTGGCCCAGATCACCAACAGGAGCGGTATTAAAGGGGATTTGACAAAGGCAATGAAGGGCAGCGACGTATTCATAGGTGTATCCGCCGCAGGTGTGGTGACGCGGGATATGGTGAAAAGTATGGCCAGAGATCCGGTGGTCTTCGCCATGGCCAACCCTGTTCCTGAGATATTCCCCGACGAAGCCAGGGCCGGCGGGGCAAAGGTGGTGGGAACGGGCAGGTCCGACTTTCCCAACCAGATCAATAACGTGCTGGCCTTCCCCGGGATCTTCAGAGGAGCTCTGGAGGTGAGGGCCAGGGACATAAACGAAGAGATGAAGCTGGCCGCCGCCCATGCCATTGCATCGCTGGTGACTCCTAAAGAACTGTCGCCCGATTATTGCATACCTGCGGCCGTAGACAGGAGGGTACCGGCTCACGTAGCCTGCGAGGTGGCGAAAGCCGCCATGAATTCGGGGGTCGCCCGGATTGGCATTGACGCGGAGCAATTGAGAAAATCGATGCTTGATAATTTAATAAGTTAATACTTCCTTACCGGCGATAAAAGCTTTAGCGAGGTGCGAAATTTTCAATGAGGGAGATTAAAGCCGAATTAATTAAGGAAATAGTTAAAGATCTCTTTATCAAGACCAATTACTTTGCCGGCAAAGACCTGTTAGGCAAATTTAAAGAGGCTGTGGAAAGAGAAGAGTCGCCTATAGGGAAATCCGTGCTGGACCAGATCATCCGGAATGCCCAAATAGCGGCCGAAGAAAAGATAGCTATTTGCCAGGATACCGGGATGGCCGTGCTTTTCGTGGAGCTGGGGCAGGACGTGCGCATAGTCGGGGGCGACTTCAATGAAGCTGTAAATTCTGGAATAAGGGAAGCTTATGAAGAGGGTTACCTTAGAAGATCGGTGGTGAATGACCCCCTCTTCGACCGAAAAAATACCGGCGATAATACTCCGGCTGTCATCCACATAGAAATAGTTAAAGGTGACAGAATAAAACTCATCGCGGTCCCTAAAGGATTCGGCAGCGAAAATATGAGCGCCGTGAAGATGTTTACACCCGCTGAAGGAGTAAAGGGAGTGAAGGATTTCGTGGTGGAGACGGTACTTAAGGCAGGGCCGAATCCCTGCCCGCCCATAGTAGTAGGAGTGGGGATTGGAGGCACCATGGAAAAAGCCGCCCTGCTGGCTAAAAAAGCGCTGACGAGGCCCCTGGACCGGCGCCATCCGGACGAAAGGTATGCGAAGCTTGAAAGTGAAATCCTCGACCTGATAAACTCATCGGGCATAGGGCCTGCGGGGCTCGGCGGGAGGACGACGGCGCTGGCGGTGAATATAGAGTATTTCCCAACCCATATAGCGGGCCTGCCCGTGGCTGTAAATATAAGCTGCCATGCCTATCGCCACGCAGAGGCCACGATTTAAGGGGGAAGAAAAGTGGACGACGCAATTAGAATAAATACTCCTGTGACATCCGAAGAGTTGAAGATGTTGAAAGCAGGCGACCGTGTACTTATAAGCGGGGTGATCTATACCGGCAGGGATGCGGCTCACAAGAGACTGGTAGAGTTGATACAAAAGGGCAGGGGGCTGCCGGTGGATTTGAACGGCCAGATAATTTATTACGTTGGGCCGGCCCCTGCAAAGCCAGGCTATGCGGCGGGACCCGCAGGACCCACCACCAGCGGCAGGATGGATTCCTACACGATACCGCTGCTGGAGAAAGGACTAAAGGGCATGATTGGGAAGGGCACCCGGTCCAGGGAAGTGATAGAGGCCATGAAGAAGTACGGCGCCGTTTACTTCGGCGCCGTGGGCGGAGCTGCGGCCCTGATAGCGCGCAGCATAAAAAAAGTCGAGGTGGTGGCCTTCGAGGACCTGGGCACGGAAGCCATCCACCGCTTTTACGTGGAAAATTTTCCGGCGATCGTGATAATCGATTCGGAGGGAAATAATTTATACGAAACTGAACCTCCCAAATACAGGCGCGGTTGAAAGCAGGCGGCATCGCCTGCTTTTTTGTTGTTAGCAAAAAGCCATAGCAGACATATTTTTATAGGAAAATTATATATAAATATAAATATAGAATGATGCAGGATTTCACCATATAATATGTTAGAAAATTATTCAATATTGCAAATAGTTGTATGTATTAAGAAAGAACTGACGTTACAACGTAACGTTAAGCAACTGTAAAACATGAAGTTAAGGAGGTGTTGCCTGGCGTCAGGAGAGCCTGACGGCCAGAAACGTCATGAGCAGGGTGCTTATGCTGTCCCCGGAAAAGTGTATAGGCTGCAGGACCTGCGAGGTGGTGTGTTCTTTCGGTAAAATCCGGGCTTTTAACCCCAAGATTTCCAGGGTTTCTGTGTTCTCCTTCGACGAAGCAGCTGTTTCCGTACCCATGATGTGCATGCAGTGCGAGGAACCCTTATGCATGAAGGTATGTCCCACCTCGGCCATCACCAGGACGGGAGACGGAGTGGTTGCCGTGGACCGGGACGAATGCATCGGGTGTAAGCTGTGCATCAGCGCATGCCCCCTTGGAAACATCACCTATAGTTCAGTGGAGGGCGGGATTGCAAAATGCGACCTTTGCGGCGGTGAACCAAAGTGCGCGGAATTCTGCCCTTCGGGCGCCATTGAGTTTAAAGAGCCCTCGCCTAACGTCATCGCTAAGAAAAAGGCTATTGCTAGTAAATTTAAAGAACTGTTCGGGGAGGTGAATGAATAATGTTCGGGTGGACGGGTACGATAATTCGGGTAAACCTCACCGATGGCAGCATTAAAAAAGAGAGCCTGAACCTCAGGGATGCCCATCTCTACCTGGGAGGCCGCGGCCTGGGCACCAAAATAATAATGGATGAGATAGATCCGGGTATTAATCCGTTAAGTCCGGAGAACAAGCTGATTTTCATGACAGGCCCGCTTACCGGTACTATGGCCGCATGCCCCGGCAGGTACGAGGTTGTGGCAAAAGCCCCCCTTACGGGCACCATAGGTGCGGCCAACTCGGGGGGACATTTCGGTCCGGAGCTGAAGTTTGCCGGGTATGACGGCATAATATTCGAAGGCAGGGCGGAAAAGCCGGTATACCTGTGGATAAATGACAACAGCGTGGAACTCAGGCCGGCCGAGCGCCTGTGGGGCAAGAATACCTTTGAGACTACCGACGAACTTCTGAAGGAGACCGCTGAAGACGCCAGGGTCGCCTGTATTGGGCCCGCCGGTGAAAAGATGGTGCTCTTTGCCACTGTTATGAACGACAAGCACAGGGCCGCCGGCCGCTCAGGCATGGGAGCCGTGATGGGCTCGAAAAACCTGAAGGCGGTCGTGGTGAGGGGAACTCGCTCCGTCGAAGTAGCGGACCCAGAAGTTTTCTATGAAGTATGCACCGAAGCCCGGAAAAAGCTGAAGGAACATCCGGTGACGGGCACGGGCCTTCCAACGTACGGAACGGAAATCCTCATCAACGTGCTTAACCAGGTAGCAGCCCTACCCACCAGAAACTGGAGGGATGGCGGATACTTCGAATATGCCGAGGAAATCAGCGGTGAGGCCTTAAGGGAAAAATATCTGGTCAGGAATAAAGGATGCTTCGGCTGTTCCATAGGTTGCGGCAGGGTTACCAGGGTCCCTGAAGGCAAGTACAAGGGCTTTGGCGAAGGTCCCGAGTATGAAGCTGGATGGGCTTTGGGTGCCAACTGCGGCGTACGGGACCTGGCGGCCGTATGCAAAGCCAACTTCATCTGCAATGAACTTGGCCTGGACCCCATAACCATGGGGTGCACTATTGCGTGTACAATGGAGATGTATGAAAAGGGGATAATCACCAAAGAAGAAATCGGGATGGAAACTCCCTTCGGCAGTGCCGATGCCATCGTGGAATTGACCAGGATGACGGGCCTGAGGGAGGGCTTCGGCGACAGGCTGGCTGAAGGTTCCTACAGGCTGGCCTCCGCCTACGGGCATCCCGAGCTTTCGATGTCGGTCAAAAAGCAGGAGATGCCCGCCTACGACGCCCGGGGAGTCCAGGGCATGGGTCTGGAGTACGCCACTTCAAACCGCGGCGGCTGCCACGTGAGGGGCTACATGACATCCCCCGAAATCCTGGGTGTACCCGTAAAGCTGGACCCCCTGGTGACCACCGACAAGGCGAAGTGGCTCAAGACCTTCCAGGATTTGACGGCGGTTGTGGACTCGGCGGGAATATGCCTTTTCACCACCTTTGCTATCGGACTTCCCGAAATCTCGGCCATGCTGAAGGCAGCCATCGGCTGGGACTATTCCGATGAAGAAGTGCTGAAAATAGGCGAGAGGATATGGAATCTGGAGAGGATGTTCAACATAGGTGCCGGATTCACAAAAGCTGACGATACCCTGCCTCCCAGACTTTTAAACGAGCCGCTGAAGGCCGGCCCGGGTAAAGGCAAGGTGGTCGAACTGGACGTGATGCTCAAAGAATACTACCAGCTAAGGGGTTGGGATGAGGACGGGTTACCCACCGGCGATAAGCTGAGGGAGCTGGGTATAAAATAGATGAATAAATAACCAGCAGGCCCCGCTATCTCCGGGGACCTGCTGGTTGCAAATTAAATCCATCGAGGTAATTGCCATGAAAGTGAAATTATTTGCTTATCTGAGGGATTACACCGGTGTGAAAGAAATTGAGGTCGGGCATTGTCGTACCGTGAGGCAGCTACTTAAGGAACTCTGCGGGATTTTCGGAAAAAAATTCGCCAGGGAAGTTTTCGATGGAGAAAATCTCAGCGGCAGGGTAATTGTGCTCGTAAACGGCATGAATATATTGCACCTGGAAAACCTGGACACCGAATTAAAGGAGGATGATGAAATAAGCCTTTTTCCGGTCGTTGCCGGCGGCCGGTAAAACGGCTTTTTATTTTAAAAGGAAGGTGAGCTTATGATACAGGAAAAACGGGGGGAAGACCTTTCACAAGTAAAGTCTATCCTTGATAGATATCCGAGGGAGCGCAGGTTCCTGCTCGCCATCCTGCAGGATATTCAGAAAACTTACAACTATCTGCCCAGGGAAGCACTGAACGAAGTCCGGGATTATTTGGGAATACCTTTGAGCAGCCTCTACAGCATGGCCACCTTCTACAAGGCTTTGAGCCTAAAACCGAAGGGAACGTATGTAATTAAAGTATGCGATGGTACCGCCTGCCATATCAGGGGTTCCATGGACCTTATAGATGAAATCAGAAAGCTGCTTTCCGTATCGCCCGGGGAGGTAACGAAAGACGGGAGGTTTTCTCTGGAAACGGTGAATTGCGTCGGGTCCTGTGCTCTGGCTCCCGTGATGGTAATCAACGACAAATATTACGGTAACCTGAAACCGGCCATGGTAAAAGAAATTCTGGCAGGATATGGGGGAATACGCGGTGACTGGGACACCAAATAATTCCGGCAAAACGGTACTGGTGTGCTGCGGTACCGGGTGCCTGGCCAACAACAGCATGGAGATATATAAAGAGCTTAAAAAAAGGGTCGAAGCTTTGGGGCCTGGGTTTGCGGTTCGTCCCGTGCTGAAGACCACCGGCTGCAACGGCCTCTGTGAAAAAGGCCCTATAGTCAACATCCTGCCCGATGACATTTTTTACTGCAGGGTCAGGGTATCCGACGTGGACGAGATCTTTGAAAAAACTATTTTAAGAGGTGAGGTGATAGAGAGGCTCCTCTACCTGGACACTTCGACGGGGAGGCGGGTCAGGTCTCACAAGGAAAGCGAATTTTACAGGAGGCAGCTCAAGATAGCCCTTCGGAATATAGGCCAGATAGACCCGGCCAGCATAGATGATTATATCGAGAGGGGCGGGTACAATGCCCTGAAAAAGGCCTTATTTGAGATGTCCCCCGAACTGGTTATATCCGAAATCGAGCGGTCGGGCCTTAGGGGACGGGGCGGTGCGGGGTTCCCCACCGGGTACAAGTGGAGGCAGTGCAAAAGAGTGAACAGCTTCCCTAAATATGTCGTGTGCAACGGTGATGAAGGTGACCCCGGGGCCTTTATGGACAGGAGCATAATGGAGGGAGACCCTCACAGCGTAATCGAAGGCATGATTATAGGCGCTTATGCTGTCGGTTCCAAGAAGGGATTTATATACATAAGGGATGAGTATTCCCTGGCCGTCCGTAACGTGTCGAAGGCCATAGAGGACGCCTACTCCAGGGGATTTTTGGGTCGGGGCATAATGGGCAGCGGTTTTAACTTCGACGTGGAAGTGGTGAGGGGCGGCGGGGCTTTCGTGTGCGGAGAATCTACAGCTCTAATGGCTTCTATTGAAGGCAGGGTGGGAGAACCCAGGGTAAAGTACATCCGCTCCACGGAAAAAGGGCTGTGGGGCCAGCCGACGGTGCTGAATAACGTGGAAACCTGGGCCAACGTGCCGGTTATCATAGATCGAGGAGCCGACTGGTTTGCCGCCATAGGGACGGATAGGAGTAAGGGTACCAAGGTATTCTCCCTGGTGGGGAAAGTCAAAAACACGGGACTGATAGAAGTACCCATGGGTATAACCCTGAGGGAAATTATTTTCGACATCGGGGGAGGTATAACGGGGAACGGTAAGTTCAAAGCCGTCCAGACCGGAGGGCCCTCGGGCGGGTGTATCCCCGAAGCTCTGCTGGACCTCCCCGTGGACTTCGACTCCCTCGACAGGGCAGGTTCCATGATGGGGTCCGGCGGTATGATCGTCATGGACGAGACCACCTGTATGGTGGAAGTAGCCCGGTACTACCTGAAGTTCCTCTCCGAAGAGTCCTGTGGCAAATGCACGCCCTGCCGTGAAGGGATAAGGCGGATGCTGGAGATACTGGAGGACATATGCGCGGGGAGGGGTCAGGAGGGTGACCTGGAACTTCTGCTGGAGCTTTCGGAAACCGTAAAAGAAGCGTCCCTTTGCGGCCTGGGCAAGACCGCGCCTAACCCTGTGCTGACCACTATAAAGTACTTTGAAAGCGAATACCTGGCCCATATAAGGGATAAGAGGTGCCCTGCCGGTGTATGCAGGAAACTCACTTCATACCGGATTAATACTGATCTCTGCAGGGGATGCGGGCTTTGCGCCAAAAAGTGCCCGGCGGGAGCCATATCGGGAAAGCCCGGGGCTCCCCATATCATAGATGTTTCGAGTTGCATAGTTTGCGGTACCTGCAGGGAAGTTTGCAGGTTTAATGCAGTAGAAGTTATTGGGGGGCGGTCGGAATGAGAGTTATCATAGACGGGAAAGAGTGTGAAGCCGGATATGGCGAATATATCCTGGACGTGGCCAGGAGAAACGGCATACACATACCTACATTATGCCATTCCGGTGCACTGCCGGGCCAGGGGAGCTGCAGGTTATGCATAGTGGAGGTTGCTGAAGCGGGGAAGAAAAAGGTAGTTGTGTCCTGTCTTTACCCCATCACCGGAGAGATCGAAGTGACCACCAACTCCGAAAGGATTTATAGAATGCGCCGGAATATAGTGAGGCTTCTGGCCGCCAGAGCTCCTAGCGGCGAATTCATAAAGAAGTTGAGAGAAGAATATGGTATCCCGGAAGAGACCCGGTTTAAGGTCGATGAAAAGGAAAAATGCATCCTTTGCGGCCTGTGCGTCAGGGCCTGCGAGGAGATAGGCTTAAGCGCTATATCCACCGTAAACAGAGGGACCACAAAAAAAGTTGCTCCTCCTTTCGAAGAGCCTCCGGAGGACTGCATAGGCTGCGCTTCCTGCGCCTACGTCTGCCCCACCGGTGCCATCGAGGTGCAGGAATTTGAAGGTAAGCGTGTCATATGGAACAGGGCCTTCGAACTTTTAAAATGCGCGGGCTGCGGCAGGTACTTTATCACCCGCCAGCAGTACGAATATATAAAGAATAAGCACGGTATTGATATGAAAGAACCGCTCTGCGACAGGTGCAGGCAAAAATCGACGGCGGAGAAACTTATACACTTATTATAAGCCGACCCCGGGCGAATAAAAGCTATCTGCCTCTGCAACCGCTCGAATTCGGCCTTGCGGAGCGTTTTGGAAAAACTGCTGCCAAAAACTAAAAAGCCCCTCCTGGTTGAACTGCCCCCTGTCAAGTAGACAGTGGAAATAATATAAAATCTATTCAAAGCACCAATCAAAAATGGTTGGTGCTTTCTTTATGCTGCATACCAGCAAGATAGTTGCGATACTCAATTGGCGTCATGCATTTTAAACGTTTCTGATATCTCCTTGTATTGTAGTAATCTATGTATTCCTCAATCGCTTTTTTCAAGCTATCATAGTCATCAAACTTATGTAAGTAATACATCTCCGATTTCAGAATTCCCCAGAATCCCTCCATAGGGCCATTATCTATGCAGCGGCCTACCCTAGACATACTCTGGGTCATTCCTGCCTTATCCAGTTTTGCCTTAAAGGTTTTATTGGTATATTGGAAGCCACGGTCACTATGGAAGATGGGTTTTGCATCAGGATGGCTAGCAACTGCCAAATCAAAAGTCTCAAACACAAGTGCATTGTTGTTTGAA
>NZ_VNHO01000045.1 GCF_008124715.1 Thermosediminibacter litoriperuensis | reverse complement strand
GACCGACATAGTCCTTACCGACAGAATGAAGACCGTAATACTTGGTACCGGAGAAAACAGAAAGCCCATATGGAACTCCATCTTTGAAGACCTGGCTATAACCCTTGGATTTACCCCTAAAGTGTGCAGAGCACGGCGTCCACAGACCAAAGGCAAAGTAGAAAGCGGAATAGACTTTGTCAAAAGTAACTTCCTGCCGGGTAGGAAGTTCATAAACTACGGTGACTTAAACCACCAGGCAATAGTGTGGTGCGAAAAGAAAAACAGGAGGATTCACGGCACCACCGGGGAAAGGCCTATTGACCGCCTGAAGGAAGAAAACCTCAAACCTCTCCCTGTCTCTGACAGATACCAAAAATTCCTTGAAGAAGTAAGGAAAGTCCACAAAGACGGCCTCTTGAGCTTTAACGGCGTAAGATACGGCGTTCCCTGGCAATATAGCGGAAAAGAGGTGGTTGTAAGGGACAAAAACGGCAAAATCGAAATCCTCTATGATGGGAAGGTGATAGCAACCCACGAAAAGCATTATCGCTCCAGGACCATCGTTTTCCTCAAAGGTCAGTATAAGGGTCTAAAAGAAGCCGAAGGCATGTTCTATCCTAGACCGAGGGCTATCAAGTTATCTTCCCTGGAAGTTGAGAAGCGTTCTCTTGGGGTTTACGAAAGCCTCCTGGAGGTGGGCACAGTATGATAGACCTTGAAAATGCTAGGTCCCACCTTGAAGAACTTGGGCTTTTAAACGCAGCATCTTTCCTTGACGCCCTCCTTGAAAGAGCTCAACGCCAAAATAGCACGTATCTTGATTTCTTAAATAACCTGCTTGAGGCTGAACTTGCTGAAAGGCAAAGGCGGAATATCGAGGTAAGGTCAAAACTTGCCCGGCTTCCATACCGGAAGACTTTAACCGAATTTGACTTTACCTTCCAGCCCAGCATCGATGAAAAACTGATAAAAGAGCTTGCCACAATGGCCTTTGTCCACCGGGTAGAAAACGTAATATTTCTTGGCCCGCCTGGAGTAGGGAAGACGCACCTTGCCGTGGCTCTTGCTATAGAAGCCCTATCTTGTGGTATATCAGTCTACTTCACGAGTCTTTCTAGGCTCATTGAGGACCTCAAAAAGGCATATAAAGAAAGCCGGTTAGAAAGGCGAATGAGGATCTACACTAGGCCCAAGCTCCTTGTAATCGACGAAGTAGGCTATCTCCCCCTTGACGGCATTGGCTCGAACCTCTTTTTCCAGCTAATAAGTGCCCGGTATGAAAAGGGGAGCATAATACTTACCAGCAACAAAGGTTTTGGGGAATGGGGAGAGCTCATGGGAGATCCTGTACTTGCTACTGCAGTGTTGGATAGGCTATTACACCATGCCCACATAATCAACATAAGGGGCAACAGCTACCGCTTAAAGGACAGGCTAAAGACCGGATTGTATGGTAACCCACATAATAATGCTTAATTTAAAAAAAGCCAGGGTGGGTCAATTTAAAATCGCTGAAAATGGGTCAATTTAAATCCGCTATTGACATTCATAAATTAATATGAAGTTGAGGTGGTATAGTGCTTCCACAAAAACACTTGGAAGTATTACAAAAAATATATAATAAGTTAAATGGCACTAATATAAATTGGGTTATTACAGGAAGTACTGCATTTATTATTCAAGGGATTCCCCTAAAACCAAATGATATAGATATTCAAACTGATAAAGAAGGTGCGTATCAAATAGAAGAATGCTTTAAAGAATTTATTAAGAAAAAAGTATGCTTATCATCTAATGGTAAAATATCTTCTCACTTTGGTTGTCTTGAAATAGATGGTATAAAGGTTGAAATTATGGGCGACATACAAAAAAATATAAATGGTATTTGGGAAGAACCAGTGAATTTAGAAAGATATAAAAGATATATAACTATACGTGATATGAAGTTACCTGTTTTAGATTTAGAGTATGAATATGAGGCGTATTTGAAAATGGGGAGAATTGAAAAAGCAATGCTACTTAAAGAATGGATAAGTAATAAGTAATGATACACAGTAATTAAGATTATTGATTGCAATAAGGCATAAATAGGGTGTTAGGATTTTAGTGTTTAGATATACTTAAGATACATAATAGTGGTAAGATAGTATTACAATATAATATTAAACTTTTGTAGGATATTATGAATATAGGGGGATTTTAGATGAGGATAGATTTTAAACTATTCTGTTTTGATATGGATGGTACATTAATAAGAAATACCAATTCAGTGAAATATCTTTGTGTACTAAAATAAGGAAGAACAATTTTAGAAATTGAAAAAAGAGAAAATAATAAAGAACTTTCATGGATAGAAGCAGATTATTTAAAAGCCGAGTTAATAAAAGGTTTAAGTATTGAAAAAACTTACAATTTTCATTGGTGAAAACAAATCCATAGTGATAAATTCTTGACAAAAATTATTTGCTTAAAGAATAAATCACTATGGAATTCAGACTATTTTTTTCTGCCAATAAAAAGTCCATGAATGCTTAAACCATTGATAGACGATTCGGTACAGGTTTTCAAGTTGTATATACAAAATAAACTTCACTCCATGATAATAAAGTTGACTCTATGATAATAAAGTTCGTTCCCAAATCCCGTAGTAGATGCAGGATAACTCCTGTTCTGCTGCGGGGTTTGCTTTTTTTACAGGGGAAAGGGCTAAGGTGTAAGGGTTAAGATTGTTAGGGTTAAGGGGTAGGGAATAAGGCTAAAGGCATTGATTTTAAAGGGATTGAGGAAAGTATTGATTATAGTATTGAGAGAAATATTGCTACCAGGATTGATAAAAAGCATTAGAAAAAGCACATGAGAAAATGCAACCTTACCCCTTTTCCCTTTCAACATATTCCTGTTCGGAACCGACTTTATTTTAAAAATTATTACAAGGATTAAGGAAAAAGTGTTAATAAATGGGATGAAAATATGAGAAAATAGAGCGGACTTTATTATCTGGAAAGAAATAGGGAAATAGGTTCAAGGCGAGAAGGGATAAGGGTTTGAGGGTGTGGGGGCTGGAGTGGAGATTATTTTAAATATACAATAAGTGTATTTCTAATTTATTCCTCTCACTCATACAAAAAAAGTGATTCCTAGTAGGAAGGGATAAGGGAAAAGGATAAATGAAGGGATAAGGATAAGGGTAAAGGAATAAGGAAAGGGATAAGTGAAAGGCCTTGAAAATAGAAGCCTGACATCACTTATCCCTTTTTTCCTTAAGCCATGATCCTGCCCCTTTGGAACAACTTTTTTCATACAAATTAGAGTAGTATTCGGAAAATAATAGGAAAAATAATACTGCTTTACAGAGAAACTTTATTCCCTCCCATAAAATCCAGGAAGGAATTTTGCCAAGATATGGAGAATTAAATTTTTTGGAGCGAACATGCTGCAAGCATGTATTCCCCAATATAATGATCAGGTAAATAAATAAAGCGGGAGGAGTTCTTATGTATCCTAATTATCGAATTTCTGTTGAAATCATTTTGTTGCATGAGGGAAAGGTTCTTTTGACCAAACGTGCAGAACATTGCAAGGTCGCTCCGAATGTCTGGAATGTTCCCGCAGGCAAAATAAAATATGATGAAATTCCCGTTCAAGGTTTGTATCGAGAAGCAAAAGAGGAAATCAATTTGGATGTGGAATTGTTGGAAGAGCTATCAGTTAGGAATTTAAAAAGTAAAAGTGGAGATGAAGATATATACCGAGTTGTGTTTACGTATCTTGTTAAACCTAAAAACGATGATATTTCTTCGCTCAAACTGAATGATGAACATTCCGAGTTAGCTTGGATTACCAAAGAAGATCTCAATAATCCAAGATATGAAACGCTTCACAATGATATACGAAACATTCTTTTAACGAAAGTGTTTAAGTAAAGATGAATGAAGTATATGTCGTAAAGCTGGAAACTCCTATTCATGAGGGACGACTTTTAGAGTTCGTTTCTCTTACGCCTAAACATAAGAACTATCGTTTTAAAACTTAAACCTTGATCCTTACCACTTGTTTCCAAACTATGTATTTTTCATTTATTCCTCCCACCCATGTGAAAAAAGTGGTTCTGTTTGGGGAGGAATAAGGAAAAAGGATTAAGGTTCAAGTCTATGAAGAACAAAGAAAGGGATAAGTGCAAAGCCTCGAAAAATCGAGGTTTAAGCCACTTATCCCTTTTTTCCTTGAACCGTGATCCTACCCATTCGGAACAACTTATTTCACTCAAATTAGATCAGTATTTGGAAAATTATAGGAAAAATAATTCTGATTTACGGAAAAACTTTATTACCTCCCATAAAATCCCAGGTAGATTTTATGCGGGTTGGAGGGGAGGGAAATGGAAAGGGTTTTTTTTAAATTAACATAAGTGTATAACCCAAAAAAACTCGTGTCACGAATAAAAAAGTCGTGTTAAAAATAAAAAAGTTGTGTTAAGAATCATGGTGAAAATAGGGTAGAAAACCTTATTGAAGCCATGATTTTTTGTTAGGATTATTAGGGTTAAGGAGTAAGGGATAAGGATGAAAGTATTGATTTTAAAGGGTTTGAAAGGAATATTGATGAAAGATATTGATTAAAACTTTCCCCTTTTCCCTTGAACCTTATCCCTATTTCTGACACGCTTTTTTATCTAAAATGAGGCTAAAAATAGGAAGAAAATAGGAGATAGGAGCAAGGGGAAAGGGGGATTTTTGACATGACTTTTTTATCTGGAAAGAAATAGGGAAATAGGGTTAAGGCGAGAAGGGGCAAGGGGTTGAGGGGGGTGGGGGTTTGACATGAGTTTTTTATTTGTATACATAGTTAGGATTAAGTTTTATTCTAAAAAGGGTTAAGGGATAAGGGGAAAAATAAAAAAGTTGTGTTAGAGATAAAAAAACTTGTGTTAAAAATAATAAAGTCGTGTCAAATAGATAATAAAGTTGTGTTAGATAATTCAATGCATAATAGTTAAAAATAGGAAAGCCTCTTAACAAAGAAGAAAAGAAAATGAACTTCTAAAATTATATATTTCTTTATACAAGAATAGAGATGCAATTATGTTACTTGCCTTTAAATAAATAAGTCTTAAACCTTGAATCCTAATAGACTTTTCTTCCCGTTGTATATCGTATTATCTTTTTTTATTTCTATAGATGATAGAACGATAATTAAAAAATAGAAAAGTACTTTCATAAGTGGCAAAGTTGTATTTAAATAAAAATAGAGTTATGTTATATTAAGGTCATAACAAGTAGTATATTACGGATAACAAAGTTATTATAAATTTATTACAATATCTAAGAAATGCAAAAATGATAAAAACCAAAATAGCGAAAGAATTAGAAGGATGTGTGATTATGTTCAGGGAAATGAGAAGAAAGAAACAATTATTATCCAAAGAAGAGACAATTGAGATTCTAAAGTCATGCACTTCTGGAGTTTTAGGTGTAATTGGCGACGATGGTTACCCGTATACCGTTCCAGTAAGTTACGCTTTAAAAGACGACAAAATATTCATTCATAGCGCAAAAGAAGGGCATAAGATTGACAGTATAAAAAGGAATGATAAGGTGTCATTTTGCGTAATAGAAAAAGATGAAGTAATACAAAAAACTTTTACTACTCATTTTAGAAATGTTTCTATCTTTGGTAGAGCAAGGATTCTTACAGACGACTCTGAGAAAAGATATGCTCTCGAAAGTTTAATTGAAAAATATTAGCCTGACTATATTGAAGAAGGACAGCAGGAAATCGAAAGAGCATGGGATAGAGTATGTTTAATTGAAGTCAAAATCGAACATATGACAGGTAAAGCCGCTATAGAAATTATCAATAGTAGGAAGTAAACTATTTACTTTATTCTTTTAATGTTGAACATCAATAAAAAATTGCGAAGTAAAGAATATTAATATAATCAATAAAGGGAGTGTTCATAATGGTTGGAGTAGAAATTGATATGGTTGTAACAGACAGTTTGAAAGCATTGGCATTATACGAAAAAATATTTGATATCAAACGTGTTGAGGTATCGGATTTTCCTAAAGGTGAAAATGAAGTCATTTTTACACTATATGGAGTGCGCTTCCACATGTTAGATGAAAACCCGAAATTCGGGTTAAAAGCACCAGACCCTGATAAACCTAATACAATTTGGTTTAACATATCAGTCCCTGACATTAAAGAAACATTTTCAAAGGCGATTAGCGCAGGCTGCACAGAGGTGCAGCCAGTGACTGAAATGCCTGATTACGGAGTGTCAAATGCTATATTTAGTGACCCTTTCGGCTACCTATGGATGCTGCATCAAATACACAAAGAAGTGAGTCATGAAGAACGCATTCGGCTTTGGGAGGAAAAAAGGGATAATTAAGAATTAGTGCATTATAAGAATATTATACATCATTAATAATGGGGGATTGTTTTGAAGAGAGAAAACTTAACTTTTGTTTTTCTTGTCATATGGTGCATTTTGGTACTTACCTACTTTACAATCTGGAAAAATAACTGGTTTATTCTGATTTCAACCAATGCACTTCTGCTTCTAAAACTATATTTATATTATAAACATAATAAAATGTAAAGGTTTGGACTATGTTTACTGTATATACACAATAAACTCCACTCCATAATAATAAACTTCGCTCTATAAAAATAAAGTCCATTCCAAAATCCCGTAAATGCAGGATAACTCTTGATTTGCTGCGGGGTTTGCTTTTTTATTGGGGAGAAGTGCTAAGGTGTATGTTAGGATTAAGGAGTAAGGAATAAGGCTATAGGTATTGATTTTAAAGAGATTGAGAGTACTATATTGATTTAAATATTGATACCAGGATTGATAAAAAGATTAGAAAAAGAACATGGGAAAATGCAACCTTATCCCTTTTTCCTTTAATCCTTGACCCCAACCATTTGGAACAACTTTTTTCACATAAATTAGAGCAGTATTTATAAAAGAATAGGGGAAATAATACTGATTTACGGAAAAACTTTATTATCTCTCATAAAATCCCATGCTTATTTTATGCGGGGTGAGGGGAGAAAAAGGGAAAGGGTTTTTTAAGTTAACAATTAGAGGGATCATGTTTGAAGGGAGCATGATATACGTATGACTTTTGACGAACTTTATAAAAAAGCAAAATCTGTAATAAATCCACGTAAGCTTTCTGAATATGCTGAAGCTGGCGGGGTTGGTGCTGCTCTTCTTGCTGAAAGCGGAAACGTATATACGGGCGTTTGTATTGATACTGCATGTTCTATGGGTTTTTGTGCCGAACACGCTGCTGCGGCTGCTATGATAACTGCTGGCGAAAGCCGTGTATTAAAAATGATTGCGGTTGGATGGGACGGGCATATTATGCCACCATGTGGTCGTTGTCGTGAATTTATAAGCCAGATTCACAGCGAGAACCTGAACACTGAAGTAATGGTTGGGGAAGATGTAATAGTAACAATCCGAGAACTCCTACCATATGATTGGCGGCAACAATAAAGTACTCAAGAAAAGGAGCATTACGTTTGATCAGGACAAGGGATATTTCACGGCTTGCACAAGTAGTATAGACGCGTTTGGATAAGTCAAAAGGTGTACCCCTGATACATCATTTTGTATAAAAAAGATTATCAATGGGAGGAACGGCTGTGGGTTTTAAGAAGATACTTGTTTTACTTTGTGCAATAATATCTGTGTTAGTATTATTGGCAGGATGTTCAGCTAATGGCAGTGGGAAAAGTCAAAATGGACTACAAATTACAGATATGTCAACTGCATTGGGTGCAGTTGGAGACTCTTTAGATAAAACGAAGTTTTCTTATACAATGACGGTATATAACAAAGACAATGAGGATGTTTATATTACTTGGGTAGAACCTATTTTAGGTGAAAATGTTAGGAAAAGGTTAATATCATCTGAACTGAAAGTTGATGTTGAACAGACGGTATCGGCAAATGAGAGTATTGAGATTAAAGGAGAAATTATTTTGGATACAAAAGGGATGTCTAAGCAACAAGTAATGGAGTTAGAGCCGTTTATAACGGGTATAAAAGTATCATCCGAAAAGATAATAGATTTTGATTGGATTGAAAAGAAGAAAGAATAACGGAGAAGTTTGTTCGGTTCTCAGACAAAAGGCGCAGATAGCCGGATAACGACTTTTTTCCTGCATGGCTTGACAAAGATTGGCATTATGCAATGGTCGGATGCATGAAATGCCAGAACATATGCCTCAAAAACAGGGATTTATGGACAAAGTGGAAATGGGGGCCACATTTGATTCGGAGGAGACAGAGGATGATTCTTCAAAGTTACTTTTCATCCTCTGTTTCATTGACTGTTTCCACGGATTCTAATTCTATATTATTTTGAGTTATCAATGATTTCATTTGCTTGCCCCAATGAGCTAGTGCTTTAAGAGCTGGAATAAGATTTTTTCCATTATCAGTCAGAGAATATTCAACTCGGGGTGGTATTTCCATATATTGCTTCCGGTTAATGATACCATACAACTCCAATTCTCTTAACGATTGAGTTAACATCATGTTGGTAATTCCATGAATACTCCTTTTTAATTCGTTATATCGCATAGTTCCATTTTTGCTTAATGCCCAAATTATGGGTAATCTCCACTTTCCACCGATAAGGTTTAAAGCAAATGTTAATGGACAGTTGTCAAAGCTGTTTTTATATAATGAGTGGTCATTCATAAAATCACTCCAATACTCAATTTTTACTTACTTAGACAGAAAATACTGCATACTTGTTATAATCGTTGCAACTGATATAATTATATCGAAAACTGATTGATTAATCAAAATATGTTTTCAATTCATTTTTAAAAGGAGGATTAATATGAGTATCCGTTATGAAGTTATTTCGGAAGATAATATTTTTTGCATTAAGGATTTGGTCAACGATTTAATGGCTTATCAAAAATCAATAGCACATATCCATCCTGAGTTTTTTGATAACATGTGTTTTGAAACTAGAATGATTCCATCCCTCAAGAGTGCTAAAGCCAATTATATAATAGCAGCTAAAGATGATGATGAAATTATTGGGTATGCGTACAGCAACATTTCACCAAAGGAGATATATTCTAAGGGTTTTGCTACTTTAGAATGTAACTCCTTCTTTGACCTTGATTCTGTAAAGAGTGATGACGTAGGTTGTCTTTCGCAGATTTATATAAAAGAAGGTTATCGTAATAAGGGCATCGGCAGCGTTTTGTTTGAAAAGTCTATGGATTGGTTGAGATCATTTAAGTCAATAAGCGATATATTTATCTTTGTATCAAATGGGAACGATAATGCGTTGAAATTCTATCTAGGTAAAGGTTTCAAAATGAGTCACCAGATACTCGATGGGTTTATTACAGTGTTAAGGCTTAACCTCGATTCTTGCCAAAATTGATAAAACATCGAGAAGGAGAGGAATAGATGAAGATTTTTACAATTGGTTTTACGAAAAAAAGTGCTAAGGAGTTCTTTGAATTACTTAAGAAAAACAAAATTTCAACACTCTTGGATATTCGACTAAAGAATAATTCTCAATTAGCTGGTTTTGCTAAGGGTGAAGATCTAGAGTATTTTACCAAAGAAATATTGGGAATAGATTATATACATGATGTTAGATTTTCACCAACGCAGGAATTATTCGATTCATACAAAAAGGGTAATATATCATGGCTTGATTTTGAAAAGGAATTTAAAAAGCTTATGCAAGAAAGAGATTTGTTAAATGTGATAAATAACGAATATATTAATAAACTTGACGGCATATGCTTGCTTTGTAGTGAAGAAAAAGCAGATAGATGTCATAGAAGATTAGTCGCAGAGTATATTAAAGATAATTTAAAAATAGGAGATATTGAAATTATTCATTTATAGAGAGTATAGCCCTGGTGGCAGCCGCGATTCAGGGCTACCATCCCCAATGCTATCATATATGTGTTTTTTGCAAGATGAAATTCCCCTTTTTTGCAAAGATTTTTCTTCCGTAAAATGCAATATTAAATGCGACACATTTTTTGGAAACCCGAATGATGTTGGGTTTTTCAATCATGAAGGCTGAAGTTCGTAAGTTAGTCGCTCTATTTCCCGGAAAAAGAGTTCTGCTGGTTGCCGGTAGCCCAGGATTTTTCTGGGCAGAGTATTACACCAATTTTGCACCCGTTCGATTTGTGAAAAAGATAATTCCTTGATAGCTGTTCCCTTAGGAATTAACCGCCTGATTAGGCCATTGTGCCGCTCATTGGTGGCCCGTTCCCAGGCAGAGTAGGGATGAGCATAATAAATATCAATTCTGTGGACATTCAAATTGGCAAACTCGCTACCGTTA
>NZ_VNHO01000044.1 GCF_008124715.1 Thermosediminibacter litoriperuensis | reverse complement strand
CAATTTGAATGTCCACAGAATTGATATTTATTATGCTCATCCCTACTCTGCCTGGGAACGGGCCACCAATGAGCGGCACAATGGCCTAATCAGGCGGTTAATTCCTAAGGGAACAGCTATCAAGGAATTATCTTTTTCACAAATCGAACGGGTGCAATATTGGTGTAATACTCTGCCCAGAAAAATCCTGGGCTACCGGCAACCAGCAGAACTCTTTTTCCGGGAAATAGAGCGACTAACTTACGAACTTCAGCCTTCATGATTGAAAAACCCAACATCATTCGGGTTTCCAAAAAATGTGTCGCATTTAATATTGCATTTTACGGTCGCATTTAATTTTACAATTAACCCTTTTTTTTTGTTAAATTTAAGTGTAAAGAAACTTCTTGATTTCCTGCATAATACTGCTTCCAAAGTTCTCCCCGAACTTTATCAATTCGGGTATCCTGTAAAAATCCCCGTAACCTACCCCCTGCACCTGCGGGTAGACGTAAAAGGCCGGGTATTCCTTTTGTATATGGTAGGCAAGCTCGCGGCCCATTATCTCCACCGACGCCATAAGTATATCCACCATCGAATCCACCCGGCGCCTGCCGGTATTCTGCCCCAGGTCCACCGCCAGGATTTTGCAGGCACCCTGATGAAAAAGCACGTCCACAGGCACATTGTCCTTGATGCCGCCGTCCACCAGCTTTCTGCCGGCCACCTGCTTGGGCACGAAGATGCCGGGAAGCGAAATGCTGGCCCTGACAGCGGCGGAAACCGGGGCGTCACTTATGAAAACCGTGTTTCTCATGCCACGAAACGGGATATTTTTTCGGGGGCAGAAGACCACGGTCTCACCCGTCTCTATGTCCACACTTACCACCGAGAGAGGTACTTTAAGGTCGTTGAAGGTCCTCCCTCTGAAGAGCCCGTCCAGCCACTTTTCTATTTTATTGCCCTTGAAAAGCCCCTCGGGCCATTTCCCCATGACCATGGGCCGCCGGGTCCAGAAGCGGTACAGCAAAGCCAGAACAGCCGCCAGCGGAAAGGCAGGATCCAGTATATTCCAGGGCTTCATGGAACTAACTCGGCTCGCAAACCAGTCGATATCGACGTCGCAGGCGTAAAAGGCTGCAGCGATGCTGCCGGCGCTGGTACCTGCCAGGATATCCGGGTAAAGGCCGTTTTCCTTGAGGGCTTTCAAAATTCCCAGGTGCACAGCTCCCCTCAGCCCGCCTCCGCTGAGTACCAATCCGAACCTGTACCTGTCTTTAAAAATCATATTCCCCCCTCCCTCCGTTTAAAAAATTCTTCTTCCGTATTATAATATTGGTTTCGCCGCAGAAAAGCTATTATATGAGGATTTTGCTATGACAAAAAAATCCCCCGCGGATCATCCGCGAGGGATCGGTTGCTTTATCTCGGAGGAAGTTCCGGGGTTTCCCCGCACCGCTCCAGGAGCGCAAGCCACCTGCTGTCGACTTCTTCCTGTATGGCTTTTATGAGGTGCTCGTTGCCGGGTTTGAAAAGGTGCCTGAATCTGCCCTGGGGTTTAAGGAACTCCTCGACGGGGACGTACTTCTTTGGCTTGTAGTTCAGCTTCCACTTGCCGTTTTCCACTTCGTAAAGCGGCCAGAATCTGGTCTCAACGGCGAGTTTCGTTATCTGCACAATATCCGGCGTATTGTAGCGCCAGCCGCGCGGGCAGGGCGACAACACGTTGAGGAACGCAGGCCCTTCGACTTCTATAGCTTTCTTTGCCTTTTTGTGCACGTCCTGCCAGTTATTTATGGCCGTCTGGGCCGCATAGGAAATGTTGTGGGCCGCCATGATGGCGGTCAGGTCCTTCCTCGGCTGCTGCTTGCCGGGGATGACCTTGCCGGCCGGGCTCGTAGTGGTATCGGCTCCAGTCGGTGTGGCGCTGGAGCGCTGAATACCGGTGTTCATGTAAGCCCCGTTGTCAAGGCAGACGTAAACTATATTGTGTCCCCTTTCCATGGCGCCGGAAAGCGACTGCAGTCCGATGTCGTAAGTTCCACCGTCGCCGCCGAAGGCAATGAACTTGAAGTCCCTGTCTATCTTGCCCCTCTTCTTTAAAGCCCTGTAAGCCGCCTCTACGCCGCTGATAGTAGCTCCGGCGTTTTCAAAGGCGTTGTGGATGAAGGAGCAGTTCCAGGCCGTATACGGATAAATGGTGCTGGCCACTTCGAGACAGCCCGTGGCGCAGCCCACGACCACATTGGCGTCCTCCACCGCGTTCAATATCATCCTTACTGAAATGCCGTGGCCGCATCCGGCGCAGAGCCTGTGGCCTCCGACAAATCTCTCTTCAACCCTGGAGAGCTCTTTCAATGTCGCCATTTTGACACCTCCTATTCCCTAAGGCCCAGGTATTTGACGGTCTCATCGACCCTGCCGGTCTTCCTGATGTTCTCCAGTTCTTCAAATACCTGTGCCACATGTTCCAGCCTCAGGTCCCTTCCGCCGAGGCCGTATACGTAGTTGACCACCTTTATATCGTTCTTCAGGTCGTAAAGCACGTTTCTGATATCGGCAAAAATGGGGCCGCCGCAGGTTGAGAAGGTTTCGGCTCTATCCAGCACCGCTACGGCTTTTACACCCTTTAATGCTTCCCGGATTTCGTCCTGCGGGAAAGGCCTGTAGACCCTGGGCTTTAATACGCCGGCTTTTACGCCGTTCGCCCTGAGTTCGTCGGCAACGCCCTTGGCGGTACCGGCCGCCGAGTTGAGCACCACTACCGCCACGTCGGCATCGTCCAGTTTATAGGATTCTATGAGGCCGTATTCCCTGCCGGAAATCCTGCCGAATTCCTTACCGATTTCCCTTATAACTTCCTTGGCCGCTTTCATGGCTTCCACCTGCTGGCGCTTGTGCTCGAAGTAAAAGTCGTACATGTCAAAGTTGCCTATGGAAATGGGGTTTTCGGCGTCCAGCAGGTAATCTTCGGGCACGTATGTGCCTACGAAGTTCCTCACAGTCTCGTCGTCGAGCACTTCCAGCACGTCCATGGCGTGACTGGTGATGAACCCGTCCATGTTGACCATTACCGGCAGGCGCACGTCGGAATGCTCGGCTATGCGCACCGCCTGGATCATATTGTCGTAAGCCTCCTGGGCGTTCTCGGAGAAGAGCTGTATAACGCCGGAATCCCTGAGGCCCATGGCGTCGCTGTGGTCGCAGTGAATGTTGATGGGGCCGCTCAGGGCGCGGTTGACCACCGGGAACACGATGGGCAGCCTCATCGAAGCAGCGATGTAGACCACCTCGAACATCAGCGCCAGACCCTGGCTGGAGGTGGCGGTCATAGCCCTGGCTCCGCCGGCGGCGGCGCCTATGGCGGCGCTCATGGCGCTGTGCTCGCTTTCAACGGCTACGAATTCGGTATCCACTTCTCCGTTGGCCACGAAGGAAGAAAATATCTGTACTATTTCGGTCTGGGGGGTTATAGGGTACGCGGCCACCACGTCGGGGTTTATCTGCTTCATGGCCTGGGCAACCGCTTCATTCCCGGTAAGCGCCACCTTACTCTTCATCCTTGTTCGCCTCCTTCACCTTCTTGATTTCGTCCTCGGGGACCATGTCTATGGCGTTGACGGGACACACCTTGGCGCAGATACCGCATCCCTTGCAGTGCTTGTAGTCAAAGGTTTCAAACTTGCCCCCTTTGGCTATGACGGAAGCATCGGGGCAGTACCTCCAGCACATAAGGCAGTGTATGCACCTTTCCTTGTTCCACACGGGTCTTATGGATCTCCAGTCACCGGTCTCGTAGGTGTTGGCGTTACCCGGTTCGTAGATGTTGCCCGCGCGGGTCAGTTCGTGCCACTTCATGTCGGGGCGCACGGCTTTGGTCCTGGTGCCGGTGCCAAAATTTCTGTTAAAGGGGTTGTACGGCGTCATTCCGCGTTCACCTCCCGGTAAGCCCTCTCTATGGCCTTCAGGTTACCCTCGATTACCTCGGGCTTGGACTTAAACTTTTTGGAAAGCTGTTCCCTCATATGGGTCATAAACTGGTCGAAGGGTATGATGCCCGTCGCCCTGATAAAAGCTCCCATCATGGGAGTGTTGGGAATGGCTCTTCCTATGGTCTCCAGCGATATCTGGTTGGCATCCAGCGTGTAGATCTTGCCGCTCTTGATGCCCAGCATCTCCCTCACTTCCGCGGGAGTCTTGGTGGTGTTGATGATGTAGATACCGTCTTCCGGCACCCCCTCGGTCACATTTGCCTTTCCTATCAGGGTGGGGTCGAGCACGATTACAATATTGGGGTTTATCACGTTGGAGTGGATGTAAATAGGTTCGTCGCTGATTCTGTTAAAAGCCTGGATAGGAGCCCCCATCCTTTCGGGCCCGTACTCCGGAAAGCCCTGGACATACTTGCCCATTTCGGCTACCGATTCGGCCAGCATAAGAGCCGCCGTCTTTGCCCCCTGGCCGCCTCTGGCATGCCAGCGGATTTCCAGCACTTTTGCCATAGAATTTCCTCCCTTCCAAAATAACAAAAATCTGTTATAATACATTAAACTGCATATATGTTCTGTTGTAATACAACTTGTTTTAGAATATATAACAGGTGGAAAAAACGTTGTGATGAGCGGATGACATCGATTAATACAGTAAACTCTATTAAAGTATAACAGAGGAAAGAATGGTAGTCAAGCGAATTTTCTTGCAATAAAAAAGCCCTTCCGAACGAAGGGCGCGGCAGTCACGGTCGGCAATCACAGTATATTTTTCAGTATTATAAGAAGTATTATTCCCGGAACACCGAGAAACCCTACGGTAAGGGCGGTTAACGGGTTGACGGCTATGTGGAGTCCCACATAGCCCCCTATAAAATTTAGCAGCAACAGGATTATTCCGCCTATGACGGCGTTATAAATCAGCTGTAGCACGAATTTTATCGGCCCGAGCAAAACCCTTCCTATCACGTAAAGCATTATAAGGCCGAAGGCATAGGCCGCTATTGCGCCTATATCGAGCTGCACAAAACTCACCCCTCCGGGCTTTTTGTACATTTTATTACGAGTTTCTGGAGGTTATTCCCTGCTCCCTGGCTTTTTTCAAAAGGTAAATGTACTTCCTCCTGGCCGCCTCCATGGTGTATATGGCATGATCCACCAGGTCGGGGTCCGTAACGCTCTGGAAGTACCTTTCAGCCGAAACCAGTTCCCGGTGCGCTTTCTCAACTTCGTCGCTCAGCGAAAACTCCGCAGGCTTTATGGTGCCCTCTTCCTCCTCCATTAGAAAAGATGAGATTTCCGCCAGTAACCGGGCTATCGCCTCTTTCTTCACGACCCATCACCTCTTTTGAAATTTTAACCAGTTTTATCAGTTTTATTCAGGTGATGGGCCACCGGTTATTTTTTTATGTTTCTGTTATAGTAAGTTTTGAAGGCCAAAACATCATCGTATAAGTCCGTTTTAAATATTATAACATTTATTGTTATTATAATAACGGCCGGGATTATCAAGTATAAAGCCCCACCGAAAGCATCCAAAACATTTAACATTCGCAGCAGGATTAAAATCAAATACACGGGTAATAATCCAAATACAAATATATAAACCATCGATAAAAGAAACATGGTTATTCTAAATGCTATTCTGTTGCCCTTATAATATAAAAATATGTTAATCAGAACCAGCCCAAAAATAACGACGTGTTTTATTAAATTACCGGTGTCATAAGAAGCAAAATCGATAATTAAACTTACAATTAAAAGAAAAGTCAAAATAACTATGCCGGCATTTACGATTTTTCTTCCCCTATCGACCTGTTCTTTGCTAAAGAACATTATCTATTCCTCCTAAAAGCACTACTGAAATAAATCACGCGGGTATAAATTTTTCAGGAGCAGCGGAAAGGAATTGGCCCACTCCTGGCGAAATATATTCCTCTGATGATCTACAGGAGAAAGATTTCTTATATCAAGGAGGTAAAAAAATGCCTAATCTAACTGCATTCCTGTCCTACGTATTTGTAACTACTTTCACTCCCGGGCCCAACAACATTATGGCTATGACCAACGGAAACCAATTTGGATTTAAGAAAGCACTTAACTTTATTTTAGGTGTTACCACAGGCTTTGCCATAATCATGTTGCTGTGTAATTATCTCAACCTGTTATTGTTTAATTTAATGCCCAAAGTTGGAGTATTAATGAAATTGCTCGGCTCAATCTATATTATTTATCTGGCTGTTAAAATACTGAAAAGCACCTCTGATGAAAACGGTTCTCCCAGTGACAATATGAGCACATTCCTAACCGGAATTACCATGCAGTTTGTCAATCCAAAAGTAATATTATACGGAATAACCGTAACTTCAAATTTTATAATACCATATTATAAATCCAATATAACACTTTTCCTGTTCTCCATTTTCCTCGCTTTTGTGGGCTTTTTGTCAACCTGTTGCTGGGCGCTTTTCGGCGCTGTTTTCCAAAAGTTTTTAAGCGAGTACAGAAAAGCCTTCAATATATTGATGGCATTGCTCCTCATCTACAGTGCGATTTCTATTTTAGATATATTTTAAATTATTTTACCTCTGCCGCAGTTCTCATTCAATAAATAGGGTAACGGGCTATTACGAAAGATAAAAAAGAGCACTATTGCGCAATAGTGCTTTTCATTAATTGGCGTTTAAGGCAGATCCCCCACTAAAAAATTTATTCCTTCTAAATATGAATCTCTGTCGTAAACGCCTACTATCAATATTTTATAAGTTTCTCTATCTACAAAAAAGGAAACGGGTATCAATTCGTTGATCGAGATGTCTTTATCCCTGTTTCTGTAAAAATCCGTCGCAAAGGTAAGTGACTGTCCTCCCACCGTATCCATCACGGCAACCAGTTTATTTTGGGGGATGATTTCGCCCGATGTGTTTTTAATTATACACTTGACTTCTGCGGAATAACGCCCCTTTTTATACTCGACTTTGGTTATGGTTACGGATGGCTTTATAAAACTGCTTCCCTTTTTAACGTATATGACCGTCCTTGTATCGCCGTCCCACATTATGCTATCTCCCGTTACTTTAGAAAAGTCCCTCAGCGGTATAAAATAGCGATTCTCCATCAACAGCAGCGGAACGTCAAAAACTTTATCACCTGCAGTTATTGTTTTCGTGGAAGTATTTAATATCATCTTCTCCTGCTCGTTATATATCGTTATGCTGTCGTCATCTTTCTTCCAATGGACCTGATACCCCAGAATATCAAAAATCAACCTTAAAGGCAAATATGTTTTCCCATCTTTAATAAACGGCCTCTGATCTGTGTATGGAAATATATACCTGGGGATGTTTTCTAACAGCTTGGGTTCGCTGCTTTTAAAAGGTCCATAATCCACATAGGGGCCCGCATAAAGCAGCTTAATATCGTCGTCATAGCTTATATCGTCTGCTTTCATTGCCGGCTGGAAAACAAATAGGCTGCTGTGCAGGTCCGATAAATGAACTATTTTGTATCCATCAAAAGCATCGGGCAAATCAGGAGATTTAACAATGATTTCAGTAACAGTTATAAGGTTGTTCTCATAATACAAAAATACTAATGCACAAATACACAAAATAATAATAATAAAATATTTCATATGCATTAGATTTCCAAGCAATTATCTCAACTCCATCTTTATCTTTTATTTCATATCAATCACGGCCCAGTCCCAACGCCATCTATCCTCCAGCCGCTTTTTTCAGACTCTTTCTTCAGTATAACAAATCTTGTTTTGATTCCATCATCGTCTGTTATTATTTTTTTGAAATCAAAATAAACTTTAACTGCATATTCCAACACCCCCGGCTTAGTCTGAAGCCCATCTGATATCTCCAGCAACTTTGCCCTATTAATGTTATAGTCCATATTATCCTCGGCTTTATTGAAAAGGTATTGGTTATCCATATTAATTGATAAAAGCTCCGATAAATGTTTCCTTGTCATACATGCCCATAACATTTTTACGTTGTTTTTGTCTAATGCCTTGAAATACTCTCTAATAATCTCCTTTGGTTCCATTTTGGATAACTTGATTTCCGATTCATCCTCATAATCGATATAATCTTCAATCCACTCATTCCATTCCTTACCGGTAATGTCCTTTAAACTCTTTCTATCGAGAGAACATGCAAAAGAATTATGTCTTCCAGCATCGATGTATGCTCCAATAATCTCATCATTATATTTAAGAACAATCCCTCTCGCATCTTCCCTTGGTTTCAAAAATTCAGGCAGTGGTTCCCTCAACCTGTAAATCTCTACTACTACTTCCTTTCCGAGATAACCGGTAAAATCAAGCCCAATTTGCCTGGAAAGTTCATTATTGTAAGCCCAGTATATTTTTACCGGATATTCTCCTGCCTTATGTTTAAGATTTTCAGGTAATTTTTCTTTCAAAGTGTTTATTTTATAGTCAACAGTCCAGTTATACTTACCAAATAGTTGTATTACCCGCTGTTCAACGTTCGTATCGGGATTTTTATACTCTCTTAAATCCTGGATATATCTAAAAAAACTGTAATCAGGCTCAAGCTTTCTCCCATCTTCCTCCATGTACCCTACCTCATCGAGAGTATCGTATGCGAAAGTAATCTCCTTTTTGCTGCCATCAGTTCCAACAAAAATCAACTTATTATTTTTTCGGGCCATTCCACTCATATCGCTTATTTTTGATTCATCTTTTAACGGTTTGCTTTCCTTTATCATTGCCATAATGTCATTTATCATTTTACCGTCTGTAATGGTTATCTCATGCCGGTAAGGATCATTATTAAGGATAAGTTCAATTCTTGGAATAATATCCTCGGTATTTTTCGCAGTTCCCCGCGTCTCAACTACAACCTTATCTTTTCGTGTCTCTTGCTCTAAAGAAATTTGACTTTCTTGCACCTTATTACATCCTGCCGAAAAAATTATTATTGTTATCAATAAAAGCATTAAAAATTTCCTGTACAACTTATACACCTCTTTAAACATATCATCTTCCTCTATTCATTGTCTCTTAAATGAGTCGCATCCGCCATACCTCAAGAGAATTAGCCGTTACGATAGGCTTGTCTTTCTTCGGTTCTTTCATAAGGTTCAGCTTTGATTAGCTCAGTGGCCTGGACCCTTTTTTACACAATATACGGACGTAACTAAGTTTATAGTCCGCCACTTAAATAGGATAAGATATTGAAGTTTCTAAGTGCTAGTACTATGAATATTACTGGTGGCAGCGTCTTTAAATATTGATGTTTACTTGATGGTAAAATACAAAACAGTAAAAGAGCAGCACAAAGGTCAAAAAAATGGCCTGGCGAAAACGTGTAAAGAAAACTGTATCCTTCTGCCGCCAATAAACCAATAGGGAGAGCAGCACATAATGCTGCAATGCAACCTTTTCCTCTGCTAAACCAAACCAAATAAGCCGCCAGTGAAGATACTAAAGCAATTAATCCCCAACGAATAAAATAGTATATTGGAAAAAAACCAAATAATTTCATTGAATAGATATAGTAAGTAAGTAGCATTCCAACAAAAAAGCAAAAACATGTATTGCCCCTGCTTTGGGTGTTCTGCTCCAAGCAGAAATAATAGTAGCCGCAAAAACCCATATTCCAATTCTGGAACTTATATTACCAATTATATTATAAAACTCCCAATCGTATCATTAGAAGGTCTAGTATCAACATATTTTGCTATAAAACCAGAAAAGATTCCCAAAATCAAAAAACAATATAATTCGGATTGCTTTTTGCTTAATATTCAGCACAGTGTTATCCTTCGCTCTAATTCCATTGAAAAAACCTGTTTCGGTCATGTAAAGCATTCTCCTTTACTAAATTAATATAAACTTTAACTTATTATCATTATACATTAAATTCTATATTTTAAAATATCATTATCGTCCTTTATGTTTTAATCATTATTCCGTTTTACTTGAAACAACGAAATAACCCCTATTTTAAGCCTAAAATATTTCCTATTTTCCTTTCCTGTCAATAGCGGATTTAAATTGACCCATTTTCAGCGATTTTAAATTGACCCACCCTGGCTTTTTTTAAATTTAAGCATTATTATGTTGGTTACCATACAACCCGGTCTTTAGCCTGTCCTTTAGGCGGTAGCTGTTGCCCCTTATGTTGATTATGTGGGCATGGTGTAATAGTCTATCCAACACTGCAGTAGCAAGTACAGGGTCTCCCATGAGCTCCCCCCATTCTCCAAAGCCTTTGTTGCTGGTAAGTATTATGCTCCCCTTTTCATAACGGGCACTTATTAGCTGGAAAAAGAGGTTCGAGCCAAGGCCATCTAATGGAAGATAGCCTACTTCATCGATTACAAGGAGCTTGGGCCTAGTGTAGATCCTCATTCGCCTTTCTAACCGGCTTTCTTTATATGCCTTTTT
>NZ_VNHO01000043.1 GCF_008124715.1 Thermosediminibacter litoriperuensis | reverse complement strand
CTTATTCATCCCTTTATGGTTATTATCTAGATGCATCTTTAGAACAATGTCTCCGGCGTATTCACGAGGCATACTTCGTGACTATGTTTAGCCACATCAATACCGCCATAGATCATATTTACATCCTCGCTTTCATTGAAATTAGGCAGGGTTCCCGCAATCCCCTATAAGTCTCAACCTTGCGCGTAACTCGAGGCATGTAGCAAGCTACATCCACAACGTGCTCATTCGAGACATCTCATAGAGGAGGGGCTTCACTCTTAATTTCGGGACAGCAAAGAGCTTCCCAAGGAGGTAGATCGAAGTCCCCTGCCGTTACGAGAAATATTTAGCTAAGTTTTATCAGAATTCCTGTGTGGTTGTTAAAAAAACTTTTAATGACCCTTAATTACATCATTGAGCTAACTATATTGTACAAGGAGGTAGATGTATGAAAAAGATTATATCGATTATTTTGATAAGTATAATAATTGCGTCCTTGCTAGTAGGATGTTCAAATCAAAAAGCGAATGAATCAAGTCTATCTAACCAGAATCAGCAACAGGAATCAAAAAAACTAACAATTGCAGTTATTCCAAAGGCGTTAGATAGTGAATTTTGGCTTGATTTAAAAAATGGAGCAGAAAAGGCTGCGCAAGAAAATAATGTTGATCTTATAGTATTAGCACCTGATAAGGAATCTAATGTTGAACAGCAATTTAGAATAATTGAAGATATGATTCAAAGAAAAGTTGATGCTTTGCTTATTGCTCCTTGTGACTCTTCAGGCGTAGTGCCTTTTATAGAAAAAGCAAACGAATCTAATATACCCGTATTTACTATAGATACAAATGCTGATGGAGGTAAAATCGTTTCTTTTATTGGTACAGATAACATCCTAGGTGGGAAAATAGCAGGAGAAAGAGTAATCAAACTATTAAATGGCAAAGGTAAAGTTGGTTTAATTTTAGGTGTTCCTGGACAACAGACTATGAGAGACAGGGCGGATGGATTTAAAGAAGCAATAAAGGCGGCTCCAGATATTAAATTAGTGGCAGAACAACCAGCCAATAGCGAAAGAGCCCTTGCTATGACTGTTATGGAAAACATTTTACAAGCACATCCTGACATAAATGCCGTTTTTGCAGCTAGTACACTTATGGCAATGGGGGCACTGGAAGCAGTTGAAGCTGCAGGGAAAATAGACCAAGTTAAAATTATAGGTTTTGATAGTCAAAAAGAATCTTTAGAAGCAATAAAAGCTGGAAAGCTTGATTCTTTGGTTGCCCAAAATCCATTTAATATGGGTTATCTGGGTGTAAAAGCAGCTATCGATTATATTAATGGGAAAGATGTTCCGAACAGAATAGATACTGGCACTGAATTGGTAACCAAAGAAAATGTTGATAAATATCTAAAATAATTTGTTAGCTCAATTCCTATTATTTAAGTATCTAACAAAGCCATACCTCTGGCCTGCTATTAGGCCAGAGGTATGGCTGAATGAGGAAATTATCAAAATGCAGTCAGAAAACGGTAAGGACAGAGGGCAGCAGAGGAAATGAAACTTTTTTGAACAGCACTCAGCGAAGGGTCGAAGTTTATTAGTAAGTTGCTTCACATAAGTGTTGCTGCTTTCTACGAATTAGAATTTAATACTTGTTTTATTATTGTAATTCTCTGTTCTAATGTAAAAAATATTCATCAAAATGAACTTATAGAAAGGAGATGTGTTTTATGCGTAAAAAAATAAAAATTGGTGTTATTGGTGCTGGCAGAATCGGTAAAATGCATGTAGAAAACATTTTATCAAACTTTAGATACATTGAAATAAAGGCAATAGCAGATATATTTGCTGATAATTTAAAAGAATGGGCGAATGAATTGGGTATAAAAAACATATATAAAGATCATAAGGATCTACTTGGAGATCCTGAAATAGATGCTGTATTAATTTTTTCATCCACAGATACTCATGCACAAATGATAATAGAATCAGCAAATGCCGGAAAGCATATTTTTTGTGAAAAACCGATTGATTTTGACTTAAATAGGATCAGAGAAGCTTTAAATGCCGTCGAAAAGGCTAATGTTAAGTTTCAATTAGGCTTTAACAGGAGATTTGACCATAACTTTAAGAAAGTTCACGATATGGTGAGAGAAGGCAAAGTAGGAGACGTGCATATAGTAAAGATAACATCTAGAGATCCCGAACCACCACCCATTGGTTACATAAGAGGTTCAGGTGGGTTATTTTTCGATATGACAATCCACGATTTTGATATGGCAAGATATTTAACAGGTAGTGAAGTTACAGAAGTATTTGCGTCAGCTGCAGTACTTGTTGACCCTGCCATAGGTGAAGCAGGCGATGTAGATACAGCTATAATTACATTAAAATTTGAGAATGGTGCACTAGGTGTAATTGATAACAGCAGGAAGGCTGTATATGGATACGATCAAAGGGTTGAAGTATTCGGTACAAAAGGATGCATTACTGCTGCAAATGATACACCAACGAATGTAATTCTAAGTTCGTCTGTTGGTGTTATAGCAGATAAACCAAAATATTTTTTCCAAGAGAGATATAAAGAGGCATATATAGATGAAATGAGAGCATTTTTCGATTGTATAATAAATGACAAAAAACCTATAGTTACCGGTATAGATGGATTAGAAGCAGTATTGATTGGCATTGCAGCACAAAAATCTCTTAAAGAGGGACGACCGATAAAAATCGAAAGATAACAATTATAAATATATAAATAAACCGGATAATTGGAGGTACAACTAACTGAGTATAAGTTGAACTTTACTCTGTTTTTAAATAAGGAAAAAGCAAAAGCATTATATTAAAGTATAAAGTATTTTAATAGTCAAATGCCACTAAACTTTTTTTAAGTTTCTAATGTCAAGTATATGCTGGGAGCTGATGGTATGAAAAGATCGATATGTATTGAAACAATATTTACTGAGGTACCTTTCGAAGAGAGATTTCAATTAGTTAAAAAATCCGGTTTTGATTATATAGAATTTTGGACATGGACAGATAAAGATCTTGTTAAAATAAAAGAATTATGCGACAAAAATAACTTGAAGATTGCAAGCTTTTCAGGTGACCAAAATTATTCGTTAATAGATGAGAATGAAGGCGAACAATATATTTCTTTTGTTAAAGAATCGATAGAGAAAGCAAAGTATTTACAATGTGATTATTTAGTAATTCATTCCAATGCTTTGGGTAATGATGGAACGGTTTTAAAACATTATAATGAAGTTTCTAATTATAAAAAATTTGGAACTATGCTTAATATATTAAGGACTCTAGCTCCATTAGCTGAAAGGGAAAAATTGACCCTTGTTTTGGAAGCGCTAAATACCAAGGTGGATCATAGAGGTTATTTTTTAGCTCATACCAAAGATGCTGCTGATGTAGTTAAATTGGTTAATTCACCTAATATTAAAATATTATATGATATATACCATATGCAGATTATGGAGGGAAATATAATCAGCACTATCAAAGAATATATTGACTTAATTGGGTATATTCATGTCGCAGATGTACCAGGCAGACATGAACCGGGAACAGGAGAAATAAATTTTAATAACATATTGAATACTTTAAAACAGTTAAAATATGATGGATTTATAGGATTTGAATTGTTTCCATCAGGCAGTTCAGAGGATGCTGCAAAAATTATATTTAATCAGTGGAATATATAAAAAATATGAAAAAACAAAGATTATCTCTGCTTATAAAGGGCTCATCCCATACAGAAGCATGAACATGGGAGAAACCCTCATCTAAAAAGTTTTGAGGGTTTTACAATGACCTAAAAAATTATTATACGAGGAGGTTTTATTTATGCCGAAAATGAAAGCGGTTACACTCATTGCTGACTGGGATCCGAGACCGGGGTTCAAGCTCGGGCCCAAAGACATCGAGGGTAAGCAGACATACTTAGGAAGCCGGGTATGGAGGAATCCCAGGCTGGAAATCAGAGAGTACGACGTTCCCAAGCCCGGCAGGGGTGAAGTGCTCATCAAGGTGAAGGCTTGTGGGATTTGCGGCAGTGATGTCCATATGGCCCAGCCGGATGACGACGGATATATTCTGTATCCAGGTCTAACCGGTTTCCCGTGCATACTCGGTCATGAGCTGGCTGGGGTAGTAGTGGAAGTGGGCCCCGAAGCTTATGACAAGCGCACCAATAAGCCTTTCAGGGGCGGAGAATATGTATGTACAGAAGAAATGCTGTGGTGTGGTGAGTGCCAGCCCTGCGCCGATGGATGGCCCAATCACTGCGAAAGGCTGGATGAGATTGGTTTTAACGTAAACGGCGGGTTTGCCGATTATATCGTCCTGCCGGCCAAGTATCTCTGGAGCTTGGAGCCGTTAAAAGAAGTATACAAAGGTGACGATATATTCCTTGCCGGGAGCCTGGTGGAACCCACATCTGTAGCTTACAATGCGGTCATCGAAAGGGGAGGAGGTATTAGACCCGGCGACAACGTGGTGATCTGCGGTGGAGGGCCGATAGGTATTGCGGCCTGTGCGATATTAAAGAGGCACGGGGCAGCCAGGGTTATTCTTTCCGAGCCCTCGCCCGTGAGGGCCGAACTCGGAAGAAAAATGGGCGCCGATTGCGTGATAGATCCCACCAAAGTGGATTTTGCCGAAGAGGTATTAAGGCTGACAGACGGTTACGGAGCCAGCCTTTACCTGGAAGCATCGGGTTTACCTCAGGTGGTATATCCCGGTATAGAGAAAGCTATCTGGGAAGGCCGGACTCTCAATGCTACCGTAGTTGTGGTGGCCAGGGCCGATGCTAAAATGCCGGTGACCGGCGAAGTTCTTCAGGTGAGAAGGGCGAGAATCATCGGAGCCCAGGGGCATTCCGGACACGGTACATTCCCGAGGGTAATCGAGTGTATGGCAACCGGGATGGATATGACTCCGATGATCACCAAGAAAATAAAACTGGAGCAGGTACCTGAATATATAATAAAACTCAGAACCGATAGAACTGAGTGTAAAGTTACATGTGTGATGGATTAATTGGAGGAGGATAGATAGAAATGGAGCACAAACAGAGTGACAAAAAATGGCTTTTAACCGATAATCCTGCAATAATTTTTGAGGATAATGAAGTGGGCCGTTTGAAAAAGCAGATATGGGATGCAACCGAGGAGGAAATAGATGCCATACTGAAAGAATACGAAATTCCCTCACCCTCGGAATTGGGGAAACCCGGGACTTATATTCAGAATACGCCAAGGTTTAAAGTCATAGAAAAAAGAAAGAAAAACGATATTGTCCTGGTGCCTATAGGCTGTACCGAAAACCATGGGCTTCACGCCAACAGCGGACTGGATACCTTCATGGTAACACAGATACTGGAAGGCGTGCGCCGTTACACCGCAAAACAGGGCAGAGAAGTTAGTCTGGCGTTTCCGCCCCTCAATTACGGCGGCCATCCGTACCATCACATAGGAATGCCAGGAACAGTTATTATGCCAAAAGAAGTCGTTGAAGAAACACTTATCTATACAATGCTGGGCTTGTGGAACGACGGTTTTAGAAAAATCATTCTGGTTAATAACCACGGGCATCTCTGGATGTTGGAATCTGCTATACAGGAGTTCATGAAGAGGTTTCAGTTGCCGGGTATATTTAGGGTACTTGACTGGCACAGGGCTGTAAGAGAGTTCTTCTATCCCGCCGGCAGGCCTGACAGCCTTGAAACCAATTTTGTGCATGCCGATGAGGCAGAAACGTCAGTAGCGCTGCTCCTCTTCCCGGAAATGGTGGATATGAGTGTTGTCCAGGATGCGGATGGAGAAAGCTTTTTGCCTGATGGTCATTTTGATAAATCGGTAGATCCTTTCCGCAGGCCCCACCGCTGGTCCGAAGGCGAAGGGCATATGGCAATAGAACTGGCAGCTACTCCGGAGGGTGTCGTCGGCAAGCCCAGCCTGGCAGACCCAAGAAAAGCTAAAAGACCCATCGCAGCTATATTGAAATACCTTACCCTGGTAATAGATCAGATTCTAGAGGTCTTCCCTCCGGGAACTGTCCCGCCCGTTGAGAAAGTAACTCTAAGGACGAGGGAAGAAATGGAACCGTTCCTCAAAGAGCCGATGAGCCCCGGGTGGAAGTCGGTATATGAACTACCTGCGATAGGCGTCTTCCATAAACTATAAACTTTAGTGAATGCACCCCCTATCCCAGGATGATCTCCGGCCGCTCAGTATATGACAAAGGCGGCCGGGTATTTCCTGGGGACCTTAGTACTTATAATAATTAATAATAATTAAACAGGGAGAAGATGGGTTATGGGTAAAAAAATTAAAGTAGGTTTAATAGGAGCCGGGCGTATAGGGAGAATGCATGCTGAAAATATTAATGCACATTTTGGCGATGTGGAGTTGAAAGCCATTGCTGATATTTATGCAGAAAAGATAAAAGACTGGGCATACGGTATCTGTGTAAACCATGTCTATGAGGATTACAAAAAAATAATAGAAGATCCGGAAATAGATGCTGTACTTATATGCTCTTCCACCGATACCCACTGCCAGCTTATAATCGAATCGGCTAAGGCTGGGAAACAGATTTTCTGCGAAAAGCCAATAGACTTCGATCTGGACAGGATAAAAAAAGCCCTGGAGGAAGTTAGAAGAGCCGGGGTTAAACTGCAGATCGGTTTTCAGAGGAGATTCGACCCTCACTTCCGAAAAGCCAAAAAACTTATCGATGAGGGTAGAATAGGGGATATACATATAATTAGAATTACATCAAGGGACCCGGAGCCACCACCGATAGAATACGTTAAGGTATCCGGCGGAATCTTTCTGGATATGACCATACACGACTTCGATATGGCCAGGTTCCTGTCGGGAAGCGAAGTTGAAGAGGTATTTGCTTATGGGGCTGTTATGATTGATCAGGCTATAGGGGAGGTAGGAGACATAGATACAGCCGTAGTTAATTTAAAGTTTAAGAATGGCGCGATAGCTGTCATAGATAACAGCAGGAAGGCGGTTTATGGATATGATCAGAGAGTTGAAGTTTTCGGTTCTCAGGGCTGCTTAAGGGTAGAAAACGTATCTTCTTCAAACGTAGTAATGAGCACCAGTGAAGGTATCATCAGTGACAAACCAAAGCACTTTTTTATAGAGAGATATCATGATGCCTATATAAAAGAGCTCAGAGAGTTTTTTGACTCCATAATAAACGATGAAGAGCCCTCGGTTACGGGTAGGGATGGCCTTGAGCCGGTGATTATAGGCCTTGCCGCCCAAAAGTCCCTCGAAGAAGGAAGACCTGTTAGAATAGAAAGGTAGCAGTGTATGGTAAAATATGGAGGCAATGGAAAGTATGAAATTTAGTTTGACCATAGCTAAAGATGTGAGCGAGACTTTTCCAGTATTGCTGCGGGGTGATTATGCCGAAAATATAAAAAAGGCTTCCCAATTAGGATACGACTGTGTGGAAATCCACGTAAGAGACCCGCTGGAATTAAACCTGGATGAGATATTGAGTGCTTGCGAGAAAAATCATGTGACAGTATCGACCTTAGGGACGGGCCTGGGATACGTAATTGATAGGCTCAGCTTTACTAATCCCGACAGAGAAATAAGGGAAAGGGCGGTTGCCCGAATCATAGACCACATTAATGCTGCAAGAGAGCTGGGTGCAAAGGTAATAATCGGGTCCATGAGGGGGTCAATTCCGGACAAATCGGAGTATAAAAAATATGAAGCATTTGCCCTGGAGTGCTTTGAAAAATGTCTTTCACAGGCGGAAGATAAAGGAGTTACTCTGCTGGTAGAAGCCATAAACCGTTACGAGACAAATTTTATAAACATAGTGGAAGAAGCCCTGGAATTTATAGAAAAAATCGGTTCAAGCCACCTGCAGGTGCACATTGATACCTTCCATATGAATATTGAAGAGGTCGGTATGGCAAAAAGCATAAAAACGGCAGGTAGCCTCCTCGGGCACGTGCACTTTGCGGATAGCAACCGCAGATATCCGGGGATGGGTCATATTAATTTTAAAGAAATTATTAAAGCATTAAAAGACACCGGTTATAATGGTGCGATAGCTTTCGAGTGTTTGCCCTATCCAAATGGAGAAGAAGCCGCTAAAGGAGCTATAGAAAATATAAAAGCCATATTTATGATATCAATGTAACTCATGCTTTTAGTGGCTTTGCGAGAACACAAAAAGTGCACCATAGGTTCACGGCTATAACCAGGTCTAATTCTTAGATGGTTTATCATAGGGAGATTGCGCGGCGATGTCCATTTTGCAGGCGAAGGCATCGCCGCATTTTTAGTTAATTAGCCTTGCAGTTTCCAGAGCATCTTCATAATCTACGTCCGCCGCCATCACCTTGTGCCGTATTTCGCGTAAGAGATGGTCATGATCTTTATCGCCTTTTGTATAAAGTTTTACAGAAATCCCGTCAGGAATGCCACTTACTTTATTGGAACCAAATTTCTTAAAAAAACTAATTTTTAAGAAGGATTTTTTATACAAATGTAGAAATAATTGATACAGTAACCGATTACTACAATACTAAGGTGAATAACAATGGCAAGGAAAAATGCTACGATTTATGATATAGCAAAACTTGCAAAAACGTCAACCGCCACCGTTTCGAGGGTTCTGAGCAACAGCGGATACCCGGTAAAAGAAGAGCTAAGGCAGAGAGTACTTGAAGCGGCTAAAAAATTAAACTATACCCCTAATTTATTGGGACGGCAGCTCAAGACTAAAGAAACTAGGGATATAGCAGTTATTATCCCGAATATATCAAACCCTTTTTATCCTTCTATAGTTTTAGGAGTTGAGGATGCTGCTAGGGAAAAGGGATACAATGTACTCTTATGTGATTCATATAGGAATCCACAATTAGAAATTGCATATTTGAACTCAATGGCTAAAAAGCAAGTTAGAGGTATTATAATATCTTCTATATCTCAAAACCAAAGATTTTTAAAAGAACTAGTAAGTAGAGGGTTTAATATAGTAGCCTTTGATCAAAATGTAACATTTCCCTGTAATAGAATATCCTTCGATTATGTTAAAGGAGGGTTTTTGGCTACAGAACACCTGATAAAATTAGGCCATAAGAAAATAGCTTTTATAAGTGCGCCTTTGACGAGGGCCAGTAGAAAAGGGGTATTTGAAGGGTATCTAAAGGCTTTGAAACATTATAAGCTTGATGTTAATAAAGAATTGATTTTGATAAATGATAAAGAGCAAGAAATTAATAATGAAATATATGAATATGAAAACGGTATAGAATTGGTTAAACGTTTTTTAAAAATCAAAGACATGCCAACAGCTATATTTGCGGTTAATGATATGACTGCTATTGGGGTTATACAAGGCCTAAAGTCTTTTGGCGTTAAGGTACCGGATGATGTATCTGTCGTCGGTTTTGACAATATTTTTATTTCGGAAATGATCGAACCACCGCTTACGACTATCGAACAGCCTAAATATGAAATGGGTAAGTTAGCTGCCACCCTATTAATTGACAGACTTCAAAATGAAGGAGATAAAAAATACATAGAAATAAACATGAGTCCTACGCTGATTATTAGAAAGTCTACAAAACCTTTATAAAACTTTTTGTTAGTATTTTTTGTTAGTATAGTAATCGATTACCATAAAAAGTACCATAATTTTATAATTTGCGATTTTTTACTAAAATTTAAGGAGGGATAAATGTGGACAATTACTGACAAGATGTTTTAAAAATGGGTCTTCTTTTCCTAAAAATCCTTGTTTAAAAACGATAGTGAAAAAGGTTACTTGGTCTTCAATAAATATTGAGATAGGAGGAAATATAATGTGGAAATGTAATGCAAAAAGCAAAATTACATTACTACTCCTAGTTATGATGATTGCGACGCTGGTGTTAAGTGCCTGCGGTTCCAAAACTAATCAACCTCCTTCCTCAGGAAATAATTCTGCAACAGAAGAAAAACATTTTGAGCTAAAGTTAGCCGGAATAAAGACAGAAGATGACCCTGCCACCTTGGCTATGGAAAAATTTGCAGAAATAGTAAACAGCAATCCGTCAGCCAATATCACAATAAAGACTTTCCCCAACAGCGTTCTCGGTTCTGTTAATGACATGCTAAGTGGTATGCCAACCGGTATGACAGATATGTTTTATAACACTTTATCCTGTTATAGCTGGCTTGAAGGTGCTAAGAAGTTTAATGCAGTTATTGCGCCTTTCATTTGGGATAGCCAGGAAGAATTAGAGGCTTTTTTGGAATCCGATATCGCTAAGCAATGGTTTGAAGAAGCTGCGGCATCAACAGGGGTACGTGTGCTTGCTGCAGCAGGAGAACTTCCACCCAGACAGTTGACAGCAAACAAACCTATTAAATCAGCAGAAGATTTTAAGGGCCTGAAAATCAGAACAGCTGAATCGGCATTGGTCCAACAGACAATGAAAAAACTGGGAGCCACCCCTGTCGTCATTCCGTTCGCTGACTTGTATATAGCATTAAGGCAAGGAACAGTCGATGCGCAAGAAAATAACTTTATCACAGTTAAAAATAACAGCTTATATGAAGTACAGAAATATTTTATGAAGACTGACTATATCAGGGATGTTTCTGCGATATTTATAAGCGAAAATATTTGGAAACAATTATCCCCCAAGCAACAAGAGATTCTGAAAGAAGCTGCTCTTGAGGCTGTAAATTATGAAGCAAAATTGATCGCTGAAACTATGGATGAAACCATGGAGTTCTTAAACGAAAAGATGACGTATGTTGAGATTGATATAGAATCAATTAAGAACAAGCTGGGAGAAGAATTTTATAAGGAAATTGACAAGGATGGAGCCCTTTGGCCTACAGGCACCATAGACGAAATACTAGAATTTAAAGCTAATTATAAAAAAGTAAATTCATAACTTAAATTGCAATATTAAATGCGACACATTTTTTGGAAACCCGAATGAGTTGGGTTTTTCAATCATGAAGGCTGAAGTTCGTAAGTTAGTCGCTCTATTTCCCGGAAAAAGAGTTCTGCTGGTTGCCGGTAGCCCAGGATTTTTCTGGGCAGAGTATTACACCAATTCTGCACCCGTTCGATTTGTGAAAAAGATAATTCCTTGATAGCTGTTCCCTTAGGAATCAACCGCCTGATTAGGCCATTGTGCCGCTCATTGGTGGCCCGTTCCCAAGCAGAGTAGGGATGAGCATAATAAATATCAATTCTGTGGACATTCAAATT
>NZ_VNHO01000042.1 GCF_008124715.1 Thermosediminibacter litoriperuensis | reverse complement strand
ATTCAAGGACCTGGAAGGCTGGATGCGGAGGAGGCTGCGTATGTGCCTCTGGAAGCAGTGGAAGCGGGTACGGACAAGATACCGCGAGCTGCGTGCACTGGGGCTACCAGAGTGGGCAGTAAATGAACTCGCCAACGCTCGTAAAGGGCCGTGGCGGATGGCCCACGGGCCAATGAATAGAGCCCTGGGCAACGCCTACTGGCAAACCCAGGGCCTGCTGAGCTTAACCGAACGCTACCAAACTCTTCGTCAAGCTTGGTGAACCGCCGGATGCGGACCCGCATGTCCGGTGGTGTGAGAGGACGGGGGTTAGCCGCCCCCTCCTACTCTATCAGAGACTCTTTCTCATTAAAAAATTAATAAAAACCATTCCCTTAAATTCCTTATTCTGCTTTTTCACGCATTCAAAGCCGTGTTTTTCAAAGAAAGGTCTTGCGGTAATACTTGCTTCCGTTGTAATTTCGCTTACACCAAGATTAATCGCTTCTTTTTCGAAAACCTTCAAAAGACCTGAACCTATCCCCTTTCTCTGAAAATCCTTATGCGTGTAAAGGGTATTTAAATAACCCTTCGCCGTTAAATCCCCGAAGCCGACTATTTTATCATCAATTTCCGCTACATAACAAATGTTATTTTCGAAAAAACCGGACCATTTCTCAACCTCCGGCTCTTTCGGCGCCCATACATCAACCTGCTCCGGAGAATAATCCTTTATGTTAACATTATGCACTGTATCGTAAAGCAACTTCAGCATCTGCTCCAGGTCCGACTCCTTGTACCTCCTGATCCGCACCGCTGACTTCACCTCCTTCGGATACCACCAAAATCATAATACATCCCGAAGGGGAAAGCAAGCAATTCCATGCCGTTACTTGCAGCTATTATCATCAGCCGCCTAATGCATCCTTCGGATCATCCTGCAGGTATTTTTCACCGCCGCGTAGTATTTATACGAATAAAGAGCAATAACAAGGGAGATGACATTTTAAAAAGGTGGTGTTCAAAATGATAGACTGTAAAGTCACCGGTGAACAGATCAAATATGCAGAAGATTTGGTTAATCGCTGTAATTTTGGCCGTAGGGGGAGAGGAGATGGAAATCGGGAGCAACAGTTTGTTGGAGTATTGGGTCAGACTGTTGTAGCAGACTTATTAAATTTAGAAAGACCGAAAGGAGGTGAAGGATTCGACGGAGGGTATGATGTGAAAATAAACGATAAAAAAGTTGATATAAAAACTATGGGAAGAACTGTCCCTATGCAAGAACATTATGTACATAACTTTGTCGGTTATCAGGTCGGATATGATGTAGATTACTTAATCTTCTGTTCATTTAATAAAACCAATAATATATTAACGGTATGCGGATATATTTCTAAAAGTGACTTTTTAAAAAAGGCCGATTTTTATGAGGAAGGCGCTATTAGAACAAGGGATAATGGAACAAATTTCAAGACAAAAGCCCCCTTATATGAAATATGCCAAAAAGACCTGCATCCCATAAATCGTATAGAAGATATTTTTAACGGGATAAGGTAGAAGGGATATAAAACTAGTGAGGAAATACCCCTCCCTATTTTTTTATTGAGCATAATATTCATCGTCCTCTAAAGAATTTATTCTATCCTGTGCAACCTTACAATATTCTTCAGATATATCTATACCTATGTATCTTCTTTTGTTTTTCTTTGCAACAACTGTTGTTGTCCCGGCACCATTAAAAGGATCTAATATTACATCACCTTGGTAACTAAATAACTTTATAACTCTTCTCGCTAATTCTTCAGGAAACATAGCGGGATGACCGTATTCCTTCATACGCCTTTCAGGTGCAATAGACCATTTGGCGACAACCCAACTTTTAAATTCTTCAGGCGTTAAATCTATTTTATCTTTTGGCCCCGGTTTTCTTAAATCCCCTTTACAATATATTTCAATAAACTCCCACGTGTATTTAAGGTATGGGCTCGACGGACTCATCCAAGAACCCCATGATGTATATTTACAATTATAATTATTTTTTTCCCAAAGTATTTCTCCTTTCCAAATCATTTTATTCTTTATAAAAAAGTTACTGAACATATGATGAGTAGGTATATAATCTGAAAATAGCGGCTGAACATTTAAGACAAATCTGCCACCATATTTTAAAACTCTTATACATTCGCTAAAGATATTCTCGATCTTTCTAAAATAATTTTCCCAGTAATGACTGTCATCATCATCATTGTCATATTCCAAACCAAAATTATATGGTGGCGAAGTGAGAATTAAATCAATACAGTTATCCGGTAATTCTTTTAAAACTTGTTCACTATCGCCGCAAATTATTCTATCTAAAAATTCTTCAGGGCATTTATTGTTCTTGGTTGAAAAATTATGTCCTACGGTATAAAATTGTTTATTCCTTTTCTTTTCCTTCGCCTTTCTATCTAAAACTTTCCTTTCCTTATCGTAATCTACAAATACTCTTTTGCCTCCTTTAATGCCGTAACTACCTATACCTTTTATCTTTTTTAATATATTATAAAAAATGCTATCATTTGGAATATTTATAGACCTAATTAGACTTTCCAACTTCTCCAGGTCCAACTTATTTAAATGTACAATAAGTTTATCATGTAAATATTCAATATATATATCATCATTAGTGAACTGCTCATTAATTTTTTGTAATAAATTATATTCTTCAAGAGTCAATCCTTCATCTATATGAAATTCCATATCCTTATATTTTATATCGTTCATTACAATACCTTCCTCCTATGTACAATATTTTTCCCCCATCCAAACGCCTAAGACATCGTTCTTGCTCTCAACGCCGGTGCTTATGACTACATAAGCGGCTTTCTTTAGAACTTGCCCATTCTGGCGCACAGTACAGTTAATAGTACCGGTGAAGAGGAAGGCGTATATTTTCGTTTATCTCTACACCCCCCCTTAAACAATTAAAGATAGACAAAAAAATTTTTTTGTCTATCTTTAATATTTGATAATAATTATATCATATAATTATGCTACCCGCCTAGTCTGCTTTTCGTCCTCTTTGAAAATGTTGACTTCGCTACAATAATAGAAATATTAAAAACTGAAATAGGGCATCTTCCAGACTTTGAAGTTTTTGTTCTCCAAAATCAGATACTTCAGGATTCAATGCTTTGTACTGATCCCAGGTCTTTTAATATTTGCTTTCCAGCTTTCTTGAGGGTTCTACTTTATAATCTTCCTTGTAAAATACCATGCCGGCGGTTTCGCCGGGATTGCTGTAACCCCCGTAGTCCCTTACGGTTTCCGCCACCGCGCAAAGATTTTCCAGATTAATATTTTTCAATAATAGCGGGATTCCACTTGGCTTCTACCAGGTCAATACCGCCGTAAATTCATCGCCACATACTTACATATAATCAGCGATGCGGCCAGACCAAAGAGACCATAAACTGATGCAGTTCTTGATGACAGCGCTTTTGCAAGCATCCCGCTGAGGTATGCACCTACTACTTGTGCTATGACGGTTACTTTTTCCGATACAGGAGCACCAGTCTTTTGAGTTTCCGTATCCGTTGGTTCATAGCCGTCGGTTATCTTAAATACAATCCAATAACCGATCATCATCGTTAATGCCATTAATCCCGCTAACAATGTATATCCTAATACCGGATTATTGGTTACTTTACCGAGATATAATGCCAAAGGTGTACCGATATAGGAAAAGAATACGCCGGATAAAGCTGTCCAGGTGCCACGTCTTGAAGCCAAAAAGCTGCGCTCGTCAGGATTATTTGCCAGAACGGGAATTAAGGAAACGTTTGCGACCCATGCGATATTCCAAACTATATGGCTTAAAATAAATCCAGCACATACGATGAATGCAGCCACCGGTTCCGGTCCAATTTTTGTGAACTGGAACATATAAAGTATTACAACTATTGGTGGTGCTATTAGCATCCATGAACGATTTCTTCCCTATTTTAATGCTTTTGTACCGCTGATGATAGCGCCATAGAATGGAGATAAACACGCGTCGACGATATATTATTTTTATAATTTTTTGAATATAATGCAAAATAAACATGCATAATCCCGCAAACGCAATCAAGCTGGGAAATGAACCTGTTATGATATGCTTCTTGCCTAATTTAATCTATATTTGTATTTTTAGGTTGCATAGGGAATTCTGCAGAATATGTGCTTTTAAGCGGGGATTTCCCTCAAAGAACGCTGGAAGCAATGATCGTGTACATTCCACCGGAAGAAGGGCTGGGGAGCAAATTCAGCCACCCCGGAGAAGAATTCGTATATGTACTTGAAGGCACCGTTATCGTCGATATCGACGGTAACGAGTATCTGGTAAAGGCGGGAGAGTCGATACACTACCCGTCGACAATACCTCATTCATGGTATAATCCTCTAAAGCAGAAGGCAAAATTGCTGACTGTGCTAACCCCTATTATTTTTTGATTACAATATGAAACCCACATAAGCGACCCAGCGCTTATGTGGGTTTCGAGAGCTATTCAATAATGGTTAAATTTTTATCGTACCCGGTTAATACCTCGCATCCGTCTTCGGTTACTACCACCAGGTCCTCTATTCTCACTCCCAGGCTGCCCGGAATATATATGCCGGGTTCTATCGAAAATATCATACCCGGTTCAACCCTGCCGGTATTTGCCGATGAGACATCTCCGGGTTCATGAACCTCTATTCCTATAGAGTGTCCGGTTCTGTGAGTAAAATATTTGCCGTAACCGGCGGTTTCAATATAATCTCGCGCAGCAGCGTCAATATCGCAAAATCTTACGCCCGGCTTTACCGTGTCTATAGCTCTTTTGTTGGCTTCCAGCACTGTATTATATATTTTTATTGCCTCGTCAGAAACCTTCTTATAGAATACCGTTCTGGTTATGTCAGAGCAATAGGAACCTTTCACACACCCAATATCTATGATAACGCTGTCTCCTTCCTTGACTGTCGAGTTACCGGGTGTATGGTGGGGGTCTGCCGCGTTAGCGCCGTAGGCGATGATGGGATCGAACGAACAGCCCTCGGCACCTAACTCTTCGTAAATCTCTAGAAGAATTTGGCCCATTTTCTTTTCGGTATATTTTTGAGGTATCAGCTCGATTATTTTCCCCACAGCCATATCGTTGATTCTCGAGGATTCGCGCATCAGCTCGATTTCCCCAGGGTCCTTGCGCATTCTCACTCTATCGATGATTTTAGAACCGATTACGAATGTACAATTACCCTTTAATTCCATGAGCCTTAAGAGAAACCGGGCTGGCCAGTTTTTATCTACGCCTAAAGGTTTTCCCGCTTCAATATAACTCGATAACAGCTCCACAGCATCCTGGCTATCATTGAAAAAGATCTTTTCAACGCCCAGGTCTTCATGTAAGGGAAAGAGCTCATTGATAAACAGCCTGTGATCGCCGTTGATATTGAGGTACAGCGCCAGCATTCTCTCTCCGGGATGTATCCACTTCCCCGTGAGATAGAATATTGAGGCAGGGTCAGAGACTATAATCTGCGGGATGTTTTGCCTCTCCATCTCTTTCAAGACGACATTCAGTCTCTGCCGGTTCATGTCATTTCCCCCTTATCAAGCTATTTCAACTTTGTTTTTCAAAGCCTGCTCTTTCTCTACGGCTTTGCACCTATCCCTCTTCAAAACGTGCCAGCTGATCCCGGGTGAATTCCCACTCCGGAGTTCGGAGCCTTTCTCCGAAGTTGATGGTATACCATGGATTTCCCTCACCATTCGCCGGATTTTTGAGAATATGAATATCCTGGGCCGGCATGTAACCCTGGGCTAGAATAAAGATTTTTTCTCCCGTGGCTTTATTCTCCGCCACATCCAGCACTATTGCGCAGTGGCCGGGAGTCCCGCCTTCGATAAATACGTCCCCTATCTGCAGATCCTCCACCGGCACTTTTTTCAATTCTTTTGACAGCGAAAGCGTACCTGCGTACGCAAAGACCGTATCCAGGTATTTTCTAAAGCCGGCGTAATCGTTGGAGTACTCCACCCGCTTTACCCAGTAAACCTTATTCCCCTCGACTTTAATCCTGTACCCCTTCATCCATGTAGTATAATCGGCCCTGAAGCCGTTGGTGAAGTTGAAGTGGATCTTATCATATTCTCCTTTCCGGTAAAGGTACTCCGCCCTGAGCCTTATTACGGCATCGGCGCACTGCTGCAGGTCCCTGTCTCCTACGTCAATATCCAGGACGGCTTCGTGAACATCCCTGGGCTTCGTAACGCCGTTATAATACTTTACCTTCGAGCCGTGAGGCTTCAAGGGCAGGTTCCTCAAATATTCACCGAAGGAACCCTCGGGCACCGCAACCCTTTCAAAGCCTTCAGGAACCCTTATCCTCTCCTGAACGGTCCTTCCGCTTTCATTTATCAAATAGACCGTCTCATTTTTTGCCGGCGCATTAGAACCGTTCCGGGGATTTGAATTGGTATTGGCCGAACAGGCCGTTAAAAGCATTGCCATCAGGAGGATGATTATTTTTTTCATAAAGAGCCCCCGCTTTTTTACCAGCTTTATTCAAGGGTTTTACTTTAAACCATAATATCGGGCGACGTAGTAAAAAATCCCGGAGTATACCCGGAGTATGATAAAGGTTCAATTTAGAACACATCAAAGGTGTTTTTTTATCTCTTCATAAAACATTTCGTTGGATATCCCACCGTAAAACCTTAATCTCCCATTGACTGCTGTTAGCGGCATACCATAGCCTTTTTCCAGCATGGTTTTAACCGCATCGTATCCATCCAAGCTATCTTCCATTACATCTATAAACTTAATATCAACCTTGTCTTTTACATCACTATTTTGAATGAATTCTACAAACTCATCATACATTTCTCCCATTGTTTTTGCAGGGCTACAGCCCCCGCTGCTGCTGCACCCTCAGCCGCTTGCTGCAGCCATATCTCTTATTCCGAATATTTCCACTTTTACTTTTTCATTCATTTTGTATCCTCCTAGCTAAATAAAATTTTGGATATTTCCGTTAACATTTTTAAACCCTTAATTTCCTTTTCAAAAAGCGGTACCTGTAAAATTTCCGCTTCTTTAAACCTTTCTTTTATTTCTTCGATATACTTCATCTGCATATTTCTTCTATTTTTAAAGAAAGGCGTAATAGCCTGTTCTTCCGGTATTATCATATTGACTACAACAAGCTGGGTCTTTATCCCTATTGTCTCCAGCTCTTTTGAAGCTCTATAGGCTTCAATGATGGGTGTTTTTTCAGGATACATGACGAAACTAAAAGTAGTTGTTTCTTTATCTTTCATCATTTCTATGACTTTATCGAATCTTTCCTTTTGGGCCTTGTCGGCTTCACTTATTTCTGCAGTTAACCCAGCCTTCAACTGTATCTGTTTGCTCCAATCTAAAGGAAGTTCCAGGAGTCTTAATGTATGTCCGGTGGGTGCGGTATCAAATACAATCACATCAAAATTTTCTTCACAGGCATAATCGATAAACTTTTGAAAGGCTGCCATTTCCTCGGTGCAGGGTGAGTTGAGTTCTTCTTCCATGGCTTTTACCGTGTTTATGTCAAACTTTTTTCTGGCATCTTCTAATATCGCGTTTTTATATTCTTCGGTTGCTTTTCTTTGATCGATTTTTACAGCATATAGATTTTCTACCCCATCTATCTTTGTAATTTCATCCATAACCGGTTTATCCAGAACATTTCCTATATGAGCAGCAGGATCGGTAGTTATCAATAAGGTTTTAAAGCCTTTTTTAGAGGTTTGCACTGCAGTAATACAAGCAATCGAAGTTTTACCTACGCCGCCCTTTCCTGAAAAAAAGATATTTTTTCTCTTCCCGTTTTGAGGGTAGATAAGTTTTTCAATGTTACCCATGTATATCACTTCCTTCAAATAACCTCTCGGCAACCTTTCTGAACATCTCTATTCCTTTCAGTTCGGAATCAAAAAGCTCCATTGTCTGAATGGGGATGTTATTAAAAATATCCTTTGCTTTACTAAGATAAGTCTGCTGCATATCGTACCTGGATTTAAAGAAGGGATTGATTGCCTCTTCTCTTGGTATTAGCCCATTGACTATAATTTTGGTTGTAGTTATTCCGATTTCTTTTAGTTCATTTATAGACCTTATCGTTTCTTTCAGCGAAGTTTCCTCCGGCTGCATGACAAATATAAAATCCGTCTGCTCCGGGTCCCTTAATTTTGAGACGGCATCATCGTACTTCTTCTTACTCTCCTGTATCAAAGCTACAGGCCCCATACAGGTCTGACCGCTGCCTTTGGAGCTTTCTTCAATGTGCCTGCTCCAATCTACAGGTAGTTCCAGGAGTCTGATTGTATGTCCGGTTGGGGCTGTATCAAATATTATCATGTCGTAAGAATCTTCTTCCATAAAGTCAATAAATTTATCAAAGGCTGCCATTTCTTCCGTACAGGGGCCGCTCAATTGTTCTTCTGCAATTTTTAACATTTCCTCGTCAAAAAGCTCCCGCATAGGTGCAAGGCATCTTTCCTTGTATTCTTCCGTAGCTTTGTCAGGATCGATTTCCATAGCATACAGGTTCTCTATTCCATTAATTTTTGTTACCTTATGTCCGATTTCTTGTTCAAATACATCTGATAAGTTCGCAGCAGGATCGGTAGTTACGACTAATGTCTTTTTCCCCTGATCGGCATAATATATGGCGGTGGCGCAGGCCATTGATGTTTTACCTACACCACCTTTTCCCGAAAAGAAAATAAATTTAGTTCTCATTAAACTTGCCTCCCGCTTTCTTCTATTTTCTTTTCCATTTCTTCTAAAGAGGGATATTCGCCTACTTTTATAACTTCGCCATTGAAAGTTGTTATGGGTAATGCTTCTTTACCTTTATCCTGTATTAGCTTGTAGACGCTCTGATTTTCCTTAAATTTCAATGGCTGCTGTGTAATCATGTACCTTTGGATTTCAATACCCGGGTATTTCTTTTTCAAGAATTCAATGTTTTCATTTAGCTTAACCAGCTTTTCATCAACAGTTGGCCCGCAAAGCCCTGTAGGACAGCACATGGGTGGTTCATAAAATTCTATCTTCATGGCAATCCTCCTCTTTGTTATATTCAGCTTATACTATTTGCTTATCCTCATTTATAACATACCAGCGCCGCATCGAGGCCTCTTGCTTACAAAGCAGCATCATATTTTTACAGTTATGCACAGGTGATGCGGTTATTTTTATATTCTTTTAACCTTTGTAGATCCTTTAGAAATTGGCTGTTATTATCCATGTAATTATTGAGGTAATCAAAGAGCAGGGCATTATCCTTGACGAATGTCTCATTAATTTTGTAATAAACCCATTGGGACTTTTTTTCATACGTGATAATGCCGGCATTTTTTAATTTATTCAAATGCCTCGAAGCATTCGACTGGGTAATTTCCAATATTGCTTCAATTTCACATACACACAGCTCTCCCTTTCTCAAAAGATTTAGTATTCTTAACCTGTTTTCATCGGCCAATGCCTTTAAAATCACGACTAATACCAATATACCACCCGCCTATGTGAATTATATGATTATATTCGATTACACTCATATATTATATCTTTAATCCTATTATGTCAATGGCCTGTTTAAGAGAGATACTCCGAACAGGCCGTCAAAAGCATCGCCATCAGGAGGATGATTATTTTTTTCATAAAAAGCTCCCTAAATATTTTTCTCTTTTCAAAAGATACCAGACATTATCCGGATGGTCTTTTAATTGTTTACTACCCTGCAGGGAAAATTTATTTTTCTCCAAAAGCTTTATAGACTTTAGGTTTTGGCGATGAGTAAAAGCTTCTATTGCCTCTAAACCTAATGTAAAAAATCCGTATCTTAAAACCCCGGTCATTGCTTCCTGCATTATTCCCCGCCCTTGATATTCAGGCATTAATTCGTAACCAATTTCTTCCTTTTTCTCTTCAGGGGAAAAATTCCAAAGACAGATTGTTCCAATTACTTTGCTGTGATTTTTTAAGGTTATTCCCCATAATATCCATTCACCATTTAAAATACCTTCGGTCAATCTGATAATAAACTGCCTTGTTTCTTCAATAGTTTTTGGTTTTGTGTTTAAATACTTTAAAACCCGCTCATCGGATTTTAAAAGATATAGTTCCTGAAGGTCATCCAAGGTGACCTGCCGCAATTTTAAGCGCTCCGTTATTATTTCCGGAAAAGGCGAAAAATTAAATTTATGCAAATTATAACCTCCCGTTATTTCCCATCTTTTAATTTTTTGCCTAATGTCAGCCCATCCTCACAATCGAACCCCGATATTCCTTTCCGTCAAAATAAGCTTTAACTTTAACCCGCTTCGCACCAAAGACCGCCTCTACATCAAAAGGAGTTTCAATATATGCGCCATTAATACCCTCATGCTTTTTTATTTCGGCTTGGAACCTTTGTTTCATATCAATACTCCTTTTCTCTTCACGGAATTTACGTTTCGTCATATCTCCCGGTCTTTATAGTCTTTCCCCTTTCCGGCCAGACAACTTTACAAAGTCCCTCAAACCGCGAGAAAAATTCTCGGTCCTGTGTATGCACCGGGATGAGCACTTCCGGTTTTATGGTCTCCACCATCTCCTCTATCCCCGGGCCGTGGATGTGCCCGCTGGCGTGAAAGCCCGATTTTTCCCTGTCCCTGCCCAGGGTCCCGTAAAGTTCAAAGCCGAAGTAATCGATCCAGTTTTTTATGCGCTGGTGGTCGATCAGCATTTCTTCGTCGTAAGCCTCGCTGGAGGAGTATATGTAGGTCCCGCCTTCCGGCTGGATGTCAAGAAATGCGTGGAAATCGTAATAGGAAAAGCACAATATGTAGCTTCCGGCATCTTTTTTTATGTCTTCCGCTGATACCATCTTTGCAGGGTCGAACCGGTCGAGGAGGGCATCCTCCCATTTTTTTCTCTGGGCCTTGGGCCGCAGGTAAAGCATTATCCGTTCGTCCCGGTGGGGGTCGGGTACGCCGTCCTCCCCCGCCGCAGCAAGGGCTTCCAGCAGGTATATGTCCTTGGCTGTCAAGACCAAGTGGCGGCCGGTGTTTCTTGCTATGTCGAGGAACGAGAGCAGGCGTTCTATGTTGCGCGGGCCGAAGTCGGCCACCACAAGGCCCTTAGCTTTAGCCACCACGTCGAAACAGTTAGCGGCCACTTCCCCTTCCGTCACGGGCTTTTGCGTCCCCGGATGGGTACCTTCGCAAATGAAAACAAGAGGCTTTAGTTTTGCGGCTTCTTGGAAAAACCGCCGGGTAAGGCCGGCGTGTTTTCCGTGAAGCCTGAGGTCGCCGGTGTAGATAATCCAGCCGGCGGAAGTCTTTATACCGAAGGCTCCTGCTCCTGGGATGGAGTGGTCCACCGGCCAGAAACGGACGGTAAGGCCGGCTATCTCAGCTTCTCCGCCACAGGCTTCCAGGGCGCAGCATTCCAGGGTCCGGGAGTTATCGACGCTCTCCCAGAAACTACAGGCGCCATCGGGAATAGCCTCCATTCCCATTATACGATATCGGCGCTGCCTGAAGGGGGTTTTCCGGTAGTTCGAAGCCTGCAGCAGGCCGTCTTTGTATTCCCGGGGCGTTGTATAACATATTTCCTGCAGGCGGTTGCCCCCTCCCGTGTCCTGAAGGGCTTTGCATATAAGGGCGCTGGTCAGGCTGGTTATAATAGGCACGTCTTCCCGAATATATGGAAAGTGCCCACAGTGGTCGAAATGTGCGTGGGAAAGAAGCACCCCCTGGACTTCGGTTTCCCGATACAGCGGGTGGGAAGAGAATCTATCCCATACGCCCGGGTATTCTAGGTCGAGACGGTAAAGTCCCTTCAGCGGAGGCAGAATGCCGAGGCTGAGAAGGTCGTAAAAGCCGAAGGTGCTTCTTGGCCCGAGGAATTCGTCGAAGAACATGCCTTCGGCTTTGAAGTTGGTGCCGAAGTCCAGATAAAGCGACGTTTCGCCGTCTTCCAACAGTATCTTGTTGCCGCCGATGCAGCCGGCGCCGTCGTAGAAGGTGAGGGAAACGGTCATGGATATCACCACCTTTATTTACCTATTATATCTTTCAACGTAAAAGCACCAACACCCGGCATCACGCCTGTCCGGAAACAGTTTCGAAACAACCCTGCCGCGTGCAATATAGATCCCCCGCAACTGTTCAGCCATTTCTTCCGGACGGAACCAGCTCAATCTAAGCTTTATACTCTTCCCAGCCATTTAAATCTGAAATTATAATTTCACCCTGCCGCACACTATATCCTATGTAGAAGAAATTATTGCAATAAGTTTTAATATCACCGGAGGGCTTAAACCATTCATATATAGCCCAACGTTTATCAATTACAGCAAAGAAAAAAAGTATATGTTTATCTTCTGTCAAGCTAGAATTTACTTCATTATTATCGAAAGCCAGCTCGTAAAATGCAATATTAAATGCGACACATTTTTTGGAAACCCGAATGATGTTGGGTTTTTCAATCATGAAGGCTGAAGTTCGTAAGTTAGTCGCTCTATTTCCCGGAAAAAGAGTTCTGCTGGTTGCCGGTAGCCCAGGATTTTTCTGGGCAGAGTATTACACCAATATTGCACCCGTTCGATTTGTGAAAAAGATAATTCCTTGATAGCTGTTCCCTTAGGAATTAACCGCCTGATTAGGCCATTGTGCCGCTCATTGGTGGCCCGTTCCCAGGCAGAGTAGGGATGAGCATAATAAATATCAATTCTGTGGACATTCAAATTGGCAAACTCGCTAC
>NZ_VNHO01000041.1 GCF_008124715.1 Thermosediminibacter litoriperuensis | reverse complement strand
CCCTAGCGGAAACACCCAGCGTATTCAAGGACCTGGAAGGCTGGATGCGGAGGAGGCTGCGTATGTGCCTCTGGAAGCAGTGGAAGCGGGTACGGACAAGATACCGCGAGCTGCGTGCACTGGGGCTACCAGAGTGGGCAGTAAATGAACTCGCCAACGCTCGTAAAGGGCCGTGGCGGATGGCCCACGGGCCAATGAATAGAGCCCTGGGCAACGCCTACTGGCAAACCCAGGGCCTGCTGAGCTTAACCGAACGCTACCAAACTCTTCGTCAAGCTTGGTGAACCGCCGGATGCGGACCCGCATGTCCGGTGGTGTGAGAGGACGGGGGTTAGCCGCCCCCTCCTACTCTATTAATATATTTCAAAATATTAACCTATAAATAAAAGGAGGGAAAATATTAAATTTAGCAGGAAAAAAGTCAATTTAGGTAGAATAACTATAAATAATAATAAAATAATTTTTGCAAGTCAAATAAAGGAGGAGATCGGGTTTGAAAAACTATGGCAGTGACAGAATAAAAAACATCGGACTCTTTGCCCACAGCGGTGCCGGAAAAACGTCCCTCGCAGAAGCGATGCTTTTTACCTCCGGGGCCATAGACCGCCTCGGTAAGATAGATGAAGGCAACACCACCTGCGACTATGACCCCGAAGAGATAAAGAGGAGGATCTCGATTTCCACGTCCCTGGCTCCCCTGGAGTGGAAAGATTACAAGATAAATATTCTGGATACGCCGGGTTATTTTGACTTCGTTGGGGAAGTAAAGAGCGCCCTGAGGGTTGTCGACGGCGCCGTTATAGTCACCTGTGCGGTATCGGGTGTGGAAGTGGGCACCGAGCAGGCGTTTAAGTTTACCGAAGAACACGGTCTTCCCTGCATATTTTTCGTGAACAAGATGGACCGGGAAAACGCCAACTTCTACAAAGTACTTGAAAAAATCCGCGAGTTCTTCGGCCAGAGGGCCATACCCTTCCAGCTGCCCATCGGGCAGGAAGCAAATTTCAAGGGCGTCGTCGACATAGTCCACCAGAAGGCCTACGCCTTTGACGGCAAGAGCGTAAAGGAGACGCCGGTGCCCGACGACCTGAAAGGCGATATGGAGAACTACCGCTTCATGATTATGGAAGCCGCGGCCGAGGCCGACGACGACCTGCTGGCCAAGTACCTGGAGGGAGAAGAACTGACCGGCGAAGAGATAGAAAAGGGACTGAAAATAGGAGTAAAGACCGGCAGGATATACCCCATTGTCTGCGGCTCTTCGCTGGCCAACAAGGGAATTCAGCTTCTTTTAGACACCATCTGCTGCTACATGCCTTCGGCAGTGGAAGGAAAGGCCGAGGTGGGCAAAAATCCCAGGACCGGTTCCGAAGAAAAGAGGGAATGCAGCAGCGGTGAACCCTTCTCCGCCATCGTATTCAAGACCATGGCCGATCCCTTTGTTGGCAGACTCAACCTGTTCAAAGTCTGCTCCGGCGTTCTGAGACCCGACACTATGGTGTACAATGCCACCCGGGGTGTCGCTGAAAAAATCGGACACATATACTTCATGAGGGGCAGGAAACAGGAAAATGCTGAAGCTGCCGTGGCGGGCGATATAGTGGCTGTCGCCAAACTCCAGAACACCTATACTAATGACACCCTGTGCGACAAAGACCACCCGATCCTCCTTAATACCATAGATTTTCCCGAACCGGTGATATCTTTTGCGGTGGAGCCCAAATCGAAGGGCGATGAAGACAAGATATCTTCGGGTCTTGCAAGGCTCACCGAAGAGGACATGACCTTTAAGGTGGCCAAGAACAACGAGACCGGGCAGCTCCTGGTTTCCGGCATGGGAGAAATCCACCTGGAAGTGCTTGCTGGAAAACTCGCCAGTAAGTTCGGGTCCGAGGTCGTGCTCAGCGTGCCTAAAGTGCCCTACCGCGAGACCATCAGGGGTACTGCGAAGGTGGAGGGCAAGTATAAGAAACAGACCGGCGGCAGGGGCCAGTACGGCCACGTGTGGATAGAATTTTCGCCGATAAAATCGGAAGAAGACTTCGAGTTTGAAGAAAAGATTTTCGGCGGAGCGGTTCCGAAGCAGTACATCCCCGCCGTCGAAAAGGGCATAAGGGAAGCCATGAAAGAAGGCGTGCTGGCCGGGTACCCGGTGGTGGGGTTCAAGGCGGTCCTCTACGACGGGTCCTTCCATCCGGTGGATTCTTCTGAACTGGCTTTCAAGATAGCGGCTTCAATGGCTTTCAAGAAGGGGATTTCCCAGGCGAAACCGGTGCTTTTAGAGCCCATTTACGAGCTGGATGTGGTGGTTCCGGAGCATTACATGGGCGACATCATAGGCGACCTGAACAAGCGCCGGGGACGGATAATGGGCATGGAGCTGAAGGACGGCCTGCAGCACATCAAAGCTCAGGCGCCGCTGGCGGAAATTTTCCGCTACGCCACGGACCTCCGGTCCATGACCCAGGGCAGGGGCTGGTTCTCCGCCACTTTTAGCCACTACGAGGAAGTTCCGGCCCAGATAGCCGAGAAGATAATCGCCGAGTCGGGCAAAAAGCCCGTAGAGGAAGAATAATTAAAAGCAAACACCCTCCTTTTTCGATAGGTATTTTAAGCGGCTGTTAGGGAAAACTTAAAATGACAGACGAAAAAGGAGGGGCAGGCGGTGGAAAAAAAGCCGGAGAAACGCCTTGGTCATACCGAGGGCAAAACGGATGCTTTGTACAGGAAGAAGACCGACGACATCATAGAAGACGAACTGGCGGACGACACCATGTTCGGGGAAATAATCCCCAGCCTGATGGGTTGGACGTCGTCCGAGGAACAGGAAGAGCGCATGAACACATTGCTGGAGATATCGGAAGAACTGGCGGAAAAGAAAGAAAAGGCGAAAAGAAATGATTAAAGAGGGAGTTTCTCCCTCTAATTTTATCTCTTGAAAAAATTCCTGTTATTGGTTATAATATAAACAGCAAAAGTCAAAGATAGTCAAAGTCAAATCCCGGTTGCGGCACTGGAGGGAATTTTATGCCCAATCTGGCAGACGTCATAGAGAATTTTATAAAAGCCATGTTTCAGGAAGGCAGCAGCATCCTGGAGATTCAGAGAAACGAACTTGCCAGCAGGTTCCGCTGCGCTCCTTCCCAGATCAACTACGTGCTTACCACCAGGTTTACCCTGGAAAGGGGCTATATCGTCGAAAGCCGCAGGGGAGGCGGCGGATATATACGAATAAAAAAGCTAAAAATAAGAGATGACGATTTTTTGAGAGAAATTATTGAGATAGTAGGCGATTCTATATCAAGTTCCAGAGCCGGCGGTCTGGTAGAATTCATGTTGGAAGAAGGTATAATTTCCAGGAGAGAGGCGGAACTTTTCAGGGCCGCCATCAACCGGAACAACCTGGATGTGCCGCTGCCAGAGCGGGACAGGTTAAGGGCCCGGCTTTTAAAGGCCATGGTTGCGGCTTTGCTGGGCCATGAAGAGAATAAGGGGGCGAGATCATTATGAAATGCGATGAGTGCAAGAAAAGACCGGCTACTGTGCATATAACAAAAATAGTAAACGGAGAAAAGACTTTGATGCACCTGTGCGAGCAGTGCGCTAAGGAAAAGAATATATTCAGCGTCTCCTTCAATTTCGACGGAGAACCTTTATCGATGCAAAAGTTTCTGGCCAGCTTTTTCGAGCCGATGGTGAGCGAGTTTCGCGAAAAATCCCAGCCGCTTTCCTGCAACCGCTGTGGTCTTACCTTCCCCCGGTTTACCCAGATAGGCAGATTCGGCTGCAGCAATTGCTATGAGGCCTTTAAAGGTCAGCTGGATCCCATGCTCCGGCGCCTGCACGGCAAGACCTATCATGTAGGGAAGGTTCCCAGGAGGACCGGCGGCAGGGTGCGCATCAAGAGCGAGATCGAGAGGCTCAAGAGAGAGTTGCAGGAGGCTGTCAATGCCGAGGAATACGAGAGGGCGGCCCAGCTTCGGGACAAAATCAGGGAACTGGAACAGAAGCTGGGCCGGAATTAGCGGAGGTGCATAAAATGGCTCTGGAGGAACTGCTGGACACATCGAGAATCGGCTGGATAAATTCCACCGGTCCCGACAGCGACATAGTGATAAGCAGCAGGGTTAGATTAGCCCGGAATTTGAAGGACGTGCCGTTTCCGCACCTCCTTAACGGTTCCCAGGCTAAAGAGGTCGTCAAGAGGGTCTACGACGCCTTTACGTCCAATTCTGTGCTGGCGAAAGACGCCAGGCTCTACCTCATGGGCGACCTGTCGGAAACCGAAAAAAATCTGCTGGTGGAGATGCACTTTATAAGTCCGGACCTGGCCAGAGAGGATAAGGGCGCCGTGATAATCAGCAGCGACAGGCGCATAAGCATCATGATCAACGAGGAAGACCACCTGAGAATCCAGTGCGTTTTTTCAGGGCTGGATCCTCAGGAGGCTTACGAGCTGGCGAGCCGTGTGGACGACGTGCTGGAAGAACAACTCGACATCGCCTTCGACGAGCGGTTAGGGTATCTCACGGCCTGCCCCACTAATGTCGGCACCGGCATCCGCGTGTCGGTGATGCTGCACCTGCCGGTGCTCACCATGCTGAGGCAGGTGGACCGCATGTTTTCGACAATAGCCCAGCTGGGACTGGTGGTGCGGGGTCTGTACGGTGAGGGGACCGAGGCGTGGGGTAACCTGTACCAAATATCCAACCAGATAACCCTTGGAAAATCCGAAGAAGACATAATACAGAATCTTATGAGTGTTGCCGGACAGATAATCGCCAGCGAAAGGCAGGCCAGGAGAAATTTGAAGGGCGAAGACAGATTGCGCCTTGAAGACAAGATATCCAGGTCTTACGGGATCCTGACCAATTCCAGGCTTTTGACCACCCAGGAAGCCATGGGCTACATATCCGACGTGAGGCTGGGGGTGGACCTGGGCATAATTAAAAACCTCAAACCAGAAGACCTGAACAACCTGTTCATAACTGCCGGGCCATCGTATATCCAGGAGGTATTCAAAAAAGACATGACACCACTGGAAAGGGATTTAAACAGGGCTAATTTCTTGAGGGGAAAATTACTGAAGTGAGGTGAACTTTATGAACGGCAAATTTACGGAAAGAGCGCAGAGGGTTATCGCCTATGCCCAGGAAGAGGCAAGGCGTTTGAACCACAATGTGGTGGGAACCGAACACCTGCTTTTGGGGTTGATAAGAGAGGGCGAAGGAGTGGCTGCAAGGGCCCTTCAGAATCTGGGGGTCGAGCTTTCCAAAGTCCGGGAGCAGGTCGAAAAGCTCATAGGTGTGGGGCCGTTTACCATCCAGGGGCCGATCGGCTACACCCCCAGGGCCAAGAGGGTGCTGGAACTGGCCCTCGATGAATCCCGCAGGCTGAAGCATAACTACGTGGGCACCGAGCACATACTCCTCGGCCTCATCAGGGAAGGTGAAGGTGTAGCCGCGCAGGTGCTGGCGAACCTGGGCGTGGGCCTGGACAGGGCCCGGGCAGAGGTGCTGGCCATGCTGGGTTCCGACGTAAAGGGACATCCCGGCTTCCGGAAGTCCGGCAACACGCCGACCCTCAACCAGTTCGGCAGGGATCTAACCGAACTTGCCGCTGAGGGCAAGCTGGACCCGGTTATAGGCCGGCAGAAGGAAATAGAGCGGGTAATACAGGTGCTGACCAGGCGGACCAAGAACAACCCGTGCCTCATAGGTGAGCCCGGTGTAGGCAAAACCGCCATAGTGGAGGGGCTCGCCCAGAGGATAGTTGAGGGGGACGTGCCCGAGATTCTGAAAGAAAAGCGCATCGTGAGCCTTGATCTGGCTTCTCTCGTGGCAGGTACCAAGTTCAGGGGCGAGTTTGAAGAAAGGCTAAAGAAGGTGCTCAACGAGGTAAAGCAGGCAGGCAATGTCATCCTCTTCATAGATGAGATGCACACCATAATCGGAGCTGGAGCCGCCGAGGGGGCCATAGACGCCTCCAATATGCTAAAGCCCTCTCTCGCCAGGGGCGAGCTGCAGACGATAGGTGCGACCACTCTGGACGAGTACAGGAAGCACGTTGAAAAAGACCCGGCGCTGGAAAGGAGATTCCAGCCCATCATCGTCGAAGAACCTACGGTAGAAGACACCATTAAGATACTGGAAGGCTTAAGGGACAAGTACGAAGCCCATCACAGGGTGAAAATTTCCGACGAAGCCCTGAGAGCAGCGGCCAAACTTTCGGCCCGCTACATCACCGACAGGTTCTTGCCCGACAAGGCTGTAGACCTGATAGATGAAGCGGCTTCCAGGGTCAGGCTGCAGAGCCTGACAGCACCTCCGGAGCTCAAGGAACTGGAAGACGAACTGGAAGCCGTTCGTAAGGAAAAGGACGCCGCCATCAGGGCCCAGGAATTCGAAAAGGCCGCCAAGCTCAGGGATAAGGAACAGGAGATAAAGGCCAAAGTCGAGAGCCTGAAGGCCCGCTGGCAGCAGGAGCAGAAGCTGGAAAATGCTACGGTGACTGAAGCGGATATAGCCAGGATTGTTTCCAGCTGGACCGGCATACCCGTGGAGCGCATGACCGAAGAGGAATCCGAGAGACTCCTCCGGATGGAGGAAATTCTCCACCAGAGGGTGATAGGCCAGGATGAGGCTGTAGAGGCCGTGGCCAGGGCTATTCGCAGGGCCCGCGCAGGCCTTAAAGACCCGAAGCGCCCGGTAGGTTCCTTTATATTCCTCGGCCCCACCGGCGTCGGCAAAACCGAGCTGGCCAGAGCCTTGGCGGAAGCCATGTTCGGCGATGAGGACGCCATGATAAGGCTGGACATGTCCGAGTACATGGAGAAGTTCGCCGTTTCCCGCATGATAGGTGCTCCTCCGGGATACGTGGGGTACGAGGAGGGCGGTGAACTCACCGAAAAGGTGCGCAGGAAACCTTATTCGGTAGTATTGTTTGACGAGATCGAGAAAGCTCACCCCGACGTTTTCAACGTACTGCTGCAGATTCTGGAGGACGGCAGGCTTACCGACGCCCAGGGCAGGACCGTGGACTTCAAAAACACCGTCATAATCATGACCTCCAACGTGGGTGCAAACCTCATTCAGCGGACCAGGACCCTAGGTTTTGCACCAAGGGAAGAGGATGACAAAAACTACTCGGAGATGAAGGACAGGGTGCTGGAAGAACTGCGGCGCACCTTCAGGCCCGAGTTCCTCAACAGGGTGGACGAGATAATAGTTTTCCACTCCCTGAACGAAGAGCACATGAAAAAGATCGTGGATCTGATGCTGAAGCAGGTCAACGAAAGGCTGAGGGAGAGCGACATTAGCATCGAAGTATCCGACAAAGCTAAGGAATGGCTGGTAAAGAAGGGCTTCGACCCCATGTACGGCGCAAGGCCCTTGAGGAGGGTCATCCAGAAAGAGATAGAAGACAATCTTTCCGAAGAAATTCTGAAGGGCAAAGTATCCCAAGGCGATACGGTGCTGGTGGATGTGCAGGATGACAGGCTGACCTTCCACAGGAAAGAAGTGTCGCTGGCAAATACCGCTGAATAACGGACAACAGGGCTGTGCGAATGTGAAGACACCCGGCTGTAACCCCAACCAGTCCGGGCCGGCCGTACCGGACCGGCGGGTCTCGCCGGGTGTTGGACTTTGCGGTTAAATTTTGCGGGGCAGTAATATTGAAGGAGGGAGAGGATTTTGAAAAGTAAAAGGCGCTTTGTCTGCCAGCAGTGCGGCTTTGAGTCGATCAAGTGGATGGGAAGATGTCCCGAGTGCGACAGCTGGAACAGCTTTGCGGAAGAACCGGTGCCTTCGAACGCTGGTGTGTCGTTTCTGCATGAACACCAAAAGCCGCGCCTTTTAAGCGAAATAGATTATTCGGAAGAAGAGCGGATAAAGACGGGTTTAGCCGAGCTCGACAGGGTGCTGGGTGGGGGTATCGTCCCCGGCAGCCTGGTGCTGGTGGGTGGAGACCCCGGAATAGGGAAATCGACGCTGATGCTGCAGGCGGGAGCAAAACTGGGCGCGACAGGGAAAATTGTGCTCTACGTCACTGGTGAAGAATCGTCCAAACAGGTGAAGCTGCGCGCCGAAAGGCTGGGGATTTCCGGCGGATATCTGTACATAGTAGCGGAAAACGACCTGGATGTGGTAGAAAGGCATGTAAGAGAGCTTTTACCCCAGGTGGTCATAATAGATTCCATACAGACCGCTTACCTTCCGCAGCTCGAGTCAGCCCCGGGCAGCATCAGCCAGGTAAGGGAGGCAACGCTCCGGCTTCTCAAACTTTCCAAGGAAACGGGTACGGCCGTATTCATAGTGGGACACGTCACCAAAGAGGGAAGCCTGGCGGGCCCCAGAACCCTGGAGCACATGGTCGACTGCGTACTGTATTTTGAAGGCGAGAGATACCAGTCTTACCGCGTGCTGAGAGCCGTGAAGAACAGGTTCGGGTCAACTAACGAAATAGGCATTTTCGAGATGCAGGATTCGGGGCTGGCGGAAGTTGACAGTCCGTCGAAATTCCTGCTTTCGGGCAGGCCCGGAAATTCTCCCGGCTCCGCGGTGGTGTGCACCATGGAAGGTACCAGGCCTCTGCTGGTGGAAGTCCAGGCGCTTACCTGCCCCACCGGTTTCAATCTGCCCCGCCGGCAGACTTCCGGCATAGATTACAACAGGGCCGCCCTTCTGATCGCCGTTTTGGAGAAAAAATTAGGGCTGAATCTCGCACATGAAGACGTTTATATCAATGCGGCCGGCGGGATTAAACTCTCCGAACCGGCCGTGGATCTGGCGGTGATAACCGCAATAGTGTCGAGTTTCAAGAACAAACCGGTGAGGGATGTGGTGATCATAGGGGAAGTGGGCCTTGCAGGCGAGGTAAGGTCCGTAGGCTACATTGAAAAAAGAGTTACCGAAGCCGCAAAGCTCGGTTTTAAGGAAGCGATCATCCCTTATAACAACATGAGAGATTTGAAAAACACAACAGGTATCCAGATTTCGGGGGTAAAGGAACTGAAAGACGCCGTGGAAGCCGCTTTTGATTGATCGGTTTCAAAATGTCATGAGAGGTTGTAAATGCCCAGGGTAGTGAGCTTTTCGTTTTCTTCAACGAATACGTCGTAGAGATTGAGATTCAGCAGGTTGCAGAGAGCTGCCAGGTAGAAAAGGTGATTTCCCAGTTCCTGTTCCAGCACTTCTCTGCAGTTGGGGCACAGGTTGCCCTTCAGGTGGGTATCCATGTATGTGCTGAGGTCATGAAGGCTTATATTGCTGGGGATCTGCTGCTTTTTGGCGTTGACTTCCAGGCAACCGCAGACCGTAACGGACTTGGCGATGGCACGATTAATACGGCATGTGGTCTCCTGAAGCTTTGTCAGAACATCTATGATGCTCTTGTGCCTCACAAGGCACTGGGAGACTGCGGCCTGAAATTCATTACAGATCAGGTCCTTCATTGCTATTCCCCCTATTTATTCTTCACAAGTCTTATTATATCCATGAATTCGGGTGTTTGTCAAACTTAAGTTAGAATATAGAGAAAAATGTGAAGCCTCCGCCGGGAGATTGGTTACTGCGGTGTGTTTCTTTTTTTATTATTGATTACATGACCTGTATTTATTGAGATTAGGGGAATGTGGAATTGAGGTCCTGAAATGATTGGTAGTTCTTGGTACGTAAAAATCCCCATCAACAACTGGAAAACAGATTGACACGGCTCTGCGGTTTATAGTATAATAAAAATTTAACTTGACATTTAAGGAATTTTATGTTATTAAATAATCAGAATAGGGCTTAGGAGGCTGCGGAATGTTCAATATAGGAGACAAGGTGGTCTATCCCATGCACGGAGCCGGAATAATAGAGGCCATAGAAGAGAAAGAGATTCTGGGGGAAAAACAGAAATATTACGTGATGAGAATGCCCCTCAGAAACATGAGGGTAATGATTCCCATAAACAGCGTTAAGGAGATAGGCGTCCGTCAGATTGTGAGCGATGAAGAGATAGACCAGGTTTTCAAAATCCTTCGCGGCGAAAAGAGCAAGATGCCCACTAACTGGAACCACAGGTACAGAGCCAATATGGAAAAGATAAAGAGCGGCAACATATTCCAGGTAGCCGAAGTGGTGAGGAACCTGGGCCTGAGAGAAAAGGAAAAGGGTCTTTCCGCCGGAGAGAGAAGGATGTTTGAGAACGCCAAGCAGATCCTCGTCAGCGAAATTGCGCTTTCCAAAAATATCGATGAGATGAGCGCCCATAAAATGATAGAAAATGCGTTGGGATAAGGGCGTTCTTTTTATCTCTCCAATTTATGTCAGGATTTTTCTATCCTATATAGATTTGAGAATAAATATATTATATAATGTGATGTAAAGAAAAACTGCGCTAAAAATCGGCAATACTTTATATAGGAGGTGATAGAATAGTGATATACAGAATCATACGCGCAACCCTTACCCTCATAGGCCTGGCTTTGGGGTATGAAATAACGGTGTTGCTGTTTCGCCTGAACGATTTTCTGAAGCTTACCCCTTTGAGCCAAACCACCGTTATTGCCGGAAACGTCATTGGTTCTTTGATTTTAGCAATAATATTCTATTTATTAAGTCCGAGATTGATGTTATGGGGAACAAAGACCAGGGAATGGTTGGAAAGCCGGCTGCAGAAAACGCCGATGCGAGATATCCTGTACGGTTTCCTGGGCCTTCTCATGGGCCTTGTCGTCGCTAACCTGTTTTCAAGGGCGCTATTGAGTATCCCGTGGATTGGGGCTTTCCTGCCCGTGGTGGCCAACGTGGTGCTGGGCTACCTCGGCGCCAGCGTGGCTATAAAGAAGCGGGAGGAGCTCTCGGCCCTCATACCCATACCCACTGTACAGAAAAAGCAACATGCGGCGGTTGCGGCCAACCGGCTCAAGCCCAAGATACTTGATACCAGCGTTATAATCGACGGCCGGATAGCCGACGTATGCCAGACCGGGTTCCTGGAAGGCCCCATCGTAGTACCCGGTTTCGTGCTGGAGGAACTCAGGCACATAGCCGATTCTTCCGATGTGCTGAAGAGGAACCGCGGGCGCAGGGGGCTCGACATACTCAACAGGATGCAGAAAGAAATGAATATCGAAGTGCAGATATATGAAGGAGATTTCGACGATATATCCGAGGTGGACAGTAAATTAGTCAAACTCGCCCAGATGCTTGACGGCAAGATAATAACCAACGACTTTAACCTGAACAAGGTCGCCGAACTCCATAAAGTTCCCGTTTTAAACATAAACGAGCTGGCAAACGCGGTTAAGCCTGTAGTACTCCCGGGAGAAGAGATGGTGGTGCAGGTCATTAAAGACGGAAAGGAATCGGGCCAGGGGGTCGCATATCTCGACGACGGCACCATGATAGTCGTCGACGGAGGTAAAAAGCACATAGGCGAGACCATAGGGGTTATGGTTACCAGTGTGCTGCAGACCGCTGCTGGCAGAATGATCTTCGCCAAGCCGAAATCGATGTAGTACGGGGTGACTTTGATGAAAATTGCGGCGGTGATTGCAGCCGGCGGCAGGGGCAGGCGCATGAACTCCACCTTGAGCAAGCAGTTTCTGATGCTGAAAGGCCGCCCAATTCTATACTATACCCTAAGTACTTTTGAAACCCTGGCGGAAATTGAGGAAATAATCCTGGTGGTAGGTCCTTCCGATATAGTTCACGCCGAGCGGGAGATACTTATCCCTTACCGTTTTAAAAAAGTAAAATTGGTAGAGGGGGGACAGGAACGCCAGGACTCTGTTTACAACGGTTTGAGGAGCTGTTCTCCTCAAACCGATATTGTTGTTATACACGACGGTGTGCGACCTTTCGTGACGAAAAAAATCATAATCGACAGCATCGAGGCTGCTAAAAAATACAGGGCCGTCGGCGTAGGGGTGCCGGTAAAGGACACCATCAAGGTTGTGGACAAGGGTGTCATAATAAATACTCCCGACAGAAAAACCCTCTGGGCAATCCAGACCCCTCAGACCTTTGAATACAAGCTGATCCTGAGGGCCCACGAAGAAGCCAGGAACAGCGGGTTTTACGGCACCGATGATACGGTTCTGGTAGAGCGGCTGGGGTTTCCGGTCAGGATGATTGAAGGCGCTTACGAAAACATCAAGATAACTACCCCGGAGGACATGATAGTGGCCGAGGCTTTTATGGACATGGGCTATGGAGATTTCAAGAGGTGATGAAGAGTGCGTGTAGGAATAGGATACGACGCCCACCGCCTGGTGGAGGGAAGAAGGCTCGTGCTGGGCGGTGTAGTAATCCCCTTTGAAAAAGGCCTGTTGGGCCATTCAGATGCGGACGTGCTGGTCCACGCTATTAACGATGCTCTGCTGGGAGCCGCTGCTCTCGGAGACATCGGCAGCCACTTTCCCGACACCGATCCCAAATACAAGGACATAAGCAGCATCCTGCTCCTTAAAAAGGTGGGAGAGCTTCTGAAGCGGGAAGGTCTCGGGGTGGTGAACATAGACTCGGTAATATGCGCCGAAAAGCCAAAGCTTTCACCCTTCATAGAAAAGATGCGGCAGAACATAGCGGATGCGCTGAATATAGCGAAAGAAAAGGTGAGCGTGAAGGCCACAACAACGGAAGGTATGGGCTTTGAAGGCAGGGGGGAAGGCATTTCAGCCCAGGCTATATGCCTGATTAAAAAATTGTAAAAATGGGAATAAATAAGAGTGAGGAATGAAAACCTCACTTCAGACTGTCGACAAAGTAACTGTCGACAGTCTTTTTTTGCAAAAGCTAGTACAAAAATCATCAGCTTTTTAGTAAAATTAAAGAAGATACAAAAATATTGTGGGGCGATGAAATGTTAACGAAGAAAAATCGAGAAATAATAGAGCAGGTAGAATTAGTAAGCATCGATAGCTTAGTACCTCAAGACCATCTCCTTAGGGCAGTAGAAGAAAGCATCGACTTTAATTTCATTTATGATGAAGTAAAAGACCTATATAGCGAAAATACAGGAAGACCTAGTATTGACCCGGTAGTGTTAATTAAGCTACTCATGCTCCAAGCATTGTATGGA
>NZ_VNHO01000040.1 GCF_008124715.1 Thermosediminibacter litoriperuensis | reverse complement strand
ACCAGATCTTCTGATCTGCGACGAATGGGGCTATGTTCCTTTGGACCGCGAAGGAGCGCAGCTACTTTTTCAGGTGATTTCGGACTGCTATGAACGTCGCAGTGTAGTAATTACCACTAACCTGGAATTCAGCCGCTGGGCGAGCATTTTCTACGATGAGCAGATGACAGCAGCAATGATTGACCGGCTAATACACCACAGTTACCTATTGATCTTTGATGGTCAAAGCTACCGGATGAGGCAATCACTCATGAGGCAATTAAGTTAACATAAAAATTCCCCACCGGTGCCTGGGGAAAAACCTTTGCAAAAATGGGGAATTTCCTCTTGCAAAAAACAAATATTACTTAAATACTATATTCTATAACCGTTTCCCTATCCCTTCTTTTTAATGCTGTTTTTATAAAAAATTTCCAGGAAGGATCTACTCGGCCTCCGCTATCGTCGGGCTTTGCCCCAGTTTTCTTTTGCCATTAAAGTAATCGGTAGTTATATTAAAAAAATACGCATTGCCAATTATTGTTTTATCTATCTCTGTCATATTTAATATTATCATGTCGATTTGTTATAACCTCTTTCAGTTTTTTACCGTTATTCACTTTTTTGTTTAATTTTGTTATGATTAAAACAAAATTGGATATTATAAACAAGTTATGTTTTAAGGGAGTTGATTTCCAATGGGTAAAGATTTGATAGATGAAGCAATTAATTATTTTACTGTTTTAAAAGAACAAAATAAAATGTATGCTCACGGCAGCAATTTATATAAAAAAATAATTACAGAACATAAAGAAAAAAGCAGTAAAATCGGGTATCTTGCAGATGTTTTTCAGAAATATCGTTGTTGGAAACAAAAATCAGAAGAATTGAGCATGTTGTTGTTAAAACAAGAAAAAAAACAAGAAATAATGCAGAAATTGGTATTACAATTTAATGGATATAAAGATTTTATTGCGGAAATTAACGGAAAACTTCTTAAATATTCTGTTCAGTCAAAGTTCGAATCGAGCGTACTCGAAGAATTTGTCTCCATATTATTTAAGCCTTTAGTAGACGAAAAAGGAGGAAAAAATTATTTTATCGGCAACATCAGAGCTTACAGTAATTTATACTTTTCTCCAAGAAGTTTTAAAGATTTTAAAACAAATCCTTCAATAAAAATAAACCAGAAAGACCAAGATTTTGCTATTTACAGAAAGGTAATGTTAACAATAGAAAACAAAAGTTATGAAATATGTGTTCCCGTTGTATCAATGGAATGCAAGACATATCTTGACAAGACTATGCTTGAAGGTTCTGTTGCAACAGCAGAAAAAATCAAAATGGGAAATCCCTATTGTTTATTTTTTATTGTTACGGAAACTTACAATGTTGACTATAAAGTAGATCCTTCCTATTCGAGAATAGATGCTATATTTGTATTAAGAAAACAAAAAAGAACTCGTAGCGGTAGTATAAATCCTATCCGATACGAAGTTGTGTGGGACCTTTATGAATGTACAAGAAAACATATAGAATCTGATTGGAGCAATATTGAAGAAAACATTCAGAAATACGGCAGAGTTATCTAACTTAGACTTTTTAAAGCTTTTTCGCAATATCTTTTTGATATATCTATTCCGACAAACTTTCTATTTAGCTTTTTTGCTGTAATTTTATGCTCGAAAAAGCAAGAAACTCCCTATTATACCTTTCTTTTTCTGCCGTCAGAACAGGAATGGCTTTTAAAAACCGGCGTGAACGTAAAGATAATTTCAGAAAGACTCGGAACTAACCGAAAAGGCTTCCGGGAAAAATCCCGGAAGCCTTATGTTCTCTGGAGCTGATGGTGGGATTCGAACCCACGACCTGCGCATTACGAGTGCGCTGCTCTGCCACTGAGCCACATCAGCCCGCAATATATATTTTACCCCCTTAATGGCGCCAAGTCAACAATTTTATGTTGTGCTTTAATAAGTATATATTGTGGGTTAATTGTAAAATTAAATGCGACAGTAAAAAAAGTTGAACCATAGCGTGAAACCCGATATGATGTTGGTTGGCAAAAAACTAACACATATGGAGGGTTTCAGCTATGGTTCTTACTAAAGAGTATACCACATCACCCGCACTTTTAAACACCTTACACCCTACGAAAGAGGTAAAATTTGTGCCCTGCTCAAAGAAGGTTTCTCACCAACTCAAATCGCTAAAAAACTCGGCCGTCATCGCAGTACTATTTACCGCGAAATCAAGCGTGGTACAACGACTCAACTTCGCACAGATCTAACTACATACAGTGCTTACTTCCCGGAAACCGGCCAGGCAGTGTATGAAAAGAACCGTTCTGCCTGCGGCAGGAAAAGCAAAGTTCTCCAAGTCGATCCCTTTCTCCGATATGCCGAACAAAAGATACTAAAGGATAAATGGTCACCTGATGTTGTGGTAGGAACTGCTCGCCGGGAAAAAATCTTTGACCCTTCATCCATGGTTTGCAGTAAAACCCTCTACAATTACATCGACCGCTGCTTGCTTAAAGTTCGCAATATCGACCTTTTCATAAAAACCAGACGTAAACCAAAAAAGAACGTTTCTCGAAATCACAAGCGTCTTTACGGCAAGAGTATTAGCGAGCGGCCTGACCGCATCGAAAAGCGCGAGGAATTCGGCCACTGGGAAATTGATACAGTCCTCGGAAAACGCTCTAACGACCATGTTCTGCTGACCTTAACGGAAAGAAAAACTCGCTATCACCTGCTTTTCCCATTGGCAAACAAAACTGCTGAGGCAGTGGATGAAGCGTTAAAACGCCTAAAATGTCAATATGGTCCTATCTTTTTCAAAGCATTACTGCGGATAACGGTAGTGAGTTTGCCAATCTAAATGTCCACGGGATTGAAATCTATTATGCTCATCCCTACTCTGCCTGGGAACGGGCCACCAATGAGCGGCACAATGGCCTAATCAGGCGGTTAATTCCTAAGGGAACAGCTATCAAGGAATTATCGTTTTCACAAATCGAACGGGTGCAGAATTGGTGTAATACTCTGCCCAGAAAAAGCCTGGGCTACCGGCAACCAGCAGAGCTCTTTTTTCGGGAAATAAAGCGGCTAACTTCTTAATTTCAATATTCATGATTGAGAAACCCAACTCATTCGGGTTTCCAAAAAATGTGTCGCATTTAATATTGCAATTTAAGAGTATATATTGTGATAAAATATTTGCAGGCATAAGCGTTTTTACCATCAGGTAATATATGGTTATTTTTCATAATATATTCCCTGTATTCTTTTGAAATAAATAAATATTAATTAATTAAAAGGAAAATTCACAATGCTTGTCGAATTATATACATAAATAAATCTTGCTCATCTTTGACGAGGAGGTGGTTAGCCGTTAAATACAAAAAGATAGCGAGGGGACAACGTTGTTAATGGGGGGCAATTAAGAAATTAAAGGAGGATTTTTGATGACCCTTGCTCACTGGATTTACGCTCTGGGAACCCTGGCGGTTGTTATCACTATGATCCTTAGGCGAAATGTGGTTATACCGTGCATCCTCTCCACATTCCTGATAGGTCTGATATTCACGGGTTCCCTTGTGGGTGCGGTAACCGTGGTATTCAGGGCAAATCTAGCGGCCCTCTCGGAACTCGGCAGTATATTTGTTATAATCGGCCTCATGGTTGCAATGTTGAAATCATTGAGTGTCACCGGAGCCGACGAGCTCCTGGTATCTCCTCTGAAAAAACTCATGGTATCGCCCTTAATTAGCTATGTGCTCTTGGTATTATCCACGTACGCAATATCACTGTTCTTCTGGCCTACACCCGCAGTGCCTCTGATCGGCGCGCTGCTGGTGCCGGCGGCGGTACAAGCCGGACTCCCCCCGATGGCCGCAGCTATGGCCATAGCGCTGGCCGGGCAGGGAATGGCGCTCTCGGGGGACTTCGTCATCCAAGGTGCTCCCGGTCTTTCCGCCAAGTCCGCCAGTATACCCGTCCCGCTGGTCACGAGCGATGTAGCAATCCTCTCGCTGGTCACCGGTATTACCGCAACTATTTTAGGTTATTTTATGATGAGGAAAGATATTGAAATATTCAGGTCTGACGGAATAAGGGAGGCAGTGGCTTCCGGTGAAACCCACCCGGCCATGCAGATTCAAACAAAAGAGAGAAAGGGACAAAATTTTGCGGCATTTCTCGTAATGCTTCTCGTAGTGGCCATGGCGGCGGTGGTTTTTTCAATGTTTCGCTTTAATATAAAGGGCGGTGACGCTTCAGCACTCCTCGGCGGTACCGCTATCCTCATCATGACTATCGCCACCCTGCTGGTGGAAGGTGCAGCGGGTCTCGACAAAATCGCAGACCACCTGACCGACGGTCTTGTGTTCGCTTTTAAAGTCATGGGACAGATACTCCCCATCGCGGGATTTTTCTTCCTGGGCAATCCCGAAGCCGTCGTCAACATCATGGGCGAAGGGGCCCCCGGCTACCTGTTTGACATCGGCAAGATGCTGGCAAACTTTATTCCCGCCCAGGGGTTCCTAGCCGCCTTCGGCATGTTGATACTCGGTATAATTACGGGGCTTGACGGCTCCGGCTTCTCAGGCCTGCCCATGACCGGCACGCTGGCTGGAGCCATGGCCGCCGGCAACCAATCGGCGGCATCGGCGCTGGCAGCCATAGGGCAGATAGGCGCCATTTGGACCGGCGGTGGTACCATTATCGCCTGGAGCTCTCTGGTGGCTGTAGCGGGTATAGTGGGGGTGCCCGTGCTGGATCTGGTGCGCAAAAACTTCATACCGGTCATCACCGGCATGATTGTATCCACTATCGTGGCGGTGCTATTCCTGATGTAGCCGAAAGAGCGCGGGGCAAGAGCCCCGCCATTTTTATTCCCGGCATGAGCTAGACTATAACTCTTGTTATGAATACGACTATCTGCGACGCGGGCAGGAAGATGAGCTGGCTTAAGACAGTGCCAAGAATTTTCCCTGCCACCAGCAGCACCACCATGGTATTCGCCTCCTGCCTTTCCCGCAGGCCCTGCAGGGTCTGGTCTGTAATCATGGCGGCTTGAGGGTCGACGACCACGGCCAGCAGAATGGTGGCTGCCCCGTTTATTATTCCCGAAAGCTGGCTGGCGGTGATGCGGTAATCCGGCACCAGGGCTCCGGCATAAATAGCCGCCAGCACGCCGATGGTCGATACGGCAGTAATAAAAAGATTCAACAGTAAAAAGGTCGGTGGAATCCGGTCCAGTTTCAGGCGCTTCAGGATGCCGAAACCCGGTTTTTTTAAGCTGCTCCTGATCTTTCTGAAGGACCCCTGATACACCACGGTGCCGAGCAGGCCGGGCACGGACCCCGCCCGCTCCAGGGCTATTATCCCCTTTGAAAAAATTTCCACAAAGCTGGGTATCAATGCCGCCCCGATAATACTCCCCACCGTGGCCGAGAGTATTATTATCCTGAAGCTCTTGAGCAGCATACCCACCTGGCCCCCGGCTATGGCCCTATCCACCATGCTCCCCAGCAGGGGCGCCTGTATCATATTGGCCGTCCTGGCTGCCAGCACGATTATATTAAAAAGCGATAAGGCCATGGCAAGCCTTTTGGTCCTTATACCGGCAAGCCTTACGGAGTAGGACAGGGTGTCGATCATATGTATGGTTGCTGTAAAAAGAATAACCGCAATCAGTTTTTCCGCGTTTTCCCCCATCTTTTAATCTCTCCTGATTCTTATTTAGTGCACCTTAGCTGCATCCTGCAAAGGAAAACTCACCGGATATTCTCTTCCTGCATATTATAAACTAGGCCTGAGAGTAAATCAAGGATACTGCACGATTGTGCAGTCGTACAAGAAAAGCTGACATCGAGGGGTATTTAATCGGTAAAACTTTAAAAGCCGGGCGTAACTTCCCGCCCGGCTTTTCGTTTACCTAAGGTTTGTAATCTGGTGCAGCACCTGGGTTGCGCTCTGGATATCGCTATTCAGCATCTGCTCCGGTGAGGTGTTGGCGTTGTAATAGCCTTTCTTTTTAGCGAAGTTGAAAACCCTCTCCTGGGCTTCCTGAGCCATCTGCAGCTGCTTTGCCAGCACCTCCCTTAGCTGGGGAGTGGCAGCCTCGTTCACCGCCCTGGCATAGGCCATTACCTCCGCCTTGGCTGTATTCAAAAGATCGAGCGTTATAGCCCTGTCGTCGATCATTTTAAGCCCTCCCTTTCCTGATAATATCTTACCCGATGGTCTGCTGGAGTTCGGTAATCATTTGTCGACTCTCGATGAGACTTGTTTTTATTAAATCTTTCAGGTCCGGGTCCTTTGCCATGTCGAGGTATGATATCTCCTTTTGCATGCAGAGGGTTTTAAGAGAAAGAATTTCGTGCACCTCCAGGGCTTCGTGAGCAGCCAGATTCAGCTTCATGCTTTCACCTCCCGAAAAACTTCTACAAGTATGATTTCCTCAAAGCCGGATATTCATTCTATAAATTTTGCGCATAACCCAACGCTAAATAAGGAAAATTATAATTGAAAAAAAAAAAAATAAAAGGAGGTATCCAGATGGCCAGGATTCACTGCAGCGTTTCCAACTGCCATTACTGGAAGAGCGGGAATATCTGCGACGCTTCGGAAATCATGATCACTTCCGATAAGTTCGGGGACCGGATGCCCGACAGCTTCGACGCCCCCCAGGCTTCAAACGCTCCCCAGACCCCGGTATCCACGTGCATGGAGACCTGCTGCAAAACTTTCGTCGAGTCCCAGAACGCGGCCAAGAATGTCGACGGGATATACAGAAAATAGCGCACCTTTCAGTGCGCTATTTCATTTCCTGCTTATATCGACCCAGATAAGGTCCTTGACGAGACCCGCATATATTTCGGCCATATCCCTTTGGTACAGGTTTACATTCTCGCTGTTTATCAACTTCTCGAAAAAGGCCATGACATCCTCATAGTTCAAGGAGTAATTTTCGGCCATGTTTTCACTCCATCCTTATAAAAGATAGATTTTATACATAATATGCAAAAAAACGGCTGCAGTACTACCACAGCCGTTCGGGGTCAAAGTGATACTACCCTCCCTTCCCCCAGCGTGTGATAGCGCTCCACCTGAAGCCCGGGAAGCTTCAAGTGACAGTACCGCACCTGTTCGGTGCAGTCCCAGCCCAGCCGCCTGCCGGCCGCAGGGCTTCGGCGGCGACCCCTTTCACCCGCTTCACCGGCTGCCGCCTCCCGCGGGTTACTATTGGTGCACCGCGCCTCTACCGCACCCCTTATCGAGATGAGGTAATCTGTTTTTTTCAAATTTAATAATTTTATTTTATATTGATGAGCGGCAAAAGTCAATAAAAAATGCGCCTTTCCGGCGCATTTCCCTGCTATTTTGTGGTTATTACCTCTATACCGCCCATGTATGGCCTCAGCACCTCCGGTATTATCACCGACCCGTCGGGCTGCTGGTAGTTTTCCAGTACTGCAGCGGTCGTCCTGCCCACCGCCAGGCCGGAGCCGTTGAGGGTGTGAACGTACTGGGGTTTCGCACCCTTTTCCGGCCTGTATCTGATACCGGCCCTGCGGGCCTGGTAATCCTTGAAATTGCTGCACGACGAGATTTCCACGTAGCGGTTGTAGCTCGGCATCCAGACCTCAATATCATACGTCTTTGACGAGGCGAATCCCAGATCGCCGGTGCATAGAGCCATAACTCTGTAGGGCAGTCCCAAGAGCTGCAGCACCTCTTCCGCGTCTCTGGTTAGTTTTTCCAGTTCCTCCATGGACTTTTCCGGTTCGGTAAATTTCACCAGCTCCACCTTATTGAACTGGTGCTGCCTTATGATACCCCGGGTGTCCCTGCCGGCTGACCCGGCTTCGGCTCTGAAGCATCCGCTGTAGGCCACGTAGTATATGGGCAGATCTTCTTTTTCCAGGATTTCGTTCATGTGCAGGTTAGTCACCGGCACTTCCGCGGTAGGAATAAGGAAATAATCCGGGTTGTTGAAGAGCTTGAAGGCCTCCTCTTCAAATTTGGGCAATTGGCCGGTGCCCGTCATACTGGCCCGGTTTACAATAAAGGGCGGGAATATCTCTTTATACCCGTGCTTTTCTATGTGCAGATCCAGCATGAAGTTAATCAACGCCCTCTCCAACCTGGCCCCGGCCCCCTTGTAGACCACAAACCTGGAGCCGGTTATCTTGGAAGCCCGCTCGAAGTCCAATATATCCAGAGCCTCGCCCACCTCCCAGTGGGGCCTGGGGTCGAAGTCAAACTTTCGGGGCTCGCCCCACCGCCTCATTTCCACGTTATCGGCGTCACTGGCTCCCACGGGCACCGATTCGTCGGGTATGTTGGGGATCATAAGCAGGATCTGTTCTAGTTTCCCCTCAATCTCCTTCACCCGGTCGTCCATTTCCTTAATCCTGCCGGATACCTCCTTCATCTGCTGTATGAGATCGTCGGCCGGTTCACCCTGCTTCTTCCTGCGGGCTATTTCCTCCGACTCCCTGTTGCGCAGGCTCTTTAGCTGCTCCACTTCGACCAAAAGGTTCCTGCGCTCCTCGTCGAGTTTTAAAAACTCTTCCAGGTTTGCCTGGGCACCCCTCTTCTCCAGGGCCCGCTTTACTTCATCGGGGTTTGAGCGGATCATTTTAATATCTAACATAGCCTGACCTCCTTTTTTTTATCAAAACATATAAATAAAAAAATCCTCTCCCCATAGGGGCGAGAGGATTTTCTCGCGGTGCCACCCTTCTTGTCGCTCAATCTCGGTAACGGCATCGGCCGGCACCCCCTACTTATGCTCCGCATGTTCGAAGGTGCTGCTTCGGGGCGGAATTCCGCACATCCCCATACCGGCTCGCACCGGCCGCCGGCTCTCTTAAAGGAGAAGGTGCGGCTTTCCCCTGCATCGCATTTTGCCTGTTTTTTTAAATTATTATATCAAACTTTCCTGAAAAATCAACTTACAGTTTCGATTTGTCTCTTTTTATAGTATAATAACAAAAGAGACCGCACATGGAGGTATATGTATGAACGAATCCATTAAAAAACTGGCCTTTATGAGTCTTTTCATGGCCCTGCTAGTCATAGCTACAGCTATACTGAGCTTCCCCGTACCCAATTTTAACCTGTACTTCAATCTCGGTGAGTCGGTAATATACCTCGTAGCCCTGATTTACGGCGGCATCCCTGCGGCAATAATAGGAGGTGTGGGCTCCGCCCTGGCCGACATTCTGAAGGGTTACCCGGTATGGGCCCCCATTACATTTTTTATCAAAGGTATCGAGGGTTTCATAGCCGGCACCTTTGCCCGGAGGTCTAAGCCGTACACCGGCGTGGTCCTGGGGGCGGCCTTTATGATGACCGGCTACGCCATAGCCGCCTGGAGGCTTTACGGTATCGGGGCGGTGCCGGTAGAGCTGGCCGGCGACTTTATGCAGGTTTCGGTGGGAGCTATCATAGCCCTGTTCCTGCACCGGCGGCTGAAAAACTTATCCTTCGACGATCAAGATAAATTCTAGGACGGTGGATCATGAAAACCGGTAAAATACCTCCTGATATCTTAAGGAAAGCCGTATACCCTTTCCTGGGCAAAAAGAGGAACGAAGTACTGGTGCATTCCGGATTCGGCGAGGACTGCTGTATAATAGATTTCGGCGAGTACGTGGCCGTAGCATCCACAGACCCGATTACAGCCGCCGACACGGCGGGAGGGTATCTGGCCGTCTTCGTGGCATGCAACGATATTGCAGCCTGCGGTGCCCGTCCCATCGGTATTCTGGTAACCCTGCTCCTGCCCGAGGGAAGCGGCGAGGATACGCTGGCCCGGATCATGGAGAACGTACATAAAGCCTGCCAAAAAATAGGAATAGAAGTGTTGGGAGGCCACAGCGAGGTCACTCCTGCGGTAACAAAACCGGTAATCTCGGCTACGGCCATAGGCATGGCAAAAAGGGAGAGTTTTGTGACATCGGCCGGTGCAAGGCCCGGCGATGATGTGATAGTTACTAAATTTATCGGCCTTGAAGGCACCGCCGTGCTGGCGCTGGATTTTGAGGAATACTTGCGGGGGAAGCTCCCCGGCGAATTGATCAAAAGAGCCCAGAGCTTTATAGATAACATCAGCGTCATTCAGGACGGCCTTACGGCTGCCGGTGCAGGAGCCACCGCAATGCACGATATCACCGAAGGCGGCCTTCTGGGGGCTCTTTGGGAACTGGCTGAAGCGTCCGGCGTAGGTGTCGAAATATATCGCGACAGGATCCCGGTTCTCCCCGAAACCGCAGCAGTGTGCCGCGTTTTCGACATAAACCCCCTGGGGCTCATATCCAGCGGGTCCATGCTCATCTGCTCCGGAGACGGGCAGAAGGTGGTGGATGCTCTTCAGGAAAAGTCAATCCCTGCAGCGGTCATAGGGAAGATCACCAACGGCGGCAGGTTTATCCTGGACGGCGAAAAAAAGATTCCCATAGTGCCTACGGAAAGGGACGAACTTTATATAGCTATAGAAAATGTGAAAAATCTAAAGAAAAATTAAAGTGCCGGAAACCGGCACTTATTCTTTTATCACAATGATACTCTTTGCGATAGTCTCATCGGCGGCTATCTGGGTATTGCCGACCTTTATGACATAAGAGGGGAATTTCTGTACCAGGCACACCCTCATTCCGGGAAGCACCCCCAGCGCCATGAGCTTTTTTAGAATTCCGCTGTTGGGAGCGTTTATTCGCGCGATCGCCGCCCTTTCTCCTACCGTCAACTGTGTAAGATCCTTTTCACCGGCCATTTTCCTTATCCCTCCTGCGCTTCAACCATTTGAAAAATCCGCTGGGCTTCGCCATCTCGTAGCCGCACCTGGGGCACTTCACTTTTCCGCAGCGGCCGCTCATAGGGCAGCCGCCACAGGTCCTGGCGCCCTGTTCTTCCTCGTCGAATTCGTGACCGCAAAAACCGCACTTCATGCTACAGCACCATCCCGGCCGCTTTCAGGATCATGTTCAGTACATATCCCGCCAGGAAGGCGAAGGGAAATATGAAAGCCATTATGGCCAGAGTCGTCTTCACGCCGCGCTCCTTGAGCATTACAGCAAACTGAGCTATACACGGCACGAACAGCGTCAGCGTGACCGACGCTACAACCATCTGTACGCCGTCCAGGATCCCTGCTTTCTGCAGGTCGTAAAGGCCGGCTGCACCGTAGTCTCTGCGGAAGAACCCGAACAGGAAAGCCTGGGCCGTTTGAGGTGGTAGACCCAAAGCACCCATTAGGGAATCGGCTCCCTGTACAAGCGCGTCGAAAGTTCCCGTCATTCTACCGATCCATATGAGCACACTGGCGATTATGAATATAGGCACGATTTCAAGGAAATACCACTGCATACGCGATACCGTCTTTTCAATTATATTACCGGCTCTCGGCAGCCTCAAAGGAGGTATTTCCATGTAAAATACGGGCCTTTCTCCCGGCAGCACCTGGGCTGCAAGATACCCCACCAGCAGGAAAACTAAAGCTATGAATACGACCCATATAGCCAGGGCCCCCGGCCTGCCGGACAGCAGTCCCATTATAACGCCCAACTGGGCCGAACACGGTATCGCCAGGGCCAAAAGCAGTGTAGCTATCACCCTCTCCCGCCTGGTCTCCAGCGTCCTGCTCACCAGGGTCGCCATAGTGTCGCAACCGAATCCCAGGGTCAAGGGTATCACGGCTCTACCGTTTAACCCGATGGACTTGAACACCCGGTCTACCAGGAGTGCAAGCCTCGGCAGGTAACCGGAGTCCTCGATCACTGAAAACATCAGGAAAAAGGTACCTACGATAGGCAGTATTATTGCCACTGCATACCTTATGCCCAGCGTTATTATGCCGTACTCCATTGCCAGCAACTCCTGCACGGCCCTGTTGGGGATGTAGGCTTCCACCACAGAGTTTACCCAGGGGTTTATATAGTTCTCAAAGATGCTGCCTTCTATGAAATCTACAAGAGTTCCGGCGCCGAACTCGCCGACGAATTTGTAAAGCCCGAAATAGAGAACCAGCAGGAGTATCGGTATCCCGGTAACCGGCTGGACGGTTATTCGGTCCAACCAGGACCCGATGGACGACCTTGATTTATCCTCCGCCCTCACGACCTGTGATACTATCTCATCTACCTTTTTCTGGCGCTGCATTGTTATGACGTAATGCATCGGTTCTGAAAATTTCTTCTGGGTCCTCCTTATAACCTCCTGTATCTCCGGGAAGGAGGCTTCCCTCGAACGTACCAGCTCTGTTATTTCTCCGTCCTCCTGCAGCAGCAGTAGGGCCACGGAGCGCTTGGAAACTTTGTAGTTCGATTTTAATAGCTTTTCTATCTCTCCCACGGCCCTTTCTATGTTGTCGTCGTATTTAAAGGGATGTACATTGTTCTCAAGCAGCTCGTTTTTTAACATACTCCGCCACCTTCTTCCTCATTTGGTCCATGCCTCTGTTCAGAGCGGCAGACGTCCCCACCACGGGTATGCCCAGCAGTGCCGACAGCCTGTCCAGGTCGATTTTTCTCCCCAGTCTTTCCGCCTCGTCCATCATATTCACAACCAGCATTACAGGAAGTCCAGCTTCCTTCAGCTGCAGAGTCATAGAAAGCATTCTCTCTATATTTTTGGCGTCTGCCACATGAACGACGATATCAGGTCTCTCGTTTAAAAGCAGTGTCCTCGTAACCCTTTCTTCCTCGGTAATCGGCATCATCGAATACATACCGGGCGTATCGATTACCTCGAATAGTTCGCCGCCGATCCAGCCGGTGCCTCTGAAAACCTCCACTGTTGTACCCGGATAGTTGGACACCGTCACGTAAGCCCCGGTGAGTCTGTTAAATATGACGCTCTTTCCCACGTTAGGGGTTCCCACCAACACCAGTTTCTTTCTGGTAGTACAGTCCTGGTGAGTAAAAGCACTGTCTTGCCTTCTCCTGAAAAATCTCGAAAAAATGCTCCGCCTGTGGCTGCAACAGTCCATGACCTTCTCCTCCTTTGATAATCATTCTCATTTGAAGCGCAAAAAAATTTATCCCAATATTTATTTACTGAACCGGTTGTTTTTTTATACCTGGGATATTTGAGAAACGTTTTCATTATGGCACATCTATATTATATGACATTGGGAGGCACCTGTCAATTATTTTAATTATTACTAAATCAATTTATTTTCTATGGTTAATTGTAAAATTAAATGCGACAGTAAAAAAAGTTGAACCATAGCATGAAACCCGATATGATGTTGGTTGACAAAAAACTAACACATAT
>NZ_VNHO01000039.1:311-14394 GCF_008124715.1 Thermosediminibacter litoriperuensis | reverse complement strand
CCTAAGGAGATGGTCTTGAGGTACTAAGCTATCGATGCTTACTAATTCTACCTGCTCTATTATTTCTCGATTTTTCTTCGTTAACATTTCATCGCCCCACAATATTTTTGTATCTTCTTTAATTTTACTAAAAAGCTGATGATTTTTGTACTAGCTTTTGCAAAAAAAGACTGTCGACAGTTACTTTGTCGACAGTCTGGAGCTTTGAATTAATCAAAGCTCGTCTCGAAGAGCATTGCCTTTGAAAAATCCACCGATACGTCTACCTTATCACCCGGCCGGTAAATGACGGTGTTATCCGCGGCGCACAAAAGCAAGAGGCCTTCCCGCACCACCCTGTAGTAGACGCATCCCCCGGCAAACCGCATATCACATACCATCCAGCTCGAGGTTTCGCCGCCCGGTGAAATTCTGACGTGTTCGGGCCTTATCAAGGCTGTATAACAGCCGTCGACTGCCTGCGGTGCGGGGAAATCTCCAAAAGGGCAGAAAAAAACGCCGTCCTTCACCCTGCCCTCCACGTAATTTTTTTTCTCGCCGAGAAACTCGGCCACTTCCAGGGATGCCGGCCTGAAATACACTTCCTCGGGGGTACCCACCTGCTTTATCGAGCCGTTAATCAGCACCGCTATCCTGTCGGACATCATGAGGGCTTCTTCCCAGTCATGGGTCACCAGGATGGTGGTCATCTCCATTCGGCGCTGAAGGTCCCGGGTAAACTCCCTCATGGATTCCCTGAGGCGCGGGTCCAGGTTGGAAAAAGGTTCGTCCAGGAGAAGGACCCGAGGCTTTACCGCCAGGGCCCTGGCCAGGGCCACCCTCTGCTTCTGGCCCCCGGAGAGTTCGTGGGGGTATTTGTGTTCGTATCCCTTCATGTCCACCAGGGCCAGCATCTCAGCGACTATTTTTGTCCTTTTGTCCCGAGGAACGCCGGCCATCCTGAGGCCGAAGGCCACGTTCTGTTCTACGGTCAGGTGAGGAAAGAGCAGGTAGTCCTGAAAAACGAGCACGGCCCCCCTCTTTTCCGCCGGCACCTTTACGACCGGGACGCCGTCGAAGAAGATTTCACCGGTGTCGGGCTTAACAAGCCCGGCTATTATCTTTAGAAGCGTGGTCTTGCCGGCTCCCGAAGGCCCCAGCAGTGACAGGAGCTGCGCGCCGGCCACCTCGAAACTGATACCGTCGATGATTTTTTCTCCTCTGAAAGCCTTGCTCACATTTTCCACTCTTATCTCGGCCATACGGATATCCCCTTCGGTGTCACATATAAAAGTACTGTCCCTTTTTGACCCACCTTCTGACCAGCGCCTCCAGGGCGAAAACCCAAAGGAGCACGGTGGCTATAAAAGCCAGGCTGAAGACAGCGCTCAGATGCCGGTCTCCCCCCTGTATGAAGGGGAAAAGCAGCAGCGAAAAGGTTACCACCCGGCCTCCTCCTATGATAAAGGTGAGGAAGTACTGGCTGAAAGAAACGACAAAAGCCATTATGCCGGCGGTTACAAGCCCCGGGGATATAAGCGGCAAAGTCACGTAGATGTAAGTCTTCATCCTGCCGGCCCCCATAACCCGGGCCTGCTGCTCTATCCTGTCGCCCAGGGCGCCGAACACACCCGTCAATATCTTTATGCCGTAAGGCAGGCATGGCAGGAGGTGAGACAGCACTACCCCCCAGAAGGTATCAGCCAGGCCAAGGCGAATGAAATTCACGTGGATTCCCATGGCAATGGCCGTCGTGGGGATGACCATGGGCGAAAGCACGAAGATCTCGATGGCCTGCTTGCCCCTGAATTCACAAAAGGCCAGGGCCCTGGCCGCCGGAAGGCTGAAAGTTACGGTGAGGAATGTCACCACCGAAGAGAGCAGCACGCTGTAAAACAGCACCGGCAGGGCCCCTGTGGCAGGGTTTAAGAGGTGAACCCATCCTCGCACCGAAAAACCCGTGGGAAAAAGGTGAGGCCAGGGCCATTCCCTGGCGAAAGCCCACAGCAACAGCACCGCCATTGGAAGGATCATTACCACTATTACGGCATAAAGTAACAGGTTAACAAATCTTCTATTCATATTACCACCCGGCCCTAGCCGTCTGCCTGCTGTAAATGTATATCAGTATGAAGGAGACCGCCATCATCACCATGTTCACCGCCATAGCATAGGGCCTTGCCGATAGTTCGGGGCTCACGTAAAAAGTGTACGCCAGCACCGGCAGCGCCCTTGGATAGGTAGGCCCAATGAGGTAGGGAACCTCCCAGGACCCGAAGGCATAGGCGAACAGAAAAAGGAACGAAGGAATTATCGCCGGCTTTAAGAGAGGCAGCACCACATAGAAAAAGGCCTTCCACTTGCTGGCCCCCAGGTTCAAAGCAGCTTCAAACAGTCCCGGGTTGCTATTCTTTAGGATGGTGTAAACCATAAAGGTAGCAAAAGGGGTACCTTTCCATAAGTAGGTCAGTATAACCCCGATGCCCGCCCTGTCAAACACCATACCGGGGAAAGCGTTTTCGGCTCCCGGCATCCCCAGGGCGTAAAGTAACCTGGGCATGAGGCCGCTATTCGATAAGATATTCAGCACCAGCAGCACCGCGATGGTGTGAGGCACTATTATGGGCAGCCTGTAAAGGTAATTGCTGAGGCCCTCCCTCCGGGGACTGTGAATGAGCAGCACCGCCAGAAATATCCCCAGGATAACAGCCAGCGCCGAGGAAACAAAAGCCACGTAAAAAGAAAAAACAAGGCTTCTTAAAAAATCCGGATTCTTCAAGACGGCGATGTAAAACTTCAGGCTGTAACCGTTAAGCCCCGCAGCCGGGAAATGGCCCAGGCTCTGCTCCAGGGCGGTGTATATTCCTGTAAATATGAGCCATGCCTGCACCAGCATAACGGGTGCAAGCATGAAGTACGGCCTCAACCTTTCACCGTTCACGTTACTTTCCCTCTTTAAGCACTTTTTCAACCCATATTTCCTCGATTACCGGTATGAGTGAGGCATCCGGTTCGGCCAGCCGGCGGGCCTGGAGATAATCCCCCGGCAGCGCCGCATCCCCCAGATTTATATCTTCAAAGAGTTTCTTTTCCTCAGGCGAAAGCCGGTTGAAATCAATTACCGGCAGGTCACCCCAGTTGACCGGGTCGTTTTTAGACGCCTGCACCTCCGGGCTCAGAATATAGTTTATGAACGCCAGGGCACCCGCTTTATTGGGGGCGTTGAAGGGTATGGCCAGGTAGTGTGTGTTGCCCAGGGTACCCTTTTCGAAGACGAAGCTCCTGACCATCGCCGGAAACTCACCGGTTTTAACCTTGCCGGCAGCCGCGTACGGAGCGTAGTCCATGGAAATAAGGATCTCGCCGTCGGCGAACATGTTGTGCAGCTGCGCCAGGGTAGCCGGATAGCTCTCCCCTTTCTTCCACAGGAAGGGCTTCAATTCTCTCATGTACTCTATCGCCGGGGAAATAGCTTCTTCCACCGCTTTTTTATCTCCGGGATCTAGGCCCTCAAGCTTTTCCCTGCCCACCACGTCACAAATTATATTCCTGATGAAGGCGCTGCCCGTAAAATCCGGCGGCGCCGGGTAAGTTATCCTGCCCGGGTACTTTTTCGCAAGCTCCAGGAGAGCCCTGTGGTCTTTCGGAACTTCGCTTTCCGGGAGCCTGGCGCTGTCGTAGGTCAGCACAAACTGAGCCCTGCCGTAAGGCGCCTCGTAACCCTCAATGGGGTGGCCGAAATCATTTTTCACTTCCGGGTCGTCGGGGTCCACGTATTTTTGGAAATTGGGCAGCATTGACGTGAAGGGCCCGAACAGAAGCTCGTTTCTGCGGGCGGTGTAAAAGTTTTCGCCGTTTATCCACACCACGTCGATGGAACCCTTTTCCCTGCCCGCCTGCTTCTCCCCCAGCAGTTTGTTCAGGATCTCGTCTATATCCATCCCCACCCGGTTCAGTTTTATGCCGTACTTATCCTCCAACCGGGGCGCCACCACTTCGTCCAGCCATTTGTTTATCCTCTGGTCTCCGCCCCAGCCATAAAAATTCACCGTCGTGCCCCTGGCTTCGGCCAGGATTTCCTCCCAGCTCTTTTCCTGAAGGTCCTCGGTCTTTCTAACTTCCTTTGCGCCGCATCCGGCAATCCCCACAGCCACAACCAGCATCGCGGCGAGAACAATAATAAACGTCTTCCTCACGAATTTCACCTCAATCCCTCTTGAGATACCTGTAAACCTCTGCCATTCTCTGGATCCCGGTAAACACGATCATGGCAGTGAAGATGTTGAAAATCAGCGCGGTGCTTCGAGGCAGGAGTATTGCCAGGGAGAAAACCAGAAAAGTCTCGGTCCTCTCGGCAAGCCCCGGTTGATAGTAAAAGGCTTTTTCTGTCTTTTTTGATATTAGGGCCCCCGATGCCAGAAATACGGAAAAGCTGAATATAATGGAACACAGAAGAAATATAGATGCCATCCTGGTTTCCGGCATTCTGGCCGCCATCACGGCTATATATCCCATTTCAACAATCCTGTCGAAGATGAGGTCCATGAGCGCCCCGAAGGCGGAGCACCTGCCGGTCAGCCGGGCCACCGTGCCATCAAGCACATCGGCAAGCCCGGAAAGCCACAGCAGCGTCAGGGCCGCCGCCCGCCAGTCGAGGTACAGAGCCGCTGCGCCGAAAAGCCCTATCACAAAAGCCGCCCCAGTAACGGCATCGGGGGTTAATTCCAGCCATACGAGCATCCGGGCCAGCTTCGTAAAATACGGTTGGAAAAACTTTCTCGCTCCGCTATCGAGCAACTGTATCCCTTCTTTGCTAAATGCCCAGGTTTCCGCCGTGCTTTTTCCTGATCCAGCCGGGAATCAGGGAAAGCAGCACGAAAAACACCGCCGCCACACCCAGGTAGGTAAATATCTTCCTGATGTCCCCGCCGCTGGTGAGAGTGCCTCCGGCGAAGGTATATGCTACGGCGCCGGGCAGCATACACAAAAATGATACCACAATATAGGTCAGAAGCGGAATATCGGTTAAGCCATAGGCGTAGTTTTGCAGGTTGAAGGGAAATACCGGCACCAACCGTGTTATCATGAGCATCCGCCAGCCGTGTTGCCTTACGCCCTCATCCAGCTTTTTCAGCTGCGGGTTTTTCTCGACCCAGCTTTCCACCATGCTCCGCGCCGCATACCTGGCTATCAGGAAGGCCGCCGTAGCCCCCAGCGTTGCCCCAATTGACGCAAAAAGGGCACCTTTGACGGGCCCGAAGGCTACACCCCCCAGCACTCCGATGGGCAATCCGGGCAGGAAGAAAATGCAGGCTGCGATGAAAAGCGCAATGTAGATTATGGGCCCCAGCCCCCCGTAACCGGCGATCCAGTCCTTCAACTTCGCCATGTTTTCAAGGCTCATGTACTGGGTAACGCCCAGCTTTTTTAAGAGAAACGCAACGACCGCGATGCAAGCCACGGTAATGAGCAGCTTCATCCGGCCACCCTTCCCGGAACCATGCAATTCAGCCGTTTTTTGACTCATTCCCTATCCCCCCTCATTTTGCATTAAAGGCAGCAGAAGGATGGGCCCTCCTGCTGCTTTCATTTTATTTCTTGGGTTCTCCGGTTTCGATGGGCAGATCGGTGCGCTGGCTCCACTCTATCCATGAACCGTCGTAATTTTTAACGTTCTTGTAGCCCAGTAATTCCGTCATAACGAAGGTGGCGTGAGCCGAACGCACAGCGGACTGGCAGTAGGGTATTACGGTCTTGTCCGGTGTTACACCTTTCTCTTCATACAGCTTCTTCAGCTCGTCGTAGGTCTTAAGGGTCTTATCTTCGTTGAGGGCGTCGCCCCAGTAGAGCCATATCGCCCCCGGGATTCTTCCGGCCCTGGCGGCGCCTTTGACTTTCTGTTCTCCCAGGAACTCCGCCTTTTCGCGAGTATCCAGAATTATCACGTCAGGGTTGTTTTGGCCCGCCAGCACGTCTTCCACTTCCGCCAGCAGGGTGGTGTCGACCTTCTTTACCTCGTATCTGGTCTCGGTCACTTCGGGCAGCTCGGTGGTAGTCTGGAATCCGGCGGCCTTCCAGGCTTCAATTCCGCCGTCCAGGATTCTAACTTTGTTGTCGCCGTAGAGCTTGAACAGCCACCAGAGTCTCGCAGCGTCGGCGGGCGCATGTTTATCCGCATCCCCGTAAACCACCACCAGGTCGCCGTTGGCAATACCGAGCTGGCTCATGAGCTGAGCGAACTGTTCGGGCGTAGCCCTCATACCCTCGTATTTATGGTTGGGATCGTTGTACTCGTTCCTCCAGGCCCTGACGGCTCCGGGTATGTGTTCCTTGGAATAGCGGTCCTGGGGCCTTACGTCGATAATTTTGACGGCATTCTTATCCATAAGCTCCTTTAGTTCCTGCGGAGTTATTATAGCCTCCGGATTGGCATAGCCCTTTTCCTTACCGGTTAAAAACTTTGTTGGTGCGGTTGCGGACTTTTGCTGGCTGCAGGCCGCGAGGCTGACGGCCAGTACAAGGATAAGCGTTAACGCTACAATCTTCCTCATAATATTAAATCCCCCCAAATTATTTTTTATTTGCGATCCTTGTGAGGATCTGTTTGGCTCTCCACCTCTTGCTCCAGCTCTGGAGCGTCTTATCGACCCCCGGCGTTTCTTTCCCTCTCCAATCACCTCCGAATATAAGATCGAGAAGGTGCAGTCCCTTCTTGCCGCCCGTCACCATGGAAGCACGGCAGGCGGCACAGTATGTGGCTATATATTCGGATTTGGCCTCACCGGCTCTTCTCTCCATCACCCGCTTTGCCAGGTCCGGGTTGGCCGGCACCACCATCCCGCCGTAACCGCAGCAGCGGGTGTTCCCCCGGCTGTTAGGCAGCTCTTCAATCCCGTAGCCCAGCTCACTCACTATAAACCTTACGGCGTCGTGAATTTCCGGCACATCGCGGGTCACGCAGGAATCGTGGATGGCCACGGTCATGCCGCTGTTTTTCGCAATCCCCCTGGCCTCTTCGGGCAGGCCTATCTCCTTCAGCACCACCCACAGGGACCTCACCTTTATCCCCGGTATATACTTGGGCAGGTACTCGGAAAGGGTCTTATAGCATGACTGGCAGGCGGTGATAACCTCCTCGGCGCCCAGCCTCCTGACTTCTTCCACCACCATAGCGAACCGGCGTTTAAAGAGCTCCTCCTGGCCCAAAGCCTTGGTGGGCTTGCCGCAGCATTTCAAAATGGCGCCGGTGCCGGGCAGCTTTTCCTTCAGGTACTCGTAGATCCTGCCCACGGCTTCTGGGTTGTAGGAAGGCAGGCTGCATCCCGGGTAGAATATGCGCCTGGTAAAGCCCGCCTTTTTATCCGGCAGAGTCGCATTGAAAATCCTGGAATAGCTGAACTTTTGATGCATCAGGATAGGCTTGTGCTGTTTCAGTGGGCCAACGCCCTGCTTTACCAGTTCCTTCCTTATATCGTAGAACCTGTCGGCCAGCCTGAACTCCTTCGGGCATTCCAGGGTACATTTGTTGCACATATTGCAGGAATACGGCACCAGCGGGTTGACCTTACCTGTCTCAAGAATTTCCTTAAACAGTTCCTTGGGGCAGCTGGTGAAATCCTGCAGCATGAGACATTCCTTAACGCAGAGGCGGCACTCGCACTGGAGGCACCTTTCGGCTTCTTTCCTGGCCATTTCTTCGGTGAAGCCCAGGTTCACTTCCATGAAGCCCTTTATCCTTTCCTCCGGTGAGAGCTTGCGCGTCTGGACTCTCGGCAGGAACTGCTCGGCGGAAACGTCCTTTTCGAGCCAGGTCTCGTAAGCTCCCTCGAATTCCCTTCCTGCGCGCAGGTCCTCCCCCTTCAGGTACCGGTCTATGGACACCGCTGCCTTCCTGCCTTCGGCCATTGCTTCTATGGCAAACAGCGGTCTTCCCACCGCGTCTCCTACGGCAAACACGCCCTTCAGCGATGTCTCCAGGGTAACCGGGTCCGCCTTAACCTTGCCGTTTTTTAAGAGCTCTATGCCGGTACCGGCCAGGAAGGAGCAGTCAGCAGTCTGGCCCACGGCCAGGACCACGTTATCGACCTCGATTTCGTAAGTTTCCGATTCATCGTAGCAGGGGTTGAAACGGCCTTCCCGGTCGAAGACCGACTTGCAGGCCTTGAAAACGATTTTCTTTACTTTGCCGTCCTCACCCACTATTTCCCTTGGGCCCCAGCCGTTGTGGATTACAACGCCCTCTTCTTCGGCCTCCTCCACTTCCCAGGGGTGAGCCGGCATCTCATCCCTTTTTTCAAGACAGAAAACGTCGACCTTCTTCACCCCGACCCTGATGAGGCTTCGAGCTACGTCCATGGCCACGTTGCCGCCGCCGATCACCGCAACCCGCTCTCCCACCGGGTACTTTCGGGTCATGCTGACCTCCCTCAGAAAATCCACCGCCGGTATTACTCCTTTCAGGTCTATACCCGGTACCGGCAGCATAACGCTCCTGTGGGCGCCGACGGCAATAAGCACCGCATCGTAATTGTTCCTGATATCGCTGAAAGATACGTCCTTACCCACTTCGGTGTTGAAGCGGATCTCGATCCCGAGTTTGGTCAGATAGCTATATTCCTTTTCCAGGATGTTCCGGGGCAGCCTGTACTCGGGTATTCCTACCCTGAGCATACCCCCGGCCACCGGCAGCTTTTCGAAAATGGTGACTTTATACCCCTTCTTTCTCAAGTCGATGGCGGCCTGGGCTCCCGCGGGGCCGGAACCTATTACTGCAACCTTAATGTCCTTTTCCGGCTCCATCGAGAGATCCCAATCGGAGGGATCGTCGTACCCGGCGGCAAACCGCTTCAGGGCGGCTATAGACATGGGCTGATGACCCACGTCATTGCGCTTGCACTTTTGTTCACAGGGATGGGCGCAGATCCGCCCCAGCGTGGCCGGGAGAAACAATTTTTCCCGGATAAGCTTAATAGCCTCTTTATACCTGCCTTCGGAAATCAGCTTGATGTAACCCCTGGCGTCGGTGTGCATGGGGCAGGTGGCCACGCAGTACGCCGGAGCGTCACCCATACATTTGTCCACTATTTCCCTCATTTTTTCAAGGGCTTCAGCGGGATACATCCTCGCACCACCTTTATATTGATTATTATTAATTATTGTTCAATTATTCAATAATTGAATTATACGAATAGATCTTCCCTGTATATGGCTGTCCTTTCCCGGTTTTAATTAATACAGGAAGAACTTTATCAGCAACCTGGAACCAAGATATGCGCCCGCCGACATGGCTGCCATAAAAATCCATCCGTGAAGGGACATGGAAGATATGCCGCTGAAAAGGGCTCCTATGTTGCAACCGAACGCGAGCCTTGCGCCGTAGCCCATGAGAAATCCACCGATTACGGCGCCGATGACCTGCTTATAATTTTTAATTTTTTTAAACCTAAACTGTGATGCCAGAAGTGCCGCCAGCAGGGCACCGGCGATGATGCCCAGATTCTGTACGGAACCCCCGTCCCGCAAAAAGCCGCCTGCCAGAGCAGCGGCATTGTCCTGTTCATCGTAGAAGGCCCAGAATTCCGGCCGGGCGCCGAAAGCCCGCGCAACCCACGCTCCCCAGTGAGCAAAGTGGGTGGTAATGCGCCACGGCTCGCCGCTGACCGCCAAAAGACAAACGTTTAAAATCCCCAGCAGGATCGCTCCAAACCAGTACGGGAAGGGTTCCTTCAGGATGACATCCGCATATCTTTTTAATTCCTCTTTAAGAAGCTCTTTGTTTTTCACGTTTGACCCTCCTCGTACCGGCCGTCTATTCCGCCCTGCTGTTATAGTCCCACCAGAGGGCGAGCCAGTACAGAATGAGCAGAAAGGCCAGCTGCCCGAAAAAGGCCGCTCCCCACCCCAAAATATCCGGCAGGAACACAGGCCTGGCGAACTTTATGATATTTTCCTTGAACCATCCGAAATGGTAAGCACCGGCCGCTGAACCGGCAATGAAAAACACTAAGGCGATCATGTTCACCAGGTGCCCCTCGCCTACCCGCATCAGGGTGCCGGAGGCACATCCCCCGCTCAACACAGCGCCTATTCCGAATATGATTCCTCCAAGCAGCGTATGGACGCCGGCCGGCTTGATCATCCCCGGGACCGGGCAGCCCGACAGGTGCGCCGCAAACTGTATGTAAGAAAACCCTACCATTGCGACGGTTGTGGCTATAAGGACAGCCCGAAACAATGATGTATTGCCCGTCAGAACCGGATCCCTAACGGCTGCCGTAAAGCAAAAGCGGGAGCGCTGCAGAACAAAGCCGAAAGCTATTCCAAAAATCCACCTCACAGCCAGAATCTTACCGACTCTAGATAGATAAATACCGAAAAGTACGAGGATCAGAAGCAGCACCATCGCATAGGGGAGCTGACTCTTCTTCCGAGTTAATGTGAACTCTTTCACTTTAAAATCCCACTTTCAATTATAAATTTTAAAAAATAGAGTGTAAAATCACCATCTTTTATGTTATTATAAAAATATCTTATATCAGGGAAAGAGGGTGGCAATTGAAATGAACATAAACCTGCTGAAATCCTTTATAGCCATTGCCGAAACTCAATCCCTGTCCAGGGCCGCCGAGCGCCTTTTTGTTACTCAGCCCGCTTTGAGCCAGCAGATAAAACAGCTGGAAACCCACTTTTCCGTACAGCTCATAGAGAGAACCAATCGAGGTATTGTGCTTACAGAAGCCGGCAGAATCCTCTTCGACTATGCCAACCGGATCGTATCGACCTACGAAGACCTTGAAAAAAATATGGACGATTTCAGAGCATCAATAAGCGGAAACCTGACAGTGGGCGCATCATCCATAGTAGGCGGATACGCGGTGCCCTGCAGCATCTTCATATTCAAGGAAAAATACCCCGAGACCAACATAAAGCTCAAAGTCGGCAACCGGAGACAGATCTTGGAGGAACTCAGGAACGGTGCGGTAGATGTGGCGATTATCGAAGGCGAAAAACCCGACGGAAACCTGATCTCCAGCGAAATCGCCAGCGATGAGATGGTTGTAATAGCCCCTAACAGGAGACCCTGGCAGGGCCGAACCTCCCTGAGCCCGGAGGAATTCATGAGCCAGCCCATCATCATGCGCGAAGAGGGCTCCGGCACAAGACAGATGATAGAAAAATGCCTTAAGCAGGCCGGCATAGATAAAAGCAGGCTGCACATCGTTATGGAACTGAGCAGCGCCGATTCCATTAAGGCCGCCGTGGAAGCCGGCCACGGCATTTCCATAATGCCGGGGCTGGCCATAAGAAAGGAGCTTTACAACAAGACCCTCGCAGCCTTAAAAATCGAGGGCGTACCCCTTATCCAAAAGATCCATGTAGCCTACAAGCGTGAAAAGGTGCAGAGCAGCGTGGCCAAAGCCTTCATCAAGTTCATGCATACGCCGAACCGGGGTTTTTGTTAACGGGCGGCATGATTATCAAAACCCGCCACACACCGTTTTCCACTTCTTCCACTTTAGTCTTGAGCCTTTTTCTCTTCATCTCGTCGACGATCGTCGTAACGGCGCAGCTGTGGTCGGTGAGAAGGACAATCTGGTCGCCCGGCCGCAGCTGTTTTATTTTCGACTGCACCTTTAGATTAGGTACAGGACACATATCTCCCAGCGAATCTATCAGGTACTCTGCCATATTTCCTACCCTTCCAGTTCCGTATTTAAATTTCAATTATTTTTTCCCTGTATATGATGCCCTTTGCTTCGAGCTCCGCAAGGAGCAGCCTGAAGGCGTTCTCGTCGGTGGCTATTAACTCCGGCGGGCATATCCCCTTATGCTTGAAGACTCCAGCCGCCAAAAACCTGGCGATGACGGAAGCGGTGTAACCCGTAGTCCTGGCCATTGAAGTGGTCCCCGTCTTCTCGTCGTAATAGTCCACCATTTCCCACACGCACCTGACCTTGCGGCCGCCCTTTTTGCCCTCCACCTCGACCCTCATGACCGTGAAGTCCCTGTCGCCCTCCTTCATCTCCCAGAGCGGGAACAGCAGCCTTGCTGTCACGTCTATGGGCCTGACCTGAACACCGTTCACGTCTACCGGGTCGTAGCCGAAAAACCCCGTCTCCCGCAGAATCCTCATCTTTTCCGCGTGTCCCGGGAAACGCAAGGTCTTCTCCTTCATATTGGGAATCTTCACCGTATCTACCAGAGTTCTGAGACCGTCGGTATTGAAAGCTTCCAGGGTTCCAATGCCGGGAAAATCTATTAGCTCGAGTTCCGAAAGGGCGGGCTTTGCCACAACATTCCCGTTTTCCACCACCCTGGCCGGCCGTGTGTATTCCTCTATGACGTCTATGGGCGAAAACACGATCTTGTATTCGTAGGGCCAGTGCCTGACCTGCGGAAGACCTCCAACGTATATAACGGCGCTTTCCGGTTCATCCAGTACCGATGCCCCGCGGGCCACCAGGATGTTGCTCATACCCGGAGCAACTCCGCAGTCTATGACCGCAGTAACACCCTTTTCTCTGGCAAGGCCGTCCAGGTCCCTGTAATCTTCGGGAGAGAAGGAAATATCGACTATGTTCCTGCCGGCCTCTATGACCTGTTTTACCATGCTCTTTCCCATGAACCCCGGCAGCGCACCCACCGCCATGTCGAAGTCCGAAGCGATCTGCCTGATGGTTCCGGGTTTTGACAGGTCCTCTACAATCCCCTTGACCCGGGCCTCCGAAGTAAGCTGTTTTACCCTCGCATCACTCCCGTCGGCCACGGTAACCTCCACATCCCACTCCCGGGCCAGGTCCCGGGCTATAACGCTTCCCACCAGCCCCGCTCCAAAGACTACTATTTTCACGCCCATTCCCCTCCATTCCCCTTTCTTATAATAGATTTATTAAATTCTATTAATCCCGCCGCAGCATTAATTCCACCCGTTTTTATCAATCCGCCGGTATTGATAAAATATTTCGCTAAAATCAAAAAATATCCTCTTTACGGAACCACTTAATCGTATTTGCTGTACATACCATCTTACGGAATGACCATATAACCAAAGGGTATGCTATACCTTTTTCCAGTATCAATAAAAAAGCGGCACAAAAAACCCCGCAGCCACCTGCGGGGATGTAATTTAAAGTATAAACCTGTTCAATATGAATAGTAACTTCCAAAATACTCCCGGTGATGATTCCGGGTATTGTGGAACTGTTAATTGGCGAAATCGGAACTAATATGGACCAGTTCCCCTCCGTCGCTCATTTGTGTTCATGGGCGGGGCTGTGTCCAGGTCAGAATGAAAGCGCCGGTAAACGAAAGTCCGCCAGGACTCGAAAGGGAAACAAGAAGTTGCGAAGTGCACTTGTAGAAGCTGCCCGGGCCGCCTCCAGAGTAAAAGATACTTTTCTCGCAAGTCAATACCACCGCATCGCTGCCCGAAGAGGATCGAACCGGGCAGCTGTTGCGGTGGCTCACAGCATCCTAACTATAGTTTATCATATTCTCAAGCGTAAGCAACCTTATATTGAATTGGGTCCGAATTTTTACGAAGAAAAAAGGCGCGACATGGTCATCCGCCAGTCTTTGAAAAAGCTTGAATCTTTAGGGTTAAAGGTCTCGGTCGAAACGATGGTATCTTAACCTTACAGACATTTGTTATTACGTATATTAAGCTTCATATTTATCCCATATTTTTACATTATGTATGGGCTTAGTTTTTCATTGCCTTTTTGCGGAACATTATTTTCAGGATAGGTAAGCTAGTAACCTCCGCCAGCCTGATCTCTTTCTTTGCCGTCTCCATGTTTCAATCCCTCATAGGTAAGCTAGTAACAGGATGAATCTCATCAATGTTATCAAGGAAATTCAAAAGTTTCAATCCCTCATAGGTAAGCTAGTAACGCTTTGGCATACCTTGGGATATACGGAACTTGCGTCGTGTTTCAATCCCTCATAGGTAAGCTAGTAACCGGAATATTACCAAAATGATATATTCAATATCGTTTTTGTTTCAATCCCTCATAGGTAAGCTAGTAACTACAAAAGATATTCCTCTTATCAATTTCCGTTCTCCAGTTTCAATCCCTCATAGGTAAGCTAGTAACTCCCGCTC
>NZ_VNHO01000039.1:0-243 GCF_008124715.1 Thermosediminibacter litoriperuensis | reverse complement strand
AGTTGTTTCAATCCCTCATAGGTAAGCTAGTAACGGTATAGCCGGTCCTCCACAGCTAGGTTAGCCAGCATCAGTTTCAATCCCTCATAGGTAAGCTAGTAACCCTTAAAGAAAGCATCCCGATTCCAGTCGTCGACGAGTTTCAATCCCTCATAGGTAAGCTAGTAACGTCGCGAACATAGATTTGCAGACTATCCCGAGAATAGTTTCAATCCCTCATAGGTAAGCTAGTAACCTGGACCG
>NZ_VNHO01000038.1 GCF_008124715.1 Thermosediminibacter litoriperuensis | reverse complement strand
ACCGTTGCGGAGCCTGGGAACCCTTAACGTAAGGGTACCGACTCTGGTGACTAAATTTCTCGGATAGTATCCGTTACGGTAGGCTTGTCTTTCTTCGGTTCTTTCATAAGGTTCTGCTTTTATTTGTTCGGTAGCCTGGGCTTGGAGTATTTGGTTGAGTATGGACTCCAATAGTTTGGCCATCCCCTCATCTTTAGCTCCCTTTAGAAAAAGGTGGTGCAAAATTTCAGAATCGATGGTAATATTATATTGAGCCATTTCTCATCCCTCCAGTTAGGTTTTTGGGTTGACAATTTAATTCTAACCAGAGGGGTGAGGGTGGCTCAACACCTTTTTACACAATTATATGGACTTAACTAAAGCCCTTTACACCTTTACAAATTATTTTTAACCGGAGGCAATTTTTTATTCACGGCCGGGTTCGCTCAAGTCTTTTATGACCTCAGCTAGACTTCTGGCAAAAGCCCTGGCCGATTCTATTGATTCTTCCATAGTGTTGCCATGACTGCCTATTTCCACTAGCAGAGCTTTTTTCGAAACGTGCTGGTTGAACCTCTGTTCCCGGAGGTCGATCTCTCTGGTTATGCCGGGATATAGCTCTTCTAGTTTGTTCTGCAAAACAAGCGCGAATTTATAGTTTTCCCGCCAGTGGGGATGCGGGAATATTTTGTCTGTGCCTACTACGAACATTATCCTGGAATAGTACTTGTTATCTATCTTTACCGTAGTCATTTCCCTTGCCCTTTGAGGATCCGGTACGGGAGCGTCCCTGTGAATATCCAACACTATCTGTATCGAGGGGTTTTTCTTAAGTACTTCCTCTACCGTTTTCAGCGAATTCGAGTAGGAGTACATATAAGTGGGCACGTCGTGGACTGTCTTGTTATGTATGGTCGGTATACCCTGCCTGTTCAATTCGGATGTCAGTACTTCTCCCACCCTGGCAACCGTAAATTTCAGGTCGTCAGCGTGAAAGGCCTGGTCTCTGGGCTTGTAATCGTATTCTTTAGAAGGCATGTAAGACTCTGTGGTATGGGTGTGATAGACGAGCACCAGAGGCTTACCGGCCACCGGTGTAACCTGTTCAACATCGCTGTCCTCATCTTCGGGTGGCGCCGGCGGCGGGTTATTTGAAGGCACGTGTTCATTTTCTACGACTCCCTGTTCGGGCGATTCTATACCCGGGGTCAGCGCCGGTTCTATATTGACCAGGTTCAAAAGCGGTATCTGAAAGCCGAGATAACCCTTCGGCTTAAAAAAATCGAAAATCGCAATCCTTTCCTGAAATTTCAAAAAGGATTCACCGGGGTTAAAAAAAACCACGTTTTCCGGTGTATAAGCCTTGGCGGCGGGTACCGCCCACAAAAAAAACGCTCGAAAGACCCGGCTGTCAAGATCTCCAACAATCTTTAGACGGGCAGGGTCTTTGAATTCACCGAAAACTGGAGCGGACTCTTTCACAACAGTTTTTACGCTCACCACACCCAATGCGAAAAGCAGTATAACCGCCACTGCGTATAATATTGTTTTTTTAATCCTTATTATCCTGAAGTCGATCAAATTTATCACCCTCCGGTTAAACATATTCATCGGAAATAAAAAAAATGAGGCTTTTTTAACCTCATTGAAGAAAGGTGCTGACCTCTTCGTAGGATATTCCAGGGTGAAGGGCGAGATTAAGGCCGCCGGATAGGGTTCTGGAAATATTTTCTATCAGCGAATCTATTTCCTTGGGCGTTACTACCAGTTCGCCGACAAAAGGAGAAAGTACTTCCCGGATTAGCTGGTACTTTTCGTCCCTGTTTAATGTCTTCAGCATTTTATAAAATTCGGATCCCGGCTGAGCTTGGCGTTCAAACTCGGATATCAACATTTCCAGCGTGTCGCTGGCGACCGTCGCCGCATCGACCACCGTCGGCACCCCTATGGCTATTACGGGTACGCCCATGCTTTTCCGCGTAATACCCATGCGCCTGTTGCCGACGCCAGAACCGGGATGTATGCCGCTGTCGGAAATCTGGATCGTAGTGCTTATTCGCTCCAGGCTTCTGGAAGCAAGGGCGTCGATTACGATTATTAGCTCCGGCTTTACCCTTTCCACAACACCCCTTATTATTTCGCCCGTTTCTATACCCGTTATTCCCAATACTCCAGGAGCCAGAGCACATACGGGCCTGATGCCGTTTCGGGTGTTAAATTTTTCTGGAATGAGCTCTATGAGATGTTTTGTGACGATAAGTCTTTCAACCACTTTTGGACCTAGTGAATCGGGGGTTACATTCCAGTTACCCAGGCCTATAACGAGTACCGTCGATTCGATCGGGAGATTTATCATAGATCTTAATTCTTCAGCCAGATTTTTGCTGACCTCTTCGGTCAACTTAGGATCCTTCTCTCGGAGTCTGGGTACCTCCAATGTTACGTAATAACCCTTTGGCTTACCCAGAGCTTTCTCGCCGTCTTCATTAATAATCCTAACGCGGCTTATAGCCATTTCCTGGGATTTTTCCGTTTCAACAAGCACGCCCGGGATCTCCTCTCTTCCGGTCATCTCCCGGGCTTCTATAGCAAGGTCAGTCCTTATGTTTATAATTTATCCCCCCTTATCGAAGTTCGGTAGGTACGAAAGCGTCGACTATTCCTATCACCAGCGATGCCAGAAGGGCACCCCACCAAGTTACTCTCATAGCCGGTACCAGGAACTGGGCAAAATAGATTACAACCGCTGCGGTTATAAAACCTACAATACCCCGATTCTGAGGTGAAATCTTTTCTCCGAGTAAACTTTCAGCGATAAAGCCCAGTATGGCTATTACAATGGCTGCAATCAGCGCTCCAGTAAAACCCGCTACCTGAAAACCGGGCAGCAAAAAGCTGATAAGCATTAAAACCAATGCTGATACGATAAACCTGATGATCATTCCCACCATATCTTTTCCCTCCAAATAAAATTTTACTCTTTTTATAGCATACCTCGAGATTTTCATAATATACGGGTTGCATTTTAATGGATGAAATGATAAAATAGGTTTAGTGTTTTTAAGGGGGTGAAACGTTTGCCAAATACAGCATCTGCTAAAAAGAAGATGCGCCAGGCCAAGAAGAGGACGCTGCGGAACCGGCTTGTTAAGTCAAAGATAAAGGCTGCGATCAAAAAATTCAACGAAGCGCTGAAATCACAGGATGTAGAAAACATTAAAAGCGCCCTCATCGGTGCCGTTAAAGCCCTTGATAAGGCCGCTTCAAAAGGTGTAATCCACAAAAACGCGGCAGCCCGCAAAAAGTCCAGTTTATATAAAAAATTAAAAGAACAAAGCATTGCCGTTTAATTCCACGCGTAAGCTATAGCCTTACGCGTTTTTTATTTCCAGGTGTAATCTAAAATATTCGTGGGAACATAAAAATGTAGGATTTTAAAAATTAAACCCGGAGGTGGTTGCCGTGGACGGTAGAATCCTACAGCTTCAACAGCAGCTTCAGCAATTCCAGCAGAATCTTAACGCCGTAATCCAGATGGTCAACGATTTGCAGCGGGCGGAAAGCAATAACTCCAGCCAGCTGGGACAGTTGATTTCCGCGGAATCCAATACGGCTCAGAGGTTGCAGCAGCTTCAGCAGGCGGAACAGAAAGCTACCGAGCAGCTCAATATGATTCAAAAGATGTGCAGCGATTCGACTAAACAGTTGCAGCAGCTGACTTCGTTGACCCGTGAGCTGGCCACCCAGATGGTTCAAACGGACCGGCAGACTATGGGTGCAGCCCAGCATACGGCTCATACGGTAACTCCGGCCAGGGCCGATTACCAGCAGTACAGGGCTCAGGCCTACAACCGGGAATTCGGCCAGCATACTGCACAGGCGGTGGCACCGGCCAAGCCGAATTATGATCAGTACAGGACTCAGGCTTACAACCAGGAATTCGGTCAGCATACTGCACAGGCGGTGTCACCGGCCAAGCCGAATTATAATCAGTACAGGGCTCAGGCTTACAACCAGGAATTCGGTCAGCATACTGCACAGGCAGTGACGCCGGCCAATCCAAACCAGGAACAGTACAGGGCATCCGCTTATAACCGGGAATTCGGCCAGCACACGGTCAAGCCCGTGGCACCGGCAAGAAAACAATAGCCTCCGAGGTACTAAATCCTACAGGTCACCCTCAATTCAGGGGTGACCTTCTCTTGTTTGAACTATTTTTGCCAGCAGCATTTCCAGCCCTTTTTTTTCTTCTATGCGGCCCTTTTTCAAATCAATATCAAGCTGTTGACAAAGTTCCAAAACATTTATAATTTGTTCTGTGGAAAAATTTTTTGCCTGTATAATCATTTTTTTCAATGCAAAAGGATGTATATTGAGAGCGGTCTGGAGTTCATGAAAAGCAAGACCCTCGTTTGCCTTAACCGCCAGCAGGTTCATGAAATGTCTGGAGACCATGAAGAGGATCACCAAAACCTTTTCGCCGGAATAGATAAGGTCGTTTAAAATTTTAACGGCAGCGGGAACTTTTCCCTCGGTCAGGCAGTCTATGAGCTCGAAGATGTTTGCTTCTGTCGACTTGGACATAATATCATCCAGGTCCCTTTTTTCAACTTCATCCCTGTCAGCAGCATACGATACCGCCTTTTTTATTTCTCCGTCCACGTGGTAGAGGTCGGCGGTAAACTGGGCCATATAAACGGCGGCCGACTGATCCATGGGCTTGCCGTATTTCGCCGAACGGGTCTGTATCCAGCGGACCTTATCTTTGAAGTTCAAACTCGAAAACTCCTTTACGATGCCCTTTTGCTGTATAACTTTGTAAATTTTTTTGCGCCTGTCGACTTTTTCCGCCGAGAAAATGAGGCATAAATACGGCGGGATGTTTTCCAATAATTCCAGGAGACGTGCTTCTCCGCCCCCGCCGCTTTTTTCTGTTGACCTCCTGCCTTCCTCAAGAAATACGGCGTTATAAATCGATACAACCCTTTTGGGCGCCATCATAGGCGCTACTCTACAAATATTCACTATCTCGTCATAGGTAACATCTTCTCCGTCAAGAGCCAGCCAATCCACCGTTTGAAACGCTGCAGGCACGTATTTATCTTTGATTTTTTCGATCGCTTCTTTTATAAGCAGCTTTTCCCGACCGTAAAATAAATAAAGGTCGCTCATTATTAATTCCTCTTTCGGGTTAATTATTCGTATATATTTTAACATCATTTCCTTTGATTTTAAAGCTAACGGCTCCGTGAATATCGGTTCTGTACACTTTAACCTTTTGACTTTCTAGAAGCTCAATAACTCTGGGAGCAGGATGGCCGAAGCTGTTATTTTCTCCCACCGAGATGACCGCAAAGGCGGGATTGACTCTGGTGAGGAATTCAACCGAAGTGGAAGCGGCACTGCCGTGGTGTCCGATTTTAATCACATCGGCCCGAACGTCATACCCTGCACCGATTATATCTTTTTCCCCTTCAAATCCCAGATCACCGGTAAATAAAAATCTGAATCCCCTGAAAAACATCTTCAATACCACCGAATTGTCATTATCTTCTCCGGACATACTGTTCCTTTCCGGGTTCAAAACAAGAAAGACGGCACTCCCCACCCGGAACGTATCGCCCCTTGCAACCGTTAAAACCGGTATGTTTTTCCGGCCGGCGATTTCCATCATCTTCCTGAATATTTCCGACCCATCCGGATGTCCGATCACCACGGTTTTCACTTCCAGTTCCTTCATAATCGATAAAAGGCCGCCGGCGTGATCGGAGTCAAAATGGCTGAATACTACTACGTCCAGCTTTCGAATACCCCTGTCGTATAGATAGGGCAGAACCACATCCCTTCCCACGTCAAAATCCCCAACGTAATGAGAAGGCATGCCGCCGCCGTCTATGAGGACGGTTCCTCCATCGTCGGTTTTTATAAAAATGCAATCTCCCTGCCCCACATCCAGAAAGGTTACCTCAAACCCCGGTTCTGTTGAGAAAACGCTCACAGCCAAAATTATTATCAGGGCTCCGGCGACCGCTGTTTTAAGCCTCCTGTCAATATTCGAGGCTATCGCGATTTGATCGAAAGCTATAGCGATCAGTGCAAGATAAGCGATAAATACCAGGAGGCCCGGCGACGGAATCGCTACAGCCGCAAAAGGCAAACCTGCACCGAAAGCCGTTATCCGCTCAATTATGAAAAGCAATAAGCCAGTGACTTTTATAATCGGAACCGAAAGCACGGGAATCAGAAAATTCATTATCCCCGAAAGAAGCCCGCCGATGAGGGCCATGCCGGTCAGCGGGACTATTATAAAGTTGAGCAAAAACCCTATCAGGGATACTTTATGAAAATAATAGGCCGAAAAAGGCAAAAGCAGCAGCTGGGCGGATAAAATGGCCGCCGCGGAGTCGCGAAAAAAGGCAGGAGTCGAAGAAAAAAGGTGCTTTAAAGGCCTGTAAAACAGGATTAAGCCCAGAGTCGCCGCAAAGGACAGCTGAAAACTCGCCGAAAAGATGTTATAGGTGTTTATCAACAGGAGCAAAAACCCTGCAAAACAAAGGCTGTTCACCGGGTCGCTCTTTCTCCCGACCAGCCGGCCCAGCATGACCACTTCCAGCATTAAAGCTGCTCTCAACACGGGCGGCGACATTCCTGCCATGAGAGAATAAAATAAAACGGCGGCACTACCTGCAAAAAAACAAAACGCCGGGGAAAGGTTGAAAAAATTTAAAACCCTCTGTATGGCAGCGTAAACGATAGTTACGTTTAAACCCGACGCCGCCAGCACGTGTATAACTCCGCCATCGCTGAAAGCTTTCAGGGTATCGGCGGGGATGTCCCCCTTGAGGCCCAGAACTATTCCCGTCAACAAGGCTGCCATTTTCGGCGGGAGATGCTTCCGGTAAAAATCCTGTATCCCGTCCCTGATGCCCAGGGCGGTTTTTACCAGCGGGTTTACATCATCCCTGCCCATATATTTCATTTCCCGGGAAAACATCGTTGCCGTTATGCCCTTTCGCGCCAGGTACCCCCTGTAGTCGAATCCTCCGGGATTTTCATAGTTGGTGGGCATACGGAGATAGCCTGAAAACTCCACCACATCGCCGTAATTCAATACCCCCGCCGAATCTTTATGGACTACCGAAACGCGAATTCTGCCCGGAGCTTTGATGTATTTTCCGCCCTGTAAAATATATAGGGTCTTAATCTCGTAAGCTGTCTTTGTTTCATCAACCTCCGGCGGCGAAGCCACAACACCTATTACGGTTCTACAATTTCCCGCATAATTTGCGATGGTGCCCTCCATACCGGCGGACCAGAAATTATGGTACAAAGCCCCGGCTGCGAATATAAAAATTCCTAGAAAAATCGTCTTTCGAAAATCCCGTGCAAAAAAATAAAGTCCGAAGCCGGCTATAAGCGCCAAAGCGAAGTGCCATACAATTTTTATGTATTCTCCAGCAACGATGCCTGCAGCAAAAAATATAAAGACAAATAAAAAGGGGCGGTACATAGCCTTACCTCCCCATTACCGATGTTAACATATTTAACCGTATCTTTGACACCTAAAAAAGGGGACCGGAGAAGGATTTTAACATAAAATTTGATACTTTATCAGCCACCGTATACCGAATAGCACGTAAGGTGAAGTGAGGGACGGCAAGTTAAATAATTCCTTACTTCCCTATATTTGTTTTTTATCTATAATTTTATAAATTTGAAGAGCCACCTCGATATTTAGCCTATCTTTAGCATCTTTTAAGTTTACCCCTAATATTTCCTGTATCTTTTGAATCCTGTAAATTATTGTATTGTAGTGGGTATATAAGTCTTTAGAAATTTGTTTTAAATTCCCATTACATTTAAAATATGATTCTAAGGTTTTTAAAAGTTCAGTACCGTGGTTCTCATCATACTTTACTATGGGCTCAATATATTCATTATAAAATTTTATCATTTCATCTCTTTCAGAGTTTTGATAAAATAACCTAAAAATACCTAAATCATCAAAATGTATCACTTCATTTTTTTTGTCCAATATGTTCCCTATCATTAAGGCTTTTTTGGCATCCTGATAGCTTTTGTATATGTCTGTAATGTTTTTATAGAATCTGCCCATTGCCAATGTTAAATTTACTTCTGATAAGTTATCTTGTATATTTTTTAATATTTCTTTACCTAAATTCTTTGAATACTTTTTAATTTCTATGTCATTCATTTTATTAGGAGGTATTGGTAACAGAATTATCATCATATCCATTTTAGTGGCAATTATCGCTCCCTTTTCTTCTAATAAGCAATTAATAGCAAACATTATTCGATTTTTTAATCTTTCTTGTTTTGAATTTTCATTGATATTTCTTAATTCTTTTTCTATATTTGCTATTTCCAATAAAATTACAATATATTGCTTTGATGCATCAAAACCGAAAATAGCACCTCTTTCAACAGCAGAACCTCTTCTGTTTACATCATTAGATAAAAGGTCGTCAATGAAACCAGATTTATATTTCATTTCTACTTCTTTTGCAGCAATTTCTTTGGTTAAATAGAAAGCTAAAATAGTTGATGTTCTCTCAATAATACTAATTTCAAAATTTGTAATTTTACCCTTTTTCTCGAAAACGAATATCTCACCATAATTTTGCCCTGCAGCCATTATAGGCACCTTTATAACATTTACTTTACTATCTTTCATTTCCATCTCAAAAATCTCGTATTCGAAAGCTCCTTTTCTTTTGCAAACCAATGTTTTAGCTGAATCCTCGTATATATTTTTTATTTCCTCACTGCTAAAATAATAATTTCCAAATACTTCTTCCTTAATCAATATATGTGCTTTTAATAAATCGGAAAGAGTTGATGTAATTTCTTTAAGTCCTCCACCATTTATCACTACATTCATCAATTTTTCGTGAACTTCATCAAGTCTTTCTAAAAAGCTTGCTTGCTTATCAAAAATTTCACGCAAAATAGGCAACATTAAGTCTGGAAAAGTCATTTCGAAAGGAATTTTAATTAAAGGAAATCCCAATTTATCAGCAGCTCTTATCATTACATCTGGTATATCCTTTATATACCTCCCGGGTTTAATTCCTATTGCCGCAAGGCCTTTCTGATGGAGAGCAGGAATTAGAGCTTTTTGTGCTTCAAAATCATCTTTTATAGAGTAAACGGTAGTAAATAAAAGCTCGCCCGGTTTTACCCAGTTTATTATGTCAGGAACTTCCATTATATTGACCCTTGTAATCACTTTATTTAGGCCAGTTTCCCCTGCAATTAATTCTGCACTACCTAAAAGCTTTTTTTCTAATACTTCCTTAACAGTTATACCAATTTGATCCATTTATTATTCCCCCATAATGGGAATTGCCTATTTGCTAAATTTCGACAAAAAGTTTAATTTTCCTTTTTGTAATTCAATTTTTTTTCATTAAAAAACCGCCCAAAAATGGCGGTTCTAATAAGGTATTCTTTTTGCAGGCTCAAAGGGGCACTTTGAATTTTTTAATAGATCTTTGTAAACTTGCAAATTCCTGTCCTCAACATGGTCAAATATCATAGGCGTTTCAGCACCGTAAGTAACGTATTTTATGGGATCGGGATCAAGTTTCGCATAAATTATCTCTTCGGTACCCCTTGCTTGGGCTAACTTTTGAGCAATTGGGTTTATTATCATGCTGTGCCCAAAATAATAATTATTTGCCGCATCAGGACCTACAGCGTTTACGGCTACTACATACACATGATTATCATAAGCCCTTGCCTTATTTGTTAATTCCCAAATTTCAAAGCTTCTTAAAAGGGCAGAAGGCCTTACTATCACTTCCGCCCCTTTTACTACCAATTCTCTTGCGAGTTCCGGGAAATCTCCATCATAACAAATCATTATCCCAAGCTTGCAAAAAGGCAATTCAAATACGGGGGCTTCTTTACCTGGTGTTGACCATCCACCGGCTCTTAATCTCTCCGTAGGAAAAAGATGTGTTTTTCTATAAATACCTATAATCCCTTCTGTTGGCCCAATAACAACAGCGCTATTATATATAACATCCTGTGCCTCTCCCTTTTCGTACATCGGCAAGACAAGATATGAATTTATTTCCTTCGAAAGCTTCACCATGTCATCGGTAACTCTCCCTGGTATCGGGTCCAACATTTTATAAAACTCGGAAACGGGCATATTAGGGGTAAACCCTGTTGTCGCTGTTTCCGGAAAAACTATTAATTCCGGATTATGTTTTTCCTTTGCTTTTCTCGCCCATTCCTTTATTTTTTTCACATTGTAATCTATATCATTGGGTTTTGCAGCTATTTGCACACCACAGACTGTAAATTCTTTCATGCTAAAACACCGCCTTAGTATCTTTTACTACGGACTAACCACTGTCCCGAATGTTCCTTCTACAGCTTGCAAAGCATTATCAAGCGAAGTAATAACTGCTGTTTTCTTTTTATTTTCGACGAATCTCATCACTGCTTTAACCTTAGGACCCATACTTCCTTCTTTGAAATGACCTTCTTCAAAATACTTTTTAATTTCAGTTAATGTTATATTTGTTAAATTTTTCTGGTTCGGCTTTTTGTAATTTATTGCTACATAAGGTACATCAGTTAAAATCACAAAAATATCTGCATCAATTTCTTCAGCCATTCTTTCAGCGGCAAGGTCTTTATCAATAACTGCATTTACTCCAATTAATTGACCATTGTCATCCAATACAACGGGAATTCCTCCGCCACCGCTTGCTATAACTATTGCGCCCTGAGAAAGAAGGGTTTTTATTGCTTCTATTTCTATTATTGACTTTGGCTCAGGCGACGCAACAACCCTTCTCCAGCCTCGACCGCTATCTTCTTTCCATATTTCTCCAAATTCTTCCATTGCTTTTCTTGCATGCGCTTCCGAATAAAACGGTCCTATAGGTTTTGTGGGATTTTTAAATGCAGGATCGTCTTTTGATACCAAGACTTGAGTTACAACAGTAACAACAGGCTTTTTAATTCCAATTTTTTTTATTTCATTATACAAACACTGCTGTATCATATATCCTAATAAACCTTGAGTAAATGAACCACAGGCATGAAGCGGCATAGGTGGAATACCATCTTTTTCTGCTGCTTTTTGCTGTAACAATATTTGTCCTACTTGTGGTCCGTTACCATGGGTTATAAGAAGCTGGTAGCCTCGTTCAACGAGGCTAACCAGCTGTTTTGCTGTAATTTTAATGTTTTCTAATTGACTTTCAAAGGTGCCTTTTTGTCCCGGTTGCAGGATTGCGTTTCCTCCTAAAGCTATTACAACCTTTTTACCGTTCATATCTCCACTACTCCTCATGGAAAGCTACAATTCTACATATCGAGGACTCCCCACCAACAAATCTCCATGGGAAGCATCCGATTACCGTTCTCTTGTTTAATAGCTTATCGATATCTCCACCTAAGTTTTCAGCATGGATAATTCCATATGGGAATAGTTTTATATGCATTAGTTGATAATGGCTGGCCGGGAAGAACTCGTCTAAACCTTTTCCATATTTTTCTTTTAAATATTTGTCCGCTTCTTTTGCTTGATTTGGCATCCATTCTCTAATTTTTGTATTCATGGGGTGATCGGCGGAACCACAGTCAACACCGATCCATTTAATTTTCATTTTTATGCACCATTCAGCAAATTCCATTGTTGGCCCTGGATGCTTAATCATGTATTTAATCTCATCTGCATTCGGCTGGTCCCAAGCATAATGATGATACCCTGTATGAATAATCAAAATATCTCCTTCTCTTACATCTGCTCTCTCCATAATGTCCTTAGGAGTGTATATTCCATAGTCTTCAGCAATGTCACTTATATCAACAACTACACCTGGACCTACCAAGAAGTCGAGGGGAAGGCTTGCAATATCCCTTCCATTAGTGCAGAAATGGAGTTCTCCGTCCAAGTGTGTACCTACATGGTTGCTAGTAGTAATAAGCTGGCCATTTGCCCCATTCGGTGCAAGTCTCTTAAAGAATTTTATTTGCAGTGGCTCGTAAGTCGGCCATGGCGGCGTAAGATGACTCAAAGGCTGAGTTAAATCATACATTTTTACTTTTTCTAAAAAGCTCATACACTTTACCTCCTAAAATTTTTATTGTTAAATTTTTTATAATGCCCTTATCCGTCCTCAACTGCCTATTACTCTATATTATATTCCTCTGCAAAGGCAATTAAAGCATCTTCAAAACACTTCATAGGCGGATTTACCAGCCCGGCACCTACCTGACCCACCCCGGGATTTTTGTGAGCAATTCCTGTATTAATAATTGGTAAAATTGCCGTTTCGATAACTTTCCTAATATCAATTCCTGTAGGTGTGCCTCTAAAATCAAGGTAGGGAATCCTATAGGCATTATTTTCGGCTATTGTTATCTCATACATGCTTTGAGTATAATTAATAGCATCTTTTACTGTACCACCGACAAACTGTACAATCGCCGGTGCAGCAGCCATTGCAAAGCCACCAATGCCTATGGTTTCGGAAATAACGCTGTCACCAATATCAGGGTTTGCATCTTCTGGCCCAAATCCAGGGAAGTAAAGACCTCTTACTTTTTCGGCTGGTGCTGTAAACCATCTCTCACCAAGGCCACTAACCCTGATACCAAAGTCTGTACCATTTCTTGCCATGGTGTAGACTATTGTGCTTCCTTTAATACCTTTTGCTGAATCTGCTGTTGCCTTACAAGCTGCCATCGAAAGATTTAAGAAGAAATGGTCGTTACCATTTATGAATTCAAATACTTTTGCAATATCTTCCTTAGGAAGACTGCTTTTTACAAGGCCCGGTGCAATCTGTCGTAAGAACAAAGATGTTCCCGCTCTATTTCTGTTGTGGCATTCATCACCCATCATAAGTGCTTGAACTTGTAAGTTCTTAACATCTATTTCTCCTACAATTTCTAAGGCATCCTTTATTGCCGGACCAAGAACCTGTTCCATCCATTTTAATCTTTTAATTACATCTTCACCATAAGCTCCAAAGCGCAAAGCTTTTCCAAGGCCTTCATTCATATTGCAATAGGCTTTATTGCTGTAGGTTTTATTCTCTACTATGAAAACCGGCATAGAAGGAGACGTGACACCCGCCATAGGACCTACTGCATTGTGGTGATGGCAAGAATCAAAGGTAATTTCTCCAGAACTTGCAAGTTCTATTGCTTCTTGTTCATCTTTTGCAAGTCCTTCGTAAATTAATGCCCCTATTATTGCGCCTCTTAAAGGTCCAGACATCCTCTCCCAAGAAACAGGTGGCCCTGCATGTAATATTGTTTTAGGTGTCATACCAGGGATTACATCCAAGGCTCTGCCTACACCAACCAAGACCGGTTGGCTGTTTAAAAATCTTTCAACTGCTTCTTGATTAGCCCTTTCAATATCAACCAATCTTTTTTCCTCCTTTGTTGTTAATTTATTTTAATTTCTTAAGGATAGACAAAAGTTTAGCATTCCCACCTGCTGGAGGCCTAAACTCTACATGTACAACAGAAACGCTTAAGCTTTTAAGATCGTCCCTAAACCCTGTTATTCCTATATTTACGACTTTAAGCTCTTTTTTAAAAAGCTCATTAATTTTTGACAATTATGTCACCTCCTTGATTTCACGCCTCAACGATGGACATAGCTATCTCCACTGCCCTTTTATTCGTTGTTGCAACTATTGCTCCTGCCTTCTCTAATTCTTCTTTTTGTTTTTTGTAATCTTGAGGATCTTCATAGGTTCCGCAAAGAGCAACAACAAATACTATATTGCTTCCCTTACTTTCAGCAATTTCCCGAGTCTTGTTAATAGCTGGTACCAATTCGGAGGCAGGGTCTTTGTGAGCACCGTATCCGAGCACCACATCCAACAGAATAACCGCTACTTCCTCCGATTCGGCTTCCTTGAATATCCTTTCTACCCTTTGAGTATAGTCGATCATGGGGTGCGGTTTGCCACGCGTAAATTCATCATCACCCATATCTATTACCGTATGTTTTATACTTTGATCCTTTGAAGGAAGTTTTTCTTCCTCTGTAAGGGCAATATTTGAATATACTTTAGAAAATTTCTTTTTCATCAGTACCATAGCTTCATCGCAAAGACTTCCTCCAGAATAAAGACCTCTAATGTATCTCTGCGAAGGCTTCAAGGTTTCCCTAATTTTTTCTATATCAATTCTAACCTCTTCCTCATATGGAAGTTCTGCAATTTTGCCATAGCAAGCCTCATAAGCTTTAAAGGCTGTCTCTTCAAGGGTAGATGCAGTTTCCAATCCATATTTTTCAGCGAAGGATAAATCTGCACCTATAAAATGGACGATAAATTTCTTTTGAGTACCCTTTGCCTTTTCAATAACCTTTTCCATCACTTCTTTTGCTGGCGGTTTGGAAATGAGTACTATAACATCTGTCTCGTCATCGTTAATTAAAGCCTCTATTCCCATTATCATCATAATACCGCCAACTTCGGCTTTTAAGTCCCTGCCGCCGGTACCTATAACCTGGGAAACGCCGCCACCAAGCCTTGTAATTATTGATGACACTTCTTGGGTGCCAGTACCGGATGCTCCTACTATTCCGATTTTGCCCCTTTTTACTTTATTTGCAAAAGCCAAAGGAACTCCGTTTATAATTGCAGTTCCGCAGTCAGGGCCCATCATCAAAAGACCTTTTTCCTGGGCAAGTTTCTTTAATTTTATTTCATCTTCCAAAGAAACATTATCACTGAAAAGCATTACATGAAGCCCGGCTTCCAAAGCCTTCCTTGCTTCTTCGGCTGCATACATGCCCGGCACCGAAATTAGCGCAAGATTTGAATCGGGAGCCATCTGAAGGGCCATTTCTAATGTTTTTGGATTGTATTCGCTTCCCTGAGCTTGTGTCCGTTTTGTGAGCATCTCTTCTACTTTATCTTTCGCTGTTTGAATTGCGTCTTCACTTTCTCCCTTTAAAGCAATGATTAAATCACTTGGTGTGGCTTCCATTACTTCATCGTTTACAAGGTCCACATTTTTCAATGTTTCCTTATTGAAATCAGTAGCCATTACAACAACAGCTTCTTTTATACCTTCAATGTTTTTCACTTCTCTGGAAATGGTCATGAGCATAACTGAATCAAAAAAAGAGTTCTTTTTAATAACTATTTCTTTAATCATTTTATCCCGGTAATACCGGCTTACACCTCCTCAAATTTCTTAATGCTCTTTATTATCCCTGAAGCCCAAAAATATCCTGATGTAGCTCCAATATCCAATAGTTTATTGAAGTTATCTTTCAAAAAAGGTTGCTCATCAGGATGAAAAAGGCTTATCAGCAAATCAATAGCAATTTTAGGACCTCCAAACACGGCAGAGGTTTTAAGCATATGAAAACTTATCAAATTTGTTTTGTCTTTATAAAGTTTTAGCGATTTCAAATTTTCCTTAATTAAAGGCATTATATTTTTCCCGTTTAAATAATGTAAAAAATTCGTTCCCATCATATATCCGCTTATAAAATCATCACCAGCAGGAGTTAAGCCTGGCCCAAGACCTATTAACTTAGAAATATCGCTTGACTCAAATCTTTTTATTTTATCTATCACCTTTGATATGATTAAATCATCCCCCATTTGGGTAAGTTTAGTGTCCAAAATTTTTTCGAGAAATTCTATTTTATTTAATACGTCTTCCTTATCATATTTTCGCTCTATTTGAACCACTTTCTTTTTTACGTAATTTAAGAGACTGAATTCTTCAATTTCAAACAAATTAAATAAAGGTGTTTTACCAAAAAATAAAATATTATTTTCAAAAGTTATATTTACTTCTCTCCAATTTCTTAACAATTGTTCAAAATTTCCCTCATAGTTTACTGAAATGTTATATAGACCTACATAATCCTCATTCTTTACAATCCCTATAATCGCATCATCATATAAAATGTTAAATGCATTTTTAAAAACCGAATGAATTTTGCCCACTTTTTTAGAAGATAAAATTCTTAACGCATTTTTCCCCGCAAAAGCTTTAAGATATTTCATATAATATCCCCATTTATTCTCTATGTTTGTTTAATTCTATCTCTCTGAAATTATTCCTTTGTTAAATCATCACAATATATGTTCTAATTTTTTATTATATGATTGTTTATTGCATAATTAAAATGGACAGAGTTGCAAAATAAAATCCCCACTTTTGCAACTCAAAAATCCCCAAATTTGCAAAGGTCATTGCAGGCACCCCTAAAAACCTTTACCCTTGTAGTTAGGGAAATCTTAACTGCAAGGGAGGATTGGAGGATGCTCACAATGACCCATATTGATAATATCAGAAAAGCGTTCTTTATGAAAGGGCAAAATATCAGCGAGATAGCCCGGGAGTTCCAAAAAGACCGAAAAACTATACGCAAGTATATCTATCAAGA
>NZ_VNHO01000037.1 GCF_008124715.1 Thermosediminibacter litoriperuensis | reverse complement strand
TCTTGATAGATATACTTGCGTATAGTTTTTCGGTCTTTTTGGAACTCCCGGGCTATCTCGCTGATATTTTGCCCTTTCATAAAGAACGCTTTTCTGATATTATCAATATGGGTCATTGTGAGCATCCTCCAATCCTCCCTTGCAGTTAAGATTTCCCTAACTACAAGGGTAAAGGTTTTTAGGGGTGCCTGCAATGACCTTTGCAAATTTGGGGATTTTTGAGTTGCAAAAGTGGGGATTTTATTTTGCAACTCTGTCCATTTTAATTATGCAATAAACAATGGAAAAAGCGAGAAAAATGGAGGAATTTTGCTAAGATAGGGAAGGGTTATTTTAAATCAAACAGAAGTTGTATTTTTCATTTATTCCTCCCACCCGTGCCAAAAAAGTGGTTCCGTTGAGGGAGGAAAAAGGGAAAAGGATTAAGAATTAAGTCTTTACAGGGAAGGGAAATGGAGAAGGTTTTTTTAAGAAATAATGTGCAATTATGTTGGTAGGAGGTATACCATATGGAAATGTATAATAATATAAAGTTAATTATATGTGGAATGGCATTACTTCTTTTTGGAATTATAATAGCTATTATTAGCAAAAATCCAATTGCTTATCTTTTTGGTGGTTTGGGATTATATTTTATAATTGTAGGTTGTGTTGCAAAAGATGATTCCACCAGTAGCCCTGAATGAACGAACGAGATGAACGTCATTAGTTATTGTATATAGGTTAGTCGTAACATTATTATGATGTTTAATAACATTATGATTATTTTTAGAGATAAGGGGAGCTGAAAATGAGTGAAGTTGACAAAAAAATAGGCTTAGGAACACTTTCATTAATTCTATGTATTATAGGAATATTATTCTCATTTTCATTTGGAGATGTTGGTTGTTATGGTGACACAATATTGAAGTCAATAGGATTAGAAACGGGGTTAATTATTGAGAAGGGCAGTAGGGTAACTTTCTTACACTATACACCATTTTATTCTCTATTATTTTTTATACCCTCGGTTATTATAGGTTACAAATACAGAAAAAATCATATAGGAGCATTATTAGGAGCAGTCATATCTTCAATTATTGTTTTACTTCTGATAGTGGCTACTTTTATAACGATAGTCCACTTAAAACAGTTATATGGTGCTGTGGGGAGTTTGTCTTATGGAAAATTCAGTGTCCAATTAACTTACGATTATAACTCGGAATCTGAGTTCTTTTGGAACTGATCTCCTATTTTTTCTTAAAAAACTCTTTTAGTTTACATAACATATATTATCGGACGTTGTATTTATCCCGAAAATTTAGTTTTACCTCCCATTTTTCAAACAAATGTTTAAAAAAATCGTAAGTTATGGTATAATTATTTAAAATTTTATTTTACGGAGTGATAATCATAATGTATGAGAACCTAACACCCCGGCAGAAACAGATACTAGATTATATTTACGATTTTTTGAATAAAAGAGGTTATCCTCCTTCAGTGCGGGAAATATGCTCTGCTACCAACTTAAAGTCCACCGCCACCGTTCATTCCTATCTCATACAACTGGAAAAAAAGGGATATATTTCAAGAGATCCTCAAAAGCCTAGGGCTATAGTTGTGATGGATAAAAGAACTATAGGCAAGGATATAGTTCCGGTGCCGCTGGTAGGCAGAGTAACAGCCGGCCAACCCATACTTGCTGAAGAAAATATCCAGGGCGTTTTTTCCCTCCCAAAAGAAATGGTCCCGGACTCCGAAGTATTTATGTTAAAAGTTCAGGGTGACAGCATGATCGATGCCGGCATTTATGACGGTGATTATGTGATTGTTAAGGTAACCAGTACCGCAGAAAACGGCGATATCGTGGTGGCCCTGCTGGGGGACGAGGCCACGGTAAAAAGGTTCTTTAAAGAAAAAGACCATATAAGGTTGCAGCCGGAAAACCGGTATATGGAGCCAATTCTCGTAAAAGACGTTAAGATACTGGGGAAGGTAATCGGCCTCTTCAGAAAACTTTAGTTTACTTTAGGCTGTAAATACCTTCGTCTATCATGTTTTGCAAGGCCTTCATGGCTCCTACTTTTACGTGAAAAAAGCTGATTCCTCCCTGCACGTACACCACATATGGCTCTCTGATGGGTGCATCCGCGCTTAATTCGATAGATGCCCCCTGTATGAAGCTGCCGCAGGCCATGATTACTTGATGGTCATAACCGGGCATATCCCACGGTTCAGGGACGATGCGGGCGTCCACGGGGCCGACTTTCTGTAACCCCCTACAGAAAGAGGTAAGCAATTCCCTACTCCCCATTTCTATGGCGGTAACTATGTCGCTTCTTTTTTCGCCGTATGCGGGGTATACTCTAAATCCCGCCTTTTCAAAAAACCTGGAGATAAAAATGGAACCTTTCAAGGCTTCTCCCACTACCATTGGGGAATAAAACAGCCCCTGAAGGGTCAGGCGGTTGAACAGCAGCGAGGGTCCGCAATTTTTCCCCAATCCCGGGGCGAAAAGACGGTAGGCACACCGCTCTATCATTTCACGTTTTCCAACTACATATCCTCCGGTAGGAGCGATGCCTCCGCCGGGGTTTTTTATTAAAGATCCGGCGCATAGGTCTGCACCAACTTCTGTTGGTTCGCTGGTTTCTGAAAATTCACCGTAACAGTTATCGACAAGGCAAATGACATCGTCCTTGATTCCTTTTATGTACTTTATAAGATTCTTTATGCTTTCTATATCAAGGGATGGCCTCAGACTGTACCCCCTCGAACGTTGGATCAATACCATTCTGGTCTTTTCATTGATTTTTTCGCGGATCCCGTCGTAATCCGGTTTTCCATCCAATAAATCAATCTGGGAGTATGATATATTATAATCCTTAAGAGAACCGCAATTGTCTCCAGATATGGCGTCCTTTAAAGTATCATAGGGTTCGCCTGTAACGCATAACAGTTCATCTCCCGGTTTTAATATGCCGAAAAGGCAGAGGATGATGGCGTGGGTTCCGGAAATAATCTGAGGTCTGACAAGGGCGTCCTCAGCTCCAAAAACATGACTGTAAATGGCTTCGATTGTCTCACGGCCTGTGTCGTTGTACCCGTATCCTGTGGAATCGGTGAGGTGAAAATCGCACAAGTTATTTTCTATCATGGCTGCTGTGACCTTTAACTGGTTGTATTCTGCTATTTCCTGCACCTTTTCGATTTCGGGCTTTATTTCTTTCATCACAGAGTCAGCTAGAGTTATAACCTCATTACTTATCGAATACTTAATTTTAAGCATCTCCCATATTGTGTTGTGCAATACAATCACTGCTCCCCGCCTTTTTTATTAAGATTTTATCACAGTAATCTTCTTCATTCAATGCTCTAAGGCATAAGGGGCAGAGAGAGTTTTCCAGCATGTCCCTTCGAAGGCGGAGCAACCCCGTGACACTACCTTCCTCGAAACCCTCCCTTTTGCCTATCCTCCTTCCAATGGCGTACCCCGACAAAAAAATTGAGAAAATCAGAATTACGGCTGGTAGAAACTGTTTAAATATTATCCGACACCTCCCCATGGCATATTAACAATAATTTTATTATGTAAACAATTGATAGGGTTGAAAATGCTGCCGCAGTTGCTTTTACGGGATCCATGTAATAAGCGGCTAATAAGCATATAATTGAGAGCAGAATGCACTCCCCCTTGCCCAGTGCATTCGCCAGATTCTTTCGGGCAATTGCGTCTTCTCTGTAATCCCTCCAATCATCCCAAAACTGTACAGCCGATATCGTTAATAAAGATGAGAGCATTTCGAGATGACCAAGAATTAAAATTCCTGTGAAAAACATTAAAAACGATTCCTGATAGCCGTAAAGGCCTGAAGGCATTCTTGCATTAAGATTCGTAGCCATGCCAATTATAAAACTTGAGTAAAACAAGCTTATTGAGGTATTGAGTTCCAGCAGGCATGCCAATGAAAAGACTACGATTGCATAAGGAAAAGCCCCTGTTTTCAGTACGTCTATCAAACTTCGCTTTCCTACCAGTATATCGTATTCGTGGTCATTGAAGTCGTCGGTCATTTTTATCACTACGCCCGTTAAAAACACGGCCAGCGCTTTTTTAACAACGGGGTTAGACATTATATGCCACAAAAGTCTTCACCTCTTTGAAACCCCTCTTATACAGAGCCGATATCGGAATTATGAGGTTCCCGTGAAACTCCCTTTCTATAAATTTGAGCCCTTCTCCGGCTTCTGGTAAATCCATTTTATTGACAAGAATCGCATATCCCTTTTTCAGGTGAGCAAATTTAGCTATCTGGTAATCCACATCACTGGGCGAACTTAAGAGGTCTTTACGATTGACAGCTGAACCATCTATAATGTGAAGTATGACGTCAGAATTCAGGATTGCTGAAATGGTCTGAGATATAGCTTTACGCACTTCCTGCCGGTTGTGAATGCCGTCTATTAAACCGGTTGTATCTATCAGTTGGATTTTTTTTTTGCCCTTCCCCATCGGCATTTCCACCGTTACGGATTGAAGGCTGAGAGTTTTGTGCGGAGTCCTATCTATAAGTTCCCGAGAAGCAGATTTATATGTATATTTTTTTCTGAGTTTTGTACCGTCAGGTAGTAGAAAATTAAATTCTAAATTTTTTACCCCTAGGTATTCGGTGAAATTTATAAGGAAAGCAGTTTTTCCAGCATTGGGTTTTCCTATTATGACGCATTTTTTCAAATTATGCTTCACCTCCTTCTTGCTAAAAAATATGCTGCATTTAAAGATATTATCCCATTAAATTTCTTCCACTTCAGATATGTCTTCCTCCTTTATGTATATAAGATCCTCGCGAGAAATGCGTTTTTGGTTTACAAGTCTCAATGCCTGGCGTCTTATAGCCTTTTCTATCAGGTTTCTTACCAACCGGGCATTGCCCATTTTATCGTAGTACGCGCTGTTCTTGCTGTCTTTTAAAAGCCGTTCGAGTTTTGCTAGGGCTTCTGGAGTCAACTTATACTGTCTTTTTTCTACCATGATCTTAGCTATCTCCATCAGTTCTTCAATAGTATAGTCGCTGAACTCTATTTGAATCGGAAATCTCGACCTCAACCCCGGATTTGTCCTTAAAAACCAGTCCATTTCGTCCTTATATCCCGCCAGTATAACGATGAGATTGTCTTTGTGGTCCTCCATCGCCTTAACAAGGGTATCGATGGCTTCTTTGCCGAAGTCTTTCTCCCCTCCCCTGGCGAGGGAGTATGCTTCATCGATGAACAGTATGCCGCCCAGGGCGCGTCTTATCTGTTCTCTGGTTTTCTGGGCTGTATGGCCTATGTATTCGCCCACCAGGTCGGCCCTTTCTACCTCGACCAGATGCCCCTTCTGGAGCACTTCCATCTGCTTGAATATCTTGCCGAGAAGCCTCGCCACAGTGGTTTTTCCTGTGCCCGGATTTCCTTTGAAAATCATATGAAGCACCAGGGGCTCCGATATAAGCTGTTCCTTTTGCCTTCTTTTTTGAATCTCTACAAAGGCCTGTATCTCTTTTACCAGCTGCTTCACCTTAGGAAGTCCTACCAGGCTGTCCAGCTCTTTCAATATATCTTCAATCTTTTCTTCCGTTGAAGGCTTTATGGGTTCAGCCTTCTTTTCGCCGATCTCTTCAAACAGTATAAAAGCTTCAACAGGAGTTATAGTACCGTTCGCAAGCATATCCATGATTTGATTGGGATTTTCCACCCTGCACTTTAAATTGATCATGTTTCACACCCCGTCATACAAAAAACTCCGCATCAATTTATTATATTCAGTATGATACTTCAAGGACTCAAAAATTAAAAACTCCCAAGATCCATCTTGGGAGTTTGTGTTTTACTGGGTTTCTTCTACTTTTTTCTCCGTTGAGGGACTGGTAAATACCACGGGCCTCTGAGGAGATATGGTCGATACAGCATGCTTGTAAATAAGCAGCTGTTTACCATCGGAATCAAGCACCACGGTGAAATTATCAAACCCGCGGACGTGCCCTTTTAATTGGAATCCGTTAACTAAATAGATGGTTACAGGAATGTTATCCTTCCTTACTTGATTTAAAAATCCATCCTGAATGTTAATTTGAGCTTTAGTCATCCTTTGTCCCCCTTCTAAATTATGTGTATAAAGTTATATTCTAGGAATTTTTTAATTTTCCTTCAACGGATTTAACAATATTTTCTATAATTTTTCCTTCGCCTTCTCTGGACACGTCAAGCCAGATTATATTTTTATCCTTTCTGAACCAGGTATACTGCCTTTTTGCATAACGGCGGGTATCTCTGGATATCAGGTAAATAGCTTCCTCAAATGTTGTTCGCCCTTCCAGGTAATCAATAATCTGCCGGTATCCCAGACCCTGCATAGAATTCAGGTCTTTGGAATACCCCATCTCGAGGAGCCTTTTTACTTCATCCACAAATCCCTTTTCTATCATCAACAGTACCCTTTTATTTATTCTCTCGTAAAGTTCTTCTCTTGGCCTGGTTAATCCGAAAATCAACAGGTCATAAGGGCTCTCCTGCTTTTTTGTCAACTCCTCAAAATATGAAAAAGGCACACCCGTTTTAATGTAAACTTCCAGGGCCCTTATTATTCTTCTCAGATTGTTGGGATGAATTTTTTCTGCAGCTTTCGGGTCTACCTGTTTCAACTTGTCGTAGAGAAATTCATTGCCGTATTTTTCAGCTTCGCTTCTTAACTGCAGTCTTAGGTCTTCATCCTTTTCGAAGTTACAGAAGGTGTAATTGTAACAGACCGCGTTTACGTAAAGGCCGGTACCTCCCGAAAGTATCGGTAACTTACCCCGTGCGTAAATATCTCCGATACATCCTTTAGCCATCGCCTGGAAGTCGGCCACGCTGAAATCCTCGTCAGGGTCTATTATGTCAATCATATGATGGGGGACTCCTTTTCTTTCATGGGGGGCCGGTTTGGCGGTGCCGATATCCATGTACCTGTAAATCTGCATAGAATCCGCGGATATTATTTCGCCGCTCAATCTCAGAGCTACTTCAATAGCAATTTCGGTTTTTCCCACAGCCGTAGGTCCTACGATGGCGAGGAGCAGTTTTTTAACCATTTACCCTCCTGAATTTTTTTTCAAGTTCGTATAATGATATGGAAATCATCGTAGGCCTACCGTGGGGACATGAATAGGGGTTTTGAGTTCTCATTAATTGATCCAGGAGTTCCCGCATTTCATCAGGCGAAAGGGTATCCCCCGCCTTAATAGCAGTGTGACAGGCCATGGATGCCAGAAGTTTTTCGCGAGAGCGGATTCTAAATTCCCCGTTTTCTTTTAATTCATCCATTACTTCTTGTAAAGACGCGGGTTCTACCGGTTTGTTGAAAAAATACGGAACGGATCTGATCAATGCTGTATCTTTTCCGAATACCTCTATATCGAATCCCATCCTCTTTATAAAATCGCGGTTTTCCTCGATAAAATTGATTTCTTCAAAGGTAAGTTTCAGTACAAAAGGGGAAACCAGCTCTTGAGAAATTACCGGCAAGTCCATGCCGCAGGAATAATACTCGTAAAGTATCCTTTCATGAGCCGCGTGCTGGTCTATCAGATAAAATTCCCCGTTCCCCTGGACTACAATGTAAGTTTCAAAAAGCTGTCCCAGGATTCTGGAAAAATATATTTCAGGAGCGCTATTTTTTTCTTTGGTTTTTGGGACGAAGTACTTTTTCGGTTCGGCTGTAGCCGCAGTCTCGGTAAAAACCGGTTTATTTTCTATTTTTCCATAAGTTTTGGTAAAATATTCTTCTTTCAAGAAATTTTCGTTTACCGCGCCATCGTAGTTTTTTGGTTTCGGAAAAGTCGTTTTTGGAATCGGCAGCTCTTCTTTAGGCACCAGGGTAGTGCTAAAAAGACTTTCTTTTACCGTCTCGTACAGGGACTGGTGAACTTCGTTTTCCCGCTGGAATCTGATTTCTATCTTTGCGGGGTGCACGTTAACGTCCACCAGCGAACCGTCTATATCTATTTTTATAAAGGCGATGGGGAATTTGTCACCGGGCAGCAGGGTTCTGTACGCCCTTTCGAGTGAAGCGCTCAGTCCTCTGTCTTTTACAAGGCGTCCGTTGACAAAAAAAGTTTCCCAGGACCTGTTACCCCTGGTGTACTTGGGAGGAGATATAAAACCATCTATACACCCGAAATCGAAGGTTTTGTTTATATGAATCATTTCTTTTGCCAGGTCGAATCCGTAAATTCGAGCAATAACCTCCCTCAGATCGCCGTTTCCCGGTGTGTAAAGCACTTCTTTGCCATCTACGGACAATCTGAAAGAGATATCTGGGTGGCCGATGGCATACCTGGCAACAAGATCCACTACCAGCGATGCTTCCCTGGAATCGGACTGAAGAAATTTAAGCCTGGCCGGGGTATTGAAAAAAATATTCCTTACGATTACACAACAGCCTTCCGCTACGGCTGCTTCCTCAAATTTTTCCATAACTCCCCCGTTTAATACGCATTTCGTGCCGGCTGCCGCCCCTCTGGTTTTCGTGAGGATCGTCAGCAGCGAAACCGATCCGATGCTGGGGAGTGCTTCACCCCTGAAACCCAGGGTTTTGATGTTGAAAATATCATCCAAGCTGGATATCTTGCTGGTAGCGTGTCTTTCAAAAGCGAGCCTCACATCTTCCGGGTCCATACCCTCTCCATCGTCAAGGACCTTTATTAAACTTTTTCCTCCCCTTTCAATTTCTACGCAGATGTGCCTGCCTCCGGCGTCGATGGAGTTTTCGATCAGCTCTTTAACCACCGATACGGGCCTTTCTATTACTTCTCCGGCCGCTATTTTTGTAGATATGCTCTCATCCAAGACTTTTATTTTCCCCATAAAACCTTCTCCTCAAATTATCTGTTGTTTTATTGAATAAAGTAAGTTCAAGGCTTCCAGCGGGGTTATCGTATTTATATCCAGCTCCTTTATCATGCGGATAACCTGCTCGTTCTTTAAACTCTCAATATTGAGCTGGGCATCGTCGGAAGGTGTATCCTTCGTCGCTGCTATTTGAGGTTCTTTGGCTCTTGCACCGTCGTTTTCTTCCAGATCCTTCAGAATTTCCTGAGCCCTTTGTATTACGCTTTTGGGCAGACCTGCCAGTTTAGCCACCTCGATGCCGTAACTTTTATCGGCCTCGCCGGCCACGATTTTTCTTAAAAATATGATATCTTCTCCCCGCTCTTTTACCAAAACTTTGAAGTTTTTGACTCCCTCGAGCTTTTTGAGTTGGGTTATCTCGTGGTAGTGGGTGGCGAAAAGGGTTTTTGCCTTTATATGTCTGTGTATGTATTCTATTACAGCCCAGGCAATGCTCAAGCCGTCGTAAGTGCTGGTACCGCGACCTATCTCGTCAAGTATGAGCAAGCTTTTGGAAGTTGCATGCTTTAAAATATTGGCCACTTCAACCATTTCCACCATAAAGGTGCTCTGCCCGGAGGCCAGGTTGTCTGAAGCGCCGATGCGGGTAAATATACGGTCTACGATGCCGATTTGAGCGCTTTTGGCCGGTACAAAGCTACCCATCTGGGCCATAAGCACTATTAAAGCCACCTGCCGCATATATGTGGATTTCCCGGCCATATTAGGGCCCGTAATGATCGATATCATGGAATCACTGCAGTTTATGCGAGTGTCATTGGGTATAAACATTTCGTCCTTTAAAGTCAATTCCACTACGGGATGACGGCCTTCTACGATGTTTATTTCATCTTTCAATGTGAGCTCGGGTTTTACGTAATTATTGCTGGAAGCCACCTCTGCTAGTGATACCAGCGCGTCAAGGGCTGAAACTACCTGAGAGCTTTTTTTCAGCCTGGGGATCTTGGTAATCAGGTCTTCCCGGATCCTGCAGAAAAGCTGGTATTCGAGGTCCAGCAGTTTTTCCTCGGCACCCAGTATGAGTGATTCGTATTCCTTTAACTCTTCGGTGACAAACCTCTCTCCGTTGGCTAGAGTTTGTTTTCTTATGTAATCCTTCGGAACCAGGGACAAATTAGCTTTTGTTATTTCAATATAATAACCGAAAACCTTGTTATAGCCTACTTTCAGCGATTTTATGCCGGTTCTTTCCCGTTCTTTTCTTTCAAGTTCCGCTATCCAGGATTTACCTTCAGTGGACGCTTTTCTCAATCTATCAACTTCCGGGTCAAAACCGTCTTTTATTATACCTCCTTCTTTAACAGATATCGGAGGGTCGTCGTTTATTGCAGTTTCCAGCAACTCGTACACGTCGTCCAGCGGATCCAATTCATTGCATAGCGTTATCAGTAATTTTGACCTGCCCTTGGCCAATAACTCCTTTATTTTGGGGAAATACTTTACTGTGTTTTTTATAGCCAGGAGATCCCTGGCGTTGAGGTTTCCACAAACCAACTTTCCCGTCAATCTTTCGAGGTCGTACAGGTTTTTAAGCTGGTCCCTGAGTTCCTGCCTTAAAAAATAGTTGTGATACAGATCTTCTACGGCGTCCTGCCTCTCTTTTATTTTTATTATGTCTATTAAAGGCTGTTCAACCCATTTCCTCAGGGTCCTGCCCCCCATGGACGTTACGGTCTTGTCAAGGACCCATAATAGACTCCCCTGCCTTTTGCCTTCCGTGAGAGACTGGGTCAGCTCCAAGTTCCTCCTGCAGGATAAGTCCAGGGCCATGTATTCGTTTCTCTCGTAATATCTTATGGAGTTAATGTGATTCAGGGCAAGCCTCTGGGTTTCTCTAAGGTAGTTGAGGCATGCACCCGAGGCAATGGTGGCGAAGGGTCTTCGGAAAATGTCATTGAGTTCGCCTAAACTGAATTGAGACGATAAAAGTTCCCTGGCAGATTCTATTCCAAAGAAATCGTTTTCTTTAAAAGTGAGGAGAATATCGAAATTCGCATTTACAGCCTCTTTAAGCGACGCATCTTCTAAAAATCCGGCGTTGACAAGACACTCTCGCGGTTCAAGCTTCGAAAGTTCGTCGAGCAGTTCCTGGTAAGGATGGGCGCAGTGTATTTCCGTAGTCAGGAATTCGCCTGTCATCAGGTCCGCCGCCGCTATTCCGAAATCGCCTTTATCTCTGTAAATGCACACCAGGTAATTGTTCTTCTTTTCCTCCAGCGCGTTTATTTCCGTGATGGTACCTGGGGTTATGATTTTTACGACATCGCGTTTTACTATTCCCCTTGCCTGTTTGGGATCTTCCACCTGCTCGCATATAACGACCTTGTAACCCTTACTGATTAATTTGTATATATACTGATCCGCCGCATGGTAAGGAACTCCTGCCATAGGTACCCTGTTTTCGGGGTCCCTGGAGGTCAGAGCGATCTCTAGCTCCCGGGCGGCTATGTGAGCGTCGTCAAAAAACATTTCGTAAAAATCCCCGAGGCGGAAAAACACGATATAGTCTTTATATTTTTCTTTGATCTCTCTGTACTGTTTTATCATCGGAGTATCCATTGAAAGCCTTAAGACCCCCTTAAAAAAACTTACTTCAGCACTTCGCCTATTAGAGACCATGTATGGGGTTCGGTTATTCTTACTTCAACCAACTTTCCTATCAAATCGGCGGGGCCTTCAAAATTTACAACCTTGTTTGTCCGGGTCCTGCCGGTTAGTTTCTCTGGGTTGTTCCGGCTTGGGCCTTCGACCAGAACTTCAACGACCTGTCCTTTGAGTGGTTTATTCTTTTTTGCGCTTATAGAGTCCTGAAGGCGCATCAAGCGGTCTAATCTTTCCTTTTTTACGTCTTCGTCAACCTGATTTTCCATTTCGGCAGCGGGGGTACCCTTGCGTTTTGAATATACGAACATGAAAGCCTGGTCGAATTCAACTCTTCTCACGAGATCAAGCGTATCCTGAAAATCCTCTTCGGTTTCTCCGGGAAAACCTACTATTATGTCAGTAGAAATTGCAATATCCGGGATAGCGTTCCTCAGTTTTTCCACCAGCTTCATGTAGTGTTCCCTTGTATATCGCCTGTTCATCGCCGCAAGGATTCTATTGCTGCCGGCTTGAACAGGCAGGTGGATGTGTTCGCATACCTTTTTACAGTCCCTCATTGCATAAATCAATTCGTCGGAAAGGTCCTTCGGGTGGGATGTGGTAAACCTTATCCGCTCAATCCCGTCGATATCATTTAGGCGTCTTAAAAGTTCTGGAAATGTAACGGTACCACCCAGGTCCTTTCCGTAAGAATTCACGTTCTGCCCCAGCAGGTTTATTTCCTTGAATCCCTGCTTTGCGAGCTCTTCAACTTCTCTGACAATATCTTCGGGATTTCTGCTTTTTTCCCTGCCTCTAACGTAAGGCACTATGCAGTAGGTGCAGAAATTATTGCATCCGTAGGTAATAGTAACCCAGGCTTTTATCCTATCTTCCCGCTCTACAGGGAGGTTCTCCTCTATTTGCGTAGAATCGCCGCCGGTTTCAATTATCGTCATATTGGCCAGTCTTGCATTTTCTATTAATTGAGGCAACTTATGGACGTTGTGTATGCCGAATATGAGGTCTACGTATGGGAAGTGTTCTGTGATGTACTCGACGACATGCGGTTGCTGAATCATACAACCGCATATACCCAGCACCAGGTTGGGATTTCGCTGTTTAAACTGCTTTAACTGGCCGATCCGGCCGTATACCTTTCTTTCCGCGTTCTCCCTGACGCAACAGGTATTGAGGATTATCAAATCGGCTTCCTTTAAATTGTCAGCCGGGCAATATCCCATTTTCAGCAGTACACCGGAAATAACTTCCGTATCATTAAGATTCATCTGGCAACCCCACGTCAATATGTGGTATTTTAGCATGTATGATCCCTCCGATGGACGGTCAAAAATACTATTTCATCTTTTTATTATAGCCCTTTTATTTGAGTAAAACAATGCGGCGGTGGTTTTAGTTGAATTTATAATCGCCGCTAAGTTCCCTGACTTTCTCTATGGCTTTATTAAAATCACCCCATACCTCCCACTTGACTCTCTTTAAAGCTTCTCCACCCTGGCGTAAAATATAAGCGGGGTGGAAAGTCGGCATTATCCATAATCCCCTGGTGTATATCCACTGCCCCCTGCTTTGCATAATGCGGCTGTTCGGCTTGAAGTAGTTAAGGGGAACCGATCCCAGGGTTATAATAACCCTGGGCGCTATAAATTCAAGTTCCAGTTCGAGTATTCTTGAACAGGCCTTGATCTCTCTTGCAAGGGGTGTCCTGTTCATGGGCGGGCGGCATTTTACCACATTCGTGATGTAAACTTTTTTACGGTCGATATTAAGCTTATTTAAAATTGCCGTAAGCAGCTGCCCCGCCCGGCCGACGAAGGGTCTTCCCAGTTTGTCTTCTTCAAATCCCGGAGCTTCGCCTATTAGCATCAAGGGAGAATTCCATTCACCCTCTCCCGGAACCTTTTGAGTGTGACATTCCGCCAGGTGCAGCGGACATTCCCTGCATTCGTACAGCAGTTTGAGGACCTCGTTTCTGAGAAAATCCCTCATTTTCAAGGGCTGTTCACCTTCGCCGTGAACTATTTTGATTATCTCGTTGTAAGAAATTTCAGATATGCCGTATGCTTTCTTTAAAGATATTAAAATTCTAACATGATGGGGCAGGGCAATTTCCCTGCCGCCGAATATCGACCTGAGTTTATCCATATCTTCCATATTTTTACCACCTCTGCACGTCCTAACTGTTATTATAACATATTAGACTCCGATGCTAAATAAAAAAACCCCTTATGGGGTGATCGTCAATAATAATTTTTATTGGTTCCCGAGTGCCGGTTCACCCGGCGGCGGGGTATCGGCGGGCGGTTTCGCCTCTTCTTGGCTTTCCGCGGTGCCGGTTTGAGCCGGAGGGTCTTTTTTACCTACGAAAAGGATGGTAGCGGTGGGATTGTACGTGTCCGTCGATACAAGCTTTTTTTCTTGAGTTCCATTATGGGAGACTATTTTCCACACTTTTACCTGGTAACCGGGCTTTCCTTCCTGGATCCTTATTTTGCCTTTTTCCAGACTGTAATCCTCTTTTACAGTGACGGGCGGCGGTATTTTTTTTACCACTTCCGACACTATTTTTATATTTTTATCATTCTTCTTGCTCCCGTAAAATTTTACCGTCAGGGTATCATCCTTAACTTCGGTGTGGAGGAGCAGATAGCCCTCCGTATTGTTTCTGAACTTTAAATCTATGAGTCCATAATTTACCGTCGCATCCCTGCCCAGCGGCACGTAACTTACCGGCAGGGAGTGGTTTGATCTTTCTATGATCTCAAGATCAGTCAATAAGGCCAGGTTATAAAGAGTGCTGGAAATCTGACATACGCCTCCACCAATGCCGGAGATAACTTCGTTTTTAAAAAAAATGGGAGCTTCTTTATAACCCTCTTTACTGGTACGCTCTCCTACGGCGTCGTTGAAGGAAAACACCTCTCCCGGAGGAATTATGTAACCCTCCAGCTTTTCAGCCGCCAGTTTTATATTCGTGCTTCTCCCAACCTGCGATTTATCGAATTTTGTCGAGAAACTGGCCACTTCTTCTTTTATATTCATTTTTATGAGGGTCTCCGCGGTTACTTCAGGTTTTATAGTGGTTACGGGAACTGGTATTTTTCTCTCGCGACTCCAGATGGCTTTCAGAATTTCCTGCTTTAGACTCTCTTGATCCACCTGGATACCTTCTATCTCGTTTTCAATCGTAATTTTACCGTCGACTATTTTAAACCTGGCATTTTTTGGTTCACGGGCTATATCTTTAGAGATCCTTTCGATCGTAGCTTTAAACGGATCTTCTTTTATTTCTGCAGCAAGGTCAATCTTTTTAGGCATTCTAGAAAGCTTTTGGCGGTTAATAAATCTTAAAATAAAATTTTTGCTCTTTCCTTCAGAAAGTGCTTCTTCTACGGCCCTGTCTATCTTTACATCGATCACTCCTTTCGGGTTAAAATCCCATGTTTTCTCTGAATAATATAGAATAATGGTATCATTTAAGCTTTCTTCAACATATTTTTTTAATTTCTCTGTTGCCTGTTTTAGGGAGAGACCTCCTACATAGACCTGGCCTATGTATACTCCTCCGAAAATATCGTCGCCGTGTCTGCTTTCGTAGCTATATATACCGTAAGCTGAACATGTAATACATAAAAGCAGGATTGATATATAGATGTAGAACTTTCGGCTCATCAATATCACCTTTTCGCAATTCCTACTTTTATGTATAATCTTGCAAGCAATAAAAAATTCATTAAAAAAATGAAATAAAATAACCTCCTTTTCGGAGGTTTATACTGGATAATATTTAAATTTACTGTCCTCATTTGCAAGATTCTGGTCGATATGGTACTTCTTCGCTTGCCTTTCCTGGAAAAACTTCATGGCTATCTGCGGGAATAGTGCATAGGTGAGCACGTCTTCTTCTTTTTCCAAATAATAAGCCACTGCTTTAAATGCCTTTTCCAGTTCTGGTTCCAAAAGGTCTGCCGGGCGGCATGTGATTATTTCTTCGTCGCCGATGATTTTTTGTTTTATCTCCGGTTTTATCGGAGCCGGTGGTCTGCCGTAAAGTCCTCTCACGTAGTTTTTTACTTCGTTTATCACGACTTTGTATCTCTCGCCGGTTATGACATTTATGACCGCCTGGGTTCCCACGATTTGGCTTGTAGGGGTTACTAGCGGCGGATATCCCAGGTCTTCTCTTACCCGCGGGACTTCTTTTAAAACCTCGGGAAGTTTGTTGAGGGCATTCTGTTCCTTAAGCTGACTTGTGAGGTTGGACAGCATGCCGCCGGGAATCTGATAATTGATTACAGCGGTATCGACCATAGTCACCACACTGTCTATTTTGTAACCTGAACGAACTTTTTTAAAGTATTCGGCTATATCCGATAAAAGTTCCATATCAAGACCGGTGTCATAGGGGGTTTCTTTTAGGACCGCCACCATCGTTTCCGTCGCCGGCTGGGAAGTTCCCATAGCGAAGGGCGATATTGCCGTATCTATGACGTCTACTCCGGCTTCTACCGCCTTAAGGTAAGTCATTGATGCCATTCCGCTGGTGTAATGGCTGTGAAGCTGCACAGGTACTTTAATTTCTTGCTTTAACCTGGTTATAAGGTCGTATGCGTTGTACGGTGCGAGTAAACCCGCCATATCTTTAATGCAGAGCGAGTCAATACCCATTTCCACTAAATTTTTGGCCAGGGATACAAAATATTCATTATCATGCACGGGGCTTATGGTGTAAACAACTGTTCCCTGGACGTGGGCGCCACATTTTTTGGCAACTTCGATGGATTTTTGCATGTTTCTTATATCGTTCAGCGCATCAAATATCCTGATGATGTCAATGCCATTTTCTATGGACTTTTTAACGAAAAGCTCTACGACGTCATCGGGGTAATGGCGGTATCCCAGCAGATTCTGCCCCCGCAGCAGCATCTGAAGGGGCGTCTTTTTAATTTTCTCCTTAAGCTTTCTGAGCCTTATCCAGGGATCTTCGTTAAGATAGCGTATACAGCTGTCAAAGGTTGCCCCTCCCCATACTTCGAGGGAGTGAAAACCAACCTCATCGAGCTTTTCGGCGATCGGAAGCATTTCTTCAATTTTCATCCGGGTTGCTATGAGGGATTGATGGGCGTCCCTCAAAATCGTATCAGTAATTCCAACCTTTCTTTTTTCTCTCATTGGAGATCCCTCTCTTATAGTTAATATACCGGCCTGCAATTAACCTCCGTACATCGAAAGCAGCACGCCAGCGGCGATGGCAGACCCTATGACGCCGGCTACGTTGGGACCCATGGCGTGCATCAGTATGAAGTTGCCGGGCATTTCTTCCTGGGCCACTTTCTGGGATACTCGGGCGGCCATGGGTACCGCCGACACTCCGGCAGAACCTATTAAGGGGTTTACCTTCCCGCCGGTCAAAAGATACATCAGCTTGCCGAAAAGCACTCCGCCCGCAGTGCCGAACGCAAAGGCTATCATCCCGAGAATTATTATTTCTATGGTCTGGATCCTGAGGAATTTATCGGCGCTGGCAGTGGCTCCCACGGTCAGGCCTATA
>NZ_VNHO01000036.1 GCF_008124715.1 Thermosediminibacter litoriperuensis | reverse complement strand
TTATCGTATTTTATTACCCAACTGCGAACCTGTTGATAGGAAACCTGATATTTCTCGGCGGTTTCAATGTAGTTTCTGTTATGCTCTAAACAGTATTTTACGATTTCTATACGTTCTTCCAATGTGGTATTACGTCCTTTGGTCATGATTGGTTTTCCTCCTGATCCCGAAGATTTTAGCCTCTCATGACCATTATACTTCAAAACCCAATCGGATAGTTGCTTTGTTGAGCGAATTTTATATTTCTTGCATATATCTAGTTTTGAAGCATTACCTGAAAGATATTCCTTTACAGCAGCATATTTCAAAACCCGCATTTTTTGAGGAAGAAATTAATCCTGATTTTCCCATTGCTTGATAATTAGAAATCCATTGTTGCACCGAAGACCTGTGAACGTTGTATTCCTTTGCTAACTGATTTTGGTTTTTCCTTCCTTCTAGATAATCGGCAGATAATTTTTGTTCAAATGTAACTTTTGGTTTTCTAGCCATAAAAATATGCCCCCCCTCTGAAGTAAACAGTTTTTATTATTTTAACTGTCTACTACAAGGGGAGCATATCATTGTCGACAGTCTGAAGAGGGTTTTTTAAACCCTCTTTAAGCCCGGGCAGTCTTCTGTTGACCCCTGAACATACTCCACAGGGGGCTTGCTATAAATATTGTTGAATAGGCGCCGCTCACTATTCCTACTATGAGCGCCAGCGTGAAATCTTTAATGGTTTCACCGCCCAAAAAGTAGAGCGCAATTATCGAAAGAAGCGTTGTAATAGATGTGTTTATGGATCTGGCCATTGTTTGAACTATACTCGTATTGGCTATCTCATCGAACGATGCTTTACCCATAATTTTTAGATTTTCGCGGATCCTGTCAAAAATTACTATCGTGTCGTTTATTGAATAACCCACTACCGTGAGTATGACCGCTATAAACGTGCTGTCAACGGGTATATTGAAAATGGAGTAAAAGCTTATCATTACAAGGACATCATGAACTAGCGCTAGGATCGCCGCCACACCCGACTTGAACTCGAAGCGAAATGTTACATAAATCAGTACTCCGATATTTGCGATCAGAAGGGCTATCAAAGCCTGCCTTTGAAGCTCTTTACCTATGACGGCGTCCACCTTTTCCGCACGGATCAATTGAGCCTGAGGCCACTTTTGCCTTATGGACTCAGTTATCTTTTTCTGCTGGTCGGCCGACAGGATGACAGTTCTGACGATTAACTCCTGGCGGTCATCCCCCGCCTCTTTCACTTCAAAAGTCCTTAAATTAAAGCTGCCGATAAGCTCCCTCGCTTCGTTAAGGCTGTAAGGCTGGCCTATATTGTAATGCAGTATATCGCCTCCGGTAAAATCTATACCCCAGTTCAAGCCGCGAGTGCCGAGGGAAAATAACCCCAGGGCGATCACAGCCAGAGATATACTCATCCATAGCCATTTTCTTTCCATTATCCTGTATATTCTCACTGTCTCCACCCCCTATGCGCTGAAAAGTTTTTTGTTGGTAAAAAGCCTGGTATTTATCAGGTTGACCAGCAGTATTCTTGTAACAACTATAGCGGTAAATAGGCTGGCAATGTTACCGATGATTAAAGTCACTGCGAATCCTTTTATAGGACCTGTACCAAAATAAAACAGCACCAGCGCCGAAATGATTGTGGTTAAATTTGAATCGAAGATGGTGGTCAGAGCCCTGCTAAAGCCCGCATCCATGGCTGCCCTTAATGTCTTGCCGCTTCTCAGTTCTTCTTTGAACCTTTCGAAGATAAGTACGTTAGCATCAACAGCCATACCCACCGAAAGTATAAAGCCCGCAATACCCGGTAACGTCAAGGTGGCATCGAGCGTAATAAATACTATCAGCACGAGCATTATATAAAACATCAGCGCTAAATCTGCTACAAGCCCCGGTATCCTGTAATAAAGGATCATGAAAGCCATGACTAAAACAACGCCTATCATACCCGCTCTAAGGCTTTTAGCCAGAGAATCCGCTCCAAGGGTCGGACCTACCGCCCTTATCTCTCTCTGCTCCAGGTCTACCGGGAGAGCGCCACCCCTGATAAGCGCGGCGAGCTGAGCGGCTTCGTCTATGCTTGAAAGACCCTCTATGACAGCTTCACCGTTGGTAATAACAGACCTGACAATGGGGGCCGAAATGATTTCTCCGTCCAGCACTATGGCTATGGGCTTATCGAGAAACTTCTGGGTAGCTTCTGCAAATTTCTTCGCCCCCTCTGAATCCAGCTTGAGGCTTACCATAGGTGTGTTTAAATTACCGTATACGGCCCTGGCGTCACTGACGTTGTCGCCGGTCAGTATAACCTTCTGATCGGGGCCGATAAACTGCAGGGAAGCGGTTTTCCCTATCACTTCAAGAGCTTTCTGGGAGTCCTTTACACCGGGGAGTTCTACTCTTATCCTGTTCTCTCCCTGCCTCACAACGATGGGCTCCGCTACTCCCAGCTGGTCAACTCTTCTTGCTATCACTTCTTTCGCTGCGTTCATCTTTTCATCGGTGATCGTCTGACCGGGTCTTGGTTTTGCTTCAAGCAGAACGTAGATTCCTCCCTGGAGGTCCAGGCCCAGTTTGATGGCTTTTTTAACAGGTGCCACCTGGTAGGGGCCTATCTTTATACCGAAAACCAACGTGTAGGCCAAAAAAACGGCTATGAACAAAATTACTGCGATTTTTAATAAGCTCTTGGCCCTTAAACTCATCTATAATTCTCCTCCAATCCGTCATTTACTGCAAGTTTTATTATATCCCTCGCCAGAAAAGCTTGTCAACAAATAATAAATTTAAAAAGGCCTTTTGAAAAGGCCTTACTCTTTTTCCCTCTGGCAAACCTGATTTGCCACTGTACACGAGGTTTTACACGCCGACTGGCAAGATGCCTGGCACTCCCCGCACCCGCTTTTTATAATGGCTTCTTCACTGCATAAATCTCCCTTATGTACCACTTTAATGTGTTTCAACGAAAACTCCCTCCTTTGTGATTATAGACCTTCAAAAATCTCTATAAATTATAACACAAACTTTAAGCCGTGAAAAGGCACTTAAAGATTGACTCCTATCGCTCCGGCAAGGGCTCCAATCAGGAACCCCATAAGTAAATCGACGAACGTACCAGCATCATAACCTGCTTCCCGGGCGATAAAAAACCTCAAAATCATTATAATTCCTACGTACAACAGACCTATGAGCCCTCCGTGAAGCCATCCGGCATAATCCAGGTCCCTTGTGGCATTCAGGCTGCCAATGGCTATACTCAGCGCGCCTATCACAATGACCGCCTTAGGTATTATGTCTTCAGAGATCGCGGTGAAATACAACACTCCGCTCAACGCAAGGAATAAAAATATCGTGAGTAGATAGGCGTTTAATATTCCCCTGAATACCTGAAAAACATTCAACCTTTTTTCGCCGGAAAGAGTTTTCATAAAAATTCAACCTCCCTTTCTATTACTACTTTATTTAGAGCAGGAGGTTGAATATGACAGGAACTCGAATTTTATTACGTCTCTTTTTCAGCTTTTTTGATCACGTTTCCAATGGCTGATCTTGTCACCTTAATTTTAACTTTATCGCCAACCTCCAGGGTCACCACATCGTCTTTAATGTTCAAAATGCGCCCGAAAATGCCTCCTATTGTTATGATTTCGTCACCTTCTTGTAAGCTGTTTAGCATGTTCCTGCGTTCTTTTTCCCTCTTCTGCTGGGGCCTTATGATCAGAAAGTAAAAGATAGCGAATATCAGTATTAATGGTCCGAATTGTTGAATAAAAAGCGATGTGTTCAAGTACAACCACACCCTTCTTTCAAAATAATTTAATACTAAATTTCTATACAGAATTTAAAAATCCTCTTAATCGTAACCGAACTCTTTAAAGAATTCCTGCTTGAATTCTAAAAGATAACCTCCTTCTATCGCCCGGCGTATCTTCTCCATCAGCGTCAATAAAAAGTACAGATTGTGAACGGTGGTCAGTCTTATACCCAGAATCTCGTTGGCGTTGAGGAGGTGCCTTATATAGGCTCTGGTGTAATTTTTACAGACATAACAATCACACTCGGGGTCCAGAGGTGAGAAATCTCTAGCGTAGGCGGCGTTTCTTACAACTAGTTTGCCCCTGGCCGTAAAAACTGTTCCATGCCGGGCTATTCTGGTAGGCAGGACACAGTCGAACATATCTATTCCCCTTATTATGCCTTCAAATATCGCATCGGGAGAACCGACTCCCATAAGGTACCGGGGTTTATCTTCCGGTAACAGGGGAACCGTATAATCCAGTACCTCGTACATATACTCTTTCGGCTCTCCAACGCTCAATCCTCCCACTGCATAGCCTTTAAAGTCCATAGAAACCAGGTCCCTGGCGCTTTTTTCCCTGAGGTCTTTATAAAGACCTCCCTGTACTATGCCGAAAAGGGATTGCTTTTCGTTCTTATGGTGCTTCCTGCACCTTTCCGCCCACCGCGTCGTCCGTTCCACTGAGTTTTTTACATATTCATAGGTAGCGGGATAGGGGATGCATTCGTCGAAAGCCATTATGATGTCGGCTCCAAGGGAATTCTGGATTTCTATCGACATTTCAGGGCTTATAAAGTGTAGGGAGCCGTCGATGTGCGACCTGAAAGTTACACCTTCTTCTCTTATCTCTCTCAACTCGCCCAAACTGAATACCTGATATCCACCGCTGTCGGTAAGTATGGAGCCCTTCCAGTTCATAAATCTGTGCAGCCCGCCGGCTTCTTCAATTATCCTGTGACCCGGGCGAAGGTAAAGGTGGTAAGTGTTGCTGAGTATGATTTTTGCCCCTATTTGTTCCAGTTCTTCGGGAGTCATGGTTTTGACCGTAGCCTGCGTTCCAACGGGCATGAAAACCGGTGTTTCTATTACACCGTGCGGTGTTTCGAGAAGCCCCGTTCTCGCGTTACAGTCTTCGGCCCGTTTTAATGATTTGAATTTCATTTCACATCATCCTCTAGTTTGTACTCTTTACCTGTTCCCTCGCTCTCGGACCCTAAGCCTTCTTCACCGATTGTCTTCCCGGGAGCGAAAATTTTATTGATTGCAAACAACCCGCCTATGGATATTATTCCCAGGAAAAGATCGAACATTGTCGTAGCTTCTATAATCATCTTTCTGGCCGTTGCAAAAAGCAAAACCTCGATAACGCTTGACGGCGTGTGCTGCACCAGCATTATAACCAGCTCAAGACCTATTACCAGCAGCAGCGTGTGGCCCAGAAAAGTTTTTAACAGTGAAAACGTCTGTAACGGAGGTGTTAAATATATCATTTTAAAATACCTGAAAAGATCTACAGAACCAACTATTACGCCGAAGACGATAAATATTGCAAGCACTACTTCTAAAATAAAAACCCCTTTTATTATATATTTGCCAGCTTTATCTTTCATTTATCCGCCTCCTAAATTATAAGCATGGCATCGCCAAAACTATAGAATCTATACCTTTTATCGATAGCCTCACGGTACGCTGCCATGATTAAATCACGGTCGGCAAAGGCGCAGACCAACATGAGCAGGGTGGATTCCGGAAGGTGAAAATTGGTTACCATACCGTCCACTACTTTAAAGCGATAACCGGGATAAATGAAAAGGTCCGTCCACCCGCTAACGCTTTTTACAAATCCCTTTTCGTCGGCAACGGTCTCCAGAGTTCTGGTGGAAGTCGTTCCCACCGCAATGACCCTTTTGCCGCCTTCCTTTGCCCTATTTATAGTCTCAGCGGCATGGCTGCCGACCTCAAAGTATTCGTGGTGCATCTTGTGCTGTTCTACATTCCTCACCTTAACAGGCCTGAAGGTCCCGAGCCCCACATGGAGGGTAATGTAGCAGATTTTTACGCCGGTTTGTTCTATTTTTCTCAACAGTTCTTCGGTAAAATGCAAGCCCGCCGTGGGGGCGGCGGCAGACCCCGGGTTGCGCGCGTACACAGTCTGGTATCTTTCCCTGTCCTTCAACTCTTTTTTTATATAAGGTGGAACCGGCATCCGGCCAAGCTCATCCAGGACCTTTTCGAATATGCCGTCGTAGTAAAACTCCACTATGCGTCCGCCTGCATCGGTATAATCCAGCACCTTTGCCAGCAGTCGTCCGTCTCCGAATACGAATACCGATCCTATCCGCGCCCTCCTGCCGGGCTTTACCAGTACTTCCCAGGTATTGCCCTTGATCCTTTTTAAAAGCACGAATTCCATCCTGCCTCCGGTATCCTTTTTTACGCCCAGCAGTCTTGCAGGTATAACCCGGGTATCATTTAAAACAAGGCAATCCCCCTCTTCCAGGTATTCTGTTATATCCTCAAAGATCCTGTGCTCGAAAATCCGGGTATCTCTTTTTACCACCATTAACCGCGATGTATCCCTTTTTTCCAGCGGCTCCTGGGCAATCAACTCTTCCGGGAGCTCGTAGTAAAATTCCTTTACATCCACAGCCCATCTACTTCTCCTTATCAAAAATCTGCGGCTAAGTCCACGTTATTATAATAGTAAAACAGTATGTCCCTGTAATTGTATCCCTGTTCAGCCATAACCTTGGCTCCCCACTGACTCATACCGACCCCGTGTCCATAACCTCTGCCCTGAAACTCATAATACTGAACTGTAACCGGCACCTTTCTGGACCTGTCCGAACCCGCAAGATACGCTACCCCGCCGGCAGATAACACGGACTTACGGCTACCGGAAACTACTGACACCCCTTCAAGTTGGTACAGAGATTTTCTCTCCTGGCCATTAACTGTTACATACACCATCGCGTCGGTTTTGATTTCAAAAAGGTTACTCTTCAATTGGAAAGCAGCCCTAATGTCCTTCGCCGATAGCACCCTGTCTCCGGAACTCCCCCTTACGAGCATTTTTTTGACCCGGCCTGACTCGCTTTTTTCCATTACCGCCAAATCGTATATCGTTCCGAAACCGCCCGCCTGAACTCTAGGAATTTTTACCGTCCAGGTACTGTTAGGGCTCTGAAGACTAAATTCATCTTTAACAGATTTCAAGTAGGGCAGCTCGGTGCCGAAGGCATCGCCGCTGTCTTCGGTGACACCTCCGCTGTTCGAATGATATAAAGCCAGAATGGGCTCGTCTTTGTATACCAGGACCTGCCCTCTTGTCTGATTCACAGCTTCATTGGTCCGGTGGTTTTCGGAATCATACCCGCCGTAAACCTGGTCGCTCGAGTCACATGTTACGTCGAAGCCTAATTTTTTCCCCTTCAATATATTATTAACCGCATAAGTCCTTGAAGCCACTGCCTGGGCCTTCAGAGCCTCCATCGGCCATGACGGCGGCATTTCGTTGGGCAGGACGCCGTAAAGGTATTCTTCCAGCCCCAATTCATTGATTACGGTTATCCCGCCGTTAGACGCCGGCAGGAATTCTATTACACCCCTGTAATTCTTGCCGTTCAACGAAATTATCCCGCCTTCACGGCCACTGGCGACATAAAGAGGGCTTTCCGACGGAAGGGGAAGAACAAACCCCTGAGAAGCAGAGTCTCCTTTAAATTCTAGATGCTTGCCCGACATCCTTAATCCGTTCATAACACCCAGGGCGGGCACCGATCCGTGCTGGACGTCTACCAGCCTCACGTTTAATTTTTTTTCGGGTACGTTCTGCACGGGGATAAAAGACTCATGCTTTTTTATACCGACCACAAACCCGTCGGGTGATACCAGCGTGTAAGAAGTACCGGCCGTTTTATCATAAAATAGCCCAACTCGGATAACGCCGGGCAATCTTGTCTCAGCCCTTGCCCGGTCGTACGCCGCACCGGCGACAATCATCAATAAAGCAAGCAACGGTAATAACAGTTTCCTCATACTGAACCCCCGGTCATCTTCTGATAATGTTTAAAATTAATGTAAGGATAAGACTTAAAACCAGACCCGTCGCCAGGGGAAAGTAAAAGACGAAATTCCCCCTCCTGACAACTATGTCTCCTGGGAGCTTGCCAAGCCCCATACTCGAAATCAGCAAAAAAACGCCGCCCGTTACTACCATCAATAACCCCGTTAATATCAGGATTTTTCCGAAAGAGCTGAACATCCTATCCCTCCCTTTCGGATTTTTTCCTTTCTATCCCCAGGTGTTCGTAGGCTTTGTCCGACGCTATTCTTCCTCTGGCCGTGCGCACAATATATCCTTCCTGGATGAGATAGGGTTCATAAATGTCTTCGATTGTGGAAGCTTCCTCGTTCAGAGCCGCGGCTATCGAATCTATACCTACAGGCCCTCCTCCGAACTTTTCTATTATTGTCTTAAGGAGCCGCCTGTCATCCTGGTCGAGTCCGCAGGAATCCACCTTGAGGAGTTTGAGTCCTTCTATAGCTACCTCTTCGGTTATGACGCCCTCCGCCTTCACCTGAGCGTAATCTCGTATGCGTTTAAGCAGCCTGTTTGCTATCCTGGGGGTGCCTCTGGAACAGGCGGCGATCCTTTCAGCCGCCTGTTCGTCCAGGCCTATGTTCAGTATTCTTGCAGACCTCAGCAGTATCTTGACCAGTTCCTGTTTTTTGTAAAAATCCAGGTGGCAGCGAATGCCGAACCGGTCCCTCAGGGGAGATGTCAATGCTCCCGCCCTGGTGGTAGCCCCCACAAGGGTGAAGGGTCTGAGATTCAGTCTGATGGACCGCGCGCCGGGGCCCTTGCCGATTATTATATCCAGCGCAAAATCCTCCATCGCAGGGTACAATATTTCTTCAACGGCGGGGTGAAGGCGGTGGATTTCATCGATAAACAGGAGGTCTCTCTCTTCAAGGCCGGTAAGAACAGCCGCCAGATCTCCGGGCCTCTCTATTGCCGGACCGGACGTTATTTTTATATTCACCCCGAGTTCCCTGGCGATTATGTAAGCCAAAGTCGTTTTCCCCAGGCCTGGAGGGCCGTACAACAGAACATGGTCCAACGGCTCACCTCGCTTGAGGGCTGCTTTGACAAAAATTTTCAAGCTATCCTTAACCTGATCCTGGCCTATATAATCATCAAAACTTACGGGGCGAAGCCCAACCTCGAATTCGGATTCATCCGTTCCTTTCAGCAGCGGTGTTACGAGTCTTTCTTTCAAGTTCGACTTCACCCCTCTCTCGCAAGGCGCCTTAGAGCGCTAGAAATTATTTCCTCCACGGTTGTACCTGCTTCAGTTTCATTTAAAACCTGCCGTACCTCGCCGGCACTAAATCCAAGGGCTAAAAGCGCCTCCCTGGCTTCCCATAACGCCGCCTGTCCGGTCTGCGGTTCCGTTTCTGGCGGCAGGTTTTTTACCTTATCCTTTAATTCAAATATGATTTTCTGGGCTGTTTTATTGCCTACACCCGGTACCGATGTGAGGGTTTTTACATCACCAGACATTATGATGGACTTCAATCGCTTCGGTTCCAGCCATGAGAGAATCGAAAGAGCCACCCTCGGGCCCACACCGGACACCCTGTTCAACAGTATAAAGGCTTCCCGCTCGTAAAGTTCAGAGAATCCGAAAAGCTCTGCTCCTTCTTCTTTTACATGCAGACACGTATAGAGCATTACCTTCGAATTTTTTAAAAGTTTTATTTTATTGTACGTGTTAAGCGATATTAGACAGCGAAACCCTAACCCCGCCACATCCAAAATCGCAAAATTGGGGCCGATATCCCTTAACCTTCCTTTGATGTAGTCCAGCATTTCTCAACCTCTTTTAAATCTGTATTCTGCGTTATGTAACGTTTCAGCTTTAACGAATTTACATGGCACAAGGCTACCGCCAGCGCGTCGGCGGCATCGTCCGGTTTGGGGATGGTTTTTAAATTCAGGAGCACCCTGATCATTTCCTGAACCTGCATCTTTTCGGCACGACCGTACCCAACGACGGCCTGCTTCACTTCCAGCGGCGTGTACTCGTATATCTTTATATTCCTTGATGCCGCTGCAAGCAGGGCGACACCCCTCGCCTGTCCCACTACAATGGCGGTCTTAGCGTTTTTATTGAAAAAAAGCTCTTCTACAGCAATTGCTGCGGGCTCATATTTTTCAATTAAATTTAAATAACCCTCATAAATAACTTTTAGTCTTTCCGGAGTGGAAAGGCGCGATTCAGTCTTCAGGACTCCGAAATCCAAAACTTCGAACTCCATCCCGTTACAGCAAACTACCCCGTAACCGCTGATGGCTATTCCAGGATCTATTCCCATTATAACCATAAAATCACCCGATTGTCTATTTCGACACAGGCCTTTTAATTTCCTCTATAAATAAAAAAACATTTCCTCAAGACGTGGTCTCAAGGAAATTTAAAAATTAATGAGTAAGGCCTTCGCGTATCTTTAAAAACTCGTCCCTGCTATTTATAATTATACCATTCTCGAGTAGCCTGCGGTCTTCTTCCTTCAAAATCTCCGCTGGTATATCGGTTTTTTCAAGGACCTTTGAATTTTTCCCCGGCTCGCCCTGGAAAAGGGCTACGTATCCATCGTAAAGCCCAATATAGTAGTGATTTTCGCATATACCGTCCACTTCTCTTTTCAAAATCACCTGACTGCTTGAAAAGCTCTCGACCTTCCACTCCTTAAATTCCTCTTGCAACTGGGTCTTGGTGTACCCCAGAAACTTGTCATCTGCTGAGTTTTCTTTCTGCAACTCGTGACCGCAACCCCTATATCGGGTTACGAAAACGATCTTGGCGCCCGGGTTCAGCTTTTCTTCGGGCAGCTGGAGAGCTTCGGTGTTCCCGGAAATCCTTTCCATGTCCTGCGTTTTATTAAAATCAAGAAAACTTAAAAAAAACCCATACCCGAAGCTAATTACGAGAAAAAACAGAATCAAAAGGCTGTACAAAAGCACTTTTTTAGGCATACCTATTCCTCCTTGCAGCTCTTCGGAGGAATAGTATGCCTCTTTATCAGTAAAATTATACCTTTACTCATCTGATTCGTAATTCGTGTACACGTTCTGAACGTCATCGTGGTCATCAAGGGCTTCCAGTAATTTTTCCATCATCTCGCTGTCTTTTGCCGAAAGGTTTAAAGTGGTTTTGGGCAGGTAGGTAATCTCCGCCGTAGACAGTTCTACACCTTTTTCTTGGAGGAAATTCCTCACTGCTTCAAACCGTTCGGTGGATGTCGTTATTTCTATCGAATCCTCCTGTTCTTCCACATCTTCTGCACCCGCTTCTATCGCCAGCATCATAACCCCGTCTACATCTATGCCGCTGCTTTTTTCTATTATTATAAGCCCCTTTTTTTCAAACATCCACGCAACGCACCCGGCTTCTCCTAAATTGCCCCCGTATTTGTCAAAAATATGGCGGAGTTCTCCAGCGGTCCTGTTTCTGTTGTCCGTCATTACTTCCAGAAGAACCGCCGCACCGCCCGGACCGTAGCCCTCATACAACACCTCTTCCAGGTTTCCGCTGCCCAGTTCGCCGCTGCCTCTTTTGATCGCCCTCATTATGTTGTCATTTGGCATGTTGGCTTCCCTTGCTTTTTCTATTATGTCTCTCAGCTTCGAATTAGCGTTGGGGTCGGGCCCTCCCTCCCGAACGGCTACTATAATCATCTTGCTGAGCTTTGTATATAGCTTGCCCTTTTGAGCATCCATTTTCGCTTTCTTGTGTTTTATATTGGCCCACTTGGAATGTCCTGACATGCGAAATACCCCCTTTGTCAAAAACTCCTCAAATATTTTAGCAAAAAAGCACTTTATTTAAAATATAAAAATTACATGGTTGATTGCTTCCTTTGAGCACCGGCTAGAAGGCTGGTTTAAGGGGCAATTTCCTCTTGTGCTCACTTTTGCGATTCATGCTTTTGATTTTTTCTTCGATTTCGGGCTTCGCCCTTCCGGTCAGGATATAATTGTCCAGTTCTTCATAAGTTATGCCCATTTCACCTTCATCGGTCTGGCCTTCCCAAAGACCCCCTGTAGGAGGTTTTTCTATTATATCCTGAGGAATTCCAAGATAAACGGCCAGGCCCCGGACCTGCTTTTTAACCAGATTACCCAACGGCAGCAGGTCCACTCCTCCATCACCGTATTTTGTGAAATATCCCACCGTCAGCTCGCTTTTATTCCCCGTCCCCACCACCAGATAATTGTTTAAAGCAGCGTAATAATACAGGGTTATCATACGCAGTCGAGGCTTAATGTTGGCAATAGCCATTTTGTCGTCAGACTTATCGAGAATATTCAAAAACTCGTCGTAAACGCTGTTCAATACGATTTTTTTATACGGAATGCCAAACTTTTCTGCCACCTTTACTGCGTCCTCTTCATCTTTTAAATTGCTGTAACACGGCATAATAAGGCCAAGACAGCTTTTGGGAAATGCCCTTTTGCACAGAGCGCCCACTACAGCTGAATCGATACCGCCGCTCAGGCCAAAAACAGCTCCTCGTGCCCCCGCCTCGTTGATTCTTTCCCTCAGCCAATCCACCAGAGAGTCGCACACCTTTGCTATTTCCATATGACTACCTCTCCTTAAGTCTCAAGGTTGGAATTTCACAAAACAGGTCTTAACAAGATCTACCCTAGCTATGTCAACACCCAGCTCTTTGACACAGTTTTCAAATCTGACGATTTCGCTCACTGGAGCATAGACTCGCATCTTTACCTTTTCTCCGTAATTCACATCCCCGATCAAAAAATTATTATTTCTCAGGGCTACCTCCATCCTGCCCAGCTGGGCGTAATCTACTGTTATAAGGTATTCGTTGCACCTTATCATTTTTATTATACCTGACTTTTCCAGTCCTATCTTCGCACTTTGGCTGTAAGCTCTTACCAGCCCACTCGCCCCCAGCAACGTACCCCCGAAATACCTGCTCACAACCACGGCCACATTCTTCAGCCCCATAGACCGTATAACTTCCAGCGTAGGTCTGCCCGCAGTGCCACTAGGCTCACCATCGTCGCTGGACTTCTGGATTTCATCGTTGCCCAGACCGACACAGTATGCGTAGACGTTGTGAGTCGCATTCCAGCGGTCTTTTCTCACGGAATTGATGAATTCTTCCGCCTCCCGGATGGATGAAACAGGCCTAACGCTGGATATAAATTTTGATTTTTTAATTGTCAAAGAACATTCGGAGGCTTTTTCTACAGTGAGAAACTCGTTAAGGTTCATCAGCTCGGGCACCCCGATCTAACTTCAGTAATGTGATACACTTGTTATTATCATAGATTATCCAGGAAAAGTCAATATTCTAAGTAGCAAAGGAGGGCCCTTTAGACCCCCCGTTGCTATACCTTTCGTTATTTATAAAAAACGTGATTTCCTATAGTAGTCATATACTGGCGGGATCTCACCCACGCATTGCTGGTCTTGGCAGGATTATAAAATCCTATAGCTCCGCCCGTCGGGTCATACCCTGCCAGTGCATCCTGAACTGCTCTTCTTGCGGTCTCGTTGGGAGTTAAGTTTATTTGCCCGTCGCTGACAGTACAGTACTGGTAATACCCATTGACCTTCTGAAAAATTACGCCGGGAATTGTATTCGGGTAGTCAGGACTTTTGACCCTGTTCAGGACGGTAGCAGCCACAGCCACCTGTCCGATGTACGGCTCGCCTCGCGCTTCTGCGTAAACCAATTTTGCAAGCAGTTCTACGTCCCGGGCCGAGAACTTTCCGACACTCGATCTGGAGGTTTTGCTAACCCCCATGGCCTTAAGGGTTTGAGGGCCGACAATCCCGTCAACCTTAATTCCTCTCGACTTCTGAAACCTTATTACGGCATTCTTTGTTAGCGGTCCGAATATGCCGTCCACTTTACCGGACCAGAATCCAAGACTGTTTAGCCTGTACTGCAGCTGAGCCACATCCTCTCCCTTGCAGCCCTGTTTAAGTAGCCGATCTCCTAGGGTGAGTGCCATTACAGGCGGTACAATGAGTAAAAAGCATAAAATAGTCAACAATAAAATTTTTAGTACCGTTTTTTTCATGGTTACCCCTCCTTTTCCCTTGAGAGACCGAAGAAGAGTTGCTAAAAGTATACCATAGATAATGGACTTCCCGCAAAATCGATATATGATCATATCTTTTACTATTTTGTTTACAATAACTATTTTATGTCATCTTAACTCTGTATCTTATATATACTGCCTTTTTATCGCCATGATACGGCAATGGCTTGTATTGTCATATGAAGAAAAACCTTCATTTTAGTAACAAAAAAAGCCCGTTTACCGGACTCACACTCACCCTGAAAGATTTTTTATTTTTCCTTTTTAACAAGAAATTATTGACCAGGACTATTACATAAAAATAAAATGGCTCCTCGAGTAGGATTCGAACCTACGACCCTCCGGTTAACAGCCGGATGCTCTACCGCTGAGCTATCGAGGAACACCATTAAGCTAACTTTATTTTATTGTTTTAAGATTTCGGCGGCGACCTACTCTCCCGGGGGACCTCCCCAGTACCATCGGCGCTGGAGGGCTTAACCTGTGTGTTCGGAATGGGAACCGGTGTTTCCCCTCCGCTATGGCCACCGAAATCTCTTTTTCCCTTTCGCACATAACTTATTTTATTACATCTTTTCCTCTGTGTCAATACTACACCCTCAAAATCACACAGTGGGTATGTTTTCTTTGGTCAAGCCCTCGACTGATTAGTACCAGTCGGCTCAAGGCCTTACAACCCTTACACCCCTGGCCTATCTACCGGGTCGTCTCCCCGGTGTCTTACCCCTTTCGGGTGGGATACCTAATCTTGGGGGGGGGCTTCGCACTTAGATGCTTTCAGTGCTTATCCCTTCCGGACTTGGCTACCCAGCTGTGCCTCTGGCGAGACAACTGGTACACCATCGGTCCGTCCACCCCGGTCCTCTCGTACTAGGGGCGGCTCCCCTCAAGTATCCTGCGCCCGCAGCGGATAGGGACCGAACTGTCTCACGACGTTCTGAACCCAGCTCGCGTGCCGCTTTAATGGGCGAACAGCCCAACCCTTGGGACCTACTCCAGCCCCAGGATGCGACGAGCCGACATCGAGGTGCCAAACCTCCCCGTCGATGTGGACTCTTGGGGGAGATCAGCCTGTTATCCCCGGGGTAGCTTTTATCCGTTGAGCGACGGCCTTCCCATCCAGTACCGCCGGATCACTAAGCCCGTCTTTCGACACTGCTCGAGATGTCTCTCTCGCAGTTAGGCCACCTTATGCCTTTGCACTCACCGCGCGATTCCTAACCGCGCTGAGGTGACCTTTGGGCGCCTCCGTTACCCTTTAGGAGGCGACCGCCCCAGTCAAACTGCCCACCTGACACTGTCCCCCAGCCGGCTTACGGCTTGAGGTTAGAACTCCAGCATTGAAAGAGTGGTATCCCACCGTCGGCTCCCCTGACCCTGACGAGTCAGGTTCTACGCCTCCCACCTATCCTGTACATCCAATGCCGAAATCCAATATCAGGCTACAGTAAAGCTCCACGGGGTCTTTCCGTCCAGCTGCGGGTAATGAGCATCTTCACTCATACTACAATTTCGCCGGGCCCCTCGTCAAGACAGCGCCCAAGTCGTTACGCCTTTCGTGCGGGTCGGAACTTACCCGACAAGGAATTTCGCTACCTTAGGACCGTTATAGTTACGGCCGCCGTTCACTGGGGCTTCGGTTCGAGGCTGCGCGGTCTCCCGCTAACCCCTCCCCTTAACCTTCCAGCACCGGGCAGGCGTCAGCCCCTATACGTCGGATTCCTCCTTAGCAGAGACCTGTGTTTTTGCTAAACAGTCGCTTGGGCCGATTCTCTGCGACCCGTTCACCAGCAGTTTCCTACCAGTTACTAGGGCACCCCTTCTCCCGAAGTTACGGGGTCAGTTTGCCGAGTTCCTTAACGAGGGTTCTCCCGTTCGCCTTAGGATTCTCTCCTCGCCTACCTGTGTCGGTTTGCAGTACGGGCACCCTTGACCTCGCTAGAGGCTTTTCTGGGCAGTATGGGTTCAGCCGCTTCGGTACTTTTATTTCCCTCCCCGTCACCCTTCAGCACCACCGGACGGATTTGCCTATCCGGCTTGCCTTTGGGCTTGGACGCGCTCTACCAACCGCGCGCTCGGCCTACCCTCCTGCGTCACCCCTTCGCTCAATCGGTCTCGGGTGGCACGGGATTATCAACCCGTTGTCCATCGCCTACGCATTCCATGCCTCGGCTTAGGCCCCGGCTAACCCTGAGCGGACGAGCCTTCCTCAGGAATCCTTAGGCTTTCGGCGGGCAGGATTCTCACCTGCCTCTCGCTACTTATACCGACATTCTCACTTCCTACCAGTCCACCTAACCTTACGGTTAAGCTTCTGCCCAGCAGGAACGCTCCCCTACCACGATGACCTTTCGGTCACCATCCGCAGCTTCGGTGTAAGCCTTTAGCCCCGTTACATTTTCGGCGCAGCACCGCTTGACCAGTGAGCTATTACGCACTCTTTAAATGATGGCTGCTTCTAAGCCAACATCCTGGTTGTCTCAGCAGTGCCACATCCTTCCCCACTTAGGCTTACTTCGGGACCTTAGCTGACGGTCTGGGCTGTTCCCCTCTCGACTATGAAGCTTATCCCCCACAGTCTGACTCCCAACTAACCTCTGCCCGGCATTCGGAGTTTGATAGGGTTCGGTAACCTCTCGGCCCCTAGCCCATTCAGTGCTCTACCTCCGGACAGGTCCAGTTGAGGCTAGCCCTAAAGCTATTTCGGGGAGAACCAGCTATCTCCGCGTTCGATTGGCATTTCACCCCTACCCACAGCTCATCCCATGACTTTTCAACGTCAACATGGTTCGGGCCTCCACGGAAGGTTAGTTCCGCTTCACCCTGGCCATGGGTAGATCACGCGGTTTCGGGTCTACTGCGCCAAACTGTCGCCCTCTTCAGACTCGCTTTCGCTTCGGCTCCGGAGCTCTTGCCCCTTAACCTCGCTTGGCACAGTAACTCGCCGGTCCGTTCTGCAAAAAGTACGAGGTCGCTTGCGCTCCCTCTGCTTGTAGACACACGGTTTCAGGTTCTTTTTCACTCCCCTCCCGGGGTTCTTTTCACCTTTCCCTCACGGTACTATGCGCTATCGGTCGCAAGGTGGTATTTAGCCTTGGAAGATGGTCCTCCCTGCTTCCCACGGGGTTCCACGTGTCCCGTGGTACTCGGGATGTGCCAGACGGCTGTCAGAGTTTCGCCTACAGGGCTGTCACCTCCTGCGGCCCCGCTTTCCAGCGGTGTTCGGCTACCCCTTCAGCTCGCCTCGCCCTACCGTCGTTCAGGCCCGGCACTCCCTCAACCCCCATCATGCAACGGCGACGGCCTTCTACACATGATGGGTTTGGGCTCCTCCCCTTTCGCTCGCCGCTACTCAGGGAATCGCTTTTGCTTTCTTCTC
>NZ_VNHO01000035.1 GCF_008124715.1 Thermosediminibacter litoriperuensis | reverse complement strand
TGCTGACTCCTGCCGGTTCAGCTGTGCCTTTCAGCACGGGTTACCAGCTTTACCTGGCGTTACCGGCAGGCCTCCCCGGGTAAGAGCGTTAACCTTCGCCCCGCGCCCGCCCCATATACTCTACCGCCCCTTGGCAGCCTGGGATTTCGCTGTGTTATGCCAGCTCATCCGAACGGTCTAGCCTCCTATGGGGTTCTTGTTCATCAGGCCGTGGCTTTGCCTCCAACTTCCTTCAGATTCCACCTCGCAGTGGACACCCTTGCCTTCGGCTAGCAGGCTAGTGCTGCCTCGCCTGCAGTGGACTTTCACCACCGAGTTAACGCCCATGCCGGGCGCACATAAAAAAGACGCATTTATAGAGAAAATGCGTCTCTTAGAAAACTGTCTATCCTGATAAACAGAGTATTTCAGAGGTCGTTCCCATACCCTGCACCGGTCCCGCCATTTTTCGTCCTGCTCTGCTTGGGCGGTTAATTTTGCCGCCCCTGCAAATTTTGCCGCGTGCCATCCTCTTTTTCCCCTGTGTACTCCTTGATTTTATAGCGAAGATTGCGCTCACTGATGTTTAAAACCCTAGCCGTCTCCTTTCTGTTCCCTTTGAAGAACTTCAGGGTCTGGAGTATCACTTTTTTTTCTACAGTTTGTAGATCTTCCCCTATATAGACTGGGATAAGATTTCTCTCTTCTCTGGAAATCGGGTTTGAGCCCAGTATTACTTCAGAAGGCAGATCGTCCATACTTAAAATGTTTTTGTCGGTAAGCACGATCGCCCTTTCCAAAATATTCTGAAGCTCCCTCACATTACCTTTGAACTGATAACCGCATAAAATATTCAAAGCATCTTTTTCTATACCCTCTACGTTTTTACCCATTTTTTTATTGTATTTTTCGATAAAATAGCTGATCAGGAGTGGTATATCCTCGCAGCGTTCTCGTAATGGTGGGATATGAATATTTATAACATTGAGACGAAAGAATAAATCCTCTCGAAAACGACCTTCCGATACTTCTTTTTATATCTCTGTTCGTCGCGCAAATGATCCGCACGTCTATTTTTTTGCGTTTTTCAGAGCCGATCGGGATAACCTCTTTTTCCTGCACTACCCGTAGCAATTTTGCCTGTAAGTTGATATCCATTTCGCATATTTCGTCTAAAAAAAGGGTGCCGTGATTTGCTATCTCGAAAATTCCCTTCTTGCTGTGGACAGCACCTGTAAATGCTCCCTTTTCATAACCGAAAAGTTCGCTCTCCAGCAGGTTGGGATTGATGGTAGCACAGTTAATAGCTTCAAAGAGCTCGCTTCTGCGGATTCCATTAAAATGAATGGCTCGTGCCACGAGTTCTTTGCCCGTGCCGCTTTCCCCCGTTATTAATACATTTGAGTCGATATTTTTTACTTTTTCAATTAAACCGAAAACACGCTGCATATCAGGCGAGCAGCCAACTAATCCAGAAAGCTGATATTCCGCCACCAGTTTATCATTCAAATATTCCACTTTAGACTTAAGCTTTCGATATTCTAGGGCCTTTAGAAAAAGAGCTTTAAGCGCCTTTAATTCAATGGGCTTCGTTATATAGTAAAAAGCCCCGTTTTTCATGGCTTCTACTGAAGACTCTATGCTCCCGTAGGCCGTCATTATAATTACAGCGCTGGCGGGACTTATTTTTTTTATTTTTATAAGCGTCTCCAGACCGTTGCAGTCGCCGAGTTTCAGGTCCAGCAAAATTATGTCGAATTCTTCCGCCGTCATGATGGCCAGCGCTCTCTCCTCATTAAGAGCGGTATAGACAATATAGTCATTTTCAAGGGCAAATTCGAGAGAAGAACATATGGCTTCGTCATCGTCTATTATCAATAATTTATACATATTATTCATTCCGCCTCCCTTTGCCGTGGCAGGCTTACAAAAACTTTTGTCCCCACGTCCGGTGTGCTTTCAACCCAGATACTGCCGTTATTCTCCTTTATTATCTGATAGCTTACGGCAAGTCCCAGACCTGTCCCCGACGGTTTCGTGGTGAAAAATGGATCGAAAATCTTCTTCAAATCATCCCTTTTGATACCCCTACCGCTGTCCTTAAAAATTGTTACAACTTCGCCGTCTTTCTGTTCGGCAGTTATAAAAATTTCCCGGAGGGGCTTGTCCTCCATTGCTTCGACAGCATTCAGTATAATATTGATAAACACCTGCTGCAATTGTTGCCGGTCAATATACACGCTCAAATCCTTCATTATGTCAACCGTTATATTTACTTTATTTTTTTCGCAAATTGTATCAAATAAAACCAGAGTATTTTTTACAAGATTCAACAGATTGACGTTTTGCGGCAGCGGTTTACGCGGTTTAGCATAATCCAGAAGATTATTTAAGATCGAATTTATCCTTTCAATCTCTTGTGGTACGAAAATGCTGATTTTTTCCCTGAATAGCGGATTGTCATATTTTTCAGGGAGTAGCTCCGCAAAGGTTTTAATTGATGTAAGAGGATTCCGAATTTCATGAACAATTCCTGCTACAAGATTTACCAGAGACTCAAGCTTATCTTTGTGAGCAATTTTTTCAATGAGCTGTTTTTCAGTAACCAAGCGTTTTTTTACTTCCTTCTGTAAAATAATATTAAAATACATCATAAAAACCAAGACCAAAAACAGGGACCCCAGGATGTATAACATTACTAAAATACGCTTCTTATAATAAGTTGAAGGATAATCCAAAGGTTCCCCAAACCATTTTTTGTAAATCTTGTCATATGTGCCGTTTCTCTTTATTTCATAAATTCCTTGATTAAAAATCTTCAGCAGTTCTTTATTTCCTTTTTTTACTACTATGGCATATTTTTGCGGGTCGATTTCTTTATCTATTAACTTAACCTTGCCTAACTGTCTTTTTTGCTGCAAAAAATATTGTCCTGCCAATTTGTTCCCTATTACGGCTTCCACCGCACCTGACAGCAGCAGATTAAAGGCCGTTTCCTGGTCCGTGACGACAATCAGTTCGAATGAAGGATCATCTTTAAAGCGCTGATATGCGATGTCGCCTTTTTGGACAGCAATTTTACTCCCGCGCAAGTCATCCATTACCATCGCCCCCGAGCTTTTGAGGACAAAGACCGCCTGCACATTTGTTAGATAACTGTCAGAAAAATCATACTTGGCGGCTCTCTGTTCACTATACTTCATGCCCTGAATGGCATCTATTTTCCCTTCATCCAGAGCTTTTAACGCATCCGCCCAGACCGTGGGGCGGAATTCTATTTCTACCCCGGTCTGCAAAGCTATAGCTTTCATAATGTCCACATTAAAACCTCGATACAACTTTTTCCCGTTTACATCTACAATAAACTCGTAAGGTGGAAAATTTTCATCTCCCCCTATTACGTATACGCGGTTCTGTTCGGAAGGCGATAGAATATCCGGAGGGTCGGCTGCTGCGTAAAACGGCATTAAAAAAAAGAACAGGATTGCAGCAAGATATCGAATTTTAATACGTCTCATGGCATTTTTCTCCCTGCGCGATTTCATTAATGTTACGCGTACATATTGTTACCATCCCGATGTTCAACATCATAACAATTCTCGAATATATTGTAAACACTCTTTAGATGTTATTTAATGGTGTAATTTCTCTACAGATCTCTGATTATGTTACTTAAAATCCCCGCAGTATTTTAAAACTGCGGGGATTAGTGTCTTTGGCGGTAACTTAAAGGTTGTTATTTTGTCAGTTCGTCTAAATTGTCTTTTGTGATAACCTTTACACCGGTGTCAACTTTCTTTTCCACCGACTTTCCTTCGATGGCGTCTACCGCAAACTGAACACCCAGGAAACCCATTTGATAAGGATTCTGAACCATTGTAGCCTGAATTAATCCTTCGTTCAATGCATTTATTATATCCTGGGATTTGTCAAACCCTACAACTTTTACCTTTCCGGCCACGCCTTTTTCTTTAACACCCCTGGCCACTCCGACGGTGGAACCTTCATTGGTGGCATAAAAAGCCGCCAGATCGGGGTTGGCCGTCAGGATATCTAGGGTCTGATTCAGCGCCTTGGCTTTGTCGCCCATTGAGTACTGAACCGTTACAATCTGAATATCCGGGTATTTTTCTTTTATTCTGTCCTTAAAGCCGTTTTCCCTCATCATTGTAGTCCCAGAACCGGGCTGAGCATTGATGATGGCTATTTTTCCTTTTCCATCAATCAATTCCGCCAGCTTATCGGCGGCCATTTCCGCGGCCTTAAGGTTGTCCGTAGCTATAAAGCTTGTATATTTGTCGGTTTTAACCGGGGAGTCTATGATTATCACCGGTATACCGGCATCGTAAGCTTTTTCTACAACGGGTGTCAGGGCACTCTGATCCAGCGGTGCCAGAAGTATGGCGTCAGCCTTTTGATTAATGGCGTCTTCCACCATTCTTACCTGTTCGTTGGGATCCGATTTGTCTGCAGGAGCCCTGAAGGTCAAAGAGACATTGCCCAGTTCTTTAGCTTTTTCCTCGGCCCCGGCTTTCACGGAAAGCCAGTGTTCGTCCAGAGAATCCATGGTGATCAGTACAAACTGGTATTTCTTGTCCTTTGCATCGTCGCCGGCAGAACCACTGTTTTTGCTGCTGCAGCCCGAAACAAGCACTGCCGCTGCAACGGCCAGTACCAAGAGAACCGTCAGGATAGACCTTTTTTTCATCCTTTTACCCTCCCAATCATTCTTATGTTCATTTTAAGTGACATTTCAGGGGCTGATAGATTACCCTATCGTATCCCGTCGCCAAATCCCCCCTTTTTCTTTTTCAGTTATGGTTTAACTCAGACGGCAAAAAGCCGCCTGAAACTTATTTTTTTCTTTTTCTCCTGTCGAAGAACACAGCTCCTATTATGACCACGCCGATGGCAATCTGCTGCCAGAAGGCGGACACATTGAGAAGGTTCAGACCGTTTCTCAATACACCTATGACGAAGGCTCCCACAACGGTACCGACTATGGTACCTTCGCCTCCCATCAGGCTGGCGCCTCCGATGACCGAAGCCGCCACCGCATCCAGTTCGTAGCCCATCCCCGCCGTAGGCTGACCGGAAACTATCCTGGCGGTCAAAATCAAACCCGCACAGGCCGCCAGAAAGCCGCTGATGGCATAAATGGATACCACGGTTTTGGGGATGTTAATGCCAGAGAGGCGCGCGGCTTCAAAGTTGCTGCCAACAGCATAGGTGTACCTGCCCAGCTTTGTTCTTGCCAAAATAAACCCAAAAACCAGAGCCAGAAAAGCCATAATTATTACGGGGACGGGTATGCCGAGTAACTCCCCGTTTCCCAGATACGCAAACTCTTCGGGGAGATTGCTTATGGGGATACCGCCGGTGATGACCAACCCTATCCCTCTGACAATGCTCATGGTACCGAGAGTCACGATAAATGGAGGCAGATCACCGTATACCACCAGTAGCCCGTTGATGATACCTACAATCAAGCCCGCCAGTAAGCCCACCGTTACTGCCACGAGAATAGGGTACCCATTTATCATCAAAAGCGATGCCAGAATTCCCGAAATTGCTATATTAGAACCTATTGAGAGGTCTATGCCGGTAGTAATAATGACATAAGTCTGGCCTATGGCTATGATGGCTATTATTGCGGTTTGCAACGCTACGGTCAACAGGTTGTTTACTGTTAAAAATTTCTCCGAGGTGAGGCCAAAAAAGGCGGAAAGTATTATCAAGCCGCTTAGAGTTGACAAAAACTGCACGGCATCCCGGGGTACAAGACTTTTCAGTCCTTTTGTTTTCGTCGCCGCATTATGCATTGGCTATTCTCCTTCCCTCATCGTATAAGGTTGCATAGTACATAATCTCTTCCTGGTTCGTCTTTCCTGCTTCCAGTTCGGCTTTCAACCGGCCTTCGCACATGACCAGAATCCTATCGCTCACTCCCAAAATTTCCGGCAGTTCCGATGATATTACAATAATCCCAATACCCTTCTGTTTCAGCCGGTTTAAAATGTTGTAGATTTCGATCTTGGTCCCCACATCAATCCCTCGGGTCGGCTCATCGAAAATGAATATCCTGGGTTGTTTCACCAGCCACCGGCCTATAATGACCTTTTGCTGATTCCCTCCGCTTAAATTTTTGACCTTCTGCCATAAGGAAGGGGTCTTAATTCTCAAATCTTTCACGGTTTTGTTGCCTATTTCCAATTCCCTCGCCCTGTTTATTACACCCAGAGGGTTGCATACCTTGTCCACACTGGCCATCATTATATTGGAAATTACCGAAAGTCCCAGAGCCAACCCGCTGAACTTCCTGTCTTCGGGGATATATACTATGCCGCTTTCTATAGCATCAGCCGGCGAATTTATTTTTACCTTCCGTCCATGCAGCAGGATTTCTCCGTAGTCCACCCTATCGGCGCCGAAAATCGCTCTTGCAAGCTCGGTCCTGCCCGAGCCCACCAGACCGGCAATACCGAGGATTTCACCCTTATATAACTCAAAGGAAATATCTTTGAGTACGTTTTTCCTTGTAAGATTTCTTACCTCGAGGATTTTTTCACCTCTTTCTACAGTGATCCTCGGATACTTTTCTTCCAGTTTTCTTCCCACCATAAGCCGGATTATTTCGTCCAGAGTCACATCTTTATACTGGAAGGTTGCCACCATTTCCCCGTCTCTCATCACTGCAACCGTGTCGACAATTTTCTTCAGTTCTTCCAGGCGGTGTGAAATGTATATAATTGAAGTTCCCTTATTTTTTAAATCCCTGATAACCCTGAAAAGTTCATCTATCTCTTTTTCGGAAAGGGATGAGGTGGGCTCGTCCATAATCAACAACTTGGCATTGGCGGAAATGGCCTTGGCGATTTCCACCATTTGCTGTTTTGATACGGTTAAATTTCTCACCTTTTCCGTGGGGTTTATATCCATACCCAGAAGATCTAGAATTTTCTTTGCTTCTTCATTCTGCCTCTTTTCATCTAAGATGGTTTTGTTCGAAAATTCTCTGCCGAGGAATATGTTGGCAGCCACACTGAGATGCGGGCATAGGTTCAATTCCTGGTGAATGATGCTTATTCCCAGGTGCTGAGCCTTCTTAGGGGAGTTTATCTCCACTTCTTCGCCTTCAAAATAAATCTTCCCCGAGTCCTTGGTGTAAGCCCCGCTCAGTATCTTCATCAAGGTGGATTTCCCTGCGCCGTTTTCTCCAACCAGCGCCAGTACCTCGCCCTTTTTGAGTTCAAAACTGACTCCCTTAAGCACCTTAACTCCGGGAAACTCCTTAACAATGTTTTCGACTCTCAACAAAATTTCACTCATCGGCTAAACTCACCTTCTTTGGAATAATCAATCATCAAAAAAATAACCTTCTACCAGCATGCACAGGGTATGATAAATCGGAAGATGCAGTTCCTGAACTCGGTGCGTTTGTTCCGCCGGCACATCGAGTAAAATATCGCACACTGACTTCATCCGTCCGCCGCCTTTCCCAGTAAGCCCGATAGTCACCATCCCCAGGGCTTTTGCAGTATATATGGCGTTGATTACGTTTTTTGAATTACCGGAGGTGCTCAGGGCTATAAGGACGTCTCCCTTTTTCCCATACCCCAGCACCTGCTGGGCGAAGACCAATTCCGGATCTACATCATTGGCAAAGGCCGTGGATAAAGCCGGTTGGGAAACCAGGGATATAGCAGGCAGGGCCGTCTGAAGCTTTTCCGCAAGAATTCCGCCTAAAGCGCCGCCGGTATTTATCAGGTTTTGCCTCAGGTCTTCTTTCAAAGGGCGCTTTTTTATGAACCCCTTCATCAATTCCCCTACAATGTGCTCCGAATCGGCGGCACTCCCACCGTTTCCGCAAACGAGAATCTTACCTCCGTTTTCGTAACAGCGGATTATGGCTTTTGCGGCGGCTTTAATGCTTTCTTTGAGAAAATCGAGTTCGGGATAGCGCCCTGCCAGTTCTTCCACCAGGTCTTCCTGCAATTTACCCATTCCCATCCTCCTTTTTCCCAATTCTCAACGCTACACACAGGGAAGCATAATCGCCTATTCTTTCCCCAAGCTGTGCGGGAAGTATGAGGCATTTTTTAGCTGAAATCTCTAAAGCCTCTTTTCTTATAACCTCTTCGGCCACAGGCTGAAGGAATTTCCTGATCCTCACGAAGATGCTGCCGAGGATAATCTTTTCCGGGTTTAAAATGTCTATGAGTATGGAAAGGCCCAGCCCTAAATATCTGGCTGATATTTTCAATATATCTACTGCTGCCGGGTCACCCCTTTCAGCCGCCAGGCCCACGTCTTTCGCCGTAATGCTTTTGACCATATCAAGGGTGGGGCAAAATCCGACGACTTCTCCCCTTTTTAGCCTCTTTTCTATTTCCCGTCGGGCTAATTTGGCTATTCCTCCGCCGCTGCAGAACCCCTCGAAAGAGCCCGCTTTGCCGTAACCTTCGGGGCCATCTTCGGCCAGCCTAATATGTCCTATTTCTCCGGCCATATCGTTGGCTCCGGAGTAAAGCCGGCCGTTGAGGATGAGTCCGGCTCCCAGGCCTGTCCCAAAAGTAATGAAAATCATATTTTTGCATCCCCGGCCCGCGCCCAGCGTCCACTCAGCCAGAGCTCCGGCGTTGGCGTCGTTTTCCAGATATACAGGGGCTCCCATTTGTTCTTCAATTATTTTTTTAATTGGGATATTATCCCATCCGGGCAAATTGGGCGGCGATAGGATAACCCCGCTTTTTGAATCCAGGGGGCCGCCGCAGCTTATGCCTATGCTTTCAATCTGGTTTTTTGCCAGGCCGTTTTTAGATAGCAACTGTTCGATGGCGAACAATATGCGATCGATTGTATGATTGGGCCCCTTTTCAACTTCCGTCGGGAATGCAATCCGGTGATATATGTTCATTTGGCAATCGGCTAAAACTACGGCACACTTGGTGCCTCCGATATCTATTCCTATAATGAATTTTTTATCGTTCAATCTAATTCACCTTCCCGGTTAATCAGCAAGTCTGAGCCAATGCATGATCAACTTATAATTTTTAAAGTCGCCCGTAAGGGCATGGCATCCGGCCTTAATTAGCCTCTGCCTTTTGACCGGGTTAATTCCCTCTCGGCGGACTTCATCGGAAGCTACCCCGAGGGTTACCGCGCCCACTTCGCTGCCCAGGCTTATTTCCACTTTTCCGTCGCCGACTATCAAAATCTGTCTTTGCCCAAAACCTTTTTCATTTATTAATTCCCTGAGCACCGCTTCTTTGGAACAATCGGCCTTCCTTTTGGGTGCGCCCGCCATTTTTCTAAAAAACTTTTTTACACCAAGAGCCTCGGCCTCCCGCAGCACATCTTCATGGTCCGTACCGCTGGCCGCATATATTTCCACTCCTGCCTCATAAAGGCTCTTCAAGAAATCTTGCACACCCTCAATCAAAAAGTCCTCCGGATCCGCTTTCCCCTCCATAAGCCTCCGGACCCTGGTTTCTACCTGCTCCATAAGCCTTCTGTTGTATTCGTCCTTATACTCCCACTCATCGAAGACCACGGGGTTTAGCCCGTGCCTTTTCACAGCTTCACAGAGCCATCTCATCTGAAATATTGTCTGTATACCCGCGGAATCCTGAATATACTGCCGGACCTCTCTCGCCACGTATTCTTGGGGCGAATTGCCGCCGCATATCATCTCCACCATAAAGCTTTCCATGACACTTTCCCATCCCTGCCTCAGAGTGGAGATGGTGCCGTCAAAATCAAACATAGCGATTTTTATTTCTGTATAATCCTGCGGGAGGTCTTTCAAGATTTCAAAACCGTTCACACTCCCGCCTTTAAGCTGTGGCATTTTATAGATTCAACTCCTTGGATTTCGCTATTATTTCTTCAGGGCCGGCGGTACCTGTCGTGCCCAGTTTTTTCACCACCACCGCCGACGCCAGATTTGCAAAACCTATACTCTTTTCCCCGGGAATCCCCGCGCCGTAAGCGCAGCAAAAGGCGCTCAAAAAGGTATCCCCCGCTCCCACAATGTCGATGGGCGGGCTTTCCGGCCTGCTTGGGGCCATCTTTATGATTCCGTCCTCTACCCAGATGGATCCCCTTTCCCCCAGGGTTACGATGACCGGCTTTTTAGTTATCCGGCATAAGGTTTCGGCGGATTGAAAGATGTCCATCCGGGCATCAACGGCGGAGGAAAGCTTTTTTACTGCTTTGACACATTCGTAATCGTTGGGTTTGATTATAACGTTCCTGTAAAGGTGAGCGTTATCTCTGCTGTCGACAACCATAAGCTTTCCTCCAGAACCCATTTCGTTAATTCTGTTCCTCACCCGCTCCGTTATTACCCCAAACCGGAACTGGTCGCACACTGCAATAATATCCACCTGGGACGCCAGCCGGTCCAACCTTTCCAAAACCCTTTCTTCCTCCTGGCCTGCAAGAGGCGAAAGATTTTCGAAGTCAATGCGCGGATCCTCGTAAACCACATCCGATATGCCTTTTCTCAAAGGTTTACAGTAAGCGGGAGTTATTCTTTTTTCAGAAACAATAATATTTCGGTCGTCGATACCCAACTCCTTTATAAGTCGAATAAATTCCCCGCCTCTCCAGTCCGAACTCACCATTGTCAGCAGGGTGATAAAGCCGGCACCGATCCTCTTCAGGTTGGCGGCCACATTGGCAGCAGCTCCCAGAGACAGCCTCTCTTCCACCACCGGCAGCGGGTAATGGGGGGTTTCCCTTGAAAGCCGGCTTAAGGTCATATCGGCATGCCAGTATATGTCCAAGCATCCGTCACCCACCACGCCAACTTTTACTCTCTTTATTCGCTCCAGGATGTCCTGAATTTCACTTAAAGTAAGTTCCACCTTTTCAATTTCCCGGTATGCGTCCATAAGTTAAACCTCTCTATTAAGCCTTTTCATTATTTTGTTATACAGGTTGGGTATGGTAGCCTTATGATTGCCTTCAATGTAAAAGCCCCTTCCCCCCAGGCTGGTAGGCCTGTTGACTATATTTTTCCGCGGCCTGTAGTAGTAATGGAAATGGTCCTGACCGACTTCCTTTCTGTAATCCCCCAGGGGTATAATATCGAAATTGGCAGTTGTTATGTCTTTGACAGTGTAGCCTAAGTTCCTGCTGATGGACAAGGCTTTAAGAAAGACCTCCGGGGCTGTCACCGACGAGCCGAAATTCAAATACACCCCGCCTTCCAGCTGTGAGACACTGTGGCAGAATATTAAAAAGTCATTTCCGCTGGTGTATCCTTTGGCGGCAAAGTCGGCACTAGGGTGCTGGTCGATGATGTCCGTCCCGATGGTCACGTGATAAGTGGCCGGCACGCCTTTTTTATAGGCATTATAGAAAATGCAATAGTCCCGATAAGGAAACCTGTCCTTATTTTTTTCCACAAAGACCGCCAGGCTCTGACCGTACCCCAATCCCTGCCGGTACCCTTCTTTTATGGCTTCGTTCATCCAGCGGCCGGTTTCTTCCCACATGCCAAAGGTTCCGTCTTCTATAGCCCGGGGAACATACTCGGATGTGCCCCCCAGATAGGCCAGTTCAAAATCGTGGATACTTCCCGCACCGTTGGAAGCGACATGGGTGATGACACCCCGGTTGATGAGCTCTATCACATACATCGATAACCCGCATTTTATAACATGGGCTCCCATTGACCAGATCACGGGCCTTCCCTTCTCCCGGGCCCGGACGATCCGGCCGGCCAGCTCATCCAGTTCGGGGTTTTCGTATTCGGGCGCCGGATCTATCCCGGGTTTTAACAAATCATCTACCGTGACAAGGTTTTTCCTATCCCAGACATGATAAGTGGTAACTTTGTCCAGGCTCAGCTTAGCAGGGTTGTTCTTCGATATCTCGCCCAAGGCCTTCACCTCATTTTTCCATTTAGTTAGACTTTCTTACTAATTGTGGAAAAATTTTAGAGTATTTCTTCATACTCTCCTAGATCTCCATCCACAAAATGATTTATCACCATGGTAGCCCCACCGACCAGAGCCCCATATGACATATTGGATGCGTAAAGATCGGGTTTATGGATGTTCCTGGTAACAGACCTAGCGTAGACGTATTTTTTAAGGGGGTTTAGAATATGTTCCCCGCAGGCGGAGAGCTTGCTTCCGATTATCACCGCCTGAGGCTCCAGCAGGTTTACGGCTGTTACTATTATAGCCCCCAGATATTCGGCTTCTTTTTCCATATGTTCTCTGCACACGGGGTCCCCCAGGTTCAGGCCTTTCAGCACGTCATTCCATTCCAGCGGCCTTTTTGCCCGGATGCGACTCAAAAACGCCGAATTTGATCGTCCGGAGGCAACCGCGCTGTCAATCCTCTTGACCAGATTGGGTACCGACGCATATAATTCCACACAACCGTAATTGCCGCAGGAACATCTGGGGCCGTTGATGTCTATTGTTGTATGCCCTATCTCGCTGCCGAACCCGCCTCGTCCCCGGTATATTGTCTCATTTATTACGACTCCGGCTCCGATCCCTTCATCCACCGCCAGGTAAATAAAATCCCTGTAATCCTTGGCCGAGCCGTAGTGTTTTTCAGCCAAGGCGAAAGCGTTGGCGTTGTTATCGAGATATACGGGCAAATTGAATTTTTCCTGAAAGATGCGTTTAATGGGTATATTTTCCATTCCAAAAAAGTTAGGCGGGCACACAATCACCCCGTTTTTATAGTCCAGGGGACCAGGGGCGGTGACACCTATGCCGATAATTTTTTTGCCTTCGTTTTTTATCAGCAGGTCATATATGGAACTGAACATCTGCTCAAAAATGTTCTCAAAGGTGTCCACGTCCCTATACTGATATTCTTCTACATATTCAATTTCGCCGCCGAAATTCACCAGTCCAAGGGTGTACTTTACCCTTTTAAAATCAAGGGCTATAACCGAAAACCTGTGGGGGTTTATCTCTAACCCCACGGGCCTTCTGCCGCTGGGGGTGTTAAAAGTACCGCATTCTCTGATTATTTTAAGCCTCAGCAAATCGGATATGATGGGAGTTATGCCACCCTTGGTGAGACCTGTCATTTTCGCCAGTTCTATCCGTGATATCCCCCTGTTTTTTCTGATTATATTCAGCAGCAAAGCCCTATTATAGACTTTTAAAGAGCTTGCATTTCTGCCTTTTTTCTCCATTTTCCTACTCTTTTCAAATTGGTTATAGTTTCTTACTAATTCAATTATATTAACTATTAAAATATACGTCAATAACTTCTTTCAGTATATCAGCCGCTGAGCTAGAGTTTTTAAAATAAAAAAAGCCATTGTAAAGGTTGGGTATCCCTAGGGTATTTATGGATGTGGAGCAACAAAAACCCATTAAGGCGGGAACCCACCCACATGATATTATAAAGTTCTGGTATCACCAGGCTATTGGTCAAATCACTATGTCTTTGTTCGGTGTTTCTACATATTCCATGTGAAATCAAAACACGCGCATTTAAATGCTAAAACCAACCTTTGGGACACTTCCAACCTGCGTGAATTTACCGAAAGGACTATTCATATTTTCCTGGTTTATGCATAAAAACCATTCTCAACTCTTCTGCCTGCTTTCTATCAAAGTGAGTTATCATTTTCAGCAGTTCAGCCACATGATGTTTTTCGTCATCGGCAATTTCCTGGAAAAGCTGCCGGGCCGGTGCGTAACAGGTCATCCTCGCATATCGTTCATACTGATTTATGGCCTGAAGTTCGCCTATGAGGGCTTCCCGGAGCATTTGAAGCAATGCTCCGTGATCCTGCTCATAATGCATGGCTTTTTCTTCGGGCAAAGCTGTTCCCCCCCATTTTACTATATATATTACAATATGAAAACATAAAACTTTTTGACAACACCCAACCTCATCAGTATCTCAATGCCTGTTCTTCCATTCTGCAGGCGATTTCCAGAGATCGACGGGCATCAATTAAAGTTACTGCCGGAGATGTCTTCACCCCTTCAACCGCATCGGCGAGATCATCTATGGCTCTCATTACACAGGCCCGGTAGACTTCCCACCTGTCCTGCTTAATGGTGTATTCAAACCGGGTGCGGAATGACGCCTTGAATCTCTTCCCCCTTCCGGAGAACACATCCCGGCCTTCCCCGTATTCGGAGATTTTTTCCATGGTGAGCTCTATATCGATACTGGGGAGAAACTTTCTCGCTTCTTCCATCACCCGCCCCATAAATTCTTCTGTTTCCGGGGTTGCCAGAGCATCTATCACGAGCCTGACCGGAATCCAACCGTAGACTTCGGCATAGGCTCTTTCAAACGTAAAATAGAACGTCGTTTTTTCGAAAGGCTCGGGTTTCGTAAAACCGTGATAGTACGTGACCACCGCATCGTCTTCATGCAGGGCAAAGCCCAGGACCCTGTCCGTCAGGTTTTCTCCGGATCTTTTTATATTAACGGCTCTCACCTCTCGCGGAGGCCCTATAAGCCAGTTTATAAGGTCAAAGAAGTGGACGCCGTGTTCCACCCATATACCGCCGCTTTTCGAATAGTCCCAGAACCAGTGCTGGGGCGGCATATTATCATCATGGGCGTAATTCTCAAGGTCCGCCCGCTCCAGCAAACCGAAAGCCTTCGAGTCGCATATCATCTTCATCATAAGATAAAGGGGGTTTCTTCTCATGACGTAGTCGATGGTGGTCTTCAAGTTTTTTTCTCGGGCAATCTCGATCAGTTCACCGAGCTCTTCGGGCCTCAGAGCGCCGGGCTTTTCCAAAAAAACGTGTTTTCCGGCAAGCAGCGCCTTTTTACCGAGGCTCGCGTGAAGATACGGCGGGGTTGCTATTATAACGATATCCACATCGGGGTCACCGACCAGGTCATCGGGATTATCATAAGCTTTTTTAACGTTAAACCTGCTTTTAAACTCCCTTAACTTTTCCGAATCTACGTCGCAGGCCGCCGCAACAACCGCCCTGCCGTCTCCCCTTTCCGATACGGACCGGGCAATTAAGTTAGCGAACCACCCGAGGCCAATCATGCCTAAATTTACAGCCATTTACATAAACACCTCCTGCTGCTTTTCACTGCAGCGTTATGGCCTGCCGTCATGCCGCTTACACTATATATTTTCCCAGCAACGGGTATCTTACTATTATCGGAAGAGACTTAAGTTTACCGGCCGTCTGCGGTTAAAATTCCTCCTTTATTCCCTCCAATTTCAGCAGGAAGCTCTTCATCTCCAGACCACCGCCGTAGCCCACCAGGGAACCGTCGCTCCCGACAACCCTGTGGCACGGCACTATGATAGGCACCGGATTCCTGTTGTTAGCCCCGCCGACGGCGCGGCAGGCTTTTGGTTTTCCTATAGCCCTCGCTATATAACCGTAGCTCCTGACTTCGCCGTAGGGTATCTTCATGACCTCTTCCCATACCCTTTTCTGAAATTCAGTCCCTTTTAGGTCCAGGGGCACGGTAAAGTTTTTTAATTCTCCGTTGAAATAAGCTGTAAGCTCTTCTTCCGCCAGGGAATTGACTTCACCTAATTTTCCATGAATCGACTCATCCACCAGTTCCGCCTCGCCGTACATTTTCACGAGGTCGCTCAAAAACTTTTCCCTGTCTTCCCCCGGCAGAGCGATGCGGCAGACACCCCTTTCAGTGGAAGCCACCATAATAACTCCCATGGCAGTATTGATTTTCCTGAAATAAACCATATTGGATCCTCCTTTTGACTAAAATTTAATTTCCGGGTGGCTGCTAAGAGCCTCTCATCATATATTAATAAAAAAATATAATTATCGGAAAGGAGGCGGGCTGTTTGACCGATATCATAAAAGCGGTCAAAAAGGACATAGAAGACGAACATGCCGCCATCATCCAGTACCTCTACCATGCTTACGCCTCTCCGGATGAGGAATTGAGGGGCAAGCTGGAATCGATAGCCCGCGACGAGATGAGACATTTTAAGTGGCTGTCCGAGTGGCTTGTGAAGTCAGGTCATAAACCTACACTGAAAAGGTCGGAAGTAATCAGCAGAGGAGACCTCAAATCTCTCATCGAAGCCGACGTAAAGGCCGAGGAAGAAGCGATCCGGCAGTATATATACCACAAAACTCTTACTGATGACGATGAGTTGCTAACCCTCTTCGACAGGATCATCGCCGACGAAAAGTCCCACTGGGAAGAATTTTTTAAAATTCTCGATGAACTAAATGCAATCCCCCCGGGCGCCGAACCCCTGGAAAACCAAAAACCGGAAGAATCTACCTCGGAACTTACCGAATCCCAGGCTGCTATACTTCAGCAAGCCCTCGAGCACGAATACACTTCCATCCTCCAGTACCTGTACCACCATTTTACCATAAACAGCGGCGAAGAACTTGAGGATTTTGCCATCGATGAAATGAAGCACATGGGCTGGTTTGCAGAAACTCTGGCGGAAAAAGGGTTCCAGCCGGAGCTGATCCACAGCGCCATGGAATCCGAGGCCGGTCCCGAGCAATCGGTAAAGAGCGACCTTGCCAGGGAAATTGACGCCATCGAAAAATATTCATCCGCCAAAGATAAGTTTGAGGATGAGGAAATAAGAGACCTTCTGGACCTCGCCATAAATCACGAAAAATACCATGCCGAATCCCTTAAAAAGATGATTGAAAAATACGAGAAACTCAGCGGCAAAAGATTCACGATAGGCAGCCTCAGGAAGGAAACCGAAAAATAATAAAAGAAAGGAGGGTCAAGCGGTACTATATTACCGCAAAAATATGGCCGATTATTTGAATCGTTCCCAATCACCTCTCACCGAAGGACAGTGGGAGCTCATCGACCGGGCTGTGGTATCGGCGGCTGAAAAGCATATGGTGGGAAGGAGGTTCATCAGCCTCTACGGCCCCCTGGGGGCCGGCGTCCAGCATATCACCTTCAACACCTACGCCGGTGAATTCAAAGCCCTGATAGACCTGTCGGGTGAAAACGGCGAGGATGTGATCTGGACCACAGGCAAGACTTACAAACAGATACCTATTATCTATAAAGACTTCAAGCTGGACTGGCGGGATATAGAGACATCCACAAAATTCGGCATACCCCTCGATACCACTCCCGCCGCCTTGAGCGCCATTTTTGTGGCAGAGGCCGAAGACGAGTTGATATTCAACGGCAGCCAGGAACTGGATATAAGCGGGCTTCTGACGGCGCCGGGAAGGACCAGTATAGCCACCGGCAACTGGTCCCAGGAAGGGGCGGCCTACGACGACGTAGTAAGAGCCGTGGAGGCCCTTTCATCAAAAGGCTTCTACGGGCCGTATGCCCTGGTGGTCAGCCCCAAGCTCTACTCAAGGCTCATAAGGGCTTATAAAAACACCAACTATCTGGAAATAGATCTGATTAAAAAGCTCGTAACCGGCGGAGTCTTCCAGACGCCGGCGATAAAGGGAGACAGAGGCGTGCTCGTCTCTACGGACCCGGAATACGTGGACCTGGCATTAGCTCAGGACCTGACCGTGGCTTTCCTGGAAACCAGCAAGATGAACCATTACTTCAGGGTTTTCGAGCTGGTTGTGCCCAGGATCAAGGTACCGGCCGCGATATGCACCCTGGAGCCGGCGCAATAAAATAAGGAGAGGATCTCAAATGAAAAAATAGGTTTGCCCGGAATGCGGCGTCGGCAAAGATATGTTTGATGAAGAATAGAGTAGGAGGGGGCGGCTAACCCCCGTCCTCTCACACCACCGGACATGCGGGTCCGCATCCGGCGGTTCACCAAGCTTGACGAAGAGTTTGGTAGCGTTCGGTTAAGCTCAGCAGGCCCTGGGTTTGCCAGTAGGCGTTGCCCAGGGCTCTATTCATTGGCCCGTGGGCCATCCGCCACGGCCCTTTACGAGCGTTGGCGAGTTCATTTACTGCCCACTCTGGTAGCCCCAGTGCACGCAGCTCGCGGTATCTTGTCCGTACCCGCTTCCACTGCTTCCAGAGGCACATACGCAGCCTCCTCCGCATCCA
>NZ_VNHO01000034.1 GCF_008124715.1 Thermosediminibacter litoriperuensis | reverse complement strand
GGCATATATGGGAGCATTACGTGGAAAAAGCGGAAGATATAAGACACACCCAATGGGGTAAAGAACTATACAAAATGCGCGGCCAGACCATCGAGCGGGTATTTGCCGATGCGAAGGAAAAGCATGGCATGCGCTATACAAATCTACGAGGCTTGAGGAAAGTCGGACATTACCTCACGCTTCTTTTCGCATGCATGAATTTAAAAAAGCTGGCTTTATGGAAGAAAAGACGGGGAACGTTTCCGCCAACAGTCCCCGCTTTACATTCGTTTTTCTTAAAAATTTTCTTCGCCTTCAACAAAAAGCCGCTTTTAGGATGCATAACCTAAAAGCGGCTTTGTCTACAAGCTGAAACCGGCTTAAAAAGCCGGTTTTTTATTGGATCGGGAGAGGAAAATGATATCCTAAGCAGAACGTTTATATATATATACCTTTTACATTAATGATTATGAGGTGATGCCGATGGAAACTTCCTTATACTATGGTTTGCCGCGGTTTTGCTTTACCGAGCATGCCACTCCTCTGGAATATGCACCGAGGCTATCCGAAAAGCTGGGGATAAAGCTTTATATCAAAAGGGACGACAAAACCGGCCTTGTAACTGGAGGCAACAAGGTAAGGAAACTGGAGTTTTTAATGGCCGATGCCGTCAAAAAAGGGGCCGACGTGGTGCTGACCACTGGCAGTCTGCAGTCAAATCACGCTATGTTGACCTGTGCAGCGGCCAATAAACTGGGCCTCGAACCCGTGCTGGTGCTGAAGGGCAAGGAGCCGGCCCGGCTTCAGGGTAACCTGCTGCTTGAAAAACTGCTGGGAGTACGGGTTCATTTCGTAGATGCAGAGGAGTACAGGGAGGTTTACGATTTCATGGAAGAAATGATGGCCGATCTGCAGGCAAAGGGCAGGAACCCCTATTTCATACCCGTTGGAGGATCCACCCCATTGGGGGCCGTCGGCTATGTGGCCGCTGCGGAAGAACTTTTCCAACAGGCCGGTGAGATGGGTCTGAATGTGGATTACATAGTAAATGCGGTGGGGTCGGGAGGCACCTCGGCGGGCCTCGAAGTGGGGGTTAGGCTGTTTAACAAGTCGACCAGGGTGGTCGGCATAAGCGTTGACGCCGAAAAGTCGGTTTTTCAGCAGGAAATAGCTCGAATCGCGGCGGGATGCGCCTCGCTGATAGCAAAATCGCTGGACATTAAACCTGAAGACGTGATAGTTATCGATGAATACATCGGAGAAGCCGGTTACGGAAAACCTAGCAGGGCCGGAAATTCTGCTATTGAACTTGTTGCCGCCTGCGAAGGAATCATACTGGACCCGGTGTACAGCGGAAAAGCCATGGGAGGCTTAATAGACCTGGCCCGGCAGGGATATTTTAATCCCGGATCTACCGTTGTGTTCTTCCATACCGGAGGTATACCGGCTATTTTTGACCTGCTGCAGGATCAGAAATTTTAAAGTCGCGAAAGCGGACTTTTTTATTCGAACCTGTATATGCCTAAAGCCCTGTAGGTGGCTTCATCTACTATGCCGGTGGCCTTAAGGCCGCTAGCCTTCTGAAAGGCTTTCACGGCTTCGCGGGTTCCGGCCCCGTAAATTCCGTCAAAGTTGCCATTGTAAAATCCGTGGTTTGCCAGCCTTTTTTGCACTTCCATCACATCTGACCCCCTGCTGCCCTGGACGAGGGTCCTGAAGCCGAAGGTGAACGGGCCGTCCACGCCGCCGACTATATAAACCTTTGTGCCCACCTTTACCCAATCGTAAAGCTGTTCGACGTGCCTGTTATGCATCCGGATACACCCGTGTGAGGCGAAACTGCCTATGGAATAGGGTTTGTTCGTGCCGTGGATGCCGTAAATTCCCCAGGGGACGCTTAGCCTCATCCAGCGGGTACCAAACCCCTCTCCCCATTTCGATTTTTCGGTTATTCTGAAAAGGCCGATCGGAGTCGGCGTATCGAAAGTGCCCACAGCAACCGGAAAGGTTTTGAAGGGTTTGCCGTCCGCCATTACGACCAGCTTTCTCTCCAGGGCGTATATTACAATTGAAACATCACCCTGGGGTTTATCAGGTGGTTTGGGTGACGGGGACTGATATGCCGGTGATGGTGAATAAAAAAACATAAAAAATATAATCATAAAAGCGACGATAGCAATGCTCTTTTTCAACAATTTCACCTCCAGCATTCGGTTTTAGTTTAACCTTTAAAATTAATTTACATACAGAGGGATGGGGATGAAAGTAAGCGTAGTGATTCCCGCCTTTAATGAAGAAGATAACATTGCATCGGTCGTAAAAAAGGTTATGGAACTTCATAATCTGCAGGAAGTAATAGTGGTGGATGACGGTTCGTCCGACAGTACTGCCAGGAGGGCGGCAGGCGCGGGTGCCGTGGTCATAAGACATAATACGAATCTGGGGAAGGGAAAAGCCCTTATGACGGGATCTGAAGCCGCCAAAGGCGAAATCGTTGTTTTTCTCGATGCCGACCTCCGCTTCGAGACCGGTGATCTCGAGAAGATGATAGAGCCGGTTGTGCTGGGTGATGCCGATATGACCATAGCCAGGTTCCCGCGGCCGCTAAAGAAGGGCGGTTTTGGTTTTGTAAAGGCACTGGCGGGTTGGGGGGTTTACCTGCTGACAGGGCACAGAATATCGGCATCACTGTCGGGGCAGCGGGCGATAAGGCGGGAGGTGTTGGAGAGTGTAAAGGAGATACCCGGGGGATTTGGAGCTGAAGTCGGCTTTTTAATAGATGTGCTCCGGAAGGGCTTCCGGGTTCTCGAAGTGGACGTGAACATGAGGCACAGGGAGACGGGTAGAAGCCTCCGGGACTTCATGCACAGAGGCCGGCAGTTTGTTGACATCCTGGTCACATTGTTGCGAAAAGTCTACGCCGTATAAAATTTGATACATTGTGGTGGCCTGAAATGTTGTGGTCGAAAAGGATGATTCAAAGTTATTCAATGAAGCGTATTAGCTCACGATTAAATTTCTCCCGCTCTTCGTAGAACAATCCATGACCACTATACATAAAGGGGATGAGTTCCGATCCCTTTATTTGGGCATGCATCAATTCGGCAAACTTAAATGGGCAGACTTTGTCGTGTATACCATGGAAAATTCCAGTAGGAACATAGATTTTAGACAAATCTTGCCCTAAATCTTCATCTCGAAGGGAAACGGCACACATAGCTGTTGCATGGCCAGACGCTTCTATTCCTAGTCCGTGGAACCAGTCTTTGAAACTCTCTGTTACATAACGTTCAAAAAATACGTCCCCAACACCATCAAGCATTTTGGGGCGATCGGTATAGGTAGCTTCGATTAAATCATTCCATGTCCGTTCCCACCGCTTAACTTCCTCTTTTGTTAGTCCAATTGGACGTCTGGTGAAGGCCGCGGCACCAATAAGGACCAGTTTTGATACTTTATACCCTGCATGCCGGGCCATGTACCGGATGGCAATTGCGCCTCCCATGGAGTGTCCAGCAAGGGTGATATCCTCTAACTGTAGAGTATCAATTACGATCCGGATGTCATCTGCCAATCGGTTGTACGAATATCCTTTCCACGGGCGATCCGACTTCCCGAATCCGCGCAAATCTATCCCAATGCAACGGTAGCCCATTTTTGGAAGTTGGTTGAACTGATATTCAAACTGTTTATGATTGAGCGGCCATCCATGTATAAATAAGATTGGTTTTCCATGTCCAGGATCCAAATCCTCAACGAAAACATTTACATTTTGTTCGACCGAAATGTAGTAACCCATATAACACTCCTCCTGGATAAATAATATGTTTTTTGCCTCACTCTGCCTCATTATATTGTGAAACCTTATATTATGTTATGAAAAAAGGGCAATATTGGACACTTGTCTATTTAGGGATCCCACCATTGGTCAAAAAATAAGGCATCTCCGTCTGGAGATGCCGTTTAAATTTTATCCAAGCATTTCTGCCAGGTCTTTGTTTACGTCGCTTATGAGTTTTAGGTTGAAGTTGTCCTGCAGCACCTTTACTACCCCGGGTGTGAAGAATTCCGGAGCCTTGGGGCCGACGTAGATATTTTTGACGCCGAGGCTCAAAAGACCCAGCAGTATGGCTACGGCTTTCTGCTCGAACCAGGAAAGCACTATTGTAAGCGGTAGGTCGTTCACCGAGCAGTTGAAAGCTTGCGCCAGGGCTGCGGCTATCTTAACCGCCGAGATGGAGTTATTGCACTGTCCGAGGTCTATATAGCGCGGTATATTCGTCCCGGGTACCGTGCCGTAATCCACATCGTTGAAACGGAACTTGCCGCAGGATGTGGTCAGGATCACGCAGTCCTGGGGCAGCGACAGGGCCAGCTGCCTGTAGTAGTCGTTGCCGCTTCCGGGCGTATCGCAGCCGGCTATCACGAAGAATCTCCTGATCTTCCCGGCTTTAACTGCTTCAATGACCTCGGGGGCAATTTTTAGCACTGTAACGTGGTGGAAACCGGTTATGACCTTTTTGTCAGCATCTACGTTGGCCGGCGGCAGCGAAAGGGCCTTTTCGATGACGGGTGTAAAGTCATCGTTTTTTATTTTCTGAACGCCTTCCAGGCCGGCAACGCCGTAGCTGAAGAAGCGATCGGAATAACTGCCTTTAATGTGCATGATGCAGTTGGTGGTTCCAAGAATGGCACCGGGGAATTCCTCGAAAAGTTTCCTCTGATCGGTCCAGGACTTGCCTATATTCCCCTTGAGGTGCTTGTATTTTCTAAGCTCGGGATAGCCGTGAGCCGGCAGCATTTCCGAGTGGGTATAGACGTTGACGCCCTTTCCTTCGGACTGCTTCAGCAGTTCTTCAAGGGCATGGAGGTTGTGGCCCGTTACGAGTATGCAGTGACCTTCGATTTTGTCCTGAGAAACAGTTACAGGTTCCGGTGTGCCGAATTTGGACGTATGGGCTTTATCAAGGAGCTCCATCACCTTGATGGTGGCCTTTCCTACCTTCATTGCCATATCTATATGTTCCTGCAGGTTGAAGTTGACGTTGGTCAGTGTCATGTACAGGGCTTCCTGCACGGTGGCGTCTACTTCGGGGTCGGTAAAGCCAAGCTCCCTGGCGTGGACTGCGTATGCCGATATTCCCTTGAGTCCCAGGATGATTATATCCTGGAGGCTGGAAATATCCTCGTTTTTGCCGCAAACTCCGATCCTGGTACATCCGCCTTTAGGAGTCTGCTCGCACTGATAGCAGAACATAAAATCCCTCCTTGTTTTTATCGTTCATTTTCAATAATACCGTTTTGAAACGGTGAATTCTGTGATTAATATCACACACCGGAGAGATTCTCTTTAAGAACATGAGCGTAAAGTCGAGCATAGAATACTATTGCAAGAACAAACGGCGGAGGTGTTAGCGTGGATATTCAGCATGATTTGTCTCTGCGAAGAGAAATCGATTTCTGGGTCGAGATAATGAAAGATCACGCCAGGTTTATGAGAAACGGGTTCGATCCCACCGAAGAATTTCTGTTCAATGAATCCGACGAATTTTTCAGGCGGTTTAACTTTCTGACCGGCCAGTTAGAACTGGAGCACGACGGTGCCGGTATGCTCCTTCCCCTGCAGAACCTGGTACTGGACTTCATAGACTTTAAAGGCAGGGTAGCGGCTGGAATACGGGACTGCAGAATTCTTTCAATTTTGCCCGCCGAGCTTGTTGATCATATAAGGCGGGAAGCGCTGTTTTTCTTCGGTATACTGGCCAGGGTGAAAGGTGGGCCGAGACCATCCAGGCGGGAACTGAACATACCCGGCGAAGGTACGGCTTCGACAGCGCCGCAGGTTCTGATACCCCGGTTGCAGGGGGAATTCAGAGAAATTGCTTTCGATGAACTGTTTTTCTGGCTACAGATTAGCTTTGAGCATGCTGGAGTACTGGCTTTATACTTCAGGCCGGGACAGGAACCGTATATGAGAGAGACCCTCCGGTGGGAAAGGCGAATAAGGAGACTTTACAATGAAGTAGGAAGAGCTTTCAGAGCTTCCAGGTCACCGAAACCGTTTATACCCATTAGCATTGCCATAATGAAGCAATGGGCAGTTTTTCTGCAAAGGCTTTTCACGGATCTCGTGAGGTGTACCATTCCGGGCAGGCAGATGAATGTATGGCCCAGGTTAATCGATCACATGATCCGGGAGAACAATTATTTTATAGAAATACTTGAAATACTCCAGAGGATGCGGGGCTGAGTCGCCGGCATCTTTTTTTGGGTTGAAAGGCTCTTGAATTATGGCTGGGTATATGGTAATATAAAAGTGCAACTGTGCCGAAGTGGTGGAATTGGCAGACGCGCTGGACTCAAAATCCAGTGGGGCTCACACCCCGTGCGGGTTCGACTCCCGCCTTCGGCACCAATAATGACAAGGGTTACAGGGTTGGAGAACCCTGTATTTTATTTTTTACACAGATTTTGACCACAATCACAACAAAATAAAATGCTTGGAAGTACGAGATCGAGAAACAGGCTTTAATGATGGCAGATGCTCTAACGGATGGCATTGTCAAGCAGTTTCCCGAAATGTTTAAAAGGTAACTGGCGGGTTGCCTAACTGGGCCGTGCCAAGATAATAGCTATCTAGGGCACGGCCTATGGCTCTATGGTGTCGGCAATCCATGAACGTTAGCTGAATTCGGATATGCAAAATATAAAGGTACACCTTAATACTCCCTTAAATTTTCACTTAAAGCATTTCTTTTTTCAAGTAACTCATCGATTTTTGCAGACCCTATAATGTCCCTTAAAGCAAGTTGCAGCATTAAATATAAAGCTTCGGTATAGTTTTCTGTTTTATGGGTAGCTATAACTGGTAGGTACCCGGTTGCCGTCCCAAGATAAGCTGTTAGCTCTCAATTAATTTTAAGTGTAAAAGGAGTTATGGTATAATAAATAAAAATATTAAAAACAAACTATTCTCAGTCGGGAGGGGTTTGAATGCCGCTACCACCTTTTCTGGCATCGGTGGAAAAAAACGATCCTGATTTTGCAAAAGCCATAGAGGGTGTATTTTCTTCTGCCATGGGGCCCGGAGCGCTTGACCAAAAGACAAAACTCTTGATTGCCCTGGCTCTCGATGCTGCCCATGGAGCCTTTCAGGGCGTGACGAACATATCAAAACAGTTAAAGAACATGGGAGTTAAAGATGACGAAATTGCCGAGGCGATTAGAATAGCTTATTTTGCTTTCGGGAATTCTATTTTAGCTTCATATTCGGCGGCATTTTCCGAAAACAAGTAATAGGGTGAGACGACTGTAAGATTTTGGGGCGTATCGAATCAATGAGGACATCGTTAAAAATTTTGGAATTTTTAAGCCTAACAACCCACCGCTGGCGAAAAGATGCCGGTAGGTGGGTTTGTTTTTATTAGTGCAGATTATCGTTAAGGCGTTTTAGTTTACGATCCATAAGGAGAGTTTAACAAAAAATACTATCAATTACAGGATTATTCAAAAAAATATCGAATATTAATTTTCAGGAAGTTGTATTTTTGCCAGTCGGTCAAAGTATTGAGCCAGTATTGCAAAGGGGCCCCTCAAGGTAAGGGATATCTATTCCGTATTGCCTTTTGATAACTCGCTGGTGCTGGTTGAACTTACCGGCAGCCAGGTTAATTGAGGCTCTGGAAAACGCCTCTTCCGAGGCTGCCCGATGAGAAAAAAGGGGGCTTTACTAAGCCTCCTTTTTGCATTATTAATATATGTGGGATAGAATTTGGTAAAAAGGACGATTAAATTGGAAGCGACCAAAAGGGTGATGGACTGTGTTTTACATAGTAACCGCGTTTCACACCGAAGCAAAGCCAATAATAGAGCATTTCGGATTAAAAAAGATAACTCGACCCTGCAGGTTCCAGGTCTTCGTCGGGGATAACATCGTCCTTGTAGAAAGCGGTATGAGTATTGTGGCTTCCGCTGCCGCCACTTCTTTCCTGCTCACGGAATTCGGAGCAGGGACAAGGGATGTAGCCTTAAACGTCGGCGTCTGCGGTGCGAAAGAGAAGAGCTTAAAAAAAGGAGATGCGATTCTGTGCCACAAGATAATAAATCACGATACGAAAAGGGCTTTTTATCCCGACATTATCGTGAAGCACGCAATGAAGGAAGGGGTACTTGAGACCTTTTCGTCCCCGGTAGATAAGGGTGAATATTCTGAATCCCGCATAGAAGGCGATGTGGTTGATATGGAGGGGGCCGGTTTTTTCGAAGCGGCGTCTTTCTTTCTTCCGCCACATAAAATACACTGTGTGAAGGTGGTTTATGATTATCTGGACGGGGAAAGAGTGGACCCTGTCAGGGTTTGGGAGTATATCCGGGGGAACATTCCTTTAATAGAGAATCTGATGACCTGCTATAATGTTCTGGACGAGTGGTGCCCGGAGTTTTTCGATGAGGAAGAACCGGAAATAGTTCGCGAGATAAGCCGCGGCCTGAAACTCTCGGTTACCATGACCTATCAACTGAAGTTTATGGTAAGGAGTTATATGGCGAGGCACAAAAGGGAGCCGGAAGCACTGAAGGAATTTTTGAATGTTAAAGTAAGCTCCAAAAACGAGGGGAAGATTTACTTTGAAAGGATTAAAGAAATACTCAGTCATTAAAAGCTTTTCCCACATCTACGTGGAGGAAGGGGTGATGGATCACCCGGTCACCCGGGAAATTATAGGCAAGTTTCCCGGTGCGGTGAAAATCGGCATAAAGCACTATAAGGATGTATTCTGCCGGCCTAGGCAAAATTTCATCGTGCAGGAAATGAGCAGGAAGCTTATCCTGGCCAGAAAAAAAGGTGAGATAATTTATTCCGGCCCGGAAGTCTGCCAGGATTTCGGGAATAAAAATTTTTACTACACCTCTCCAATTTTAAATTGTATTTACGGCTGCGAGTACTGCTACCTTCGCGGGATGTACCCTTCCGCCAACATAGTGGTATTTGTGAACATAGAGGATTATTTTAAAGAAGTAGAAAACCTCTTGAAACAACAGCCGGTTTACCTCTGCCTTTCCTATGATACAGATCTTCTGGCTATGGAGAGGATAGTGCCCTTTACTTCCAGATGGATTGTGCACGCGAGCGACAAAAGAGATTTAATAATTGAAATCCGGACAAAGAGCGCAAATTATTCAGCCATAAGGCAACTACCACCGGCCGGTAATATCATTTTAGCCTGGACGCTTTCGCCCTCCGAGGTAATCGAGAAATACGAGCAAAAAACACCTTCCCTGGAACTTAGGTTGAAAAGCATAAAAAAAGCTGCCGACGACGGTTGGAAGGTGAGGTTGTGTTTCGATCCGGTCTTGTATTTTGAAAACTGGCAGCGGGCTTACGATTATCTCATAAACCAGACGTTTGCTACCATTCAGCCTGAAAAAATATACGACGCCAGTATCGGCGTGTTCAGAATATCCCGGGATTACTTGAAGAGGATGAGGAAAATCGCTTCAGCTTCTGAAATAATCTTTTATCCCTATGAAGAGAGGAATGGAATCTATAGCTACCCGGAAGAATTAAAAGAAGAGATACTTGAATATGTCTTCGGGTTGGTGAGGAAGTACCTGCCCACCGAAAAAATCTTCATATAAAAAGCCCTGCAGGGGCTTTTTATATAATCAAATCGATCTTTCCCAGGAGTCCAGTTCCTCTATAATGGTCCTGCACACCGATACGAGCATTTTTATCTGGTGCGCAGGCCTGGTTTTAATCATTGTAACCAGCTCATTTATGGCAGCTTCGGTGTCCGGCCGGGCTTCGTAAGTCTTTACATCCTCTAGAACATAGTCCAGACTTACGTTCAGGGCTTTCGCTATCTTTGACAGGGTCTTAAGGGAGGGTATTTTGTCGCCTCTTTCCACCTGCCCGATGTAGCTATAGTGGAGGTTTGCCCTCTCGCCCAATTCTTCCTGTGTCAAATCCCGCTGTAACCTTATCTGCCTTATTCGCTTGCCTATATCCTTGAAAATTTCTCCGTTTTCCAAATCCATCAACTCCCAACAATTTCCCTTACTATATGTTGCAATTTTTAGTAACTAAAGTAAAGAGAATATAAGTATTAAAAAATAAGTCGAATAATGTCGTGCTCCACACAAATATTTTTTCCATCCACAGAAGGTTTTTAAGAGATTTTGGTGAATAATAAGTATACAGGAGTGAACGCTGATGAAGAAAATTATGTTGATTGATGGAAACAGCCTGATGCACAGAGCCTTTCATGCCTTGCCGCCGTTGATGACATCCAAAGGAGTGCATACCAACGCGGTCTATGGCTTCATTAACATGCTGATGCGGATTCTGAAGGAACAGCAGCCCGATTACATAGCGGTGGCTTTTGATAAAAAGTCCCCTACATTCAGGCACCAGGAATATACTGAGTATAAGGCCAACAGGGTCAAGACCCCTGAAGAGCTGGTGGGCCAGTTCGACATTTTAAAGCAAATACTAAAAGCCATGAACATCCGTTATGTCGAAATAGGCGGCTACGAGGCCGATGACATACTCGGGAGCCTCTCGAAAAAAGCCGAAAAAGAAGGGGTCTTTACGCTCATCGTAACCGGTGACAAGGATACCCTTCAGCTGGTTTCTCCCATGGTCCACGTAATGCTTACCAGGAAGGGTATATCGGAAATGGAGATTTACGATCCTGATAAGATGGCGCACCGGTTCGGTATACCGCCGCAGGCCATCCCTGATATGAAGGGGCTCATGGGTGACTCTGCCGACAATCTGCCCGGCATTCCGGGGATAGGAGAGAAAACGGCCCTGAAGCTTTTACGGGAATACGGCTCCCTGGAAAACATCCTGGAAAATGCCGGGACGCTCAAGGGCAAGTTAAGGGAAAGTATATTAACATACGGAGAACAGGCTCGAACCTGCAAGCGCCTGGCGACCATCGTCAGAGATATGGCGCTGGATGTTGACCTGGAAGAGCTTGTCTTCACCGAACCCGATTACGGAGAACTGTTGAAAATCTTCAGAGAGCTGGAGTTTTACAGCCTGATAAATAAACTGCCCCGTCCACAGGAAGAAGAAGCCCGGCATGAGGAACCGTCGTGCACCATAATCGAGTACGGCGATTTCGGCCAGATGATGGAAAGGGTGAGGGCTGGGGGAGTTCTGGCCGTGGAGCTGAAAACCGATGGCAGAAATCCCATGGAGGCCCGCCTTATAGGTATAGGCTTTTCACCTTCCCGCGGGGAAGGTTTTTACGTACCGGCAGATGCACTGGCCAAGTGCCCGGAGCTGAAATCCGATCTACAAACCTTACTGGCCGACCCGGGGATTGCCAAGATCATCCATGATGGAAAGTACGCGAGGACAGTACTGGCTAAAATGGGGATGGATTTTGTTTACACTTTCGACACCATGCTGGCGGCTTACCTGCTGGACCCTTCAAAGCCCAGGTATGACCTGGAAAGCGTGGCCTTCGAGCACCTGGGCGTAGAACTAAAAGGCACCGAAGACGCCGGCAGGAGGGCGGAGCATCTCATACCTCTGAAGGAGATAATGAGCGAAAAACTTAAAAGCTGTGTCATGGAAGAGCTTTTTTACAGGGTTGAGATGCCGCTGAGCTTCGTGCTGTCGGATATGGAGATGACGGGGATCAGAGTGGATCCCGAAAAGCTCGAGTCTCTATCCAGGGAGTTTGGGGAAAAGCTGGAGGAACTTACGAAGGAAATTTACCGCCTGGCGGGGGTGGAGTTTAACATAAACTCGCCGAAGCAGCTGGGTGAAGTGCTTTTTGAAAAGTTAAACCTGCCGGTCATAAAGAAGATAAAGAGCGGTTATTCCACAGACGCCGAGGTCCTGGAAAAACTGAAAAACGCCCATCCGGTGGTGGAGAAAATTCTGGAATACCGGTTCTTGATGAAAATGAAATCTACTTATGCCGACGGGCTGCTGGCCCTTATAGACAAAAGTACTTATCGAATTCACAGCAGCTTCAACCAGACCATAACCGCCACCGGCCGTATAAGCAGCACCGAGCCGAACCTGCAGAACATACCCGTCAAGACCGATATAGGCAGGAAGATAAGGGGAGTGTTTGTGGCGGAAAATCCCGAGCATGTCTTGCTGTCCGGGGACTATTCTCAGATAGAGCTGAGGATCCTAGCCCATTTATCAGGAGATGAGGGGCTTATCGATGCTTTCATAAAAGGGGAGGATATCCATACAAGGACTGCCAGCGAGGTCTTCGGGGTTCCTCCAGAACAGGTTACCCCTCTTTTAAGGGATAGAGCAAAAGCTGTAAATTTTGGTATAATCTATGGTATAAGCGATTACGGCCTGGCCCAGAACCTGGGTATATCCACCGGCGAGGCCAGAGAGTATATCGAAAATTACTTAAGCAGGTATCCGAAGGTAAGGGACTACATCCGGGAGGCCATCAGGAATGCCAGGATGAGCGGGTATGTAACCACCATCCTCAACCGCAGGCGCTACATCCCGGACATTAACAGCAGGAACTACAACCTCAGGTCTTTTGCCGAAAGGGTGGCGATGAACACCCCCATTCAGGGCAGTGCTGCCGATATAATAAAGGTTGCCATGGTAAAAATCTACAACCATTTCCGGGAGTATGGACTCAAGGCAAAAATGCTGATCCAGGTTCACGACGAGCTGATCTTCGACGTTCCAAGGACGGAGCTCGAAGTCGTGAAAAATATCGTTAAAGCGGATATGGAAAACGCTATTCCGCTGAGGGTTCCGCTGGTGGTCGATTTTAAGGAGGGCTATACCTGGGAAGAAATAAGCTGAGGAGGAGAGATCATTGAAGGTCATAGGCCTTACCGGTGGCATCGCCAGCGGCAAGAGCACTGTGTCCGCGATTTTAAGACAAAAAGGGGCTTATATTATAGATGCCGACGAGATAGCCAGGGAAATTGTAAAGCCGGGTAAACCGGCGTGGAAGGAAATAGTGGAGTATTTCGGCAGCGATATTTTGAATGAAGACGGCAGCATAAGGCGCAAAAAACTGGCGAGAATCGTTTTCTCCGATGAGAAAAAACTGGCCGTGCTGAACAGGATAACCCATCCCAGGATTGTCGAGGAGATTAAAAAAGAGCTTGAAGCGTGCAAAGAAAGACACGAGAAAGTCGTGGTGATAGACGCGGCGCTTCTTCTTGAAATAGGCCTCGATGTGCTGGTGGACGAGGTATGGCTTGTGTCGGTCGACGAAAAAACCCAGGTTAAAAGACTTATGGAGAGGGAACGATCTATCAGCTATACCGAGGCCCTGAAAAGGATAAGGGCACAGATGCCGCTGGAAGAAAAACTCAAGTTTGCCACCAGGGTCATAGACAACAGCGGCGATATAGAAAATACTAAAAAACAAGTAAACAGGATATGGAGGGAAATTGAAAAGACGTGGGAAGATTCACAACACGAAACGCAGCAATTTATATCTTAATATTACTGGGTTTGCTGGCGCTTTATAACAACATCCTCTGGCTATTAAAATATCTTTACCCCCTGAGATACGAGGATTATATCGTCAGGTATGCCGCCGAATATAACGTAGATCCTTATCTGGTGGCTGCCGTGATAAAAGTAGAAAGTAACTTTTCCCCTACGGCTGTTTCTCCTAAGGGCGCTATAGGACTGATGCAGCTCATGCCCGAAACTGCCAGGTGGGCTGCAGACCAAATGGGAATCCGGAATTTTAACGGAGATGTATACAATCCGGAGATGAATATCCGTATAGGTACCTGGTATCTGTCGGTGCTTCTGAAGGAATTCGACGGGGATACGACTATGGCACTGGCTGCGTACAATGGAGGGACGGGCAATGTCAGGGAGTGGATAAAAAGCGGAGTATTCGGTAGAAAAAGGGACTTAGATTCGATCCCCTTCGGTGAAACCAGAACTTTCGTGTATAAGGTCAAAAGGGCTCACGCCTGGTACCGGAGATTGTATAAACTAGGTCCATGAATTAATAATTTTTATGGAGGTTAGTTTATGAAGGAAATCAGGACTCTTGAGGATGTAAAAAATTTTAACCTAGAACCGCAGAGGCCTTTTTATTCGGCCAGCCACGAGGAGATAAAAACCGGGGCCACTACTGACATCTACTTCGTCAAGACTATGGAGATTTTAAACCACATGGGCCTCGCCCGCAAGGAAGTGGTGGCGGAAGTTTTTCCGAGGAGATCGGGCATTATATGCGGGGTGGAAGAGGTCCTGAATCTGTTGAAGGACAAGGACGTGGAGATTTACGCCTTGCCGGAGGGAGAAAGTTTCTCCTCCAAGGAGACGGTCATGCGGATAAAAGGCCCTTACGAAGAATTCGGCATTTTTGAGACCGCGCTTCTCGGCATACTGGCTCAGTCCAGCGGCTGGGCCACGGCGGCTAGGGAATGCAGGGAGGCGGCGGGAGACAAGGTTATGATCTGCTTCGGAGCTCGCCACGTGCACCCCGCAGTGGCACCGGTTTTGGAGAGGGCGGCCGTAATAGGCGGGATCAGTAACGCGAGCTGCATACTCGCCGCCAAGTTGCTGGGCAGGCAGCCTTCGGGCACGGTACCCCACGCCGCTATGCTGATCGCCGGGGACACCATATCGGTGGCCAGGGCTTACGATGAGATAATGCCCCCGGATTCGCCGAGGATCATCCTAGTAGATACCTTTAAGGATGAAGTCGAGGAATCCCTGGCGGTGGCGGAAGCCCTCGGCAGAGCCCTGGAAGGGGTGCGGCTCGACACCCCCAGCGAGAGGGGAGGCGTGACCAAAGAGCTGGTCTATGAGGTCAGGAAGAGGCTGGACCAGAAGGGCTATAATTATGTAAAGATTTTCGTTTCCGGCGGACTTACCCCCGACCGGATCAGGGAGCTTTCGGAAGCAGGAGCTGACGCCTTCGGGGTGGGGAGTTATATATCGGGCGCGTCTCCCATAGATATGACAATGGATATCAAGGTGGTGGACGGCAGGCCCGTGGCAAAGCGCGGTCGAATTCCGGGGATTATCGAGAATCCCAGGTTGAAAAAATTGAAGTGAAATCAGAGCTCCGGGAACCAGAGGCTTATCTCCCTTCGGGCGCTTTCCGGGCTGTCGGAGCCGTGAACCAGGTTGTGGCTTGTAGACGTGGCAAAGTCGCCCCTGATTGTGCCGGGGAGGGCTTCTTCAACTCTCGTGGCACCATTAAGGAGCCGGACCAGCTGTACGGCGTTTTCGCCTTCCAGGACCATGGCAAAGACCGGCCCGGAAGTAATGTAATCGATCAGTTCCGTGTAAAAAGGTTTGGAAGAGTGTTCCCGGTAGTGTTCTTCGGCCAGCTGCCGTGAAACGGTAAGGAGCTTGGCTGCTACGAGAGTAAGTCCTTTCTGCTCGTAACGCTGTAAAATAGCCCCGACGAGACCCCGTTTTACGCCGTCAGGTTTTATCATTGCGAAGGTTCTTTCCACAGATCCTACCCCCTAGAATTTTTAAACTATATATTACATAATATTATTTTACGGTGCAAGTTTTTTATGTAAGGTGATGCGCGTGTTTAAAGACCGCATTGATGCGGGAAAAAGGCTCTCTCAGGTTCTTGAAAAATATAAGAACGCCGGGAATGCGGTGGTGTTCGCTATACCCAGGGGTGGGGTGGTGGTGGCCAGGGTTGTCTGCGATTATCTCAACATACCCCTGGATATCGTTGTCGCCCGCAAAATAGGAGCTCCGTTCAATGAAGAGCTGGCGATAGGGGCGGTGGTTCCCGGCGGTAGGATTATTCTGAACGAGGATGCCGTAACAATACTGAGGGTGAGCGAGGGCTACATCGAAAAGCAGAGGCAGCGCAAAATCGAGGAGATCAAGCGGAGGCTGGAAAAGTACCGGGGAAGCGACGCTTACGGAAACCTTGAAGGCAAGACGGCTATTATCGTAGACGACGGTATCGCCACCGGTTATACGGTCAAAGCCGCCGTGGAGTTCGTCCGGAGCCTGAACGCCGGCCGCATCATAGTAGCCGCCCCGGTTATAGCCCCCGATACCCTGAGGGAGCTTCAAGATCTTGTTGACGAAGTGGCGTATATTTATTCCGGGGAGCCCTTTTATGCTGTAGGGCAGTTTTACAGGGAATTCCCCCAGGTGCAGGACGATGAAGTCCTGACGATGCTAAAAAATGAAAGCAAAGGAGAGTAAAGATGCCGCTTTTGCTGAAAGCAGTCATCATGGGAATAGTCGAAGGTCTGACCGAATTTCTGCCCGTATCCTCAACGGGCCATCTAATTATAGCCGGCGATCTGATAGGTTTTAAGGGTACCCCCTTCCACATCATGTTCGAGATAGTGATCCAGCTCGGCGCAATCCTCGCCGTGGTGTTCTATTACAGGAAGAGAATCGTCAGCTCCCTAAGGCAGCTTTTACCGGGCCAAAGGGGGTTCCGGTTCTGGCTCAATATTTTGATAGCTTTTTTTCCGTCGGCCATAGTTGGAGTGCTGTTTAATGAATATATTGAGAACTACCTGTTTTCGTCTTTTACGGTGGCCATTGCTCTCATAACCGGCGGTTTTCTCATGATATTAGCCGAAAACGTCTTCGGCCGTTACGGCATTGACGACGTCGATGACATAGATGCCGGAAAATCGTTGCTCATCGGGATCGCCCAGTGCCTTTCACTGTTTCCCGGTATGTCGCGCTCCGCTTCTACGATAATGGGTGGTATGGCGGCAGGATTATCCGTGAGAGCCGCTGCGGAGTTCTCCTTTTTCCTGGCCATCCCCACTATGTTAGGCGCCACCGCCTATTCACTGATGAAGGGATTTTCCACCGTGACTCCCGCGGAATGGCAGGCTCTGGGCGTGGGCTTCATTGTTTCATTCCTGGTGGCCCTGATGGCGGTGGACAGATTCTTGGCATACCTTTCAAGGCATTCCTTAAAATCTTTCGCGTATTACAGGATTGTCGCAGGCGCGATCATGCTGATACTCGTATATACCGGGGTGGTGGGATAAAAATGGTGGGTTAAGAGATACGGGCTCTTTCGGCATACAGCGTTTTTATGTATTCGCTCACATCTATTACAAAACGCCCGCGCCCGGGCCAGTCTATTTTTACGTTGGGCCTGTTCAGCGGAATTTCCAGGGACTTGTTTTCCGATGATACCTGGAGCACCAGATCCTGAACCAGGAGACCGGGATCCAGCCAGATGTTTGTATCCACCGTAAGCAATATCTCGTCTTCCGGGTCTAAAAAAAGTATCCTGAACGGCTGTGCAGGTTCGGCTTCAAATATCCCTGCCAGGTCTTTAAAAGAATAGTGAATCCTGCGCCCGGTGGCGGCCACCCTTTTTCCGCCGAGGATGACGCCGAAGAAGCCGAAATAATCCAGGGAAGCGCTGTCCTCTATAATTTCCCCGTTAGAAGTGACAGCGAGGGAAATTTCGTGGTAATCGGCGATGTGTATGGCCCTGCCGGCGTAAAGTTCAATGTTGAGCTGCATGGTTTTTCCTCCTTTAAAGACCAGACTTTATTTTAGATTATTCATTTCACACCGGCTTTGTTACAAAAAAATCCCGCGGGGAGGGAGTTTTTTGAAAAAACTCGGTGACTTTAAACAGGAGGTCATGAAAATAAACAACCAGGTAAACGAGGAAATGTACGGGAGGGGGCTTGACTGGCAGAAAATAGAGATTATCGGCGATAAGATAATAATAATCGCCCTGAACCGCCGTATATCGGTTTTGAAGCACCTGGACAACAAGGACGCCTTCACGGCGAGGCTCATGGACCTGGCTCTTTTAAACGAGTTTAAAATAAGATTAAAGAAGTATTTTGAGGAAGCTACCGGCTTGAAAATAAGAAGTATTTTAAAGGACTACGACCCGGTGAATCAGCTGGCCGGAACGATAATAATCACCGGGGAACCCGTTGAAGAGTTTTTGGCAAAAGAAAATTCTTAACATAAAAATAATGGTTAATTGTAAAATTAAATGCGACAGTAAAAAAAGTTGAACCATAGCATGAAACCCGATATGATGTTGGTTGACAAAAAACTAACACATATGGAGGGTTCAGCTATGGTTCTTACTAAAGAGTATACCACATCACCACCCACTTTTAAACACCTTACACCCTACGAAAGAGGTAAAATTTGTGCCCTGCTCAAAGAAGGTTTCTCACCAACTCAAATCGCTAAAAAACTCGGCCGTCATCGCAGTACTATTTACCGCGAAATCAAGCGTGGTACAACGACTCAACTTCGCACAGATCTAACTACATACAGC
>NZ_VNHO01000033.1 GCF_008124715.1 Thermosediminibacter litoriperuensis | reverse complement strand
CATGGAGCGGATTCCATACAATGCTTGGAGCATGAGTAGCTTAATTAACACTACCGGGTCAATACTAGGTCTTCCTGTATTTTCGCTATATAGGTCTTTTACTTCATCATAAATGAAATTAAAGTCGATGCTTTCTTCTACTGCCCTAAGGAGATGGTCTTGAGGTACTAAGCTATCGATGCTTACTAATTCTACCTGCTCTATTATTTCTCGATTTTTCTTCGTTAACATTTCATCGCCCCACAATATTTTTGTATCTTCTTTAATTTTACTAAAAAGCTGATGATTTTTGTACTAGCTTTTGCAAAAAAAGACTGTCGACAGTTACTTTGTCGACAGTCTGAACACCCCATAAAATATGGGGTGTTATTATTTGGCGCCATATTTGACTGCGTGACAACCCATATAGTATAATATAAGTTGTCACTATACGGAAGGGGTGGGGATAGGATGATCCGATTTGAAAATGTCACTAAAAAGTACGGGGATACCGAGATAATCAAGGGAATAAGTCTGGAGATAAAAGACAGCGAATTTGTCGTATTAATAGGACCCAGCGGCTGCGGGAAGACCACCTGTTTAAAGATGATAAACAGATTGATCGAGCCCACTTCCGGTAGAATCTATATAAATGACAAAGACATATCCGAAATGGATGTCATTGAACTCCGGCGGAATATCGGATATGTCATTCAGCAAATAGGTCTTTTCCCTCATATGACGGTGAGGCAGAATATAGAATTGGTACCGCTGCTCAAAAAATGGCCCAGGGAAAAGAGGGCCGAAAGGGTAAAGGAACTTTTGGATCTCGTAGGCATGCCGCCGGAAAAGTTTATGGACAGGTACCCGACGGAGCTGTCGGGCGGCCAAAAACAGAGGATAGGTGTCGCCCGGGCTTTAGCCGCAGACCCGGATATTATTTTAATGGATGAACCTTTCAGCGCTATCGACCCCATTGCGCGAACCCAGCTGCAGGATGAGCTTTACGAGTTACAGCAAAAACTTCACAAAACCATCGTTTTCGTAACCCATGATATAGACGAAGCATTAAAACTGGCCGATAGGATCTGTATAATGAAGGAAGGTACGGTGGTGCAGTTTGACACACCCGAAGCAATATTGAGAAACCCTGCCGATGATTTTGTGGAAAATCTTATAGGCAAAAAACGCATATGGAAACAACCCGAATACGTAACGGCAGGAGATATAATGATCACCAACCCTGTTAAAGCCTTACCTTCCAGAACTCTGGCGCAGGCTGTCGAGATCATGAGTGAGAGCGGTGTTGATAGTATTCTCGTGGTTGATAAGGAGAACCGGCTTCTGGGTATAGTTACAGCCGAAGACATAAGATCCCATAGGGATAAAGCTAAAAAGTTGGAGGAAATTTATACCAGTAATGTTTTCACAGTCAAACCCGATGTTTCGATTTTAAACGTGTTGAGGCTGATGTCACAGAAAAATATAGGTTATGTCCCCGTAGTTGATGAAAATAACGTACTCAAGGGCTTGATAACCCGAAGCACCCTTGTGAATTTATTGGGTGGGAATTAAAGGAATAGAGAGGGGTGAAATTAAGATGCCGGTAGCAGAATATATAAACTTCATGCTCGAAAGAATGGACGATATTATAGTTTTGACCGGACAGCACATTCAACTGTCTTTTATCGCTATTGTGGTTGCCATAGCCATAGGGGTACCGCTGGGCATTCTGATGACAAGGTTCCCATCAATTTCGTCTTTTATCCTGGGATTGGCCAACGCGGTTCAGGCGATACCGAGCCTGGCATTTCTGGGATTCCTGGTGCCGATTTTTGGAATCGGATCGACTCCCTCGATAGTCATGGTCTCCGCATATGCTTTGCTGCCGATTGTAAAGAACACTTATACGGGCCTCACCGGTATAGATAAAGCCATCGTTGAGGCCGGCTTGGGTATGGGCATGACCGAACAGCAGTTGATGACTATGGTGCGGATACCTATGGCTTTACCCGTTATCATGGCAGGTGTCAGAATTGCAGTCGTAATGGCCGTGGGTTTCACCACTTTGGCGGCATTGATTGGTGCGGGCGGCCTCGGCCAGCTTATATACAGAGGAATATCTATGGTCAATAACCGTATGATCGTGGCAGGTGCCGTGCCGGCGATGATTTTAGCCCTGGCGATAGATAAAATTTTCTCTTTTTTGGAAAAAGCGGTCACCCCAAGGGGGATAAGATAAAACTTGATAAATTTATATAAATGAGTGGGGAGGCGATTTTATGAAGAGAAATTTACTGATGGGAATTTCGGCTGTTTTAATTACGGTTTTGATCGCATCTTGCGGTTTGGGTGGCGGAGCGAGACGGGGGGCTACCGGCGATACCATCGTAGTTGGGTCAAAGAATTTTACCGAACAGATCATCGTCGGTAATATGGTGGCTGATTTGATCGAAGCCCATACCGACCTTAAGGTAGTGAGGAAAATGAATCTCGGCGGCACCAGCGTATGTTTTGAAGCACTAAAAAGGAGCGGTGCCAATAACGGAATAGATGTTTATGTTGAGTACACCGGAACGGGTCTGGTAAATATCCTCGGGATGGAAGCAACCACCGATCCCGACAAGGCTTATGAAACGGTCGCGAAAGAATTCAAAGACAGATGGAATATAGTTTGGCTGGAGCCCTTGGGCTTTAACAACACTTTTACACTGGCTGTTAAGGAAGATTTTGCAAGAGAACATAAAATTGAAACCTTTTCGGACCTGCAGAAGATTAGCGATCAGCTGGTACTTGGGGGCACAATGGAATTTATGGAAAGACCCGACGGTTACCCGGGATTAAAAGAAAAATACGATTTTAAATTTAAGGACACAAAATCAATGGATATAGGGTTAAGATACACTGCAATAACTACCGGTGATGTTCAAGTGATCGATGCTTTTGCCACCGACGGTCTACTGGTCCGCCACAATCTAAAAATACTTCAAGACGATAAACATTTCTTTCCTCCCTATTACGCTGCACCGGTTATCAGGCAGGATGTTCTGGAAAAATATCCCCAATTGAAAGATATTCTTAACCAACTGGCCAGCCAGATTTCCGACGAAGAAATGCAGAAGTTAAATTACCTGGTCGATGGAGAAGGTAAGGAGGCGGCAGAAGTAGCAAAGGAATTTTTAAAAGAAAAAGGATTGATTTAAAGAAAGCATTGACAGGACAAAAAATCCATGTTAATATTTTTATCAACAAAAGTGAATAAATAAAACTCTTATCGAGAGCAGGTGGAGGGACTGGCCCGATGAAACCCGGCAACCGGCAGCCTAATTTTTCCGGCTGCAGCGGTGCTAATTCCAGCAGAACGTTAAGTTCTGGCAGATAAGAGGATTTTCAACCCTCTTCGCGCTGTCAGAAGGGGGTTTTTTATTTTCATTTTGGGAAAGGAGGGTCTTCATTGATTCGCATCAGAAATCTGACAAAAGTTTACCGCTCGGCTTCGGGGAATGTCAGGGCGCTGGACAACGTCAACCTGGACATAGAAAAAGGCGATATTTTCGGTGTTATAGGCCTCAGCGGCGCCGGCAAGAGCACCCTCCTGCGCTGCATCAACATGCTCGAAAAGCCCACGTCCGGCTCCATAGAGATAGACGGCGTTGAGATGACCAGGCTTTCTCCCAACGAATTAAAGGAAATGCGGAAGAAAATCGGAATGATATTCCAGCATTTTAACCTGCTGTCATCCAGGACGGTCCGGGGCAATGTGGCCTTCCCCCTGGAGATTGCGGGCCTTGACAGGGAGACGATCAACAAAAAGGTGGAAAATCTTTTAAAACTGGTGGGCCTTTCCGACAAGGCGGAAAGTTACCCCTCCCAGCTATCGGGCGGTCAAAAACAGCGGGTGGGCATAGCCCGGGCCCTGGCCAACGATCCAAAGGTCCTGCTGTGCGACGAGGCGACTTCGGCCCTGGACCCGGAGACGACTCTATCCATTTTGAACCTTTTGAAAGATATCAACAGGCAGCTGGGAATCACCATAGTGCTGATAACTCACGAGATGAACGTCATCAAACAAATCTGCAACAAAGTGGCGGTAATCGAAAAAAGCCGGGTGGTGGAACAGGGACCCCTACTCGAAATATTTTCAAACCCCACGACGGAAATCGCCCGCAACTTCCTGAAATCCGTAACTTTATCGCAGCTTCCCGAAGAGCTGAAAGACAGGATCACGAACCTGAACCACGGGCATCTGGAAGATAAGATTGTCAAAATCAGCTTTTTCGGGGAAATCACCGCGCAGCCCGTCATATCCGATATCGTAAGAAAATTTGACGTAGACGCCAACATACTCTACGGAAATATCGACCACATCCAGGGTACCCCCTGCGGCACTCTCGTGGTGGAGCTGCGGGGAAATAACGGCGGAACAGGTGAAGCTCTGGAATATTTGAAGAAGCTGGGGCTTAATGTGGAGGTGGTTGAAAATGTCTGAAACCCTTAATCTGCTGCTTTTAGCCACCTGGCAGACCGTATACATGGTTGCGGTGTCGGTGCTCATAGCAGCGGTCTTCGGGGTACCGCTGGGCGTCCTGCTGATGGTGACCGGCAGGGGCCAGATACTGCAAAACGACCTTTTGAACAAAGTTCTGGGCACTGTCGTGAACGTCCTTCGCTCCGTGCCTTTCATAATACTTCTGATAGTACTTATACCCTTCACGCGATGGCTGGTAGGAAAGGCCATCGGGACCACCGCAGCCATCGTTCCCCTTTCGGCGGCGGCCATCCCCTTCATGGGCAGGCTCACCGAAACGGCATTGAGAGAGGTAGACCGCGGCGTCATTGAAGCGGCCCAGGCTATGGGGGCTTCACCCCTTCAGATCATAACCAGGGTGCTGATCCCCGAAGCCCTGCCTTCAATAGCCGCGGGGATTACCATAACCACCATAAATCTGGTGGGATATTCCGCCATGGCAGGCGTCATAGGAGGTGGTGGACTGGGAGACCTGGCCGTCAGATACGGGTATCAGCGTTTCATGCTCGATATCATGCTTTACACCGTAGCAATTCTGGTTGTTATGGTGCAGCTGATCCAGGTCGCGGGAGATTTATGTGTAAGACGGCTGTCAAAAAACCGGTAAATCCTATATTTTTCAAAAAGGGAGGCGATTGGCGTGAAAAAGATTTTAGCAACGGTTTTAATACTGGGCCTCATAGCAGCCCTGGCGGCGGGATGCGGTGCGAAACAAGGGACCGCTCCCGGCGGACAGTCCCAGAGTCAAGGGGGCGATGCAAAAACCACAATTAAAGTAGGTGCTACACCGGTGCCTCATGCTGAGATTCTAAATGTCGTAAAACCCCTTCTCGAAAAAGAGGGGATTACCCTGGAGATCGTGGAGTTTACGGATTATGTGCAGCCCAACCTCAAGCTGGCTGAAAAAGAGCTCGACGCAAACTTCTTCCAGCACATTCCGTATCTTGAGGACTTCTCAAAAGAACATAACCTGGATTTAACTTATATTGCTAAAGTGCATATAGAGCCCATGGGAATATACTCGCAGAAGATTAAAAACCTTAGCGAGTTAAAAGAAGGAGCTACCATCGCCATACCCAACGACGCCACCAACGGCGGGAGAGCTTTGCTGCTCCTGCAGTCGGCCGGAGTAATAAAGTTAAGGCCAGATGCCGGCATCAAAGCCACGGTAGCCGACATCGTCGAAAATCCTAAAAACATCAAGATCTCCGAACTCGAAGCCGCCACTCTTCCGAGGGTACTGCCGGATGTGGATGCGGCGGTGATAAACACCAACTACGCCCTGGAGGCAGGACTCGTGCCCACTAAAGACGCACTCTTTATCGAATCGGCGGATTCCCCCTATGTCAACATACTGGCTGTCCGCAGGGGCGATGAGTCAAGGCCCGAGCTCAAAAAGTTGGCCGAAGCCCTGAATTCGCCGGAAGTCAAAAAATTTATCGATGAGAAGTATCAGGGCGCCGTCGTGCCAGCTTTTTAAGCGGGGGTGATATTATTGTCAGTACCTAGCGGGCCCTTCGGCGTTATCGCCGGCACGCCGGTAGATACAGAGATGGGAGTCGATTTTATAAGAAAAAGGGGGTTTGAAGCGGTAGGGAAACCTCTCGCTTCAAGCCCCGAAGAACAAAACATTCTGCAGTATCAAAAAGCTGATGCTCTTACTCGAAAAGTGATCGCCATCATAGGCGATTTCCAAAAGTTAAACATAAGAAAGGTAATGATTTACTGCAATTCCCTTTCGGCGGCAATAGACCTGGAACTTGTAAGGCAGAAGTGTTCGGGTACAAATATTGTAACACCGCTTCAAGTATACCGCAACCTGGCGTCAAGGTACAGGAGGCTGATGATCTGGGCTGCCAACGGCCGGTGCCTGGAGACCATCGAAAAAATCCTTTACGAGAATAACCCGGCGATTCAGATCATCGGCGTTAGCCTGCTCCCGGTAATCAATGCAATTGAAAACCTTGATCGCCCGGAAGCCATCGTTGATAAATTCAACCTTGCCGGTCTGGTCCTGAAAGGCTTCAACCCGGAGGGGCTGGTGCTGGGCTGCACCCATCTACCCTATTTGAGAGAAAAGCTTGAAGAAGAATTGAGCGTACCCGTCATCGACCCGGCGGAGGGAATGCTGTGGGACCCGGTTTTTGCAGATTAAAGACACTTCAGCATCAATTTCACCAGGGCGGCTTCCCGGGTATCCGTGCCCGTAGATATGGCACCAGCCTCCAGGGCCTTCCTGCCGACTTCGTATAGTGTGAGATCCACCCCTTCGAAGGGCACCTGGGTGGTGACGGCAACGGTAATACCCGAATCGATGAGCTCCCGGATGGCGGGCAGCAGGTTGCGCGGGTGCCGGAAGGTCACGCCGCCTGCCCCGAAGCTCTCGATCAGTACCGAATGGTATCCCTTTTCTTTTGCCAGCAGCAGAACTTCGGGCTCGATACCCGGGTACAGCTTGACGAGAAGCACCCTCGGGTCCGGCTGGCCGCAGAGGACCACCGGCCTGCCGGCGGCTGCTTCCCGGCTCACTCCGGCCTTTTGGGCCAGGACATCCCACACCTGCGAAATACGTCTTCCTTCGGCGGCCAGGGCCTCCTGGTCCCATTCGACGCCGCCCCCCGCTACCCTGCCGGCGAGAGGGGCGTTGACACTGTGGAAAGCGTCGAAGCTTCTGGACTTCATTTTGGCAGCCCTGTCGCCGAATATTATCCTGCCGTCGAACACCACGAAAACTCCGGGTCTGCCGGAGGCGGCCACCCTGAAGCTGTCCATTAAATTTTTTCCGGCGTCGCTGTTTTCCTCGCCTATGGACTTCTGGGCGCCGGTCAGCACCACCGGTTTTTTCAGGTATGTAAGCATGTATGTGAGGGCAGCTGAAGTATAGGCCATGGTATCGGTACCGTGGGAGACTACTACGCCGTCGAATTCAGAAAGTATTCTTTCGACTTCCCGGGCGATGGTTACCCAGTCTTCGGGCTGCATGTTGGAGCTGTCTATGTTCATTATCAGCCTGCCCTCAATATCGGCCAGTTCTGAAAGGCCCGGCACCAGCTCCAGCATTTCTTTTTCGGTGAAGGCGGGCCTCAGACCCTCGGGGCCGGGGACCGATGCGATGGTACCACCCGTGGCAAGAAACGCTATCTTTTTCTTCTGTCCGTTCAAGGGCGATTACCTCCTTCTTGTTATTTTATTATACCGTAATTAAGCCGCCGGATGTAACCGGCGGCCCTTCTTTTCACTGAAAGACTTTATTTATACATGATAACAGCAAAGGCACCGTTTAGCGAGACCGTCATCGCGGCACAGGCCAAACGTAGACTAATTATTTCCCTGGAAGGTCTCCCTGTCCAGCTCGCCCATCATGCTCGCCACGGTGACCATACCCACGGTGTCTCCGGTAACGTTGAGCATGGTGTTGGGCATGTCGATAAGTCTGTATATACCGGCTATCCAGGGTATGATGGTCATAGGCAGCCCCATGATGTTCATGAGAACCGAAGCCATCATTACAGCCCCGCCGGGCACCCCTGCCACACCGGCGGCCATTACCACGCCCAGCACGATTATCGAGAGAAGAGACGCCGGAGCAAGATCCAGGCCGAAAATCTGAGCCGCGAACAGAGCGTAAATGGGCATTTCAGCCGCCACTGCGTGCATGTTAATGGTGGCCGCAGGAGGCGCGATCAGGTTCACTATATCCTCGGGAACTCCGGCGCGCTTTTTGGTGGACTCCATGGTGACCGGCAGCGTGGCGCTGGAGGAGCAGGTGGAGAAAGCCACCACCATGGCCGGGAAGATGTTCCTGAAGTGCTGTATCGGGTTGACCCTGGCGAAAACGGTCAGGATCATCGGATATACTACAAACAGTATCGTGGCGTATGCCACGTACTGAGTCACCAGCATTTTTGCGAGAGCACCCAGGACGATGGTCCCCGCCGTGCCGGTGATGTTGGCCATCAATGCGAATACGCCGTAGGGGGCGAATTCCATAATGTAGCCCACCATCTTCATCATCAGCTCATCGCCGGATTTGAAGAAGTTCCTCAGGAACCGGCCCGAATCGGTCTCTCCCAGGGCTGCTGCGGTTAGGCCGCAGAAGATGGAGAACACTATTACCTGAATCATGTTAAAGTTGGTAAAGGCCGCTGCCACGTTATCGGGAATCCAGTTGATGAACGACTGCAGAAGATTGACCTCACCGGCGTTTTCCGCGGCTTTTTCTGCCAGCTTGACGCCTACACCGGGCTTGAATATCGCGGCCCACACCAGGCCCACGGCAGCTGCGGCCAGCGAAGACAGGACCCAGTAAACGAGGAATAGGCCACCTATCCTCTTGAGCCTGGACAGGTCTATGACGCTGGACGCCCCGGCGGCGATGGAGAAGAACACCAGCGGCAGGATCACCATTTTAAGGAGCCTTAAGAAAATGGTGCCTATCGGATCCAGCACCGTTATGCCGGGTCCCACAATATAACCTATGAGTGCGCCGAGTACCATGGCAATGAGGATCTTGTTTGCAAGGCTTATCCTGCCGTACCAGGACTTAAAACCCATGATGAAAACCCCCTTTCATTTTCAATATGCTATTAATATATTCCTGCATAATTATTATAGCATAAATTGAGGATATTTTCATATAATACGCATGAATTATGTAATATTTGCACAACTTTTTCTCAAAGGAGTTTTTCGAATTTAGAGAGCGCCGGTAGGGATAATAAAAAAAATCATAGACGCCGCAGGAGCGGGTTAAAAATTGCCCGCTCCCGTTTCCGGATCTATGACGCTTATTGGGTCGATGGGGCGATTGAGAAACCTCTCCCCCACTTCTATAAATTTTGCCGGATTGTCGCTCACAAAATAGCGGTAAGTTGCGGGACCACCTCCGGTTCTCGCCAGTGATTTCTCCCGGAGTATGCGGGTCACCTCCCTGGCCGTCTCCAGGGCGGAATCCACCAGAAAAACTCGATCGCCCATCACCTTTTTCAAAGTGGGTTTCAAAAGAGGGTAGTGGGTGCAGGCCAGCACCAGCGTATCTATACCCTCTTTTTTTAACGGCTCCAGGTAAGTGCGGGCTGCAAAAACTGCGGCTTCGTTGTCCAGCCATCCCTCTTCCACCAGAGGTACGAACATGGGGCAGGCCCGGGAAAAAATCTTTATGCCGCTGTTGAGGCTCCGAATCGCTTTTATGTACGCCCCGCTGTTGATGGTCCGTTCGGTGCCTATAACTCCCACGACGCCGTTAACCGTAGCGTTTACTGCCGCCCTAGCGCCGGGCTCGATTACCCCCACCACCGGCACCGGCACGGCCCGCTGGAGACCCTCAAGGCAGGTAGCGCTCACCGTGTTGCAGGCGATAACTATCATCTTCACAGCCTGCTTCATGAGAAAATTGACGCCCTCGAAAGCAAATCGGGTTATGGTCTCCTTTGACTTGGAGCCGTATGGAACCCTCACCGTATCTCCGAAATACACCAGGTTCTCGCCGGGCAAATGGTTCATTATTTCCCTCGCTACGGTAAGACCCCCGATGCCGGAATCGAAAATTCCTATGGGCCTTTCGTTTGTATCCATCGTTTCCACCCCTTTGCCTGCCTATTAATAATATATTTACAGTCTACACCAAACCAAAGGTGATTACAACGGCGAAAGCTCCCATAAAGAGTCCTCGGTGGTCACGTAAAGGCTAAGCCGGGCCTGTGCGAGGCAGGTTATTTTTTCCCCTTCGAGGTATGTCTTCGTTTCCTGCCCGCCGGGGTCCAGCGCAAAGAGACCGGAATCGGTACCTATAAATACCGCATCCCTGCAGGCAAAGGGCGGAATGGTGGGAGCAGCGCCCATTTCTTTTTCCCATTTCAACTTCCCGTCGTTAGAGTCCAGGACCAGAACCCTGCCGCCTAAGGTTACGGTTATCATGCTGTCTCCGAAAAAGGCCGGCGGCGTTATTTCCTCCGCAAACTTTTTCTTCCAGAGGATTTGCCCGGTCAGGGCGTTTAAAGCGTACAGGCCCGCATCCCGGGTGACCGCAAACACTCTGCCCTCGAAGACTGCCGGCGGGTCCTTGACCGGTCCGGCGGTCCTGGCTTTCCAGTAAGGTAAACCCTTCTCGTCCAGGCAGTAAACGTGCCGGTCGTAAGAGCCGAAATAAACCAGGTCGTAGGCCGCGGCCGGGGGCGAACATGCGGCGCTGCCGGTCCTGTAGCGCCAGAGCGTCTCTCCCCTTCCGTCGATGGCGTAAATTGAGCCGCCGGTCGAAGCCGCGTATATAACGCCCCGGTGTACGGCCACCGGTGACGGGAAGACATCCAGGTCTATCCTCTTTTGCGTTTTGCCGGAATGGGTGTCGACCACAACCAGCTCGCCGGCGGGAATTAGAATATAGTCGGGGGTCACCGTAGCACAGGACAGGGGCGAAAAATCTTCATTCCGCCAAAGCACTTTTCTTGCGTGCAAATCGAAAGCCTCAAGGTATGATCCGGTGGCGACATAAAGCACATTCCTACGGGCGTTTAGCCCTACCGGTTCCCGTATTTTTCTCATTTTGGAGACTTTTAGATTACTTGACAGAGGGACGGGGACGTAACCGGTGTGGCAAAAATCCCTCTGGTACGTGCCCCACTCGCCGACACCGCCTTTTTCGATTTCGTTGAAAATCTTAAAAAACCTTTCGCCGGCGATACCGCTGGGTTTATCTTTAAAATAGCGCTGGAACAACCGGACCGCATACTCGGTCTCCGGCCCGAAGACGCCGTCCACTCTGCCCCGGTAAAGGCCCATCCACTTCAGAACCTGCTGCAGCCGCCTCACATCGGTACCCCTGATATAAGGCTTCTGCTTTTTCAGTTCCCTGCTGCCCAGGGCGACCGGAGGCAGCTTCACGCTATCACCACCTTCCGGCCGGATAACGTATGTCCGGCCTTTCTCGCAATTTTACTCCCATAATCTTAACTTATTCATTTAATAATAATTTGGTGAAAAATAGAAAACCAGGGTTTTATATTAAAATTAAAACCCTGGTTGTGCGCCTTGCTGCGGGAGTCCGTCATTGGGGATTGTTTCTGGCGTAGTCTTCCATGAGCATCCTCTCGGCACGCTCTATGGCAAGCCTCACCAGATTGCCGCAGTCTCTGGAAGACACGCTGCCCCAACCCTCTCTCGCGACGATATCCGCCACCCCCAGTTCTTTTGCAAGTTCGTACTTGAGGGCCTCCGACATTACGCCGCGTCGACGGGACATGGAACTCCCTCCTTAAATTTTTTACGCACACTATTATAGTACATTTTAACACAAAAATTTATGTTGCAAAAAATCAAGCATTAAATCCATATTTTTCTATTTAGATCAGCCTCTCTATCTCAGAGAGGCTGGAAAAGTTTTCACCCTACCTGCTCGGCTCCGCGGTAATACTCGATTTCCACGCTTTCCCGGTCGGCCAGCACTTTTATGAAGCCGGCCTCCGGATCTTCGGTGCCCTGCAGGTGGCAGCCTTCGGCCTTTAAAGCCTTGGCGTATTCTATTACTTCCCCGGTGATGCGCTCGCCCGGGCATATTATGGGTATACCCGGCGGGTAGGCCATCAGCATTTCAGCGCTTATCTCGCCCTCGGACTCCTCCAGAGGCACCACCTTCTTGTCGCTGTAGAAGGCGAACCTGGGCGAAACCACCAGCTCCTGGTTTTCCGGCAGGCTGGCTGCTATTTTGATGACGTTCTTCCGCCCGTATTTTTGAGCTATGTCCCTCACGGCGTCGACGAGGGCTGCGAGGCTCTCATCGCTGTCGCCTATGGCGCCCACCGCCAGTACGTTGTAAAGGTCCGACAGCTCTACCTGAATGTGGTATTCGTACTTCAATATCTTCTCGACTTCAAATCCGGAAAGCCCCAGCTCGCGCACGTTTATGGCCAGCTTGGTGGGATCGTAGGCGAAGCACCCTTCGGTGCCTTCCACTTCCCTTCCTACTACGTAAATCCCTTCGATCCGGTTCATCTCCCGCCGGGCCTCTTCGCAGAGCTTAATGGTCCTGTCCAGCATTTCCCTGCCTCGGAGGGCGATCTGCTTGCGGGCCACGTCCAGCGAAGCCATCAGCGGGTAGGAAGGACTGGTAGTCTGGGTCAGGTTCATGGCAGCCTTCACCCTCTTATCGTCGACCAGCCTGCTCTTTACCAGCAGTATGGAGCTCTGGGTCATGGAGCCCACCAGTTTATGGACGCTGGCAGCGCTCATGTCGGCCCCGGCTTCCATGGCCGAAAGCGGTAGATCGGGGTGGAAGGCGAAGTGGGCCCCGTGGGCCTCGTCCACTATCACGGGCTTACCGAAGGAGTGTGCGATTTCGACGATTTCCCTGAGGTTTGAGGCGACCCCGTAATAGGTAGGATTTATCACAAAAACGGCTTTGGCGTTGGGGTGTTCCACCAGAGCGCGCCTCACGCTTTCGGGCGTTATACCCATTGCTATGCCGAGGTAGTCGTCGATAACCGGCTTTATATAAACTGGCCTCGCACCGCTGAGTATCAGACCTCCCACCACCGAACGGTGAGCGTTGCGCGGGATTATTATCTCATCGCCGGGCCCGGCCACCGATAGTATCATGGCCTGAATGCCCGAAGTGGTGCCGTTTACCAGGAAGTGGGCGTGATCGGCCCCGAAAGCGTCGGCAGCCAGTTCTTCCGCCCTTTTGATGACACCTAACGGATTGCACACGTTGTCCAGTTCCAGGATACCTGCGGTGACGTCGATGGCCAGGATATTGTCTCCCACAAATTCCCTGAATTCGGGTATTCCCCTGCCGCCCTTGTGTCCGGGTACATGGAAGGATATGGTCCTGTCCTGCACGTATTTTTTTAGGGCGGTAAAAAGCGGCGTTTCCTGCTGCTCTTCTCTTTTCACTGCAGTCACACTCCCTTCAATAATCGAACATACTAATTAAAGCACAGAATCCGCTGAAATTCAATAAGAAAAGCAGAACAAAATGTTAATTTTATGTTAAGATATGGAGAAAAAATGAACAATCCTTTTAAAAACCGAATTATACACATCATATCGGGTATAACCGGGAATACTGAGGTTATACGCCGGATAAATGGCTTTAACGGGTACAGGTACCCTGCTGCGATGGATGCCGGCCGGCATAAGAAAAAGCCCGCGGCTCTGGGCCGGGGCCCGGTTTTATGACAGCCAAAGGCGCTTTTCAGCGAAACCGCCGCTTAATTGTTTAGAGCGAGCTTGAAATTTTGCTGGATGCTGTTCCAGGCGACCTGGAACCACTCCACTATTTTGAACCTCACCACTACCCGCTCGTGTTCCGGATTTTGGGTGTTATCTATGGCTGCCATTTCTTTACGATTTTGGATGTTATCTATGGCTTGCTCGCTTTCTCGATCTTGTTTTTTTTCTATGGCCGGCTTGTATTCCCGTTTTTGGGTGTTATCTATGGTTTTCTTGTCTTTCCGACTTTGGGTGTAATCTATGGTTGGTTTGTCTTCCAGATTTCGGGTGTTATCTATGGCCGGCTTGTCTTTCCGGTTATGGGTGTTATCTACGGCCGCCATTTCTTCCTGCGTCAAAACGCTGCCCAGTTTAATCTTCGCCTCTTCTCTGGCGACCGCGTGGGTTATATCTACGAAGCAAAGCGGCGGAAACAGCACACACCACCAGTTCCTGCCTTCCCCTTTTCCTATTATAATGCGCAGGGCCTCGTATTCGCCCGCCGGCAGCGTAATAAATCCGTAAGTCTTCACGGGAAACGGAAACCTGCCGAAAAGCGCCCTGACGCTGTAGTCCTTTCCGCTCTTTTTAATCTCCCGCCTTGCGATTTCCTCTATATCCGTCAGGTGAGCTTTAATATACTCCCTGCTGACGTCGATATCCTCGACTTTCGCGAGGTCTTTCTCAAGGGCTTTTATCACCGCATCCCTGACCCTGAGCTTCAGTTCCTGGTCTTCCGGGGAATCGCCGTTGGCCACGACGTGCAGCCTGATAATCTTCGACGAGATATCTTCCACATCTATCCCGGAAACCGTTTTTTCCCCGTCCAATCTACCTCCGGCGATTCCCGAACCGCCTATAATAGCAGCGAACATGGCGAGAAGAATTATAGCGGTTGATGCTATAACAGTTTTCCTGAAGAGCCCCATGTTTCCTCCCCCTTATGGTTAATTTCGTCATTCATCTAGATTATTCCCCTATTTGGAAGCACCTATTCCTCTTATCTTAACTTTTGTTTCAACATTTATCTCGGCGTCGGGGAAAATGTTTTCCCAGTCCTTTTTGTATTCTTCCCATACATCAGGCTTGTACTTGGAAAGGTACTCGCCGAATCCCAGCAAATCCACCTGGTATTCCTCCTGCAGCTTTCGTATACTTGCTAAGACCATGTGGTTTATCCTGTCCTCCAACATTTTTTCTATTATCTTTAACATTTCCGGGGCGAGCTGTATCTGCTCCGGTGTCTCCACAATCTCGCCCTTTACTTCCAGCTTTACCCTGAATTTGGGGTAATCGCCCGCCTCCAGCAGTTCCATAGCGGCTTTATTGTGAGTAACCGTGAAGACAACCGGGTATTTGTAGCCCGGGATGTCAATCATAATATCGGCTCCGCTGATTTCTCCCAGGACAAAGTTGGCGCCCAGGGTCTCGTTTTCCTCCAGCCATCCCACCAGCTTGTATTTTTTTATGACCGCCGCCCCGCCTATCTTAACGTCCGTCTTCCCCGGCGTCAGCCGCGGCAGGAGGACGTTACCATTCATGGAATGGACCTGCTTCATGAATTCGTCCACGTCTGTCTCAATGAACCTGGCGCATATGTCCCGGTTTTCGAAAATGTTGGCGATGTAGAGAGCCAGCAGCACCTCGATCTCGTTTTTGATGGTCAGGGCATCTTTAGCCTTCCCCCTGACGACTATGACCCTGCCTCGCCGGTTGATCTCGGTGTTTCTCTCCAGGAAGTTTACGACTTCCTCAATACCGTCCCTTGCCAGTTCTTCGCCTATAAGTATGACTCTGGTGTGCTCGAAAAACAACCGCCGGCTGAGGCGCATGGCCGCCTGGCGGGCGGCGGCGTGGATGGAATCCGTTACGGTACTTATGACAACTATCGTGGAACCTCCGCCGCCTCCCTGACCACCTCCCTGGCCGCCCGCAATCTTCCTCACTATCGGAAAAGTGAAGGTGACCAGCATCTGTTCCCCGTCTTCAGCCCTGTCGACACCTATATTGCCCACAAAAAACCGCTTGTCGATATCGACCATGTCCCAGCACCCGATGGTATAAAAAACGGATAATACGGCGACGGTTATTAAAAATATTTTTTTTAATTTCATTTTGATTTCCCCCACCTTGCCTTCACGGAACCTGCTATCAGCAGGATAAAGGGTATTATGAGACCGAAAACAACGGCGAGATTCCCGGCGAATTTGAGCCAGTTTTCCAGCTCCAGCACGTTCTGCGGCATCATGGAAAGAAAGTAGATCCACGGAAACAGCAGTGGCGCGAAAATTTTGAACTCCTTCGCCTTGAAAAGGTTTGCAAAAGTAATCGTAGCGGAAAAGTAATAGGCGCTTAACGTGGTAAATACCATTATAACCCATACGATTATGATGGGGGCTTCGATCCTCTCCAGAACGCCTCCCGGAACGGTTATGCTTCTTAAAACGGCGAAGGTCGGCCACAGCAGCCTTCTGGTCTCGTCGACTCCCAGCATGGAAACTACAATCACGACTAAATAGATGTAGAAAGCCGTAACGATGCCGATGGATACCGCTGCAATTTTGTAAACGTGCCTGGTGGTCTTCAGACCCTGGCCGGCTACCATTAACACCTCGAAACCGGCCATGCTGATAGCTGCACTTACGGACCCAAAAAGTATTTTGTCAGGAGGCGTCCTGAAAGAGGGAAGGAGTTCCGAAAAATCAACCTTGTTAAGGGTTAAGATAAGAGCGACTATCGCCGTTATGAACCAGATGGGAAAATTTATGACCATGAACCTTACCATGGGTTCCAAACCGTGGCGGATCAGATAAAACGAAAGTAAAAGCAGGGTTATTATGACGAACTCCCGCGGCGTCGTCTCCAGTACGAAGTTTTTCATTACTTCGGCGAAGTTCCTCAGCACTACGGCGCAGACGAGGACGAAATAAAAGGCGTATAAGGCTCCTGCCAGAAAACCTGCAGGCCTCCCCAGGACGAAAGAGGTATATTCGGTGAAGGTCTTGCCGTTGAATCGGGTTATAACGGCAGCTATTATCAACGCTGCTATGAAGGCAAAGACGCCTCCCAGTATAACCAGTATCCAGCAGTCGGGGCCTGCGGTCTTTGCTACATCCCTCGGCAGAATCGTGAGGCTGACGCCCAAGATCGCGTTTATGACAAGGGCCATGGCCTGTCCCGTGGAAATCCTATCGTCGTCCATCAGCATTTTCGTCACCACCTCTGCCCTCCTGGTCCTGCCTCAGATCCCGCATCCTCTCCCGGTCCAGAGGTTTTGTGTAATCGGGCCTCTCTTTGATCGAGGGTAACGGAGGCCTTACGAAGATATCCCAGGCCTTTTTCATTTTAAAGGAGACCAGGGGTGAGAGATAATTTGAACCGAAACTCTTGAGCGTAACCAGGTGGATGGTTAAGCCCAGATATCCCAGAATTAAGCCGTACAGGCCGGCCACCGAAGCCAAAAAAAGAAATATGAATGCCAGCAAACGGAATGCCACCGCCAAACTGAAGTTCGGTATCGCAAAGGATGATATGGCGTTTATAGCTATCAATATTACCATTATGGGGCTCACTATGCCCGCCCTGACGGCAGCTTCTCCGACGACGAGACCTCCCACGATACCTATCGTCTGGCCGATGGGGCCTGGCAACCTTATGCCCGCCTCCCTCAGCACTTCCAGTGCAAGCATCATGATAAGGGCTTCCACGGTAGTGGTAAAGGGCACGCCCTCCCTGGTGGCACCTATGGACAGGGCCAGGTCGGTGGGCAGCATGCCCGGGTGAAAGGAGATCATCGCCACGTAAAGGGCCGGTGCTGTAGCGGCAAGAAAAGCCGCAGTCATGCGAAGTATCCTAATAAGTGAGGCTATATACCACCTCTCGTAGTAATCTTCGGGGGACTGGAAGAGGCTGTAAAAGGTAGTGGGTGCTATCAATGCAAAGGGGGTATTATCGCATATAATGAGTACGTTGCCTTCCATCAGGGACGCCGCCGCCACGTCGGGCCTTTCCGTCCTTCTGAACTGGGGAAAAAACGAAAGCCAGTTGTCCTCTATCATCTGTTCGATATAACCGCTCTCCAGCACTCCGGAAGTGTCTATCGAGTTGAGCCTCTTCAGGACTTCCTCGACAATGGAGGGATTTGCAATCCCTTTGATGTAAAGAACGCCGACATCGGTCCTGGTGTGCCTCCCTAGCCTTATGGTCTGGACTTTGAGATTCGGATCCTTTATCCTGCGGCGCACCAAGGCAACGTTTACGCGATAGGTCTCGGTGAAACCTTCCCGCGGGCCCCTTATCACGGCTTCCGTAGCGGGCTCCTGAACCGATCTTTTTTCCCAGCCCCTGGTGTTCAAAATAAGACCCCGGTCCAGTTTATCGATAAAAAGGGCGGTGTCGCCCGACAGCACCGCCAGCACCGCTTCCCCGAAATTGTCTATTTCCCTGACTTCGGCCACCGTTAGCAGGCCGTCCTTGACAAGCTGAAAAAACTTGTCCCCAACGCTGTATTCCAGTGGGACCTGTCTGGCAAAGAGCATGAGCGACTTCATGATTTCCTCGTGTACGAGCCTCTTGTCGACGAGCCCGTCGATGTTGAAGAGGGCCATCCTGTGCTTGGGCCCGCCGGGGTTCCCTACGACGAATTCCCTGGATATAAGGTCGTCGCAGTCCGCCAGGTACTCGTTAAAAATCCTTATATTTTCGTCTATGTCTTTATACAGCTTCCTGCTCCTGTCGGGAGCCATGTCCCTTTCATAGAAAATCTCGGTTTTCCGCCTGTGAAAAAGCGTATCGAATATCTTTCCCATGCCACGGTATCCTCCCGTCGTACATCGAAAACCCTATTTGGTAAATATAAAAAGTGCCAGGCTGCCTATTATGTAAAGGATTCCTGCCGCTTTTACCAGAACGGCCTCCGTCCTCAAGTTCTTTTCTGCCATGCTGGAGGAATCTAAAAAAATTAAAAAGAGGCCGCTCACGATAAAGACTATAGCGGTGGTTGGAGTGAGAGCATCCTTAACGTGTTCGAGAACGGCGGTTAATATCTGCAATTCCCATACCCCTCTTGCTTGAAATTTCCCGCTCTTGCTTTTTATTTTCCGCAGAATACAACTTTTTATTCTCCGCAGCCCGGTCAGGCAGCCAAAAAGGAAAAGCGCATGAAAAAAAGGCGTCGTATCATTGTCGCGAGCGAAGGCGACATATGTAAGCGTGGAATCTCGCCGCCGACCCAGGATTCGATAAACAGAAATAGAGTAGGAGGGGGCGGCTAACCCCCGTCCTCTCACACCACCGGACATGCGGGTCCGCATCCGGCGGTTCACCAAGCTTGACGAAGAGTTTGGTAGCGTTCGGTTAAGCTCAGCAGGCCCTGGGTTTGCCAGTAGGCGTTGCCCAGGGCTCTATTCATTGGCCCGTGGGCCATCCGCCACGGCCCTTTACGAGCGTTGGCGAGTTCATTTACTGCCCACTCTGGTAGCCCCAGTGCACGCAGCTCGCGGTATCTTGTCCGTACCCGCTTCCACTGCTTCCAGAGGCACATACGCAGCCTCCTCCGCATCCAGCCTTCCAGGTCCTTGAATACG
>NZ_VNHO01000032.1 GCF_008124715.1 Thermosediminibacter litoriperuensis | reverse complement strand
GAGTTTGCCAATTTGAATGTCCACAGAATTGATATTTATTATGCTCATCCCTACTCTGCTTGGGAACGGGCCACCAATGAGCGGCACAATGGCCTAATCAGGCGGTTGATTCCTAAGGGAACAGCTATCAAGGAATTATCTTTTTCACAAATCGAACGGGTGCAGAATTGGTGTAATACTCTGCCCAGAAAAATCCTGGGCTACCGGCAACCAGCAGAACTCTTTTTCCGGGAAATAGAGCGACTAACTTACGAACTTCAGCCTTCATGATTGAAAAACCCAACTCATTCGGGTTTCCAAAAAATGTGTCGCATTTAATATTGCAATTTAAGAACATAAAAATAATAATCGTATATCTTGACAGAAAGATAATAATGGTATATGTTAATTATTGGACTTGTCCCAAAAAACAAAACACGACTGGATAAGAGAGATCCGGAAGGATAGCTCGAGGCCGTCAAATAAATGCTTCTAAGGGGAAGGATTGCACCATTTCCCGGGTGGAACGTGGTGTGATTTTCCCTGAAAGGGGTATTTATTTGATGGCCTTTTTATTTATGCTTTGAAAAAAAAGGGGGATGCATAATAATATGCAAGTAAAAGTCAAAGATGTTTTAAAGGCTCTCGACGACATTACCGGGGGCAGGGTTGTGATGGAGACGGGCGACGTATTTGCGGGCAGAAATCCTTTTGTGGTGATAAAATCCTCCAACATACCCGGCAAATCGGTGATGGAGATACCCGGGCTGGTATTCGGTGATCCGGAAGCGGTAGTGAGCAAAATAGCCGTAGTAATGACCCTTACCGAAAGCTGTATCGAGTTGGCGGCAGCTACAGGAGTCGATCTCATCGTAGCCCACCATCCGGTGGCCGATGCGGCCAATTCCGGAGGGGTAACGCTGAAAAATTACCTGGGACTTTATGGCATCAACGTCATAGAACTCCATGAAGCTTTTCACGGCCTGCATCCAGGGATATCGTACATCCACGGCCACCGGGCCTTCCGGGTCGATATAAGATACGGCGGTATCCCCGGCAACATCCTCTATGTAGGAAAGGTACTGGATGGCGTGAAGACTCTCGGGGATATGCTGGACAGGCTCAATAAAATGATGGACATGGATAGAGAGTTCAGGCTCAGCGAGTACGAAAAATCCGTCTACGGCTGCGAGGATATAAAAAATTCGGTTACAGCCGTGGGGGGCGAGATATTGATCGGCGCGCCCGAAACAGAAGTAAAAACCGTTCTACACATATTCCCTCATACGGGTTTTACCCCCGAACACCTGGAGATGGCCAAGATGGAGCATCCTGAAGCGGATACGGTGCTGGCCACTATAAGCAGGGTGCGAAAGGACAGCGCATTGGTGGCGAAGGCGAGGGAACTGGGACTCAATTTTATATGCGGCAACTGCCATTCAATGGAGGTATTTGAAAACGGGCTTCCGCTGGCTCATGCTATCAGGTCTTATTTGCCAAAGGAGATAAAAATAGTTGTCTTCAGAGAAAGGGTTATCTCAATTCCCGTGGAGCGCTTCGGGTCTTCCACCATTCAAGAATACGCCGGCTTTATAACAGAAAATTACCTGATGAAAAAGGGGGGATGAGGACAGCATAGGGGAAAGTATCATTTAAAAGGGCTGAATGATTTAACAAATAATAGGGAGGAAGGGTTATGGCTGTAAAGGAAAGGGAAGTAGTGGAAACCGGTCGTAAGATAGAGACCATCGAATGGGTTGGCCTTGTACTGCTGTTAAGTTCGCTGGTCGTGTTATTCGTAAAGCCTGGAGTAATAGGCGGCATTTTTGACGCCATGGTAGGGAGGGTCGTGCCCATCGTAGTCAAAGTATACCTAACGGGCACGCTGGGAAGTGCAATTATACTCAGCGTCATGACCGGCCGCATTCTCGAGCGGCTCGGGTTCACCGACGCCCTGGTGCGCCTTTTCACGCCCCTGGCTAGAATAATGAAGATCACTCCCCTGATCATCGTGCCCGCCATTTACAACATTCTGGGTGACATCAATGCCTCGGGCCGTATCACGGCTCCGTCCCTTAAAAAAGCCGGCGCCACGAAAGACGAGCAGAAAATAGCGATTGCCACCATGTGCCAGGGTAATCAGTCGTTTTCCACGTTTATGCTGGGGTTGCTGGCTTTTACAAAAGCTGGGCTCTGGGCCTTTCCCATAATAGTGGTGGGCCTGTTCCTGCCGGTAATACTGGTTCCGTTCTTGCTGAGCAAGACCATATACAGGGATGTGAAATATAAAGACATTACCGAAATGCCCCGGTTCACGCCAAACACTCCGCCGATACCCACCATCTTTAACGGTGCCAGGGAGGGAGCCGAACTTCTGTTCCTGCTGCTTATCCCTGCCGCCGCCGTGGTGTTCGCCATAATGGGGGCACTGGATTTTCTGGGGATGTGGAAACCGATCGAAAACGCACTCACCGCTTTTCTGGGAGCACTGTCGATAGACCCCCAGACGGGAATCCAGTCGATTCTGGTGTCACCGACGCTGGCGATGAACACCCTGGTGGAGACTATAAATAACATACCTCCCCGCCTTGCAATCGGGTCCTTCATCATAGCCGCGTCGGGCTTCCCGCTGCAGATACCTCTTGCCCAGATTCCCGCCGTATGGTCGCAGAATTCGGACCTTACCGCTGGAGAAGCCATGCAGGCTGCCGTAGTAGGAATGATTATCCGTATTATATCGGCCTTCTTGCTGTCATGGATTTTGGTCCCTATAGTTGGCTGATAATGAGCCGTTCCAGGTAAGACTATTCCCGCTTGTACGGTGCATGTAGTAACGTAAAGTCCCTTCATAATTATTCTCTAGACGTAAAGAGAGAACCCGGACTTTGCTAGGTTCTCTCTTTTTATATGCTCATGACGTTTTGTTGGATATGTTTCATGGCCCTGTTCCAGCGGTAGTTACTTTCCATAACCAAACGGCGTTTCTGCGTACGTAAAAGAAGCGAATTTCCATGCCGGTTACGGGGGCATTATAGCCTTCTACTATGTGCTGCCAACCATAATTTCGATCAAAATACCCTGGACCAGTAATTACAACCTTCGCTACTGCCAATGGGCCCCCGTGAACGGCTATGTAAAACCGAATCGCTCCAGCAGGGGTGAGATGTATAGCGATTACCAATAAAACGATTAAGACTACAGCAGATAATATTTTTTTCCGCATTCACCCACCTCCCAGTTTAAAACCCTGGACTTTGCCAAGAGGATAGCCTCATTCTTAGAATACTACAAAATCTATACCTTTTAGTAAATAAGTCTGAAGAAACATTTTTCACATAGCTCCCGAGCGGTTTTCCTTAAACTGCAGCAGGTAGAGCTTGTAATAAAGTCCCCTCTTTTCCAGCAGTTCTTCGTGAGTTCCGCATTCCCTTATCCGCCCTTTGTGGAGCACCATTATCCTGTCGGCATGCTGTACCGTTGACAGGCGGTGGGCTATAATTATTGTCGTTCGGCCCCGGGTAATCTTCTTCAGCGCGTCCTGGATCAGGGACTCGGTTTCGGTATCAACGGCCGACGTGGCTTCATCCAGTATGAGTATGGAGGGGTCGAAGGCCAGGGCCCTCGCAAAGGCCAGGAGTTGCCTCTGACCGGCGGAAAGGGTGCTGCCCCTTTCGGTAACCTCTTCATCGTATTTGTTCGGTTTTGCTTGGATAAATTGATGGGCGTTGGTGTACCGCGCCACTTCCAGGATTCTCTCATCGTCTATTTCACTGTTGTTGAGCCGGATGTTGTACCTTATATCGCCGGAGAAGAGAAACACGTCCTGCAGCACCACGCCTATCTGGCGCCTCAGGTCGCTCTGCCTCATATTCCTTATATCTACACCGTCTACGAGGATCTGGCCCCTGTTCACGTCGTAAAACCGGCAGATCAGGTTGATTATAGAAGTCTTTCCCCCACCGGTGGCACCCACGAAGGCCACGGTCTCGCCGGGTTTTACTTTGAAGCTCACGTCCTTCAGCACCCAGTCTTCACCCTCATAGGCGAACCATACGTTTCTGAATTCGATCTCTCCCCTGAACCTGCCGACCGCTACCGGTTCGGGCGGGTCTTTAATCGGGCTTTCGGTATCCAGCACCTGGAAAATTCTTTCGGAAGAGGCCATAGCCGACTGGAGGATGTTGAATTTTTCGGCCAGATCGTTGATGGGCTGGAAGAATTGGCCCATATAGTGTACGAAGGCATAGAGAGTGCCAAAACTCAGCAACCCCCTAATAACCCTCGGCCCGCCATACCAGATGAGGAGTGAAAGGGATAGGTAGTAAAGCAGGTCCAGGAATGGCCGGAAAACGGCAAATACTTGAAGCTCCCTCATAGTGGCCTGGTAATATTCCCGGTTTATACGGTCGAAGTCGGCAAACTTCCGCGCTTCCCTGTTGAATATCTGGATCACTTTCATCCCGGTGATGTTTTCACTCAAAGTGGCATTGATGCGGGCGATTTTCTTTCTAACTTCCCTGTATGCTTGGCGGGCTTTATTGCGAAAAATAACGGTGGCTGCGGTTATGATGGGAGCTACGGAGAGCGCAGCCATCGCCATCCTAAAATTCAGCCTCATCATGACAAAGATGATTCCCACCAGCAAAAAAAGGTCCTTAAACAGGTTTACCAGCACGCTGGTGTACATCTCATTGAGGGCTTCGGTGTCGTTGGTTACTCTAGTCACCAGCCTCCCCACCGGATTCCTGTCAAAATATGAAAGGTGCATGTTTTCAATGTGGCTGAATATTTCCTTCCTCAAATTGAGGATGATATTCTGACCGGCATACTGGAGCAGGTATACCTGGACGTAGTTGACCCCAAACCTGATGACCAGTATTAAAAGAAAAATCAGTGACAATCTGGTGAGCCCTTCGACGTCGCGGGCTCTGAAACTCCGAAACTCCTCGGGATCAAGCGGGAAGGCCTTCAATATCTTTTCTCCCTGCCTGGCCACGATTTCGCCGTCCACGGTTTCGATGGATACGTTGCCGGTTTCTGCAAGGACCTGTACCAAATAATACTTTCCACCCTGATCAACGATCCGGTAATGAGTCGCACCGGGTGGCGCCTGGGGAAGGTCACTGCCGCGCGCCAGCGTTTTGTTGCGCCAGCTGACGGTATGTACTCCCGGTGGGATCTTGTCCCGAGAAACTTCCACATACGGTATTTTAAAGGCATTGATATAGCCGTCAAGGGCGAAGCGGACTATGTACGGCTGCGCCAGGTCCGCGGCGGTGACAACCATTAAGAGCAGGATACAGAATACCATCAGGCCCGCATAGGGGCGCGCATATTTCAGGAGCCGCCTGAGAATATAAAGGTCGATAGGTTTTTCCTGCAGTTCGTCCTCGTGAAAACCGTTCAACAGCTACACCCTTTCCTCAATTCACTTCTTCGAGAGATTTTTCTAGAAGTTGTTTTAGGTAAAGGTTGTAATATATACCCCTGATTTCGAGCAGCTCCTCATGGGTTCCCCTCTCGACGATCCTCCCGCCGTCAATGACTAGGATTTCATCGGCGTGCATCACAGTTGATATGCGGTGGGAAATGAGAATGCTGGTCCGGCCGCGGCAGAACCGTTTTAAATTGCCGAGGATTTTTTCTTCCTTGGCCGCGTCGACCGCCGAAAGGCAGTCGTCCAGGATAATTATCCTCGGGTTTTTGATCAGGGCCCTGGCTATCGAAATCCTCTGCTTCTGGCCGCCGGAAAGATTGACACCTCGCTCGCCCAGGAGGGTTTCATACTGCCCGGGTAGAGCCTGTATATCTTCGTGAATACCTGCCGTTTTTGCAGCGTCCACTATTTCTTTATCGGAATATTCACCGGCAAAAGCTATGTTTTCCCGGACGGAGGCCGCAAAGAGAAAAGTATCCTGGGGGACGTAACCAATCTTTTCTCTCAGGGTTTTGAGGGGAATCCTGTTGATGTCTATACCGTCGACGTATACGGTACCCGGCGGTACCGGGTAAAGGCGAAGCAGCAGGCCGGCTATTGTGCTCTTCCCGCTGCCTACGGCGCCTACGATGGCGAGGTTCCTGCCGGCGGGGATCCGTAAACTTATATCGCGGACGGAGGGTTTATGGGTTCCCGGGTAGGCGAAAGTGAGGTTTTTAATCTCTATTTCTCCCCGCAGGTCATCTACCGGGAGGGTATCAGGGCCGTCGAGGATTTCCGGTTTTTCCTGTAAAATGGTGTTGATCCTCCCCATGGATGCGGCTCCCCTCTGCATCACATTGATAAGCCAGCCCATGGCAATTGTGGGCCAGGTGAGGAGGCCCAGGTATGAGATGAAAGCTACAAAGTCGCCCACAGAAATGCGGCCGTATATTGTTAGTTTTCCACCGTACCAAATAACGATGAGAAGGCTGAGGCCTGAGATTAACTCGATCAGGGGGAAGAACATTCCCCATATCTTTACGAGCTGTATGTTCGTTTCCATGTTATACCGGCAGATCTGGGAGAATTTCTCCATCTCCTTTTCTTCCTGCACGAAGGACTTAATTACCCGAATACCCGCGAAATTTTCCTGAACGCATTCGGTGAGCTTTGAAAAAGCCTCCTGGACGGTTTTAAAGCGGTTGTGAATCATCTGGCCGAACCGCGTCACGGTGAAGACCAGAAAGGGAAGGGGGAGGAGGGAAAAAAGCGTCAGCTCCCAGCTTATGGTTTTTCCCATCATAAAAATTGTTGCCAGCGTCATGAAGGCTGCATCCACCGCCAGCACGATTCCCTGGCCCAGGGCCTGCCGGACCGCCTGGATATCGTTAGTGGCGTGCGCCATTATATCGCCGGTCTTGTGGTGCTGAAAATACGTCAAAGATAGGGTCTGCAGGTGGGCGTAAAGCTTGTTTCTAAGCTCGTATTCGATGAGCCGGGAACTTCCCAGCAGGTACATCCGCCATAAGTACCTGAGGAGCGCGATGGCCAGGGCTATTAATATGAGCGCGGAAATGTACCTGACGGCGAAATATCTATTAAAAGTCCCCCGGTTTATGGCGTCGGCCGTCGCACCGAGCAGTCTGGGGTATATTATCTGCAGGAAGTCCACGATTACGAGCCACAGAACACCTACGGCGTACATACTTTTATAGCGGTAAAAAAAGTCACGCAGGGCGAGAAAATTCCTCATTGAATCACTCCATTTCCGGGTACATAATTCTATACAAAATCGGGAAACCCTTTAAATTTAAATCTAATTTTAGATCGACCCCCATGACCTGACACTATGCGAAATAAACCACCTCACCGCCGACCTGGTATTACTGATTCGACCACCTGGCTACCGGCTCGTCTCTTGACTTATTTAGGTCAAAATTATATAATTTTTACCGTTCATGGAAAATTTATAACCTCTGCCTATGTTTTCGGGGCCTTGTGGAAAAGCAGGGTCCTTTTTAAATCGCGGGATGGAGGTGAAGCCATGGACATCAAGGGAATAGCGGAGGAGGTTTACAGAAGAACGGGGATCGAAACTACGGAACGCGATGTGGAGAAAGTGCTGTCGGGGCTGGCCGGCAGCTCCCACTTCTGGGAGGTCGTCTGTGCCGCCCGGAAGCCGTTCAGCGTAGTGGCTGAAATAATTGAGATATTGAAGCAGACGAAACTGGTAAAAGTTGACGAACAGGGGGACATAAGTTTTACTCCTGAAGGTATGGAATTTTTAAACAGCAGCAGGATAGCCCCGAGGAAAGATTATACCTGTCCGGCGTGCGAAGGGCGGGGCATAGGGCTCGAGAAACTGAAAGAACTGTTACAAAAATTTGACGAGGTGACCGCCGACCGCCCCAAAGCCATAATCGATTACGATCAGGGATTCGTGACAACCCGAACCGTCGCCGGCAGGATAGCCCTCATGGCGGGCAGGGGGGACCTGGAGGGTAAAAAGCTATTGGTCCTGGGAGACGACGACCTTGTGAGCGTAGCCGCCGGCCTTTCGGGGATGCCTGCGGAGGTTGTCGTCATGGAGATCGACGACAGGCTGGTTGAATATATTAATAATAAGGCCGCTAAATTCGGCCTGCCGGTGAAGGCTATAAAGTACGATTTTAGAGAAAAACTTCCAGAAGAATACGTGGGTTATTTTCATACATTTACCACAGACCCGCCGGAGACCTTGGAAGCCCTTGAGGTCTGCATGGGAAGGGGACTTACGGGCCTTTCCGGCGAGGGGTGTGCCGGTTACTTCGGGTTGACCCGTACGGAGGCTTCTCTGAAGAAATGGAACCTGTTCCAGCAACTGCTGGTAGGTAAATTCAAAGTGGCTATTACTGATATAATTGATGACTTCAACCATTACGTCAACTGGGATTATCTGCTGGAAAGTATTAGAGACGATTACACTTTCGTGCAGGTAAAGCCAAGGCTCAACTGGTACAGGTCTTCAATGTACCGGATAGAGACGTTAAGCGGCTTTAAGGGAATGGAAAATAGATCTGTGCCCTGTGAGCTTTATGTGGATAAAGAGGCCCTGATTTACCGTCCGGGCAAAAGCGTTGACAAAGAAAAAAAAGTGCGGTATATTAAAAATTAAAACCTGCAAAGTAAAAAAGCGATGAAGGGGACAGTAAGCGCCGGGAAGCCCCCAGAGAGCCGGGGTAGGTGGGAGCCCGGTGGATGTACCGGCGGCTGAAGATCACCCCTGAGTGAGGCCCGAAACCAGCGGAGTAGGAGCCTACGGCTTTTGCCGTTATATTGAGGAGCGAGGTGCGGGAATCCCCCGCGCCTTACCAGGGTGGTACCGCGGGAGAAATCTCGTCCCTTTTTTGAGGGGCGGGATTTTTTTATTTTAAATCCTAGCCTTCAATTGGTAAAGATGGAGGTATTGAGCCATGTTTAAAAAAGTAGAGCCAACCATGAACTTTGTTCCTATCGAAGAGAAAATACTGGATTTCTGGAAAAGGGAAAAGATCTTCGAAAAGAGCATAGAGAACAAAAAGGATGCCCCCAACTACGTGTTCTACGAGGGCCCTCCTACAGCCAACGGAAAGCCCCACGCCGGCCACGTGCTGACCAGGGTAATAAAGGACCTGATCCCCAGGTACAAGACCATGATGGGATACAGGGTCGACCGCAAGGCCGGGTGGGATACCCATGGACTCCCGGTGGAGCTGGAAGTTGAAAAGCAGCTGGGGATCAGCGGGAAACCTCAAATAGAGGAATACGGCGTGGAGAATTTCATAAAAAAATGCAAAGAGAGCGTCTTCACCTACGAGCAGGAATGGAAGAGGATGACCGAGAGGGTAGGGTTCTGGATTGACATGGAGAACCCTTACGTCACCTACCACAACACCTACATCGAGTCGGTCTGGTGGGCCTTGAAAAAAATCTGGGAGAAGGGCCTTCTGTATAAAGGGCACAAGGTGGTGCCCTACTGCCCCAGGTGCGGGACATCGCTGTCCAGCCACGAGGTAGCCCAGGGTTATGAAGAGGTCGAAGACCCTTCGGTATTTGTCAAGTTCCCGCTGGAGGGAGAAGAAAATACCTATTTCCTGGTATGGACCACCACTCCGTGGACGCTGCCTTCCAACGTAGCTCTGGCAGTAAAAGAGGACTCTACCTATTTGAAAGTTGAACAAAACGGTGAAAAACTGATACTTGCTGAAGAAAGGCTGGGCGTCCTGGAAGGGGAATACACCGTCCTGGAGAAGTTTCCGGGCGAAAAACTTTCCGGCGTTAAGTACAGGCCGGTATTCCCGTTCTTTGAAAACGAGAGACAAAGAGCCTTTTACGTGGTTACGGCGGATTTCGTTGCGATGGATGAAGGTACCGGAATCGTGCATATGGCGCCGGCCTTCGGCGAGGACGACTCCAGAATAGGTCAGAAGTACGGGCTACCGGTGTTCCAACCAGTAGACACCCAGGGAAGGTTTACAGAGCAGGTTGGACCCTGGGCCGGGATTTTCGTGAAGGACGCCGATAAGGGCATCATTAAAGACCTAAAGCAGAGGGGGCTTCTGTACAGGGCCGAAAGGCACCTGCACACATATCCTTTCTGCTGGCGCTGCGATACGCCGCTCTTGTACTATGCCCGCAGCAGCTGGTTTATCAAGACCACAGCTATTAAAGAAAGGCTTCTGGAGGTAAACCGAAAGATAGGATGGCACCCGGAGCACATAAGGGACGGCCGCTTCGGTAATTTCCTGGAAAACGTCATAGACTGGTGCCTGAGCCGCGAGCGCTACTGGGGGACACCGCTTAACATCTGGATATGCCAGGAATGCGGTAAAGAGCACGCCGTGGGCAGTTTAGAGGAAATGAAAGCGCTGAGCAAGCTGCCGCTGGGTGATATAGAGCTGCACAAACCTTACGTAGACGAAGTTGTATTGAAATGCCCCGGCTGCGGCGGCGACATGAAGCGCGTGCCCGAGGTCATAGACTGTTGGTTCGATTCGGGATCGATGCCTTTCGCCCAGTTCCACTACCCCTTTGAAAACGAAGAGACCTTTAAAACCCATTTTCCTGCAGATTTCATATCCGAGGCCATCGATCAGACCCGGGGATGGTTCTACAGCCTCTTTGTGATATCCACTCTACTGTTTGACGATTCGCCTTACAGAAACGTATTGGTAATGGGACACGTGCTGGACCAGTACGGGCAGAAGATGAGCAAACACAAGGGCAACGTGCTGGACCCGTGGGAGGTGCTGAACGAACAGGGCGCCGACGCCATGCGCTGGTACCTGTACGTGGCAAGTCCTCCCTGGAATCCCAGCCGCTTCTACAAGGAGGCTGTCAGCGAAGCTCAGCGGCGATTCCTGGGAACCCTGTGGAACATCTATTCCTTCTTTACACTCTACGCCAGTATCGACGATTTCAACCCGAGAAACCATTCGCTGGATCCGAAATGCAGGCCCGAGATGGACCGCTGGCTTTTATCCAGGGTAAACAGCACCAACAGGAAGGTGAGGAAGGGTCTGGACGGATTTGACATAACTTCCGCAGCCCGGGCCTTGGAAGAATTGGTGGACGATATGAGCAACTGGTACGTCCGCCGGTGCAGGGAAAGGTTCTGGAAATCCGAAATGGATCAGGATAAAGTCGCAGCATACCTCACTCTGTACGAAGCGCTGGTGGCGTTTATAAAGATGGCGGCTCCCTTCGTGCCGTTTATCACCGAAGAACTTTACCAGAACCTAGTGAGGATGCCCTATCCCGAAGCTCCGGAGAGCGTGCACCTTTGCAACTACCCTGAGGTAAGGGAGGAACTTATCGACTTAAAACTGGAGCACAAGATGGGGCTGGCGCGAAAGATCGTAGAATTGGGGCGGGCCGCCAGGAACAAGGCAAAAATAAAGAACCGCCAGCCCCTTTCGAGAATGATGGTCCAGCTGAGGAATCCAAACGATGAAGAACTCTTAAAAGATCTAACCGATATTATCAAAGAAGAGCTGAATATAAAAGAAATCGAATATATCCACATGGCCGAACAGTACTTCACCTACATGCTCAAGCCGCGTTTCGATCTGCTGGGCCCCAAATACGGCAAGCTCATGCCCGCTATTGCCCGGGAAATTTCCAGGGTTAGTGCTGCCGAATTGATCAGGGAAGCCAGGGAAAAGGGCGAGGTAGTCCTGACGGTAGAAGGGCAGGAAGTGAGGCTGACCCAAGACGATCTCGATATAAGAGCCCAGGACAAAGAAGGGTTCTGCACCGAAGGAGAAGGCGGCTACTACGTGGTGCTCGATACAACAATTACCCACGAACTGATGCTGGAAGGTATAGCCCGCGAGTTCACCAGCAAAATACAGAACATGAGGAAGGAAGCCGGATTTGAAGTAGAAGATAAAATATACGTCTATTACCAGGGAGACGCCGTAATCGATGAAGCGATGAACCTCCACGGAGGGGAGATAAAGAGCGATACACTAGCGATTTCCATCGAAAAAGCCGCCCCACCTGAAGACAGCTTTGCCCGTGAGTGGGATATAAACGGGCACGGGGCGTTGCTTGGAGTAAAAAAAGTGTGAGGTGAGAGTTGTGAATGAAGCGATCAGGGTTTTAAAAGAAAGAAGAAGCGTGAGGCAGTATACGCAAAAGCCCATCCCCAGGGAAATTTTGGAGGACATCGTAGATTGTGCAAGGCTGGCCCCATCGGCCAACAACGTTCAACCATGGGTATTCGTGGTGGTAACCGAGGAGGAAGGTAAGAAGGAACTGGCCCGGCTTGCAACCTGGGGGAAATTTATCGCCGATGCTGCGGCCTGTGTGGCTGTGTTCTGCGAAAAGGACAACAACCACGCTGTGGAAGACGGTTCGGCTGCTACCGAAAATATAATGCTGGCCGCCAAGGCCTACGGCATCGGTTCCTGCTGGGTGGCGGGATACAGGAGGCCTTACAGCGAGGAGGTCAGGCAGTTCCTGGGGGTGCCCGAAAAATACGAGCTGATCTCGCTGGTACCCCTGGGATACGCTGATAAGACACCGAATCCGCCCAAGAAGCCGCTGTCGGAAGTGCTGAAGTGGGAGAAGTACGAATAAAATCTGACCCGAGGGTGCAACCTCGGGTTTTGCTTTTTTAACAAACCTTTAAACATAAACAGCAGCAGGAAAAGGGCAAAAGCCGTAGAAAAATTATCAAATAAGGATATTGCTTTTTGCCAGGGGGGTATATTTGAAACTCATCCTGTGTTTTGCCCTTAATGCCGAACCCGACGGGGCCAGCACCACGCTGATTCACTTGAGGAGAAAAGGCCTGGATAAGATATATGAAGAATTCACTGAATTTCTGAGGGAAAGAATCATAACTTCTATGAATAAATATATAGAAAGAATCCTCGATGAGAATTTCTTTTTTAGCTATTTCTTCAGTACATCGTTGGACTTTTACTCCGACAGGCTGGCGGAAAAAAATTGGGGTATCTAGTATTTGCGCTTTACAAGGCTGTGGTGGAAGGAGAAAGGCAAAATGGTAAAAGCGTGCGCCCTCCAGCTGAGGTTTGAAAATAAGGAGAAGTACATCGAAGATATTAAAAAATACATCCGGGACATAAAAGCGGATATCCTGGTACTTCCTCCCCTCGCAGGGCTGTTATTTTCATCCAGCGCCGAGTATCTCCAGTTTCATCTGGAGTTTTCAAAAGGCAAGGATTTCGTTCTGGTGCCCGGCAGTTTTTTTGAGGACGGGTACCACAAAGCGGTTATCATGCAAAGGGGTAGAATACTTCATACCCAGTGCCAGACCCACCTTTCGGCGCAGGATGCAAGGAATGGCTTAAAAAGGGGAGACGAACTTGATATATGTTCGACGGCCGTGGGCAACGTGGGCATACTCGTGGGCAACGACTGCTTTCATCCTCAAACTGGCAGAATTTTAGGCCTCCAGGGTGCCGATATCGTGGTGGGGCTTTATACAGTTGAAGGGGATTACAACCGCTGGCTTCAACTGTCCGGTATATGGCAGCAGGTTCAGCAGAACCAGTTTTTTGCCGTGGAATGCGCCGCCAACGGGAGGATCCGCGATAAAATATACGCCGGCCGGAGTATAATTCACAATCCCATATGGGAAGGTTCCAACGGCATTTTGGGTGAAATGAAGGAAGGAGAAGAAGGGGTTCTCGCGGCAGTCCTTGATTTTGAGAAGAGAAATGAAATTAAAGCCGTTTACCCACTGTATAAGTATTTGAACAGAAAACTTTATAAAAAAGAGTGGGGATACTGATGGGATTACTGGATTGCGTGGTAAAGATTTTTCTTGCTTTTAAGTTTAACCCGAAGCCCCTTAAACGGTACATAACCAGGTTGAAAGTTAAAAAGTATAATAGGGGGCCTGGTTTGAAAGTTGCAGCAACCCAGGTGGAATTCCGGCTCCATAAATCGGCCATAGAGTATTTTGAGCATATGAGGTATCTGGCGGAGAGGGCGGCGGAGGAGGGGGCTCAACTCATCGCCTACCCGGAAAATATTCACCTTCCTCTTTACGGCCTCCTCCCTGGGATAGAGAAAAAGTTATCCATGGACGGCCGGAAAGATGAAGACGGGGAAAAAATCAGGGCCGCATTGATGCTGCTCGGGCCGTACGTAAAAGACATCTATTTTTTAACATTCAGTTCCATCGCCCGCATCTACGAAATGTACGTGATGGGGGGAAGCATCACCGTCCCTGAAAACGGAGAGCTTTACAATACGGCGTATTTGTTCGGCCCCGACGGAAGGCTCATCGGCAGCCAGAAAAAGCTGCACGCGACCCCCGAAGAGGAAGCCTTCGGGTTGAAAACCGGAGATGAATTGGCGGTCTTTCGCCTGCCCTTTGCCAACGTCGCCTTCCCGGTTTGTATGGACGCCACTTACTATGAAACCTTTGAAATTGCCAGGAAAAAAGGGGCCGATATAGTTATAATCCCCATCGCCAATATGGAAGAGTACGATTTTTACAGGGCCCTCAGGGGTATATGGCCCAGAGTCCAGGAGAGCCGGGTTTACGGCATAAAGAGCGCACTGGTGGGGAGGGTGGCGAAGTTTTATTTCACCGGCAAGGCGGGAGTATATGCCCCGCTGGATTTAACCGAAAACAGGGACGGTGTAGTGAAAGAAGCAGAACATTATCAGGGAGATGATGTGATTACAGCTCCGCTGGACATAGAAGCCTTGAGAAGGTACAGGCTTGAGGATGAACTCCTGGGAGACAGGAACGAGGTGTTGTACAGGAAATACTTTAGCCGGCTGTATTGAGGGGGTAAGAAACATTCAACTCACCAGTCGGTGTTCAACACAATAGGGCTTTTGTTCGGTGGCAGGCCTGGCCGGGTGCAGGAGGGAGGCCATGTTCTTCGGAGTTCAGGGGTTACTGGTAAAAACGACAATAGGGATATCTTCATTTTTTACAACCGGAGTGCTTTTTAAATATCTGGGTTATAGTTATGACAAACCTGCGGGTATTTCTGTATCATGCCTGCTGGCGGCCGTATGCATACTGTTGGGCCTTCTGGTGTTTAAAAACTATTCTCTTGATGAAGAAAAATTATACGCAAAACCGTAATAAGTTTTATGAGGCGGTTATATTTTAGAGAGAGGGGAAACAGCATTGGAGATAACATTTACAGGTATTCACCCTTTCAATCTGGAAGCGATAGCCGAAAGCGGCCAGGCCTTCCGTTGGAGCAGGATGGAAGATGGGGGTTACCTGGGCGTAGTGGGAAACCTAGTGATAAAGGCATTCCAGGAGGGGGATACCTTAAGGGTATTTACTAACGGCGGCGAGGATTCGATCGGATTTATTCGAGATTATTTTGATCTGGAAAGAGACTACCGGGAGATCGAGGATAAACTCTGCGGGTTTGAGGAGCTGGTGCCGGCGGTAAAGTTCTGCAGCGGCAACCGCATACTCCACCAGGAACCCTGGGAAACCCTGATTTCCTTCATCCTTTCGGCCAACAACAGCATACCGAATATAAAACGGACGATTGAGCGGATGTGCAGCTGTTACGGAATTCCTGTGGAATTTGAGGGAGGAACCTACTATACCTTTCCCGCTCCGGAAGTGCTGGCTTCTTTATCTGAAGATCAGATCAGAGATACCCGCTGCGGTTTCAGGGGCAAGTACGTGATTGCAGTGGCCAGGATGATCGCCGGTGGCGGCATCGACCTGGACGAGCTGGAGAAGCTTCCCACCGGCGAAGCCAGAAAACTGCTCATGCAGCTCCCCGGCGTAGGGCGAAAGATAGCCGACTGCGTGCTGCTCTTTTCCCTGAGGAAATTCGACGCCTTCCCGGTAGACGTGTGGATAAAAAGGGTTGTGGAGCACATTTACTTTGATGGTAGGGAAATGCCTGTAAAGAAGATCATCAAATTTGCCGAAGGCCGGTTTGGACCCCTGGCGGGATTTGCACAGCAGTACCTTTTCCATTACACAAGAACTTGCTGGGGTGATATTAAAGGTGGTCCTGGCTCTGAAAAAGAACCGGGCTGAATTTATGAGTAAGCAGCGACCTTCAAAAAAATTTTTCACAATAACTCCGACGGATTACCGATTTCCATTATTCTTCCTTTCTGTAAAATCACGACAATATCGGCGATGCATTTAACATCTTCCCGATCGTGAGTGACGAAAACAGTGGTAATGCCGGTCTGAACGATAATCGTCTTCAACTCCTGGCGAATTTTTGTTTTAAGGGATGAATCCAGATTGCTGAAGGGCTCATCCAGCAAAAGTAAATGGGGCTTCGGAGCAATAGCCCGCGCCAGGGCGACCCGTTGTTGCTGGCCGCCGCTCAGTTCGTAAGGGTACCGGTGTTCGAAACCCTTTAAATCCACCAGAGCTAGAATTTCCTGTAATCGGACCTTTTTTGCTTCGGCCGGCATTTTATTTAATCCGAACAGAATATTCCTGGCCACCGTCATATGGGGGAAGAGAGCATAATCTTGAAAAACCATACCTATACCCCTTTTTTCCGGCGGAACAAAAGTATTATGGTCGACCATGATTTTACCGCTTATTTTTATCCGCCCCTGCTGCGGGATTTCCAATCCGGAAATCAGGCGAAGGGCGGTGCTTTTGCCGCTGCCGCTTTCCCCCCAGATTGCCAGCGTTATACCTTTGGGTACCGTCAGTGTAAAATTTTTCAAAACATAGTCGGGACTGTTGGGGTATTGGAAACTAATATTTTCAACTTCCAAAAACATACCTTTACGTCCTTTCTGCCGTCTTATAGAATAAATAGATGCTTAGGAAACTAACGGTGATGATAATCAAGGAGGCGATAGCTGCTTCTTGGACCATCTCGTCATTGGCATACTGGAAAGCTTTCGTTGCCAGGGTGTGGAAATTAAAAGGCCGTAATATCAAGGTGAGAGGCAGTTCTTTCAATATATCGACGAAGACGAGAATAAAGCCCCCGGTTACAGCGGGTTTCAGCATGGGCAGATCCACCAGCAAAAAGGTTCTAGCTATATTTGCTCCCAGGGTGCGGGAAGCTTCGAAATATTTCCTGCCTATTTTTTCAAATCCGGAATCCACGGCATTATAGCCGATGGCCAGAAACCTTATTATATAGGCAAAGACCAGCATGACGATACTTGTACTCAAAACCAGTTTCTTTGAACCGCCGATGATAGGCTTATACAGCCAGTAGATCCGGCTGTCCATTTGTATAAAAAAAGTAACTACACCGATGGCGATTACCGTCCCGGGGATGGAGTAGCCGATAAGAGCAATCCTAGATACAATATTCCCCAGCTGATTTGTGCTGATCCTTGCGAAATTGCCGATGATCAGGGCAAGTATTACAATAACACTGGAGGTTATACCGGCCAGCATAACGGAATTGAAAAGCGAAGCGATAAATTCATAATTTAAAATGCTGCGATAAGTTAAAAGGCCCCAGTAAAACAATTGGAAGACAGGGATGACAAAACCGAAGCTGAATATTAACAGGCAGAAAGTCAAAGCAAGTATCGCCGGGGTTTTGTGCAACCGCCGGGGAACTAGCGGACGGACTGCTGATTTACTATAAGAGAAGCTAAGCCGTCCCCTCAAGAGCTTTTCGATTACCACGGTGGCGAAAACTAAAATCATTAAAAGACCGGCTAATTTAATGGCGGAATTCAGATCGCCCATGCCGAACCAGGCTCTGAAAATCGCCGTGCTGAAGACGGGAATCCCAAAATAATGTACAACCCCGTAATCATTTAAGACTTCCATTATGACGAGGCTGACTCCTCCGATAATGGCAGGCCTGGCTAGAGGCAGCAGGGTGTAAATTAAAATTTCAACCGGGGATCTACCCAGCAGCTGGGCCGATTCAATCAACGCCGATGATTGCTTTTCAAAAAAAGCTTTTACCATTAGATAAACATAGGGATATAAAAAAAGTGAGAAAATAAAAACAGCACCTTCAGGAGACATTATTTGAAAATATTTTTGATTAGGGGACACTCCTACAGTGTTTCTCAAAAAGGTCTGGATCGGTCCTGTGAAGCTTACGATTCCACTATAAGTGTAAGCAGCCATATAAGGCGGAACGGCCAGGGGCAAAATCAGAGCCCAGCGCATAAATCCCCGGAGGGGGAAGTCGTAAAACGCAACAAGATAAGCCAGGAGAGTGCCGGTTATAATGGTCATAACTGCGGTAGCTCCGACAAGTACCAGGGAATTTTTTATATAGCTCTGCAAGAGATAAGTCCTGATATGAAGCCAGTTTTCTGTGGGTTCTTCCAACAATCCGGCTAGAATGTTAAGATTGGGCAGGAGCAACAGAAGCAAGATCATGAAACTAGCGATGCTCCAGAAGTTCAGGTTTAGCTTGATATTCCTCGGCACTTTTACCACTTCCTGTAAATAGAGAGTAGCCCGCCAGGCTACTCTCTTTAACTTATTGCCAACCGACTTCATCGAAGATTTTTACTGCCCGACTGTTCAGTTCACCTAGGCGGGAGAGCTTGATATTTTGAGATTTGAAGTCTCCCCAGGACTTTAGCAGGTCTGAAGGTTCGACAGCGGGATTAACAGGATACTCGTAGTTAGCATCTGCAAATACCTTCTGAGCCTTTTCGCTGGACAGGAATTCCATGAATTTAATGGCATTCTCTTTATTCTTGGCGTATTTTGTAAGGCCTATACCACTCACGTTAATATGGGTACCGTTTCCTTTCTGGTCAGGGAAGATAATGCCTACCTGTTGTGCTGCTTTAATTTCTTCCGGGTCGGAAGAATTGAGCATTTGGCCCAAATAATAGGAATTCATGATGGCTATATCGCCGATACCAGCTGCAATAGCTTTAACCTGGTCCCTGTCATTGCCCTGCGGAGGCCTGGCCATATTCTTGACGATGCCTGCAGCCCAGGCTCTGGCTTTTTCTTCACCTTCCAGCACGATAAAGGATGCTAACAGGGACTGGTTGTAAACGTGGCTTGAAGTCCTTACGAGGATCTTTCCTTTTAATTTTGGGTCGGTCAAATCAGCGTAAGAGGAAATCTCGTCAGGATTTGCCCGGTCTTTAGCATAAACGATCACCCGGGCACGCTTGGTTAAACCAAACCAGTAGTTCTCGGGATCCCGAAGGTTTTCAGGGATATTCTTTTCCAGGACAGCACTGGTTACCGCCTGTAACAAGCCCTGCTCCTTGGCCCTGTGTAACCTGCCGGCATCAGCGGTGATCAACAGGTCTGCCTCGGTATCCAGTCCTTCCCGGGCCAGCCGTTCGATCAACTCGTCCGATTTGCCTTCAACCATGTTGACTTTTATGCCCGTCTCTTTCTCGAACAGATCATAAAGCTGCCGGTCGGTGTCGTAATGCCGGTCGGTATATAAATTGACGACTTTGCTTTCGCCGGGGGCTGTATTCTGGGTCCCCGAATTGGTGACCCCGCATCCTGCCACGAGAAAAATCGACATGATGAGGGTTACGGCAATGAAAGATGTAAGGGAAAACAACTTACTGGATCGCATGAAACAACCTCCTTATGTAATGAAAATCATTCTCATGGCTGATATTATAAATGAAAATCATTATCACGTCAACTGCAAAATCTATCCTCAAGAATCAAAAATAACCTCGAGAAAGCTTGAAGCGAAATTAGAGGCTTTTTCTTAAATTAACTGTAGCCTTCCGAGCTTTTTTATGATAAACTATATTTAGATACTTATCTAAATATCTTAGGGGGGATTTCCATGGGGAAAAATAAAAAATCCGCCCTACCGGTGAACTGGCTGCTTTTGGGATTTATACTATCGCTGTATGTAATGGGTTTCATTTTATACCCCGCATTGCCGGATATGGTACCGTCCCACTGGAAT
>NZ_VNHO01000031.1 GCF_008124715.1 Thermosediminibacter litoriperuensis | reverse complement strand
GATATAAGACACACCCAATGGGGTAAAGAACTATACAAAATGCGCGGCCAGACCATCGAGCGGGTATTTGCCGATGCGAAGGAAAAGCATGGCATGCGCTATACAAATCTACGAGGCTTGAGGAAAGTCGGACATTACCTCACGCTTCTTTTCGCATGCATGAATTTAAAAAAGCTGGCTTTATGGAAGAAAAGACGGGGAACGTTTCCGCCAACAGTCCCCGCTTTACATTCGTTTTTCTTAAAAATTTTCTTCGCCTTCAACAAAAAGCCGCTTTTAGGATGCATAACCTAAAAGCGGCTTTGTCTACAAGCTGAAAGAGCCCAATGGGCTCTATAAGATTTTTTTGCTTTTCGGATTATAAATTAATTCAATTCGACTAATATCTTTGATATTGACCGCTACGTAATATGTATTATTTTCACTATTATCTTCCAATATTTCAGATTCATAACTATATGCTATGTAGTTTGATAATAAAATATAATGGTTAGCTCCATCTCCAGATTGCCCGTATTTTATTAATGCCCCTTCATAAATAATCTTCTCCGATGGTATATATACTCTTGCCCATACTCCATGCGTGAAATCTAGAATATCTAGCCATATATTTGATTGTGGTGTTCTATATATTTTAAGAAATTGAAGCATCCAACTAAAAGAATAGCTTGTTATAAACTTCGATATAGCAAATCCCAGAAATACTGAAAGAATGAGTATGAATACAATCGTCTTCGGAGAATCAATCGGGGCTACTGCTTTTATTAAATTTACTAAAAGATAACTTATAACTAAGCTTTTTAATATAATGTGATTGTCTTTATTTATTTCTTGTGTCAAATTAAAAGCGATTATCCATAAAATAATATAACCTGGAACGACATAAATAATTAATGTTGGAAGTGCTTCTATAATGTTTTTTATTTGTACAACATTTGCCATTGTTTCTGTCATTGCTTCGGTTGCTTAGGCGGTTGAGTAGTTGGTCTAGGAAAATCGGGTTTTGGCAATTTATGTGATTTTTCATTTTCATGCTTCGGAATTGGATCTCTTCTTATGAATTTGTCTGAATTTTTAGAGCGACTCATTACTTTCCCTCCCTTCCGTCTTCGTACTTCTACATTCGGGAGGGATTTCCTTCCAATTGTCGAAAAATTCTTTGCCCCAGTTCCCACCCCTGACCCTGTAAGGAATGTTGTACCCGTCATTAAAGTACTGCCAGTTTCATAAAAAAGCCCGAAGGCTGTTAATCCGCTAAAATGTTAGTTTTATTTGCAGAGAAGTCCCATTTTGATGGATTTCTCTTTTTGTTAATAGTATCAATTGCAATTCTAAACAGAGCCTTTTTGGAAATTGTGGTTTCAAATGTATACGGTTCGCCTCCACCAAATGTAAATTATAACTGATACGATTGAAAGTCCTTAGTGATAAGGGCTTTTTAGTTTTTTAGAGGGAAAATTAGACATCTTTAAAAAATCTAAAATTGACCTTCTACGCCGTTAAGGTAAAGCTCGAAAAAGCCTCTTTTTCAAAACAGAATTTACAAAATTTCTCAAATAAGTATGTAAATCATTTACAAAGGAAAGCGGATATATTTTGTAAAATTTATAAAATAATTTATCAAAAATGACATTTATTAACAAAAAGGAGTGACATGCTTTGTCCCTTATGCTTGCAGTGATTATTTTGGTTTTAACTTTATTTTCAGCTAATTTATGGTTTCAATTATCATCGATGAAAAAGATAAATGCAAAAATAAATAACCTCCTAGAATCCTATTCAAAAGGAGAACTGTTATTTGAAAACATCGACAAAAATACGGTCAAATATTTACCATCTCTGGAAACTCTGCAAAAATCTCTACAAAATATAATATACCACCTTTTGAAGAACTCTGCCGAAATATCCGATGTTTCTACTAATATAAACAAGTCATCTAAAAATCTAGAAAATAACTTAAACAATTTAAACGATATAATTGCCTCCTTTTTAAAAAATGTGGCGGATATAAACGACAGGATAGTAAACAGCGCAGCCATTTCAGAAGAGCTTTACGGCAGTATAAATGAGATAGCTTCTTTTTCCTCAAAAGCTTTGGACACCTCAAAAAACGCCTCTTCAGACCTGGATTTGAGCCTCAAATCCATAGAAGACGCGGTATCCATTATGGATGAACAAAGCGGAGAAATACTTAAGATTTCTTCGGAAATTGCAGGCCTAAAAAATTTATTGGAAAAAATTTCTTCGGTTTCCGACAGCATAAACCAGATATCTACTCAAATAAACCTGCTTTCCTTAAATGCCTCCATAGAGGCTGCAAGGGCAGGTGTTGCCGGAAAAGGTTTTGTAGTGGTAGCGGAAGAAATTAAAAAACTCGCCGACGAAACATCAAAATTCTCTAAGGAAATTTTAAAACTCGTAAACGATATACAATCGTATATACAAAATACCTCACAAAACTTCGAGCAGAGCCTTAATAAGGTAGAAAAACAAAAATCCGTAACCGACAAGGCAAGGCAAAGTCTATCGAATATCAATCAGGTTATGAGGACAATAGAGGAAATTATAAACAATATATCCCAAAATATTCAATCCCAAGCTCAGGCTACGGAACAAATGGCGGAAAATATTCAGGATGTATCCAGCTTTTCCTCAGAAATCACCGATTCTATTAAAAACGTTGAGAATATCCTCGAAAAGCAAAAAGAATGCCTAAAAGAAAATTTTAACCAGGTTAATAACCTAAACAATTCCGTTTTGGAATTCCAAATTTTTACAAGGGAATTCGATGAACTTCTGGGAAAAAAATTATTGAATATAGCCGAAAAAATATCAGAAAGGCTTACGAAAGAAACCTTTTATATTGAAAAAATGCCTGAAATTGTTAATGAATACGGTGTCACCCAAGTCTGCATAACCGATGAAGATGGAGTTATAGTGCTGGATAATGATGAAAGAAGTTTAGGATTCCGTTTCCCGGAAGACGAAACCACTCAGGCCGGGGAATTTAGAAAAATTCTGAGAGGGGAAACGGAAAAGGTCGTGCAAAAACTGCAGCCGAGAAACGTGGACAACAGGCTTTATAAATTTGTAGGCGTAAAAAGAAAGGATAAACAGGGTATAGTCCAGGTAGCTCTCAGCATCGAGGATATTTTTAAATTGACACGATAAATCTTGCGGCAACAGCCGCTTTTTTTATTTTAGCGTCTTTGAAAAGTAATTTTTAAGCCACTATTTTCGGCATCTCCGCTTAATGGGCTTACGTCCTAGCGGAAGTGCCAGGTTCTTCTTTGGCAGCCATTTTAAATGATATTATAACATTTTTCTATATTATTTATGTTTTCTTGTTTTATTGTTGAAACCTCCAAAAACTCTATAATAAAAAGCAGGGTAAAATTCCCCGCTTTTTAAATTTCCCTTTTTCCAAACGTGTCTTCTAGGGAAATATATTTTGATTATGAATTCTTCATAATGATGTTTTCTATAATATCCGCCACATCTTCGCAGGCATCGCAGCACTATGCCTTAAAATCGCCCAACAATCCTATTTCGGCTGCCACTTTTTGCATGCCCCTTATGGTCTCTTCTATAAGGCGGTCCAGGTCTACACCGAGCATCCGGGCGCCTTCTTCGATGACCTCCCGGTTGACGCCGGCAGCAAAGCTTTTCTGCTTCCATTTCTTTTTTACAGATTTTACTGTAGTACTCATAATGCTCCTGTCGGGCCGCAGCAGAGCGGTGGCGGTAATAAGACCTGTCAGTTCATCGATTGTATAAAGTACCTTCTCCATCCTTTCAGTGGGTTCAACATCGACGCAGATTTTCCAGCCGTGGCTCTGCACAGCCTTTATGTATTCTTCAGGCCATCCTTCTTCTGTAAGGATCTCCCTTACTTTCTTACAGTGCTGTTCGGGGAATTTTTCGTAATCCAGGTCGTGAACAAGGCCTATAATTCCCCACTTCTCAACATCTTCACCAAAAAGTTCGGCAAAGTGGCGCATTACGGCCTCCACTGTGAGTGCGTGTTTGATGAGGCTCTCATTCTGGTTGTACTTTTTTAAAAGCGCAAAAGCTTCTTCTCGCGTGGTAATTTTTTCCATATATCAACCTCTCTCCCTTTTACAGCTCAATATTAATACGGCGTAAAAAGCCGGTCAGGGGATATATGACGGCACCATAAAAGGGGACGACTTCAGAAATTCAGGAAGCAGAGGCGCCGGCCCCGTGCTTTCTTATCCAATCCGCAGCCTTTCTCATGCGCTTTACGGTTTCTTCTTTTCCCAGGAGTACTATTATCTCAAAAAGCCCGGGACCCACGGTCCTTCCGGTGATGGCCAGGCGCGTGGGATGGATGAGCTCTGCGGCTTTAAGTCCCATACTGTCTGTCAGGCTCCTGAAGGCGTGTTCTGTAGACTCGTGGGTGAACTCATCCAGCCTTTCCAGGGCTTCGGCCCCTTTAAGCAGGAGTTCGGCGGCATTTTCTTTACAAAAATGCTTTTTTACGCCTTTTTCCTCGTATTCCGTCACATCTTTGAAGAAAAAGGCTATAGCGTCGGCCAGTTCGTCCAGAGTCTTGGACCTGTCTCTGGAAAGAGCTACCGCTTGCTTGATATATTCGTATTTTTTGCCGGATTCTTCTTCGGTGATGATACCTTTTTTGACCATGAAGGGAATTATCTGATCTGTTATATAATCCAGGTCCAGTTCCCTCAAATAATGGCCGTTGATCCAGGTGAGTTTTTTTACGTCGTATATGGCGGCGGTTTTGTTCACCCTCTCGAGGGTGAACTCCCTGACGGCTTTGTCCATATCGAATATCTCTTCGCTATCCAGCGGAGACCAGCCGAGCAGCGTCAGGTAGTTAATTATCGCCTGGGACAGGTACCCCTGGTCCCGGAATTCCTCCACCGAAGTGGCGCCGTGGCGCTTGCTCAACTTGCTCCGGTCGGGCGCCAGGATCATCGGCACGTGGGCGAACCGGGGAAGCTCGTATCCCAGGGCTTTGTACACCTGTATCTGCTTGGGGGTGTTGGAGAGGTGCTCCTCCGCCCTTATAACGTGGGTTATTTTCATGGCGTGGTCGTCCACCACACAGGCGAAGTTGTAGGTGGGCACGCCGTTGGATTTCATGATTATGAAGTCGTCCAGCACTGAATTTTCAAATACGACGGTGCCGCGGATGATGTCCTCGACAACCGTCTGCCCTTCCTGCGGTACCTTCAGCCTTATGACGGGTTTTCTACCTTCAGCTTCATATCTTTTCCTGTCCTCATCGCACAGGTTCCTGCACAACCCTTCGTACCTGGGGGCCTTTCCGGCCTTCATCATCTCCTCCCGCCGGGCCGCCAGTTCTTCCGGGGTGCAGTAGCAGTAGTAGGCCTTGCCTTCGTCCAGGAGCCTTTGAGCTTCTCTTCTGTAAAGCTCCAGGCGCTGGGATTGGAAGTAAGGCCCGTAGTCGCCGCCCTTCTCGGGGCCTTCGTCCCAGTCGAGGCCCAGCCACCTCATGGACCTCAATATCTGGGCCACCGACTCCTCCCTGGAGCGTTCGGTATCGGTGTCTTCTATCCTCAACACGAAAACCCCGTTGTTATGACGGGCAAAAAGCAGGTTGAAAAGAGCGGTCCTCGCGCCTCCTATGTGAAGGCTGCCGGTAGGACTTGGAGCAAATCTTACCCTGACTTTATCCGTCATCTATAACACTCCCAACATTTTGTTTTTTAGTCATTATAACATAATTTGCAAGCGTTATTTACATTATCTTTATTCAAGAAGCCCAGTACATCCTGGTATGCTTTAAGTACCGGAATTCCAAGCCTGCGGGATATTTCCCTTATGTCGTCGAATTCCGGGGTGATTCTCACGATTTCGTCGCCCCTTTTCGATACCTTTACCCTCACTTCTCCCAGGGGCGTACTTCTCGATTCAATCTTCCTTTCGAGTTTCACCCGGTCCGCTTCGTAAAATCTTACACCTATAGTGGTGGTCTCCTTTAAAATAGCTTCCGCCAGTTCCCGTCTTTTATCCGGGGGAGCGATGCAGGAAAGTTTAACAGCCGGACGGCTCTTCTTCATAATGACGGGCGTGAGGAATACGTCCAGCGCACCTTTTTCGAAAAGGCTTTCCATTATCTCTCCGTATAGCTGGGGATTCATGTCGTCTATGTTTGCCTCCATCACCACCACCCGGTCGGTTTCTGCATCATACTCTTTGGCTTTTAGAAGCACCGCCCTGAGCACATTGGGGGTCTCCCGATCTTTCTTTCCGAGGCCGTAGCCGATCTTCTCGGGGATGCCCCGAGGCATGGGGCCGAATTCCCCTGCAAAAACCGAAAGCAGTAGGGCCCCGGTGGGCGTGGTAAGTTCCCCTTCTTCGCCGGAGGAATACACCGGCACACCTTTGAGGAGCTCCATGGTCGCCGGAGCGGGTACCGGCAATATGCCGTGGGCGCATTCCACGGTGCCGCACCCCACGTTCACCGGCGAGGCCGCCACTTTAGCCGGTTTCAGCATATCCATCAGAATACAGGCACCCACTATATCCACGATGGAGTCGACCGCACCTACTTCGTGGAAGTGGATTTCTTCCGGGGCCTTTCCGTGTATCTTCCCCTCAGCAACAGCCAGCTTCAAAAAGGCTTCTTTGCTCTTTTGCTTAACCTCCGGTTTCAGCGAGCTTTCATCGATTATGTGGTAAATCTCCTTCAGGCCGCGGTGGGGGTGGTGTTCGTGGGCATTTATGTAAACGGCGGTGCCAAGGATGCCCTTTTTCACCGCTTTTTTGATTTCAATTTCGTAACCCGAAAGCGGCAATTTTTTGAGTTCTGTCAGAAACTCCCTCTCATCCACTCCCAGGTCCAGCAGGGCCCCCAGAAACATATCGCCGCTGATCCCGGAAAAACAGTCAAGATAAAGCACATCCATCCTCTTGTCCTCCCAGCTTGTTTATCTGGTGGGCTGCAAACCCCGCACCGAATCCGTTGTCTATATTGACGACGGTCAGCCCTCCGGCGCAGCTGTTGAGCATGGTCAGCAGTGCCGACAGCCCGGAAAAGCTGGCCCCGTATCCGACGCTGGTGGGCACGGCTATTACGGGTTTGTCCACCAGCCCTGCGACGACGCTGGCCAGAGCGCCTTCCATCCCGGCCACGACTATTATCACCTGGGCCCTTTTGAGCACCTCCATGTTCATAAAAAGCCGGTGTATTCCGGCGACTCCGACATCGTACAGTCTTTCCACCTTATTCCCCAGCAATTCGGCGGTCACCGCGGCTTCTTCGGCCACGGGTATATCGGAAGTACCGGCCGACACGACGGCGATTATGCCCTTATTTCGCGCCACCGTCGCCCTTTTTATGGCGAAGATCCGGGCATCCCTGTGATACTCGGCGTCGGGCGCTATTTTCTTTACCTCTTCAAACACCCTGGTGTCAGCCCTGGTGCCCATTATGTTAACGCCCTTTTCGAGCATTTGCCGGGTTATCCGGGCCACCTGCTCCGGGGTTTTGCCCTGGCAGAATATGACCTCCGGCACCCCGCGCCTCAGGGCCCTGTGGTGGTCGATTTTTGCAAATCCCAGGTCTTCGTACGGCAGGTCCCTGAGCAGCTGAAGGGCATCATCGATTGCCAGCTCTCCCCGGTGGACTTTTCCCAAGATCTCCCTTAATTTTTCCAAAGCTTCTTCTCCCCTTCTTTTAGCTCTTCGTTCATACTACCGGTCCTGTATCCGGCAAGGTCCAGCGAAACGTAGACGAAACCGAGCTTTTTCAACCCGGAAACCACTCTTTCCCTCAGGGCCCCGTCGAAAAACCTGTCTATCTCGCCGGGAGAAACTTCAATCCTGGCCAGGTCCCCGTGACTTCTTACCCTGTACTGGTAAAATCCGAGCTCCCGCAATAAAGCCTCGGCTCTTTCCACCCTGCCGAGCTTTTCTGCCGTTATTCTCTCACCGTACGGAAACCGGGAGGCAAGGCACGCAAAGGAGGGCTTGTTCCAGGTAGGAAGCCCCATTTCACGCGACAACGCCCTTATATCGGCTTTGGTAAGCCCCACTTCCTTCAGCGGGCTCAATACCCCCAGCTCGTCCTTCGCTCTCATGCCGGGCCTGAAATCCCCGGTATCGTCCATATTAGAACCGTCCAGCACGAAGTTAAAGCCCTTTTCTCGAGCCATTGCAACCAGCTTGCCGAAAAGCTCCCTCTTGCAGTGGTAACAGCGTTCCGGCGGATTTTCGGAAAACCCGGGTATTTCCAGCTCTTCCGAATCGATTATTTCATGGTTGGCTCCAAGCCTTTCGACCAGTTTCAGAGCTTCCTCCAGTTCCTTGGCGGGATAAGTGCTGGAACGCGCGGTAACCGCCAGTACGTTCTCTTTTCCCAGGACATCAAGACATACCTTCAAAAGAAAGGTGCTGTCCACTCCTCCGGAAAAGGCGACGACCACCCTTCCCAGATTCTTTATATAACTTTTGAGCCTTTCTAGTTTTTCCATTTCGACCAAAATTCAACCCCCCATTTAAACCAGATTGTTTTCGAATTCCCAGGCTATCCTTTCGGCCAGACGGCTGTACCTCATGGCCGCCCTGCTGTTGCGCACCGCGATGGCCAGGGCCTCCTTGGAACCCACCAGCACCATTAGCTTTCTGGCCCTGGTTATGGCGGTGTATAAGAGGTTTCGCTGGAGCATGACGAAGTGCTGGATGGTCACCGGCATAACCACCACGGGGAACTCGCTGCCCTGGCTCTTATGGACCGACAGGGCATAGGCCAGCGAAAGTTCCTCCAGTTCCTCGCCGGTATAGATTACGGTCCTCTCTCCACGGGCGTCGGGAAAGGATACCAAAATCCCCTCATCTTCATCTATCTCAACTATACGACCCAGATCGCCGTTAAATACTTCTTTCTCATAGTTGTTCTTAATCTGCATCACTCTGTCCCCTTCGCGGAATACAAAAGATCGGAAGGGAAACTCCTTTTTCCCCGGCACCGGAGGATTCAGCCTTTCCTGCAGCCGCAGGTTGAGGGAAAGCACCCCCACCGGAGTCTTCTTCATAGGCGTTATTACCTGTATATCCTCCATAGGATCGTAACCGCCGAACTTGGGGAGTCTCGAACACACCAAATCCAGGGTCCTATTCAGTACCTCCTCGGACTCCACAGCCTGTTCGAAGAAAAAATCCCTGCCTTTCACATTCAGGTACGGAAAAAGGCCCCTGTTTATCCGGTGGGCATTCACCACGATCATACTCTCTCTGGCCTGGCGGAAAATCTCGTCCAGCATGACCACTGGAATTCGGCCGCTGTCGATTATTTCCCGCAGCACGCTTCCAGGCCCCACCGACGGCAGCTGGTCTTTATCGCCGACCAACACCAGCCTTGCAAAAGGCTTTAAAGCGGAGAGCAGGTGGTGCATCATGAGTATATCCACCATGGAAGTCTCATCGATTATCACCACGTCTTCGTCCAGGGGATTATCCCGGTTTCTGCCGAAGGCCATGCCGCCCTCGCCGTAAGCCCTGTATTCCAGCAGGCGGTGGATGGTCTTAGCTTCCATCCCCGTGGCCTCGGTCATCCGCTTGGCGGCCCTTCCCGTCGGTGCCGCCAGTATCACTTTCAAATTCCGCCCTTCGAAAAACTCGATGAGGCACCGTATTACCGTGGTCTTGCCGGTGCCGGGACCGCCGGTAATGACCAGAACGCCGGACGAGGCGGCTTTTTCGATGGCTTCCCGCTGTCTTGCAGCAAGTTTTATACCGCACCTTTTCTCTATCTCGCTTATTTCTTCGGGAGTTACTTTTAAAGGCCGAGTTTCACCCAGGCCTGCCAGGAGAAACAGCTTTCTGGCCACCGATTTCTCGGATACGTAAAAGGGCGCCAGGTACACCTCCCGTTTTTCAGGCGGGCCTTCCACGACTATATCTCCCTTTTCCTCAAGAGCCGGCAGGACCTTGCTTATCCGGTCCTCGTCCACTTCCAGCAGTGAAGACACCCTCTTTAAAAGCTCCGGCGCGGGCAGGAAGACGTGACCCTCGTCGGTCGCCCGGTGAAGGGCATATTTAACTCCAGCGGCCAGCCGCTCCGGCGAGTCCATTTCCATGCCCATCATCCGGGCGATTTTATCGGCGGTTTTAAACCCGATACCGTAGACCTCATCGGCGAGCCTGTAAGGGTTCTGTTTCAGTACCTCTATGGCCTTTTCCTTATAGGCTTTATACACTTTTACGGCCACACCGGGGCCGATGCCGTACTGCTGCAGGAAAAGCATTATCTCCCGGGTTTCCTTCTGCTCGGCAAAGGAGCGGACTATCATTTCGAGCCGCTTTTGCCCGATTCCTGCTATTTCCATAAGCCGGTGAGGCGACGAAGCCAGTACCTCGAGGGCGTTTTCTCCGAATCTCTCCACGATCTTTTTGGCGGTGGCGGGGCCGATGCCCTTTACCGCTCCGGAGGCCAGATAGTTTTCTATTTCCCCCACCGTAGCGGGCACCAGGGTCTCGTAGGATTCTATTCTGAGCTGGTAGCCGTGCCTTTCATGCATGACCCAGCGGCCCTTGAGCCTCAACACCTCTCCTACCTCCAGGGAGGGGAAATACCCCACGGCGGTCACTACTTCGCCGGAATCCCTAACCTGCACCCTGGCGACGGTGAAAAAATTTTCCTCGTTGTAGTAGGTGATCCTTTCCACAACTCCCTCGAGTTCGACCATCAAAAGCACCTCATAACAAACTTTCTTACACTTTTATATCATTTTTGCCATCACCATGCAACAATAAAAAAAGCCCTGGTAAAGGGCGAAAATTTTTTTGTTCAGTTCAGTTTTCTGAATTCTACCACCCTGTTCCTGCCTTTCTGCTTAGCGCCAAAGAGCAGAGCCTGGTCTGCCTTGCGCACCAGTTCCTTAACGGTCAGGGCGTCGTCGGGACAGGATGCCACTCCAGCGCTTATTGTAATGAATATCTTTTTACCCGTATCCGTCTGGGCGAATTCGGTGCTTTCCACTACCTCCCTTATCCTCTCGGCGATGGCGTAAGCCTCCGCACCCGAGGTATCCGGCAGTATTATGACGAATTCTTCTCCGCCGTAGCGTCCAACTATATCATTGTTCCTCACGTTGTCCCTTAATACTTCGGCAAGTTTCTTTAATATGCTGTCCCCTACCAGATGGCCGTACCTGTCGTTGTAGGATTTGAAATGATCGATGTCTATGATTATCAGGCTGAACATCCCACCGCTATTTTTCACCCGGCTGACCATGGACTCTAACTCTTCGTATATGTACCGGTGATTGTAAAGCTTGGTCAAGCTGTCGGTGACGGCAAGCTTGCTCGTCCTGTCGAAAAGCCTGGCGTTGGAAATGGCCACAGCCGCCTGATTGGCCAGGATGCTCATTATTTTCAGATGCTTGTTATTATATGCATTTTTCTTGTTGGAAGTCAGTGTAATGGCGCCAATTATATCGTTGTTGTTGATCATCGACACCGACATTATGGATTTGGTATTGAGCGGCAGCCCGGGAATCTGGCGGAATCTGGGATCTTTTTTGCAGTTGTTGACTATCTCTCCCCTTCCCCTCAACAGGGTGCTGCCGGTTATTCCCTCGCCGGGTTTAAGCCTGAAATCCTTTATCGAATCGCTGTAAAACCCCTCGTACATCAAGGGCACCAGTGCGTCCTGCTGGTATACGAAGAGGCTGATGGTGTCCCAGGGAGCCACGCTCTTCGCCGAATCGAAGATTATCTCCAGTACCTCCTGGGTGTTTAAAGTTGAGGTCATGGTCGCCGCCACATCGTAAAGGGCCGTAAGCTCCCGATTGGTGGCGATCAGACCCATGTAGAGTTTATATATATATACCATAAGGAAATAAGGAGCAAATCCGAGAAGTGCCGCAAAAAACCCCACGTATGGAAAATGAAGATAATAGCCGAAATGCCTGTAGAGCTGAACCGTTAATAAACCTCCAGGCACGGAAATGGTATAGGTTGTCAGGTCCGCTTCCAGGGACTTCAGCCACTTGCGGAAAGTATAGTCTCTAGTCCCAAAGGAAATGTAAAACTCTACCAGCAGGTTGTTGAGGATAAAATACATGAAAATGCCCAATACCTGAGCAAAAACCTCACTCAGGCCGCCTCTTTTTAAAAGTATGTAAACTCCAGCACCTCCGAAAAAGCTGACCATATACTGGCCTACATTAAAGCAAACCACATCCAGGTTTTCCCTAAGGTTTCCGTTCCTGTACCTTATGTATGCCTGGCTCAAAAGGGTGCTGAGAGCCTTCATAACCGCTGCGGGTATGAATCCAAAGATGAAAAGCGCCGCGTATATGAATCCGAACTCCATACTGAGATAGGTGTTGTTGAACTGGACCGCGTTCAGTTCGGATATGAACATGAACAGGAGGAAGATAAGATATTGCCACCAGGGCTGTTCCAGCTGAAAACCGTAATATCCCGTATGTAGTATCAAAAGGCCTGTCCCCGTTACGGCCAGTATTTTGGTATACCTCGTTCTTGATATCATAGCCCCCGTGCCCCCGCCGGTAAATACACCGGTAAATATTTTAGTGTATATTATTCTACACAAATAGTACATATCCTTTTTTTGTATAAAAAAAAAAGACCCTTTTTTCTCAAGGGCCACACCAAGAAAGAAAGGGGGGCACAAAAGAACTAAGGGGTAAACTTTGAGAAGAATAGGGCTTTACAATTTTAATTATAATTTATCGACAATATTTTTCAAATCAAACACTTGTCCTAATTTTTATGGGATTTTAGACCCATTTCGACTTTCTTCGTTGAAGTCAAACGATCAAGATATACCTCAATTTCCCCGGGGGTCAGCCTGCTGCAGTTCATAACCACGGTAAATGGCGATTTTTGAAAATCCAGCCTGCAATTTTCCTCGATATCAAACCCGAATTCTGCCGAAAGCCTCTCTAAAATTTCGAGCGTACCGTCCATCGAACCTTCATCGACGACCACCACCGCCTCCGAATTCTCAAAAACACCCCGCCTTGCCAGGCTCCTGATGATCCCTTCGATTTTCTCCTCCATGTCCTTCACGAGCAGTACTATCTCCGGTTTCCTGCGCGGGGCGGCCCGTCCGAAAAACCTTACGGCCAGAAGTTCAAAAACCATATAAGTGCCAATAGTCGCAAGGAAAGCCATTACGATCAGGCCCGGGTCCAGCTTTTCCCATACGGCTGACAATCCAGTTCCCCCCTTAGATAAACCCCTTTATGTCTATATTTATTCGGAGGGAACTTCTTTTGTGTCTCAAACCAGATTATTTTTCAAAGCATAAACGGCCACCTGGGTCCTGTCCATGAGGTTCAATTTTCTCAGGATACTGCTCACATGATTTTTTACGGTCTTTTCGCTGATTCCTAGTTTTTCGGATATCTCAATATTGCTCATGCCCTCAGCTATGTACGCCATTACTTCCTTTTCTCTGGCCGTCAGCGGACGGCTGGCTCTGGCTATGGGCTGGCTCAGCCGGTTGTACTCGGCTATCAGGGCGCGGGTAAGGGTCGGCTGTATGTAAGTCTCTCCCCTGCTCACCGCCCTCACCGCTTCCACCAGCGCCTGGGGGTCGATGTCTTTCAAGAGGTACCCGGATATGCCGGTTTTTAAAAGCTCCAGCAGGTACTCTCTATCATCGTAGATGGTCAGGATGATAACTTTTACCTTCAGGTTTTCCTTTTTCAGCACCCGGGTGGCTTCTACTCCGTTGAGTTTCGGCATATTGATGTCCATCAGCACCACATCGGGAGCCTTGGTCCTGACCTCTTCGATGGCTTCCAGGCCGTTGGATGCCTCTCCAACCACTTCAATGTCGCTTTCCATTTCCAGGATCTTTTTCAGGCCCTTCCGCACCAGTACATGGTCGTCAGCCAGAACCACGGAAATCTTTGACATTTCAATTCCTCCTCTCTCTTAGGGGTATAGAAATGTAAATACCAGTCCCGCGGCCCGGTTCAGACCTGATCCTGATAGTACCCTTCAGAAGATCGACCCTTTCCCTTATATTCACCAGGCCGAAATGTCCGCCGTCTTCTGAAAGCAGTCTGACATCTTCAAATTGGAAGCCTACGCCGTTGTCCTCGATATATAAATTCACTGCATCGAAGGCAAATTCGAGTTTAACCACCACATTACTGGCTCTGGCATGCTTTTTTATATTGCTGAGAGCTTCCTGTATAACCCGAAAAAGGGTTATTTCAACAGTGGAATCCAGCCTTCTCTTATCTCCTATTATCGCCAGGTCTACGGAAACGCCGGTGTCCTCCTGGAACTCGGCGCAGTATCTTCTGATAACGGCTTCTAATCCCAGGTCGTCCAGCGCCGCCGGTCTCAGGTTGAATATTATCTTCCTGATTTCCCTGATGCAGTTCCTGACCAGTTCCTTTAATTCCCTCAATTCCTTCCTGGCCCTTTCTACATCCTTTTCGTAGAGTTTTTCGCATACATCCACCTGGAGCAAGATGTTGGCCATTACCTGGGCCGGCCCGTCGTGGATCTCCCGCGCTATAAATTTGCGCTCCTCTTCCTGGGCTTTTATTATCTGGGCGGCAAAGGTCTGTTTTTGGTTTATGTCCGTCAGCTTTTCCGAGAGGCCCATCAGGCTGCCTTTTAAGAAGTTGAGCGCTACCCCAATATGAAGGGTAAGTTCCTCCGCCTGTTTTAACATCTCCTGCATATTTTTATAACTACGCTCCATTTCGTCCCTTTTCTCGCGGAGCTGTACTTCCCTTTCCCTTTCTACGGTGAGCTTTATCTGAATTTCCCGTGCGTGCTCGTACGCCGCCTTTATATCCTCTTCACCGTATTTGTTGAACTCTCTGCTGACCACCATGAGTTTGTACCGGGACGCCCTTTCCTGCTTCTGCAGCTCGTCCACCGTCTGGATAGTATCCGCAATCCTCACCTTGAGCTGGTCCAGTTCCTTATGGAGACGTTCGCACTCTCTTTTAGCGTGCTCGGCTATTCTGAATATCTCCTCCTGACCTTTCTCTACGGCTTCTATGGTGTTTTTTATTATGTTATCCAGGTATTTTACATCCAGGCGGTTTTTTTTCAAAAATATCCCTCCCGGAATTTATCAATAATATATTTTTGACAAAAATCACCAAAATTCCTGCTAAATCCCAAAAATTTAGCAGCCTTTTTAAAGGCTGCTCGCTTGTTTCCTGAGTATTTCCGCCTTGTCGGTTTTTTCCCAGGGCACGTCCAGATCCGTCCTGCCGAAATGTCCGTATGCCGCCACCTGTTTATATATGGGCCTTCTCAAATCCAGGTCCCTTATTATGGCTCCGGGGCGAAGGTCGAAGTTGTCGATTATGAGCTTTTGTATTTTTTCTTCGGGGATCACCCCGGTGCCGAAGGTATCCACCATTATTGAGACCGGGTGGGCTACACCAATGGCATAGGCCACCTGCACCTCGCACTTTTTGGCCAGACCCGCCGCGACGATGTTTTTGGCGACGTATCTTGCAGCGTAGGACGCGGAGCGGTCTACTTTTGTAGGATCCTTGCCCGAAAAGGCGCCGCCGCCGTGGCGGGCATAACCACCGTAGGTATCCACTATTATCTTGCGCCCGGTGAGGCCGGAGTCACCGTGGGGACCTCCCACCACAAACCTGCCGGTGGGGTTGATGTAAAATCTGGTGTCTTTATCTATGAGGTCTTCAGGAATTACCTTTTTTATTACAGCCTCAATTATGTCGTGCCTAAGAGTCACAAGATCCACCGTGGATTTGTGCTGTGCCGATACCACCACCTTGTCCACTCTGACGGGCCTTCCGTCCTCGTATTCTACGGTAACCTGGGTCTTTCCGTCGGGCCTTAAGTAAGGCAAAAGTCGAGTTTTCCTCACTTCGGCGAGCCTGCGCGCCAGCTTGTGGGCCATCATAATGGGCAGGGGCATGAGTTCGGGGGTTTCGTCCACCGCAAAACCGAACATCATTCCCTGGTCTCCGGCACCTATCCGGTCCAGCTCGTCCCCGCAGCCCTCTTCCCGTATCTCGTATGCGGCATCGACGCCTACTGCTATGTCGGGCGACTGTTCGTCGATGGAGGTTATAACCGCACAGGTATCGCAATCAAAACCGTACTTGGCTCTGGTGTAGCCGATTTCCCTGATGGTCTCCCGGGCAATCCTGGGTATGTCCACGTAACAATCACAGGTAATCTCACCCATGACCATCACGAGGCCTGTGGTTACCGCGGTTTCGCACGCCACCCTAGCCATAGGGTCCTTTTCCAAAATCGCGTCCAGAATCGCGTCGGAAATCTGGTCGCATATTTTATCCGGGTGCCCTTCGGTAACCGATTCAGAAGTAAACAAAAACTTCCTGCCCATTTCCATTCCTCCTGTTATGCTCTAGTCAAAGGCCTCCGGATTCACCCTCATGTCGAAACCGTTTTTCATGTTGACGAGGGCCACCCGCAGGCTTTCTATAACCATTCTCTGTATAAAGGGGTGGTGGTGAAGGGGTTTTATATCCATATGCATCATCGCCGAAAGCACCACCTTTACCAGTTCCCTTTCTCCCATCTTGTTCAGAAAATCCGCCGCGAGCTCCAGCATGCGTCTGAGCATTGCCGCTCGGGGCTCTATCAGCTCGGATGTAAATCTGGCAAAAAGATTTTCGGCCTTTGAAACCGTCATCTTTTTTATATAATACCCGTTTTTTGACTTGTGCTCTTCTGCGTAATCGTAAACCCTGGGTTCCGCCACAAACCAGTCCTCAAAAAGGCGGTAGTTGAAAAGGTCGAAGGTATCTTTAAAGTAATCCCTGTTCTCTCTTATTGCTTTCAGGTCGTACTCGCTGAAATCCGGCCTGTAAACCTTTGGGGTTATTCGGCATGACATGCTCTGCTCTATGATGCCCTTCCAGAAAAAGAACTGGTAGGGCGCCGGATTGCCAAGCTGGCAGTTCCAGTAATACGCATCGCGGATCAATGAGACGGCGTGTTCGGCGTTCGTCTCCATAACCACGGTGCTCCTTGAAAGATCCCTCACGGAATTGTTGAATTCCCGGCCGGTTATCTGTGAGATGCTCCAGCAGTCTTTAATGCCCTCTGAAGAATTCATGAGCAGGTTCATGGAGCACAGCTTCCGGTTTTTGGCCGGATTTCTCCACGCAATCCAGAGGGCCCTGCTTCCCAGGCCGTCTACAGAGGAGAGTACTATTTTAGTGGGTTTTTTAAATGCCACCGGAGGATCGTACGGCTCTTCGATGACGCCGCTGAACTTTAACCTGAGGCTTTCCCTTTCGACGGTCTTTTTCACCCTGTCGTTCGTGACTTCCCGGGACAGCCTGTTCAGCGCGTGAAGCGCTCTGCCGGTTTTTATCCTGCCCAGGGCTCTAGCAGCCTCTTCGGCTACAGGGACGTCGTCGGTCTTTGCCAGAATCTCCAGCAAAACCACCGCTTTCTCCAGCCGGTGCTCCCCTATGTCCCTTATATACGCCAGCCTGACGTCCGGGGGAAATTCCTGCAGGTCATCCAGGATATACGGTATCAAAAAATAATCCCTGTTTATATCGTCTATCATCTCCGTCAGGGACTGGGTGGCGATCTTTTCAAAGTCGCTCATTATATCGTCCAGCGGCAGATCCCCGGTATCCACACCGTAATGGGACAGCACCGCCAGGATCCTGGCTTTCACCCTGTCCGACACCTGGGGCATAACCAGGATGTCCATCAGCGGGCCCACGAGCCTGTGGTCGTTGGCGTATTCCAGGGCATAACACACTATAGGGGCCAGTTCCTCATCGCTTTCCTTCAGCTTGGAAAGGCAAACAGAAACGACCAGGTCGCCCATGCTGAACAGCTTTTTCATTGACTTATCAAGCTGTCCTACGGTATAATCCTTATTCTTCAAAGCCTCCAGATAGGCCAGAATCTCTCTTTTGATCAGCAGGCTGTAATCGACCTTAGAGGCTTTTTTTCGAGACTTCCTTTGCATTTTGTACTCCTTTCCCAGAGGCGAAGTAAGACCCTATTAATTATATTATAGTCGGGCTTATTGTGCAATGTCGTTTATTTTTCATTGACCTGGCCATAGGAGGTACGGTAAAAATTCCTGAGGAACTGTACTTCGCCTTCGGTAAGAGAAACGGGATTCCCGACAATTTTTGACTTAATGAAAATCTCTGCACTCTTTTCTACCATGAGGCTGAGCTTGAAGGCTTCCTCCAGGTCCCTGCCGACGGTGACTACCCCGTGATTTGCCAGCAACACTGCATTTCTATCCCCCAGAGCTTCCACCGCGTACCTGGCCAGTTCCCGGGACCCGGTGGGAGCGTAACTTGCCACCTTAACAGGCCCTCCCACCATGGAAGCCATATCCTCCATGATGCACGGGATCTCCATCCTGGCGGCGGCACAGGCGCCGGCATTGGTGCTGTGGGTATGGATTATCGCCCGCACGTCGGGCCTGGCCCGGTAGATAGCGGCATGCACCGGCGTTTCCACCGAGGGTTTCCTACCGGGGACCAGGGGGTTTCCGTCGATGTCGACCTCCACTATGTCATCGGGCTCCAGGATAGAGTAGTTCATGCCGCTGGGCGTTATGACAAAAACGTCGTTATCCCCGTTACGAGCGCTTAAATTACCCCAGGTAGCCACAACGAGACCTTCTCTGACTATTTTTTCACCGTATTCTACCACCAGTTGCTTTATCTTCAGGAGAAACATTATGAATTGCACCCGCCTTGAATTTTATCCCCACAGATTGAGCCCCGTAACCTCATCGCGCTTTCTCTCGAGGGTAGGGCCTAGAAGTTCTCTTATATAAAACTCGCCCGCAAAAACCTCCGTCCCTTCCACCACGTGGCCGCCGAAAGCGCTGCCTTCGTGATTGGACAGAACTATGTGAAGGTGCAGCGCCGGTTTACCGTCGATTTTCGATATATTGCCGGTACAGCTCAAAATCTCCAGGGGGCCTTCCAGGGCTACGTTGTGGTAGACCTTTTTATCCTGGTCGTATATTGCTACCACCGATTTTTTGCAGGCTCCAATTACCTCCACGACGCCGGTTTCTATATCCTTTTCCCGGACTAGGGAAAGCAGGGAAAGAAAAAGATCGCTCCCGTAATCCAGCCTTCCCACGAATTCCCGGCCTGCCTTGTACTCGTTTACTATCATATTTCCTCCTCCTTCAACCCATCCGGGCGGTCTTCAACTCTTCTCCGCATTTGCAGCCGCGATTTTCGGGGATTCTCTCGATTATGGAATATATGAGGTCCTTCAGCTTACCCAGATTTTCGTTGAAGACCTTAAGCACCATTTCATGGCTCACCGGCTCCACATCCGGGTGGCCTTCCAGGCCTACGTCGTAATCGGTTACCAAAGTAATATTAGCATAGCACATTTCCATCTCCCGGGCAAGGACTACTTCCGGGTACTGGGTCATGTTTATTACTTCCCATCCATGGCTTGAAAACTCGCGGCTCTCGGCTTTTGTCGAAAACCTGGGACCCTGGACCACCACGACGGTTCCCCTTTCGTGAACCGGAAGGCCCTTCTCCTTCGCCACCTCGATGGCTATTTTCCTGAGTTCAGGGCAGTATGGCTCCGCGCCGCCTATATGGGTCGTTACGGGACCGTCGTAAAAGGTGTCCTTTCTCCCCCAGGTGCGGTTGACAAACTGGTCGCAGATGACAAAATCCCCCGGCTTTATGTGGGGCTGCAGGCTGCCCGATGCACAGGGGCCCAGTATTCTTGTCACGCCCAGCTGTTTGAGCGCATAGATATTTGCCCTGTAGTTTATCATGTGCGGCGGATACCTGTGGTCCTTGCCGTGTCTCGGCAGGAAGGCCACGGTCTTATCCTTGATCCTGGCAAGAGCTATTTTGTCGCTGGGAGCTCCGTACGGAGTTTCAACGGTGATCTCTTTTACATCGTCCAGAAAGGCGTAAAAACCCGTGCCCCCTATAACTCCTATATCCGCTTTAAACTGCATATATGTAACCCTCCCCTATTCAGGTTTTACATAAGCTATTTTACTATTTTTTTGCCACACTTTCAAAAGTTTTTCTAGAATCTTTATGTTGGCCTGTTCGTTGAGGCCGGTTTTTTCTACATCCTCTCTGTTAAAAAACACCCGGTCAACCGGCACCCTCCACTCTCCGCATACGTCGGCCCCGGCGATGGGAGCTGTAGCGCCTATTACCTCGATGAAATCCAGGAGTTCGTCGAGGCTCATGAAACCCTGGTCCCAGTTGGTGGCAGCATCCTTTTGCGAAAGCACGTCCTTGTCTATGCTTATATACACAGGCCCTCCCGACTTCATAAGCTCCTCTACGATTACCGATACCATCTTATCGTGAGGCAGGTCCTCCGGTAATAAGACAGCCCTGCAGTCGGAAGAAGCCTTTAATAGAGCCTCGTCTCCGGAGCTCACCCCTACTACCAGGCATTTTTTCACCTTACCTTCGGCGAGGACCTGAGCCACCCATGACCCGCACGTGACGTAACCATTGGGTGACTCGAGCATATCCGAGTGATGATCGAAAAGTATGAGCACGGGCTTTGGGCTTATCCTGTCTATGAAGTGCGCGGACAGGTGGTGAAAATCCGCCGGGCCCAGAAAGGTTATCCCCGGCTTTGAAGACTTAAGGTTTTGCTTCACCTTCATAAAATACTTCTTTTCACTGCAGAACCTGAGGCCCGTCGCCCCCTTCAGATCGAGAATAAAATTTGCCTTTTTCATGAGGTTTTTCTGGAAAGATAAGCTCTCATCACTCCTCACTATATTCACCGCAGGCAATGCCATAAGACATGCCTCCCAAGTTTTTGAATATTCTACTAATATTATACGCCAGGTGTCAATAATTTCAGATTTGTAATGGAAAAAAAAGGGGCTATCCACAAGGAAAGCCCCTTTCTTCATGATTATTTATTTCTTTCCAGCTTTGAGGCAATATTTGCGAAATAGGTAAAACCTCCAAAATAAATCAAAAGCATCACGACCATCCAAATGGCGGTTTTTGCGTTCACTTACTTCACCTCTTTAGCGGCGGACTTTGTAACATCAATGGTTATATACGGAGATTTTGCCTTAATCCAGTCTGCAAGCCGGTAGTTCAGGGTAAACCACACGATTGCAGAAATTGCCCACTGCAGTACCATAGTTCCTACGCTGAAGGTTTCAAAGGGGTCCCACCAGTTGTCGGGATACCAGCTTATTGCCTGAACGACCCACCATCCGAATAGTATTGCAAACATCACAGGGAATAGAACTATGCAGTAGTTCCACCAGCGCCCGATGTAAATATCGCTGGTTTTATTGATGATTTCGGTCCTAATTCTTTCAATACCGTATCTATACGCTGCAATTGCAAATAAAAGACCGCTTATCAAAAGCCCTACGCCCCATACCCAGTCCTGGTTATCGAGGAACGCTGCACTGTAAGCCGAGGGGATGCCAAGTATAAATCCACCTATAGAAATTAATAACGTAGCCTTCTTCCTGTCATAACCGGCATCTATGAAGTTTTTAACACCCACTTCTATCATAGGAAGAAGAGAAGATAGAGCAGCAAGTGAAAGCGCAAGGAAGAATATAGCTGCAACAATCTGTCCTCCCGGCATTGTCGGGAAAAGTTTAGCGAGGTATATAAATGTAAGACCGGTATTCCCAGCTTTTAATGCATCCATAGCTGCCTGAGGTGTTGCCGAAAGGGCAAATACGGTCGGCAGCACGGCTAATGCTCCGAGCATTGCGCCGCAAGCATCTCCGAACACTATCATGAAGCTGTTAACACCGATATCATCCTTCTCTTTCATGTATGTTGCATAAGTGAGCATCAGTGCCCAACCAGCACCGGTAGACCAGGATGATTGTGCAAAAGCGTTAAGCCACACCTTTGGATTTCCCAAAGAAGCCCATTTCGGAACGAATAAATACTCGAGTCCCAAACCTGATCCCGGCTGCATTATCGCCCAAACCGCCGCAATCAAAAGAGATATGAAAAGCGAAGGAATCATTATTTTGTTTGCAAGTTCCAGTCCACCCTGGACCCCTCTGTAAACGATATAACCGCCTATTAGCACGGCTATTAAATGGAACAAAATGGTTTGAGAAGGATCGTGAATAAAGCTGTTCCATAGCGCCTCGGAATCCATACCCGCCTTAAAAGCACCTGTTAATGCATATACGAAATACCTTAATGCCCACCCCAGGACTACCGCATAATAAAACATTATTGCAAGGCAGGTAAAACCTATCCATGCGCCAATCCATGTATACTTTTTCCCCATAAAATCTCTGAAAGCGCCTATTGTTCCTAGCCTTGTTGTTTTACCTATAGAAATTTCCAACATTACTAAAGGCGCAGACCAAACTAAATTGGCAACCAGATAGGCAATTAGAAAGGCACCACCGTCATTTGTACCTACCATTCGCGGGAAACGCCAGATATTTCCCGTGCCTACCGCCATCCCCAAAGAAGCTAAAATAAACCCTATTCGGCTTCCCCATTCTTCGCGCTTTTCGCCCATTATTTTCCCTCCTCGTATAACATGCAAAAAACATTTTTAAAAAGCAGGCATATATCCCCCCTTCATAACAAGTTATTAAAATCAAAAGGTTCTGGTCCTGTTAGAATATTATATTATTTCTGTATTAGATATATTTTTCCTGCTATTCTATGTAATTTATTATCTTTTTTTTTAACAGCTATTCTCCAGTGCCTTCTTACGATTTTACGAACAAAAAACCCCCCCGGAAAGTGATATGCTCCCCTTGTAGTAGACAGTTGAAATAATAAAAACTGTTACTTCAAGGGGGGCATATTTTTATGAGTCGAAAACCAAAAGTTTCTTTTGAGCAAAAATTATCTGCTGTAAAAGATTATCTAGAAGGCAGGAAAACCCAAAGGCAGCTAGCAAAAGAATATAATGTTGACCATTCTTCAGTACGGCTGGATTTCTAATTATCAAGCAATGGGAGAATCAGGATTAATTACTTCCTCAAAAAATACAAGCTATTCCCAAGAACTGAAATATACAGCAGTTAAGGAATATCTTTCAGGTAATGCTTCAAAACTAGATATATGCAAGAAATATAAAATTCGCTCAACAAAGCAACTATCCGATTGGGTTTTGAAGTATAATGGTCATGAGAGGCTAAAATCTTCGGGATCAGGAGGAAAACCAATCATGACCAAAGGAC
>NZ_VNHO01000030.1 GCF_008124715.1 Thermosediminibacter litoriperuensis | reverse complement strand
AAGCTACATCCGCAACGTGCTCATTCGAGACATCTCATAGAGGAGGGGCTTCACTCTTTTCATCGGGACAGCAAAAGAGCTTCCCAAGGAGGAAGATCGAAGTCCCCTGCCGCTACGAGAAATATTAGATAAGTTTTATCAGAATTCCTGTGTGGTTGTCAAAAAAACTTTGAATGACCCTTAATTACATTATTAAAGCTAACTATATTGTACAAGGAGGATTTAGATGAAGTCAAAAGTTATCCTAGCGGTTTGCTCCGTAATCCTGGCATTCACCACGGTAGCGATTGCTGCCAGCATCAACGGTGATTTTAAAGGCTTCCCGATAGTAAACGTCAGCATAAACGGTACAAAGATTCAAAGCGAGATTCCCGCGGTGAATTTTTACGGAAAAACATTACTGCCCGTCCGAAATGTGGCTGATACCCTGCAGACAATAGTAGAATGGGATGACAAGACCTGGACCGCGAACCTGGTAAAGCCCGAAGTAAACATGGTCTTTGCCAGCTCCGTAGGGGAAAAAGAGGGTGAGGGTATTGTTATACAGAACGCCTTCAAGTTGATGCCCGTAGGGAGGAAAAACAGCTTCTATACATACACCGAAATCGACGGCCTGAAATACGGCTACTATTCCTTCAGAATAGCCGTTATAGACCCGCAGGGTAACGCCATTTACAGTACCGGTGAAACCCATTTTGAGATCACCAAGGATACTCCCGGCGGCTTTTACGTCATCGACCTTTTCGAGAACATTGATTTCGTCAAACCTGGTTCCTATAAATTCCAGGTGCAGGTGAAGCACGACGGAACCTATAAGCCCGTTTATGAAAAGACCCTGGTGGTCTATTAAAAAAATACAGGGACGCGCTGATAAAGTAGATCCAGAAAAGAATATAAACCCTCCGAGTTTTCGGAGGGTTTTGCATTGTTGACTATGCATTGTTGACGCTGATATCGGACGCCTCACGGGTTCGCGGGGTCTTGCACCATGCTTTCGGCTGCCGGTTAAGGGCACGCAAGACTATGGCGCACGAATACGGCAGCGGCAGCAGGAAGCCTGCCAGCGGCAGTATCAGGAGTTCAATCAGTGCCAGCAGTTTTTTGGTAATCCCCCTGCTCTTCATATACCGGGAGTACCTGAAGTAGATGTAGTATGTAAACCCGAAATAGATGAAGACGAAGGATTTTAAGATGTACTGTAAATATTCCGGGAGTATCACGGGTTTAACCCATCCTTTCAGGGTTAAAAGCAGTATTACCGGCGGCACTAGCACCGCCAGCTGGTATAAGGTCCACTCCACTTCGCCCTTCAAAAGCAGCGTCTTTAAAATCCGGTTCCTTTTTGGAGTGTCGTAGCCGGCGGCATCCTTGAATTTTTCTATTACCTGAATATGGCCTGAGGCCCACCTCAGGCGCTGGCGGAAAAAGGCCCGGTAGTTTTCTGGTGTCTGCTCGGTGCTGACATAGGGGAAGTATTCGGGCCACGCGTCCCGCTCCAGGAAGGCGCGCACGCCGATCTCCAGGTCTTCGGTGAGGGCGTTGAAATCAAAACCGCCTATTTTTTTAAGGAGCTTCGACTCTATAAAGAGGTTTGTTCCTCCGACAAAGGGTAGCTGCCTCATTAGCACCGGCAGGTACCATTCGTGGGCCAGGGCCTGGTAAAGGGAGGCTATCTTGGTTATGGGGCTGAGGAAGAAGAAGTTTCGCACCTGAAATACCGGTCCCTGCCAGATGAGGTCTTTTTTGTCCGAAATGAGCCACCGGTAAGCTATATAACGCAGCACGTCGAGTTCGGGGTGGCTTTCAGCGTCGTAAAAACCGCAGATATCCGAATTTTTGTCGATAAAGGAAAGCCCGTAGTTTAACGCTCTACCTTTTGTGGACGGGACTTCGCTTCCCGTGCATGTGCCTCCAAAATAGCCGTCAAAGTCATAGGGTACTATGACGTGCTTCAGGGTAGGGGCGTTTTTCCTTTTCCGGAATTCCAGGATCTTTGCCTCCACTACCTGCTGTGTTGTAACAGGCCCCCCCTTTTGGAGCTCCTTTTCGTCAGTAATTATTATTATCTCCAGCAGGTGGTGGGGGTAATTCAACCGGGCCAGGTGTTCTATTGTCTGCCCTATTACTTCCGCTTCTTCCCGGGCCGGCACGAGTATGGAGAACATCGGCAGATTCTTTCGTTTTTCCCTGGCCAGCTTTTTCAATTCGAAAAGCGTTATGGGTCTTCTGCGGGACCAATAATGCTTTTTAGCATAATGCTGCCACAGGAAATACCTTAAGAATAGAAAAAAGAAGAATATGTAAAGCCCGACGGCTAAAAGGTATATCTTTTCCGGGAGTGTCATTTTATCCCCCCCTGTTATTTTCGCTTTTCGTATTATTCATATTAAAAGACATGCCAGAATACATTATATACCTAATGAAACACAAAAGAAAGTTAATAATAAAACGAAAACGTGATGACAGTTATAATATTATGCTGTATTTAAAGTTAAATGCCTTTTAACACTAGTTCCTTTGTAAAATTCACCTATTTTCTTCTGTTTTCTGCTTTTTTAAAAAAAATAAGGAAGGATATTGAAATTTTTTATAGAATTAAAAGACGTGAAAGCATTATGTATTACAAAACATAACGATTAAAAGAGGAGGAAAATTATGTGCAGGAGTAGAATGTATAAAATTGTTTTTTTACTCGTTCTTTTCCTGGCTCCGGGGATATTTTTGGCAGCGTGCGGGCAAAAGGTACCGCCGGAGGGGAATTCAGGAAAGGATTCGCCGGGCAAAGGCGAGATCATCCTTGCTACCACCACCAGCACTCAGGACAGCGGACTTCTGGATGTACTTATACCTATTTTCGAGCAGAAGACGGGATATAAAGTCAAAACCATTGCGGTGGGTACCGGTCAGGCCCTTGCCATGGGAGAAAAAGGTAACGCCGATGTGATGCTGGTCCATGCCCCGGAAGCCGAGATGGAGCTGGTAAAAAAGGGTGCGGTCATCAACAGGCGGCTCGTCATGCACAATGACTTCGTAATCGTGGGGCCTGCGGAAGACCCCGCAGGGATTAAAAATGCTAAAGATGCTGCGGAAGCTTTTAAATTAATTGCAGAAAAAGAGGCCCTCTTCATTTCCCGGGGAGATAATTCCGGCACCCATAAAAAGGAACTGGCCATCTGGAAAAAGGCCGGAATCGAAAATCCATCGGGCAAGTGGTACCAGTCTACCGGCCAGGGGATGGGTGCAACCCTTGACGTAGCCTCTGAAAAAAGCGGATATACCCTGACCGACAGGGCTACTTACCTGACCAAAAAGGATAAGCTCCACCTGGTTATACTGAAGGAGAAGGACAGCTCCCTGCTAAACGTCTATCACGTGATGCAGGCCAACCCGGACTATGTGAAACAATATAATCCCAGTACGGCCGGGATGATCAATGTGGAGGGAGCAAAGGCTTTTATGGAATTCATGGTAGCCCCCGAGACTCAGAAAGTAATAGGTGGATTCGGAAAGGATAAATTCGGCCAGCCGCTTTTTATTCCCGATGCCGGCAAGAACGAAGCCGGTATTCTTGAGTAGCGAGTGAGGGGATTTGATTGGATGCGGTAGTAGAGGGAGTCAAAAGGGCGCTCATCTTGCTTTTTACTCTGGACAAAGAAATATATCAGATAACCCTTTTTACTTTAAAGGTGACCGGGACAGCAACTCTCATCAGCGTCGTCCTGTCTTTGCCGCTGGCCTTTTTCATCGCTTTAAAGGATTTTCCCGGCAAAAGATTGATCATAAGTCTTGCCAACCTGGGAATGGGGCTCCCGCCAACGGTGGTGGGGCTCTGGGTCAGTCTAATGCTGTGGAGGAGCGGTCCCTTCGGCCGGTTCCACCTTATATATACACCTACAGCTATGATAATAGCCCAGGCCATAATAGCCACTCCAGTGGTACTCGCTCTTTCCACCGCCGCCCTCCAGCAGGTGGATAATAAATTAAGATGGCAAATCATGGCGTTGGGTGCTACTCCCATTCAGATGCTTTTTTTGATGATAAAGGAGGCGAGATACTCCCTGCTGGCGGCGGTGATGGCCGGGTTTGGGGCCGCTGTGTCCGAAGTTGGTGCTTCGATGATGGTCGGCGGCAATATTGCCGGTTACACCAGGGTGCTGACCACAGCTATTGTGCTGGAGACCGGTAGGGGCAATTTCGCCGCGGCCCTGGCCCTTAGCTTCATATTATTGCTGGTAGCTTACCTGAGCACACTGGCGCTTACCCTTTTACAGCAGCGGAGGCATAAAGATGTATATAATTGAAGGATTCAATATTCTGGTGAAATCAAAAGATAAAGTGTTGCTGGATGTAAACCGGGTCCGGTTGAACCGGGGAGAAGTCTTTGCAGTTATCGGTCCCAACGGCGCCGGAAAGAGCACTCTCCTGAGAGTGCTGGCCCTGCTTCAGCCTCCGCAGAATGGGGAAATATATTTCATGGGGCAGAAAGTTAAACCCCCCGACAGGATAAGGCTCCGCCGCCGGATGGCCGTGGTTTTCCAGGAACCGCTGCTTCTTGATGCTACTGTGATAGAAAACGTAGCCGTGGGATTGAGGATACGGGGGATGCCGGCTCAAGCAGCGAGAAAAAAGGCTGAATACTGGCTTGAAAAATTCAAAGTGGGAGAGCTTAGGGACCGTTGGGCCAGGGCCCTTTCCGGGGGTGAGGCTAAACGGGTGAGCCTTGCCAGGGCCTTTGCCCTGGAGCCCGAGGTGCTTTTTCTGGATGAGCCTTTTGCGAACCTCGACGCCCCTCTTCGAGAATCGCTTCTGGCCGACTTCTCTGAAGTGCTCAGAACCACCGGGGTTACCACCTTTTTTGTGAGCCACGACCTTAGAGAAGTTGCGCTGCTCGCCGGCAGGGTTATGGCCTTAATAGAGGGGAGGCCCGTACAGGAAGGTACTCCAAAGGAATTAATAGATAATCCCGCGAACGAGGATCTGGCCCGTTTCGTCGGCGTCTGGAAGAAGATTATGCCGGGACTCTTTTAAAGGTCCCGGGTTTTTTGTATTTATATTCCCGTTCTTTTATGATAGTATACATATAAGAGTGCATACGGGCTAAAGCGGTATCGAGAATAAGGGGTGGCTTTTATTGGATTTCTTTTTACAAAACGGTCCGCTGGGGCTTTTCATACTTTCGTTTATTGAAGCTTCATTTTTTCCCATTCCACCCGATGTGGTGCTGTTGCCTATGGTCATGATGCTTCCCTCGAAATCCTTTTATTATGCTTTAATTACCAGCATCGGTTCCATGCTGGGCGGAGTCTTCGGCTATTTCCTGGGCGTTCGGGCCGGCAGACCCTTGCTCATAAGGTTCGTAAAGGGCAGGAATTTCGACAGGTTGGAGGGCATGTTCCGGCGCTACGGTGGATGGGCGGTGGCTATAGCGGGGTTTACGCCGATTCCCTATAAGGTTTTCACCATTGCAGCCGGGGTTTTTCGGATAGACCTGATAACCTTTTTCATAGCCGTCCTGCTGAGCAGGAGCGCCCGCTTTTTCCTGGAAGCGGCCCTGGTTGTGAGTATGGGTGAGAAAGCGCCCGAATTAATTGACAGGATCCTGGGGCCGGGGTCTTTTCTGGTTGTCGCCTCAATTGCCGTGGTTTACCTGGCCTTCAAGAACAGGAAGTCCTGTTTTTTATGTAAATTTAAAAAACCTGAAGAGTAACTCGCCGGTCATGGGAGATTTGCTGGCAAGTAATTGTTACAGCCAGTTTACAAGACTGTTACATTATTGTTACACTTAAATTTTTACCCGAATTTTACGATCCTCCTTCCGTATTTATATACTGGAAACGCAATACCAGTGAAAGGAAGGAGGCATTTACCATGAAAAAGTTTATTGCGGGGCTGCTCATGATAATACTCGTGGTATCTTTGGCGGCCCCGGCGGCGGTAGCCAAACCCAAGCACGGCCTTAAGGATGTGGACGAGAGGTTCGAGTGGGCCAGGTTTTCTATCGAGAAGATGTATGCAAAGGGGATCATAAAAGGTTTTCCCGAAGGTTTGTTCAAGCCGAAAGATCCAGTCACCCATCTTCAGGCGATAATAATGGCTCTGAGGATAATGGGCTGGGAAGACGAACTTCGCAGGGACACGGTTCTGCCCAAAAACGTCAAGAATATGAAGCTTTCCTGGGATGAGGGGTATTACTATGTGGCGCTGGCCGTGCAGAAGGGCCTGGTAAGGCCGGAAGAACTGAAAAATTTTCGTCCTAACGAGCCTGCCAAGAGATACGAGGTTGCAAAGTATATCGTCCGAGCCATAGGTAGGGAAGAAGAGGCAAAGCAGCATATGAGGGAAAAGCTCCCCTTCAGGGATGCTAATGCAATCCCCAAAGATGCGGTGGGATATGTTTACGTCATGACTGAACTGGGGCTGATGAAGGGTTACCCGGGGAATGTATTCCAGCCCAATAAACCCGTTACCAGGGCCGAAATGGCGGTAATAATCAACAACCTTAACGACCTGCTGGTAGAGGACACGGAACAGGAGCCCCGCTTCTTCGTGGTGGCGGTCGATACAAAGGCGCTGACCATAACCGTAAAAGAAGGGGATAAGACAGCTGTTTACGATGTAGTGGAAGACGTTCCCGTTTACATAAATTACAGCTACGGCAGTCTCAGCTCGCTCGAACCCGGCGACGAGGTCAAGCTGGTATTCAACGAAAGACGGGAAGTTGTGTTCATACAGGTGGTGAACAAAAAGGTGACCACCACGGCGAAAGGCATAGTGGTAGATGTGGATAAAAGCGAAAAGACCGTATCTTTAGTCACCTACAGGGGCGAAGAGAGAGGTTATGTAGGTATACTGAAAGAGAGCAATATAGAGGGGCGGCACTTGGAACTGGAGACCATATATGATCGGTTTGTGCTGGTTGGAGAGACCGGCGGTTTGGAAGACTATATCGGCAAAAAGATAGTGGTGCTGGGCGAAATTGAGAACGGAGCATCCATATACATGAGAGGCCGGGTTCTGGACGTGGACGAATGGTTCGTGGTGACCGAAAAGAATACCTCAACCTTTGATGTAACCGGTGACACCTGGATAGAGGTAGAAGGAAAACGGGTAAGGCTCTCGGACTTGGAAGAAGGTGCATATGCCGAGGTCAAAGCCCAGGGAAATACGGCAATTAGTATAAAAGTAATAAAAAAATAGTACACAGATAAAAAAGAAATTAAAGGGGTAAAACAATGAGAAGGGGCGATTTGTCGCCCTCTTTTTTTTAAAAGCAGGAATCATTATTTTTTTGTAGAATATATAGAACAGGAAAAAAATGAAAGGGGATGAAACCTTTGAGATCGGCTATCCGGGCTAATAAGACTTTAGTCATCTTCCTCGCGGCTTTTTTAGTCCTTGTAAACACCCTGAACATTACTCAGGCCTTTGCCGCCCCACTGAAATTCGCCGACATATCCCATCAGAGATACGACTGGGCGAGGCCTTACATAGAGAAGATGGCGCTCATGGGGGTAATCGCCGGGAAAGCCCAGAATACCTTTGCACCTGACGACCCGGTGAAGCGCGTCGAGTTTATAGCCATGATCGTGAGGCTATTGGGGCTGGATGAGGAGCTCGAAAATAAAGACCTTCCTCCCGACTTTCCCAAGGCCTATTCGGTACCGGTGTGGGCCCGGGGTTATGTAGCCGTGGCGGTGGAAAAGGGCATTATATCCGGGCAGGATTACGCCGATTTCAGGCCCGAAGACCCCGCTAAGAGATATGAGGCTGCTGTCTTTGCTGTAAAAGCTCTGGGCTTTGAAGAAGAAGCCAGGGCGCTAAAGACCATAAACCTCTCTTTCAAGGACATTTACGCCATCCCCCTCGATGCCCGGAATTACGTGCAGGTGGCTGTTGAAAAAGGGATACTGTCAGGTTTTGAAGACAATACTTTCAAGCCAGGTGACGGCATAACCCGCGCCCAGGCCGCCAAGGTGTTGAATCAAATGGCCGAATTCATAGATGCTGGCGACAGGATCGTAGTCGGAGAAGTCGAAAGCATCCAGACACTTTTTCTCCAGTATATTGACGTGAGACTGGCTGACGGCAGCCGGAAGACCTACAACGTGGGAAGCGACGCCCAGATATACAGAAAAGACCGGCAGGGCAGGTTGAACAAAATAACGCTGAAGGACATTTCCGCTGGAGAAACGGTGATGATAATAGCTGAAGACAGCAACGCCCTTTACTTAGAAGCGACTTCCTCTGAGATTACCGCCGGGGAGACCGTGGAAGGAACGTTGAAGACCGTGGACACCGCCGGGAAGTTCGTCATATTTACAAAGAAGGATGGCGGCGACCTGATTCTTTCCATCGACTCCGGCACCCGAGTGTATATCGACGGCAGGCTTGCTTCCACTGCGGATTTGGTGCCGGGGCAGCCCGCCAGTGTTTTGATTTCGGAGAATAGAGTGGTAAAAATCGAAGCAAGAGGTGAGGATAAGACCGCAAAAGGTCTGCTGAAGGCCGTCGTTTCCAACTCGGTAATCATTGAAAACGAAGATACGGGTAATACCGAAACGTATGCTGCCGGAGCGGCTGTAACCGTGATAAAAGACGGCAAGACCGCGGCGCTGTCCCAGCTGCTGGGCGGGGATATGGTGACGCTGGTCATTACAGGAAGCAAGGTCACTAAAATAGAGGCCGAGAGCGCCGAAAAGAAGATCACGGGTACCGTAAAGACCGTGAGCTTCCTTACTAGAAATCCCGTTATCACCGTGAAGGCAGAAGACGGTACCGAAGAAGATTATGAAGTTGACGGGGACGCCGATATCACCAAAAACGGCAAGCCGGCGGATATCAAGAGCATAAAGAGCGGGGACGAGGTCACCCTGTACCTGAAGTACCGTAAAGTTGTCGACATCACCGCAAAGAGCGTCAGAAGAGACATCAACGGCATGATTAAAGAAATTTCCCTCTCCAGTATTTCAAAGGTTATAATTACCGATGATGAAGGCCTAGAGCATTCATTTGTAATAACGCAGGATACGAAGATAACCCGGGACCGGAAAAAAATTACCGTATTCGACCTTAAGCCCAATTTCTATGTGGAAATGGAAGTTGAAGGCGACGAAGTGATAGAGATGGACGTGACCGCCCGGCAGGTGCTCAGCACTCTCACCGGTACGGTCCAGTACATTCACAAAGATGCCAGGGTTATAGTAGTAGAACTGAGGAATGTCGAAGGGTCCCGCGTTACGAAGGAAATTCATTACACGAGCGATACGACGATTATGAAGGGTGGCAGAGAGGTAAGCACGAGCAGGATAACCGATTATATTGAAGAGGGTGATGAGATCATCGCCGTAGGCAGGTACGAAAGTGGTCTTTTCTTTGCGGATGTAGTGATCGACCTGGTGGTTTCTTACTGAACCTGGGTCAACCGTAAAGGAGGGACTGTATGGGACGCAAAAACAAGATCCTCGTAGTGGACGATCAGGTATGGGTCAGGAGGATGCTGCTGGAAGCCCTATCGGCACTGGGATACGAAGTTTTCGGGGCGTCCTCCGGCCCCGAAGCATTACAGCTGGCGGGGGAAAGGGGGCCGGATCTGGCGATTATAGACATGTCGATCCCAGGTATGGATGGGCTGACTCTGTTTTCAAAACTCAGGGGGATAAATTTTAATATACATGGGATACTGATTTCGGGCAACGGTGAAAAAAATTGTATAGAAAAGGCTTTGAAGGAAGGTGCTTTTGCGTACCTTGTAAAACCCTTCGACATAGGGGACCTCAAAAATCTAATACAACAAGCCCTGACATCTTAAGAATTGCACCGAGAGGAGAATTTGCATGTATTACAGCCCGAATTATGCAAATTCTGACCTGCTTAGGGATCAAAAGATCTACGAGGATTTGTTTACAGAAAGGAGTTACAGCATTTCAGAAGATCTCGAGGTCTTCATAAAGGAGGGAAGTCACAGGATAGTGCTGGAAAACGAAAGAGAGGACGACGAGGCGGTTTTTTACACTTTCAATATTAATACCACCGTGGTTAAAAACAGGGACGGATTGGTAGGAGTTGTCATATCCTGTGAAGATGAGAACAGGAGCGAGAGCGTCAGGGGGGATCTGCGCGAGAGGCCGTCCCACCTGGAAAACCTCTCGGTAATAGGAGAGCTGGCGGCCAGTGCCGTCCACGAAATAAAAAACCCTCTGTTTTCCATAAGGGGCTTCCTACAGATAATCGACAACAGTTTTTCGGAGGACGACAAGCGCAAGGAATACACCAGGATTATGATCTCCGAAATTGACAGGCTTGAAGGCTTGGTCAGAGATCTCCTCATGCTGGCCAAAACACGGATCGGATCCGACGAAAGTGTGACCGTATGCGAACTTATCAGGGACATTGCCGAACTTTATAAAAACAGGATGGAAATGCAGAACATCAAATTCAGCCTCAGGGCGGAAGACGAGTCGGCCTGCATCCTTGGCAACCGGGAACAGCTGGAGCAGGTGTTTATAAACCTGATCCAGAACGCCCTGGAAGCTATGGAAAACGGCGGCAATATAGAGGTCGTGACCTCCAGAAAAAACGAAAAAGTGGTCATCGAAGTAAGGGATGATGGAAAGGGAATAAGCCCCGAAGCGGAGAAAAAGATATTCTCTCCCTTTTTCACAACCAAAAAAAACGGGACGGGACTTGGCCTTTTCCTGTCTAAAAAGATTGTTGAAGATCATAGGGGAAGGATTTACTTCCAGTCAACTGAAGGAAAAGGCACGGTATTTTTCCTGGAGTTTCCGGTACAAAATGGTGAAGACCGGCAGGCTGAAAACCCTTCTGAATGAAGCGGATGGCATATTATATACGCGGTTTTGGCCTTGGGCTGGAAGATTAATCCCTGTTGATGCCTTGATACTGCTTGTGCTATAATAATTATAGATTTCCGTCTTCTAAATTTACCGCCTGGGTGAATAATTTTCCATTCCCTGTATATAATGTTGATAGAGGACTCATCAGACATTATACCTTCCTTTTTCGGTTGTTCTGTTTGATTCCCGATGTGCGGTGAATTTTTTTTATTTTTATGAGGAGGTGATAAGTTGCTGGCGTCGGAATTGGAAAAAAAGACTATTACCCAGCTCCACGAGATCGCCAGGGAAAAAAGGATTCCGGGCTATTATAAGTACAGAAAGAAGGAACTCATAATTAAAATAATGGAAGCCATGGCCGCCGAGTCGGGAGACAGCATAGCCGAAGGGGTTCTTGAGGTGCTGCCCGATGGCTACGGCTTCTTGAGGATAGAAAACTACCTGCCTTCCGATGAGGATATATACATATCGCCCTCCCAAATCCGCCGCTTTCACCTGCGCACGGGGGACTTGATCTCGGGAAGGATAAGGCAGCCAAAAGAAGGAGAGAAATACAGGGCCCTGCTGCAGGTCCACGCGGTAAACGGTCTTGATCCGGAACACGCCGTCAAGAGGTTTCACTTCGACTCACTGACGCCTATTTTCCCCCAGCCAAGACTCACCCTAGAGCACGACCCCGAGGAACTTTCCACAAGGATAATCGACATAATTTCGCCGATCGGAAAGGGACAGAGGGCACTCATAGTTTCACCGCCCAAAGCCGGCAAGACGATGATGCTCAAAAAAATCGCCAACGCCCTCACCAGAAATCATCCCGACCTGGAGCTGATCGTGCTGCTGATAGACGAACGGCCGGAAGAGGTAACCGATATGAGGCGTTCGGTGGACGGTGAAGTGGTGAGCTCCACCTTTGACGAACCGCCGGAAAATCACCTGCGCGTCGCGGACATGGTGCTTGAGCGCGCCCAGAGACTGGTGGAGAGCAGGAAAGACGTGGTGATATTGCTGGACAGCATCACGCGCCTTGCCAGGGCCAACAACCTGGTGGTGCCGCCGACCGGCAGGACGCTGTCCGGGGGTTTAGACCCCAGCGCGCTTCACAAGCCCAAGAGGTTCTTCGGCGCGGCGCGCAACATCGAAGAAGGCGGCAGCCTTACCATCATTGCCACCGCCCTCGTGGAAACGGGCAGCCGTATGGACGATGTGATTTACGAGGAATTCAAAGGAACCGGCAACATGGAAATTCATCTTGACAGAAAACTGGCGGAGCGCCGGATTTACCCGGCCATAGACATAAAACGATCGGGCACCCGCCGTGAGGAACTGCTGCTCTCAAAGGAAGAACTGGAGGCCGTATGGGTACTCAGAAAGGCCCTGGCTCCGCTGGATACCGTCGAGGCTGCCGGCACCCTCATCAGCAGGTTGAAAAGGACCAGGACCAACCGGGAATTTCTTGAAAACCTGGCTGCTACGATAAACGAGCTGCAGCTAACTTAAACTTAGGGTATTTACTTCAAATAACCCTTTGCCTTCAGTTTTTCTATGTGCTGTCTTATCTTTTCGTCCAGGTCTATCTGGTAATTTTCCTCCAGCACGAACATCATGGAAACCGCCACCTGGGCCACGTCCAGGAGTTCTCTGGCCATCCTGTCCACGACTTCCTTCTCGTCCATCTTGATGTTCTCGCCGCTGCTTGCGCGGAATTTCCCTATGGCCTGGGCCAGCTCGCCGGCCTCCTCCATAAGCTTTAATGCTGTCGATTCCAGCGTGGGAGTCAGCCCGTTGAGCCTGGGCAGGCTTATAACTTTAAAGTTCATAAATTCACCTCTTTTTCAAGTTCGTGCCTCATCAGTTTTGAAGCCAGAAAGGTAAACATTGCGGCAACCAGGAGGCGCGTTGTAAGAAGAAGCGCGCTGCTGACGCCCAGGGCGGCGAAAATAGCAGTATCCTCAAAAACTGCATGGGCCGCCACGAGAAAGTAAGTAATCAGGTAAAGGTCCCTCCTGGGAAGCCGGTTTTCCCTGGCTGTCCGGAATATTACTCCCGCCCCGTAGGACAAACCTATTATTATTCCTATTACCAGCGGGAAGCCCGATTCCTTTCGCATCCCAAACACCCGTACTAGAGGAGAGAAGAAACCGGCGATGCGGTCCAGCACACCCAGGTCCTTTAGAAACTCCATGGCTATCATGATCGGTATAACTATGACTGCGATCTGCTTAACCGAGAGCAGGGAGCCCACCGCAGCTTCTTTAAGCACTTCCAGCAATAAAAGTCCCCCTTTCATAGTAAAAAGTTAAAAGCGATTCCCGATAAGACCGCAAGACCTACCCTTACAGCTATTACGTTTACGGCCGAAAGGCCTATTTTTTTTGCCAGAGCCGTTTCCACGGGCAGACTGTGGCAAAAGGACAGCATAATGGCCAGTACGGTGATTTCCTTCAATGAAAGAGAAAGGGACACAATAGCGCCGATGGCGGCATACAGGTTGACGAAATTGCCCAGAACCAGCACCAGAGCGGCTTCCCCGGGGAGGCCGAATATCCCCATAAGCGGGGCGAACAATCGGGCCACGATCTCAAGAATAGGCGTATGCTTAAAGAAGGTTACGATAAAATATACCGGAATTAAGATTCTGGCAAGCTGCCAGGTCACTTCAAGGCCGGACTGCAGGCCGCGCTTTAGAGTATCAAGAGAAACAGAGCCCGGTGGAGAACCCAAAGTGATACCTCCTATCCCTTTGATTTCATAAAGATTATAACATACAAACGAAAGAAAACTCCATACGAACGTTTCACCGGTAACCCCGGATTTTTAACCGCACGGACCCCATTTTCAACCGGTGAGAGAAAAGAATAGTACAAAAGGCAGCATTAAGATGTATAATAATATTTAAAAAAATAAAAAATATATTTCCTCCCTGTAAAACATAAATATTAAATTATAAGAGATACCGGTGTAAAGGATCCGGCATCCTTTTCGCGAACCCTTTACAGCAAAGTGAGGTGATGGCGGGATTAAATTCATTATTTTTACTTAATTTAATTTAAACAAAGGGAGGGTGGACTCATGAATTCGCTGGTGCTTCTGATACTCGGCGCCGTGCTCTTTCTGATCGCCTACGCGACTTACGGCGCTTACCTTGCCCGGCAGTGGGGGCTAGACCCCTCGAGGAAAACCCCTGCCCACGAGCTCTACGATGGAGTGGACTACGTGCCTGCAAACCGCTATGTGCTACTGGGGCACCACTTCGCGTCCATAGCCGGCGCAGGCCCCATAGCCGGGCCGATACAGGCCGCGATATTCGGGTGGCTGCCGGTGTACCTGTGGATCATACTGGGTACCATATTCGTGGGAGGGGTTCACGACTTCGGCTCCCTGCTGGCTTCCATAAGGCACAGGGGTAAATCGATCGGCGAAATCATAGAGGCCAACATTGGAACCAGTGGAAAAAAGCTCTTCAACATATTTGCGTGGCTGACTCTCATACTGGTGGTGGCCGCCTTCACCAGCATAACGGCAGAGGCTTTTGCAGCCACGCCGGCGGCGGGGACCGCGTCGGTTCTATTCATATTTACAGCCGTGCTGTTCGGCCAGCTAGTATACAGGAGAAACGCCGGTCTCGCGGTATCCACCATAATAGGCGTGGCGCTCATCTTCCTGTCGGTATGGATAGGCTATAAATACCCCTTTCTGCAATTGAATAAAACTACCTGGCAGTATATACTGCTGGTGTACATTTTCTTTGCCTCGGTACTTCCTGTTTGGCTCCTGCTGCAGCCCAGGGATTACCTGAATTCCTTCATGCTTTATGCCATGTTGATCGGAGGCGCCATAGGAATAATTCTCATGCACCCCACCCTGCAGCTCAGTCCCTTCAAAGGATTTACAGTTTTAACCGGTGCCGGCGCCCAGTACCTTTTCCCGATGGTCTTTGTAACCGTAGCCTGCGGCGCCTGTTCCGGATTCCACTCACTGGTGGGTTCCGGGACTACGTCCAAGCAGCTCTCCGGTGAAAACGACGCCAGGTTTGTCGGATACGGCGCCATGCTCATAGAGGGCTTTCTGGCAATAGTAGCACTGATTTCTGTGGCTTACGTTTCCAAAGCCGAGGGCAGCCCGGCGGAAGTTTTCGCCAACGGTATCGCCGAATTCATGACCTCTTTCGGCGTTCCGGCGGATTTCGGCAAAGTGTTCATAACCCTGGCTTTTACGGCTTTCGCGCTTACAAGCCTTGACACTGCCACCAGGCTCGGCAGGTATATATTCCAGGAATATTTTGAGACCGAAGGCGGCAAGAGAAGCTTGCTTGCCGACAAGTACGTGGCGACTTTGATCACCATATTCGTAGCCTACCTGCTCGTGACATACGGCTACCAGAAAATATGGCCCATATTCGGTTCGGCTAACCAGCTACTATCGGCGCTGGCGCTGCTTGCACTAACCGCCTGGTTTGTCAGGACCCGCAGGAACCCGGTGATGACCTTCCTACCTATGATCTGGATGTTTGCCGTGACGCTGTCGGCTACTCTGCTCCTTATGAAGAATTTTTATGCTGCCCAAAATTACGTCCTGGTCGTCCTGGCGGCAGCCCTGTTCGTGCTCGCCATTATCCTCATGGTGGTAACATACAACACCCTTAAAGGGGCGAAGAAATCTGAAAAAGGCACCGCTGCTAAGGCGGGATAAAATCGTTCTTCAGCTGAAGAGGTGGATTTTAATCCACCTCCTTCAGTTTTTAAAAGATGGGAGGCGAATGTATTTTTATGGATTCCGGAAAGTACCTGGAAATGTTGAGCGAGCGGCTGAAACCATACTTCGACTTAGAAAGGGAAATAATAATTTGCGGCAAGAAGACGGACCTCTTTGCGAGATGCCATGTGAAGCACGTCAGGACTTTTTTGACACCGAAGGATGTGATCGACTCCTACGAAACCAATGAATACTTTGTGGTTAAGATCTTTGACGGGAAATTGAAGGAAGAGGACTTATTTTTATTTGATACATTTTTGAAAGATATAATGAAGATTTACGTTTCACCCGGGGACGGGCATATGTGCAGCATAATAAACGGAGTTATGGTGCTGGAAGAAGGGCTGGACGGAGAGGTTGAGAAAAAGGTCCGAAACTACTCTTATGAGAAGAGCTACTTTTTTTCGCTGAAAGGCTGGAGCCGCATCAATCTCGCAGTAGTGGACCTGAAAAGCGGTCGTATCATACCTAGCCGCAGGGGCAAAAAGCTCGAACAACTTTTAATGCCGTGATGAAGGGGTGCATTTAAAGCACGAGCCGGGATGAGGTATGAAATCGTAATTTTTGAAAAAATACGCCTTATATGATATATTTATATTAGACAGGCTTTTTGGGAGTTGAAAATCGATGGTTTATTCGATTCTGACGGGACTGGCCGACAGGCTGGGGCTTTTTATCGTCATAGCCTATCTTCTTTCAAGAAACAAAGCTTTCAAAAATCTGATATTGAAGCACCGGGTATCGCTGCTGGATAAAATCCTGTTATCAGCCGTATTCGGTGCTTTTGGTATACTGGGGACTTATATGGGCATCCCGGTCTACGGGGCCCTTGCCAACTCTAGAGCTGTGGGAGTTATCATTGGAGGGCTTCTCGGCGGCCCCCTTGTGGGAGTTTTATCCGGGTTGATAGCGGGCTTTCACCGCTGGGCCATAGATGTAGGCGGTTTTACGGCGCTGGCCTGCGGCCTCTCTACTTTCACCGAAGGAACCATAGCAGGGCTGCTGCACAGAAAATTGAACCACGGTAAAATAAGCTGGAAGACGGCGTTATTTATCGGCGTGGCCCTGGAGCTTTTACAGATGGTCATAATTCTCCTGGTGGCAAAGCCCTTTTCGGCGGCGCTGGCTCTGGTGAAGGTTATATGGTTTCCAATGACCTCCGTCAACGCCATGGGTATCGCAATATTCATAATAATAGTTGAAAACATATTCCGGGAACAGGAAAGAGTAGGAGCTTACCAGGCCCAGCTGGCTCTCGATATAGCTTCGGAAACGCTGCCCTATTTAAGGCAGGGGTTGAGTGAGTTTTCGGCTTACAGGACCGCCAAGATAATATATGAGAAGGCGGACTACGACGCTGTCGCTATAACCGATAACAGGCAGATCCTGGCGCATATCGGTGTGGGTGAGGACCACCACAGGACCGGTCTGGACGTGCTGACCCGGGCCACCCGGAGGGCGCTGGAGACCGGTGAATGCCAGATAGCCTCGAATAAAGAAGAGATAGAGTGCTTTAACGGTGAATGTCCTCTGAAGTCGGCTGTGATCGTGCCGCTCATGGAAAAGGACCAGGTGATAGGATGCCTGAAGCTGTACAGGACCAGGGAGAACAGTATTACCAGCATCGACATCAGGCTGGCCCAGGGTCTTGCCCAGCTCTTTTCTACCCAGCTGGAACTTTCCAGGATGGAACACCAGGCCAGGCTGCTGGCAAAGGCGGAACTCAGAGCACTGCAGTCCCAGATAAACCCCCATTTTCTTTTTAACGCTTTAAATACCATTATTTCTATCTGCCGCAAGGATCCCGAGCAGGCCAGGGCTCTCCTGATATACCTGGGCGAATTTTTCCGAAAGAACCTGAGTTCGGGCAGGGAACTGGTTCCTCTTGAGCAGGAAATAGAGCACGTCAAGGCATACCTAGCCATCGAACAGGCCAGGTTCGGTGAGCGCCTGAAGGTGGTCTTTGAAATAGATCCGGTCACCGGCGTAATGGTGCCGCCGCTCATCCTGCAGCCTCTGGTTGAAAACGCCGTTAAACACGGCCTGCTTCCCAAAAAAGAAGGCGGGATGGTGATCATTAAGGCAAAAAACGTTACCGGTGGTATGGAGATAACCGTAGCCGACGACGGGGTGGGTATGGACGAGAATACATTGGAAGGCATACTTTCGCATAAGGTGTCCTTGGACAGGATTGGCCTGTGCAACGTAAACGAGCGGCTGGAGAGCCTTTACGGCAAGGAGAGCCGGTTAAAGATCTCGTCGAAGCCCATGCTGGGCACCGTGGTGAAATTCTTCATCCCGGCCGCCGCAAAGAACTGGAGGGAGGCCGATGGAGCTTACAGTGCTGCTGGTAGATGACGAAAGCCCCGCCCGCGACGAACTCCGCTACCTCCTGGAAGCCTACCCGGAGATAAACGTGGTGGGCGAGGCCTCTTCGGGGCAGGAGGCCATCGACAAGGTCATCGAGTTCAACCCCGATGTGGTCTTCCTTGATATAAAACTCTGGGATATGGACGGCTTTGAGGTGGCCAGGCGGATTTTTGAAAAGGGGAGAACTCCGTTTATAATATTCGCCACTGCTTACGACGAGTACGCGGTAAAGGCCTTCGAGATAAACGCGGTGGATTACATCCTGAAGCCCTTTTCCGCCGGCAGGCTGGAAAAGACGGTGCAGAAAATCATAGATATATTCAAAAACCAGAGAAAGAGAGAGGGGGTTCTGAGGATTTCCGAGTACCTCGGGATAAGAGAAAAGCCCTCGTGCAACAAGTTATCCTTTTGGAAAAACGAAAGGATATACCTCGTATGCCCTGAAGATATATGCTACTGCGTAGCCGTTGAAAAGGGAAGTATAGTTAAGGCAAGACAGGGTGAATTCAACACCACCTCTACCCTTTCCGAACTGGAGGAAAAGATAAACAGCCCGAGTTTTTTCAGGACCCATAAGAGTTATCTCGTGAACCTGGACAGAGTCAAGGAGATAATACCCTGGTTTAACGGTACGTTTATCCTTTCCATTCAGGGATATGAAAAAGACGAAGTCCCTGTAAGCCGCCGCCAGGCCAAGGTACTCAGAAGACTGTTTGACATATAGTCGAGAACACTGTTGGATGTGCGATGCCGGCCTTCGGTTACTTCTTCCTCGAAGCGAGGCAGGGCGCTGCCGGCAAAGAGCTTCATCAGCAAAAAATTAAAAAAAACCTTTGCATAACCCCCACCTGATGTGGTAAAATATACAAAGAAATTTAGTAGAGGAGGTATTTTCCTTGAAGCTCTATGTTGATCAGGACCTCTGTATAAGCTGTGGGCTCTGCATTGATACCTGTCCGGCCGTTTTCAGCTGGGGCGATGAAGGAAAAGCTCAGGCCATTGAAGGCGAAGTTCCTGCCGATGCTGAGAACGAGGCTAGAGAAGCTTTAGAAAACTGCCCCACCGAGGCTATAAAAGAGGAATAATAGATGCAACAAAAAACCAGGCCCAAACGGGCCTGGTTTTTTGTTGGGAATGTTCTTTTCGACATAAAAGCCAGCCTATGCGGTTTATGGCAGTCTTTCTTATGAGCCGGTACGACACAGGGGTATGAACAGTAATAATATGCCGAAAAGCTATAACACATTTTTACATATTTCCCGGGCAATACTTAATTAATTCGACTAAAAATTTTCTTTTTTGTAGATACATGTGAAACAAAAATTTTAGAAAGAAGGAGGAGTCATAGCCCAGATGGAGATACATTTTTTGTCGCCAATATTAATATACCTATGTGGTACAGTGCTATCAAAATAAATGCTGTCCCCTTCATATAATACATATTCTTCCTCACCGTATTTTATTTTAAGCGTGCCTGATAATATAAAACCGCACTCTTCTCCTTCATGAGAAATGAGCTCCTCGGAATTACATTCCCCCGGTTCAATTTCCACCAGCAAGATTTCCATTTTCCTGCGCAAATCCGGGCTGAGCAGCATATAAGTTACACGAGAGTTGGGTAAAATGATTTTCTTTCTATCGTGTTTTCTTACAATGGGACTTAAGCGTTGGCCGTCGTTAAAAAAATAATTGATAGATATATCCAGTGCTTTAGTTATTTTCCACAGGGTATCTACTGTGGGGGAAACCATATTCCTTTCTATTTGACTTATTATACCGGTGCTAAGGCCGGTCATTTTAGCCAGTTGGGCGATGCTTATACCTTTACTGGTCCTAAGTTGTCTTATCTTTTTGCCAAGTTCCACAGGACTCACTCCCGATGTTTCTTTACGGCTTAATTTTAATATAATTTGGTGATTTTAACAACCGTTAAAAAATTTACTTTTAAGTTGATATATAAGAAGGAATTTTGATTTTTATGAAGAATATATACCTTCGGATGTTAAAAAAATTGAACAATATTTAATTTATTGAAGGAGGTATGGTCATGAGTTTCATCAAGCCTGATGATACCTGGACATTGATGGCATTCTTAACAGGATGGGCTGCCGTGAGCATTTACTTAGAACAGAACTATAAATGGGCCGCCAGAGTGAGCGGTGCTATTATAGCTCTTCTGGGGGCACTGATTTTTGCCAACCTAAAAATAATTCCAACGGAAAGTCCGGTCTATGACGGTGTATGGACTTATGTCGTGCCTGTTGCCGTCCCGCTGCTGCTTTTTAAAGCCGACATCAGGAGGATATGGAGAGAGAGCGGTAGGACCTTTTGGGCTTTCAATATTTCTGCGTTAGGTACAGTTTTAGGAGCTTTTATCGCTACATTACTGTTATCTTCGGTAATCCCTGAAGTTTACAAAGTGGCTGCTATGATGACTGGAAGCTACATGGGCGGTGGCGTGAACTTCGTTGCTATGTCTGAAGCGTTCAAAGCCTCTCAGAATGTTATAAACGCAGCTATTGTAGCTGATAACCTAAATATGGCTTTATATTTCTTCGTACTTATGACAATACCAACAGTGGGTTTTTTCAAGAGGAATTTTTCCCACCCTTACGAGGATACTAAAAAAGATAACGATGAAGGTAAAACTGCTGCAGCGGCATATTGGGGGAGGAAAGAGATCTCCCTGCTCGATATAGCGCTGGCAATGGGGTCCGCCTTGGTTATTACTACGATATCTACCAAATTTGCAGGTTTCATTAACGAATCGCCAGCGCTCTCATTTATAAAGGCAATATTAGGCCAGAAGTACCTGGTTATAACAACAATGACTCTGATTCTGGCTTCGGTTTTTCCCGGCTTTTTTGGAAGAATAAAGGGAGCCGAAGAACTGGGGACGTTCCTGATATACCTGTTCTTTGTAGTCATAGGGGTGCCTGCATCTATTGAGATGATAATCAAGAACAGCCCGGTGCTGCTTTTTTACTGCGCCATCATGGTGATTGTTAATATGGCCTGGACCCTATTGATCGGGAAGATGTTGAAGTTCCACCTTGAAGAACTGCTAATAGCATCCAACGCAAACATAGGAGGGCCGACAACTGCAGCCGCTATGGCCATAGCCAAGGGTTGGACCGAACTCGTGCTACCTGCCCTTTTGGTTGGAGTATACGGATATGTAGTAGGTAACTACTTTGGGATTTTTACAGGAAATACCATTAAAAGTCTGTTAGGACTTTAAAAAAGGGGAGGGCAAAAGCCCTCCTCGGTTTTAAGGAGGGCATAAATGCTTGTATTTGACTGTCATTCAGATATATGGTGCGACGTGGCAAATAAAAGAAAAAAGGGAGTAAAAAGGGTACTGAGCAGTTTTCACATACCAAGGCTGAAAAAAGGCAATATTTGTGGTGTGAATGCGGCAGTATGGGTTGAACCCCAATATTCAAAAAATCCCACGAAACGAATGCTTGAAATATTAGGGAGTATATCAGAAGAACTTATGGAACTGGACGACGGCTTAGTTATAGTCCGCAATTTAAACGATTTATACCGAGCGATACAAGAGCAAAATCTTTTTATTATCCTAAGTATGGAAGGTCTAAGCGGGATTGAAGGCAACCTCAGCTTTATAACAACACTTTATAAACTTGGAATAAGAATTATAAGTCTTACCTGGAATGAAGAAAACCCTTTTGCTGCAGGGGCCGGGTGCAATGACCCGCAGAAGGGACTCACCGCCTTGGGTAAGGAAGCGATTAAAAAAATGAAAGAACTCGGAATTATACTGGACGTGTCTCACCTGAACGAAAAAAGCTTCTGGGATGTTTGCGAAGTGGCGGAAAAGCCCTTTATAGCTTCTCATTCCAACTCATACAGGTTATGTCCAAATAAAAGAAATCTGAAGGACGAACAGATTAAGGCAATAGCCGCCAAAGGCGGGGTAATCGGTATTAACGCTTGGCCAGAATTTATTCATTCTTCAGATCCAACTTTGGAAAGAATGATCGACCAAGTCGAATATATGGTGGAGCTAGCAGGAATTGATCACGTTGGGTTCGGGTTTGATTTCTGTGATTATCTGGATGATCAAATAAAAAACAATTTACAAAAAGACAAAATTCCCACTAAAAAAACTGAGGGATTGGAGGATGTGACCCAGGTGCCAGCTGTTGTAAAAGAGCTTGAAAAAAGAGGGTTCAAGCCAGCCGATATAGAAAAAATCTGTAAAGGAAATTTCCTTAGAATTTTTAAAGAGGTATTATAAAGTGAGCTTTAACGCCTGTTTCTGGCGGTGTCTTTCAATAGCCAGTCCTATCAGCTTGTCGATGAGCTCTTTATACGGCAGCCCCGAAGCCTCCCACATCTTGGGGTACATACTTATATTTGTGAAGCCGGGGATGGTGTTGAGCTCGTTTATATAGATAATGCCCGTCACCTTGCTCAGCAGGAAATCCACCCGCGCCATCCCGGTGCAGTCCAGGGCTTTATACGCCCTCACCGCAAGATCGCGGATCTTTTCGGTCTCTTCCGTGGCAAGCGGGGCGGGTATGAGAAGCTTGGACTTGCCACCGTCGAAGTATTTTGCGATATAACTGTAAAATTCCTCGCTGGGGATGATTTCTCCCGGCAGGGAAGCCACTGGGTCATCGTTGCCAAGAACGGCGCACTCGATTTCCCTCGCCGGGATGAACCTTTCTACCAGCAGTTTCCTATCGAATTCAGCAGCATGCAGGATAGCGTTTTTCAGTTCTTCTCTGTCATGGGCTTTGGTAACTCCCACGCTGGAACCCAGGTTGGCCGGCTTTACAAAGCAGGGGTATCCGAAGGACTTTTCGACCTCTGCCACCATATCCATGAGCCCGGCCGGCAGGTCCTTTTTATAGAAAACCTTGAAGTCCACGACAGGCAGGCCTTCCTGCTTCAATAGCTTTTTTGAAAACACCTTATCCATGCATACCGCTGATGAACCTACACCGCAGCTCACATAAGGGATATTCATGAGTTCGAAAACTCCCTGGACCGTGCCGTCTTCGCCGTGCGGCCCGTGCAGTACCGGGAAAATTACGTCGAGGTAATATCTGGTTTCAATACCGTCTTTCAGGGTAATCGCGCACTTGTAACTCGTGTCCGGAGGCAGGAAGGCCGGTACGGCCTCGTCGACCCAGGTGCCGTCCTGTATTTTTGAAACATCCCCGAAAAATACATGCCACCTGCCGTCTTTCGTTATGCCTATAGGCACGATATCGTATTTTGACTTATCCATAACATTTATTATGGACGTGGCCGACATCAACGAGACTTCGTATTCACCCGATTGCCCTCCGAAGACAACGCCTACCTTTAATTTCTCCATCAGACAGCACTTCCTTTCTCGCCCTTGCAAATAAAATTAACCGATGGTTAAGGTTTCAGTATTATTTTATTCACCTAACCTGCACAAAAAAACATCCTACAACATTATAGCAGAATTTATATTATGGAGTTTTGAGGTTCATAAAAAATTAACGATTTAATAGTTTTTTTAACGAAATATGTCTATAATAAAAAACCCCCATTCGGGGTTACAGCTTGTAGACAAAGCCGCTTTTAGGTTATGCATCCTAAAAGCGGCTTTTTGTTGAAGGCGAAGAAAATTTTTAAGAAAAACGAATGTAAAGCGGGGACTGTTGGCGGAAACGTTCCCCGTCTTTTCTTCCATAAAGCCAGCTTTTTTAAATTCATGCATGCGAAAAGAAGCGTGAGGTAATGTCCGACTTTCCTCAAGCCTCGTAGATTTGTATAGCGCATGCCATGCTTTTCCTTCGCATCGGCAAATACCCGCTCGATGGTCTGGCCGCGCATTTTGTATAGTTCTTTACCCCATTGGGTGTGTCT
>NZ_VNHO01000029.1 GCF_008124715.1 Thermosediminibacter litoriperuensis | reverse complement strand
CGACTCTGGTGACTAAATTTCTCGGATAGTATCCGTTACGGTAGGCTTGTCTTTCTTCGGTTCTTTCATAAGGTTCTGCTTTTATTTGTTCGGTAGCCCGGGCTTGGAGTATTTGGTTGAGTATGGACTCCAATAGTTTGGCCATCCCCTCATCTTTAGCTCCCTTTAGAAAAAGGTGGTGCAAAATTTCAGAATCGATGGTAATATTATATTGAGCCATTTCTCATCCCTCCAGTTAGGTTTTTGGGTTGACAATTTAATTCTAACCAGAGGGGTGAGGGTGGCTCAACCCTTTTTTAAAACTCCCTTTTTACACAATTATATGGACTTAACTGAAGCAACCGGTGAAGGTGCTTCTTTATTTTACCGATGATAGAGTTATCATTATCATTTATTGTTATATAAACAAAAAAGAAATTAAGAGTAATAAAGAACCCATGATGATTTTCTAATGGATCTGAAACTGGCAAAATACTGTTTTTTGCGAGAGGAAATTCCCCATTTTTGCAAAGATTTTTCCCCAGGCACCGGTGGGGAATTTTTATGTTAACTTAATTGCCTCATGAGTGATTGCCTCATCCGGTAGCTTTGACCATCAAAGATCAAACAGTAGCTGCGCCCCTTCGCGGTCCAAAGGAACATAGCCCCATTCGTCGCAAATAGAAGATCCGGTTTGGAAAGCTGTTTTAGTAACCCGGAAAGTTCACCTCCCTTCCGGGCTTCTACCAACCGGTTTACCAGCGCTGCAGTGCGGAAAAACTTTACGTTGAATCCCTTTTTACAGGCCTCCACACCGATGGCGGTGGTAAGATGGGTTTTGCCGGTTCCCACGTCGCCGTAAAGGATCAGGTTTTTCTTTTCTTCGAGAAATTTGCAATCTTTTAGGTCCTGTGGCGTAAGCCCCTGCGGGAGCTTGATTTCATCGAATATGTAATCGGCAAAGGTCTTTATCGTGTAAAAGCCTGCATTTTTCAAAAGCCTGTCCTTTCGGCTTGCGTCTCTGTGCTCCAGTTCTAATCTTAGCAGCTTCAGCAGGTATTCTTCATGGCTTTGAGCCTCGATCTTGTCGCAGTTTTCCACTAGATTGCGGCTGAGTTTTAATGCTTTACAGCAGGCGGCGATTTCGTCCTTCAGCATAAATTGGCACCGCCTTTCAGAAAGGCTTTGTCATAGTCTTCAGCGTTGAAGCGGAATGCAGTGAGTTCAGGAACCCCTTCCGGAATCTTTACCGGCTCCAACTGCGGGGTTATACTCGTTATCCTGTTATGGATGGCTACGAGGCTGTCTAAATCCTGCACTCCGTAAAGGAGAGCCTCGGCTACAGCGTTCACGGCCTGTTCAAAACTGCTTTTGGCACAAAGCAAAGCAATAGCCTTGAGCGCTTTGCCGCGCTCACTTTTGCTTAAGCCGTCCAGGTATTCCCGGAGTGGGTCCGGCAGCATGCTGTATATTCCCGAATACTTAAGGGCTCCAGGACAGCGGGAAAGCTGAGTGAGGTAGGGTAGCCAATCCATGCTTTCTTGCTTGTTGTCCCCGTAAAGCCGCTGGTGGCGTACGATTTCCCGGTGGCTTTCATCCAGCGGTATGACCTCATGGGCTGTTATCTTTACCAGTACCCGGCTGTTGGCGTATTTTGGAGCGGTAGAGTAGAGGTGCTTTCCACCGTTCAAGCTGAATTTGGCGTAGGCGTTGGTTTTGACTGTTATGTAACCGGCTACCTCGTAAGGAACGGTAGGCAGCTCAAGCAGAGCCTTACGGTCTTCATTAAAAAGTTCGGCTATGGATGCCTCCTTCCGGTAGTGTTCGCGGTGCATGTCCTGGTCGCACAATCGTAAAAGTTCGCGCTTAAAATCCTCCAGCCTTTCAAACCTGGGAACCGGGACCAGAAGGTTACGTCGGTGGTATCCGACCTTGTTTTCCACATTACCCTTTTCGTGGCCGGAAGCAGGGTTACAGAATACCGCCTCAAAACCATAATGCTGCTTGAACCTCAGGAAAGCGTCGGTCAGTTTGCGCTCGCCATTCTTCAAGAGTTTCACAATAGTGCTGGCGTTATCAAACCATAGCTTATGAGGCACTCCACCAATATGTTCAAATATGTCCTTCAGCCCCTGAAACAGGCATTCCTGGTTTTCTCCCTTGAAAAGCTGGGTATATCCTACGTTACTGTAGGGAAACGACAGGTTCAGATAAAATCCGTGATGCAGCGTCCCGTTTTCGTAAAAGTCGGCTTCGCCGAAATCCACCTGCGCTTCACCGGGGATATGTTCCAGCGGCAGACAGCAGGAATTGTCCTGGTACAATTCTTTTTTTCTAATAGCCACGTAGCCTGCTACGGTGCGGTAAGAACAGTTAAACTTATCTTGGTATTTTTCACAGAGCCTGTCGTAAATCCTTTTGGCGGTATGTCTCTGCTTTTTGCGACAAGCCATTGGTCTATATCCGCCTTGAAAGGGTCGAGTTTGGGAAGGTATGTTTAGCTTCTTCAGCTTTAACCCTGGTGTTCCAGTCCTCTTGATAGATATTTGGGCACTGTTTTTCGGTCTTTTTGGAACTCCCAGGCTATCTCGCTGATATTTTGCCCTTTCATAAAGAATGCTTTTCTGATATTATCAATATGGGTCATTGTGAGCATCCTCCGTTCCTCCCTTGCAGTTAAGTTGTCCCTAACTACAAGGGTAAAGGTTTTAGGGGTGCCTGCAATGACCTTTGCAAATTTGGGGATTTTTGAGTTGCAAAAGTGGGGATTTTATTTTGCAACTTTGTCCATTTTTATTATGCAATAAACACAAAATACATAAGGATACAAAAAAATAGGAGGCTATAAACATCAGTAACCGAAGAAAATTATTACTATAGAATCCAACGAGAGAGTAGAAAATGAGTAAATAATTCGCTTTTAATCTAGGCTTTGAATTTTCATAAATGGAAAATTTGTTGCCTTTTTATTCTAATTTGTTTAATCCAAAAAACTCGAATAATACTTTACATTGAAAAACATATATGATATATTATATATGAAAATCATATATGATATACGGTTTGGAGGTGAGATGTAATTTGCAAAATTATAAAAGCAAGGTTGAAATTATATATGAAAGCTTAAAAAAAGATATCATAAGTGGTGTCTACAAGCCTGGTGATCGTATAGTTATAAGTAAAGTTGCGCGTGAAAATGGGGTGAGTGAAATACCGGTTAGAGAAGCAATAAGAATGCTGGAAACGGAAGACTTAGTCGAGATATATCCACATATAGGGCCTGTGGTGACGGAATTTAAAGAAGCTGACATCCTGGAGACTTATTTAATAAGAGGGGTTCTTGAAGGATTTGCGGCAAGAGAAAGTATCGACTACATGACTGATGAAGACATTGGAGAATTGACTAAAATAATCAAACATATGAAAGAGGCCTTGGTCAGTAATAATTATGTAGAATACGGAATCTTAAATAGAAAATTTCATAATTACATTACTTCTATAAATCCCCATAAAAGACTCTATGAATTGATAAACGAGCTATGGAATAAATGGGAAAGAACAAGGGCTGTTTTTGTATTATCTCCAGAAAGGAGTGGTGAATCATTAGCTGAACACGAAAAGATAGTGGAATTAATAAAGGAAAAAAAATATGACGAATTGGAGATGTTTGTGCGAGAACACAGGAGAAGAGCAGCAGAAAGTCTCATACGGTCGATAAAAAAATAATGAGGAGGTTAAGTATGAATAGACATAAAACTTTTATATGGTTGATTCTATCCTTGTTTTTAATTTCTATAACTTTAAGCGGTTGTTCAAATCAAACCGGAAAAGGTGAAAATAAACTAGCCGAAATTAAACATTTAAGTATTGGAACGGCAAGTATGGGTGGAGCTTATTTTCCTATCGGGCAGGAGATATCAAACCTAGTTACAAAATATGTTCAAGGTATAGAAATGACACCGGAAGTTACAGGAGGAGCATTAGAAAACCCGAGATTGGTGTCAAACAGTGATGTGGAATTCGGATTGACCAACGCAAACTTAGCCTATTTTGCTGCAAATGGAACAAGCCCTTATGAAGGCAAACTTGAAGTAAGTGCAGTGGCATCGCTGTATCCCAGCGTATTTCACATTATAACAATGGCAGATTCTCCGATTAATTCTATCAGCGATTTGAAAGGAAAAAAAATTGCTGTTGGCCCGGCAGGCGGTGGAACTTTACCTATACTCGAGGCACTATTGGAAGAATACGGCCTTAAGTTGGATGACATAGTGGCGAATTACCTATCATATAATGATGGTTTTATGCAATTAGCCGATGGAAATGTGGATGTTGCATTGGCTTTATCAGGATATCCTGCATCAGCGGTAGTTGAGATATCCACTTCTAAAAAAATCAAATTTATAAATATTGACGATGATAAACTAAATAATATAATCGAAAAATATCCTTATTATAGTAAAGTCGTAGTTCCAAAAGATGTATATAAACTGGGCAATGATGCCACAGCTATTGGTGTACCTAATGTTTTAATTGTAAATAGTAAACTAGATGAACAACTGGTATACAATGTTACGAAGGCAATTTTCGATCATCTAGATGAATTTAAAGAGGCAAATGCTACGGCAAAACAAATAAATATAGAAACAGCCCCTAACACACCAATTCCGTTACATCCCGGTGCAAAAAAATATTTTGAAGAAAGAAAATAATGACTGAATGTGAGGGGAAAAACGTGTTTATAGATGAAAACATTTTAAATGGAATGATAGATTTACACATACACGTGGGCCCAGATTATGTCCCTAGGTATGGAGATAGTATCAGACTGGCCAAAGAAGCCAGTGCCCGTGGCATGAAAGCTATAGTAATAAAAACTCATCTAGCTTCTACTGTAGGTAATGCACATGCGGCAAATCAACTTGATTTAGGAACCAAAGTATTTGGCGGTATCGCTCTTAACGGTCCCACAGGAGGATTAAATGTAAGGACCGTCATAGCTACCATTAAATCGGGCGGCAAGATGATATGGTTGCCAACAGTAGATGCGGAATATGCTATTAAAAAAGCCGAGTCCGGTCACTGGATTAAAGCTTATGTAAACGGCTCTTCGTTTGGAAGAAAAAGGGAATTAATTAATATTTTGGATAATAACGGAAAATTAAAGGAAGAAGTACAGGAAATTCTGAGAGTCTGCAAAGAATATGATGTAATTTTAGGAACAGGACATATATCCCCGGAAGAGTGTTTGGCCTTAGCTAAAGAAAGCAAAGCAATTGGTTATGATAAACTGGAGGTCACCCATCCTAATGCGTGGACGGAGGATTTTACGATTCCAGTATTAAAAGAACTTACATCTCTGGGTGCCACCTTGACCCTGTCTTATGGAGTTTGTTCTCCTCATAATGGAAGACAGGATCCCAGAGAAATAGTAAATATAATTAAGGAAGTGAAAGCCGAAAATTGCTGTTTAATTTCAGATTATGGGCAGGTTTACAGCGCGTCGCCTGTTGAAGGCTTCAGGGCATATTGCTATGTGCTTTTAAGGTTTGGGGTTACAGAAAAAGAATTGGATATTATGACTAAAGACAATCCTTCCAGGTTATTAAACTTTAAATAAACCATAGAACACCAAACTTGCCACCTTCTTTCATAAATTGGGCTCCATTCTGTAGAAGGTGGCAAGTTTGGATAGGAGGGGCATATGAATATATGAATATTAATTATAAATTAATCGGATTGAGTAAAAAAATGGTATTTTTTGCAGCGGTTTTAGTTGGAATTTTTCATATACTTAATGTTTCGGGTTTTGTTTCGATGTCGGCTATGACAGTGAGAGCTTTCCATTTAATGGTGATGATGTTTATATGTTTTGTAACTCCAGCAAAAGATAATCGAAAGAACAATATTGCAGATACTATCATTAGAATAATGCTAGGCATCGGAACTTTATTTTCAGGTATTTACATTTTAAAAAGGTGGGAAATAATTGTTTCAAGTGGAGGAGTTACAAATAAGTTTGATGTATTAGTGGGTATTTTAATGATTTTCTTAGTTCTAGAAGCTACAAGAAGATCTGTAGGTTGGATGCTGTCGTTAATAACTATAATTTTTTTATTATATCCATTTGTAGGCCCTTATTTGCCGTTAATCATTCGGAGTAGAAGCTATAGTGTTAGTAGGATTTCGACTTTTTTATTTACTTCAACGGAAGGTATATTTGGGATTCCCATTAGTGTTTCGGCGACTTACATTATTTTATTTTGCATATATGGGGCATTTTTAAGCGAATTCGGTGCTAGTGAATTTTTATATAATTTGGCTTCTTCGGTTACAAGGAAGGTTATAGCAGCTACAGCAAAAACATCAATCGTATTTGGTGCATTGGTAGGTATGATATCTGGATCGGCCGCAGGAAATGTGGCCATAACAGGTAGCTTGACAATTCCAATGATGATAAAAGAAGGATATAAACCGGAAAAGGCTGGGGCGATAGTTGCCGTTGCAGCTACTGGTGGACAAATTATGCCTCCTGTTATGGGGGCTGCTGCCTTCATCATGGCGGAAATTATAGGAGAACCGTATGTAAATATAATGAAAGCAGCCATTCTCCCAGCTATACTTTATTTTCTTTCAATATTAATCATTGTACATCTCGAAGCAAAAAAAGAGAAAATTGATATGCACGAGACAAGAAGCAAAGGGATTTTCATTGGAGAAGTTGTCAAAAAAGGTTGGTACTTTGCAATACCAATACTCATTCTAATTTATATGTTAGTTATTGGGTATTCACCTTTCAAATCTGCATATTATTCTACATTGGTACTTCTGGGAGTATATATAGTTTCACATAAAGCATTTAGTAAGGAGATAGTTTTCAAAATCCTATCTGCATTAGAAAAGGGATCAAAAGATACTGTTTCTATTGCAATAGCTTGTGCTGCATCGGGAATTATTGTAGGCATTTTGTCGATTACTGGTTTGGGATCCAAGATTTCTTCTATGATTATTACTCTATCAGGGGGACAACCAATAATAGCTTTAATATTAACTATGATATTTTCATTAATTTTAGGAATGGGGCTTCCGACAACGGCAGCTTACCTGGTTCTAGCTTCAGTGGTGGTTCCGGCCCTCGTGCAGATGGGTATTCCTCTATTAAGCGCTCACATGTTTGTGTTTTTTTTCGGATGTATATCAACTATAACACCACCGGTTGCTTTAGCGTCTTATGTTGCTGCAGGGATAGCTGGTACTGACTTAAATAAAGTAGGATGGACCGCTTTCAAATACGGATTGGTCAGTTTTGTACTTCCTTTCATGTTTGTTTATGGGCCTAGCCTGCTCCTAAATGGAGAATTCTCGATGATCATAACGACTGTTGTATTTTCTATAGTAGGCGTGTTTGCTATTGCTTGTAGCATAGTCGGGTATTTTAGGGGGAGCCTTGCAATATGGCAACGAATATTGTTGTTCATAGCTGGAGTGCTGCTGGTTAATGAAGGTTTAGTAACCGATATATTAGGGTTATTTTTGATAGTTTGTGTTTATATAACCAACTTAAATTATAAAAATATTTCTGCATAATCTTAATAAGGAGTGAAAGCTACATGAACAAACGTGCATGGAGAACTGAGAACTGGTGGGTAAGTCCCTACAATTTTAGAGAAGAGTATAGAAATAGCTGGAACTTACCAAAATTTATTAAAATCCATGATGCTACTTTGAGAGATGGAGAACAGACACCGGGTGTAGTTTTGAAAAAAGAAGAAAAAATAAGGATAGCAGAAAAGCTAAGTGAAGTTGGAATTCACCGGATTGAAGCAGGTATGCCCGCGGTTTCAGAAGAAGATCGGGAAGCAATAACAGAGATAAAGAAATTAAATCTCCCTTCTACTATATTTGGATTCGTTAGAGCTAAGGAAGAAGATATAGCAATAGCTAAAGATTGTGGTGTAGATGGAGTAATAATTGAAGTACCGATCGGTAAGCCAAAGCTAGATTACCAATTTAAATGGTCGGTAGACAGAGTCATTGAAAATAGTATTTTTGCAATAAAAAAAGCTAAAGAACTGGATTTGTATACGGTATATTTCCCTTATGATACTACGAGAGCTGAAGAGAATGATTTAGTAAAACTTTTGAACGAAATCAAAAAGTATGCTATGCCTGATTCAGTGGGAGTAGTTGATACAATGGGATGCGCCCTGCCGGGAGCTACAGATTATCTTGTAAGATTGGTCAAATCAATTATGAATATTCCAGTAGAGATACATACCCACAACGACTTCGGCATGGCTTTGGCCAACAGCATTACTGCTGTGATGGCGGGGGCGGAAGTAGTGCATTGCTGTGTAAATGGAATTGGGGAAAGGACGGGCAATTGTAGCACTGAAGAGATTATTGTCGCACTGGAAATTCTTATGAATATCGATATTGGTGTCAATATTTCCAAGTTACAAGAGCTTTCGGACCTTGTAAGGGATACTACCGGCTTTGAGATTGTAAAAAATAAGCCCATCGTTGGTCCGGAGATATTTACCAGAGAATCGGGAATAGGAGCTGATGCCATTTTTAAAATGCCTCTTTCGATGTTTGCTTTAAATCCTGAGTTCCTTAACAAAAAAGCGAAACTTGTTTTAGGAAAGAAAAGTGGATTAATGTCCATAAACGTTAAATTACAAGAATATAATATAGAACTTGAAGAAGAACAAAAACAACAGTTGCTGCTAGATGTGAAACGAATGGGGATGGAGAAAAAAGGGAATTTAACCGATGAAGAATTTTTAATACTAGTTAGAAAGTATAAATCATAAATTCATTCCTTGGCTATCCTAATCAAGGCCGAAGTATAGTATGATTGTACAAATAAGTTCTTGGGACTATCTCCCAAGGACTTATTTTTTTGCAACTTGAATCCAGATCTACATACTACGCCAGTTAAAGGGTTTCTTTATATAAGGTTTTCTTCGTTTTATGAACAAAACATGAAAATATTTTACAAAATTGTAGTCGGAGCTACAGTTTTGGTTCCATATTTTTTCTAATATTAAAAATAAAACCAAACAGGGGGTGTATTGGATGATCAAACTAATCGGCATTTTAATTATCATTATCGGCTTCGCGTTGAAGCTCGACACCATTGCCGTGGTCGTGGTAGCGGGAATAGCAACGGGCTTTACAGCGGGGTTGAGCTTCAATCAGATACTCACTACCCTGGGAGAAGCCTTTATAACTAACCGGTATATGACTGTATTTTTCGTTACACTACCCGCCATCGGTATACTCGAGTGCTACGGGCTGAGGGAGAGGGCCGCCTATCTCATAGGTAGAATGAAATCGGTGACACCAGGCCGGCTGCTGGCATTTTATACGGTTCTGAGAACTATGGCGGCAGCCCTGAGCTTGAGGCTGGGCGGACACGTGCAGTTCATCAGGCCATTGATACTTCCGATGGCGCAAGGAGCCGCCATAAATAGTTCCGGCGAGCTGGACGAGAGGGATTTGGAGGAACTGAAGGGGCTGGCGGGGGCCGCAGAAAATTACGGGAATTTCTACGGGCAAAACGTCTTTGTTGCTTCGGGAGGAGTGCTGCTCATAGTGGGAGTATTGAAGGAGCTGGGCTTTAACGTAGAGGCCCTTGCGGTGGCCAAGGCCTCAATCCCTATTGCGATTACTGCCGTCCTTATTTCTACAGTGCAGTTCCTGGGTTTTGACAGAAAACTCGCCCGTAAAAATGCAAGGGTATAGGAGGGAGAGTTTATGCAGAATACGCTACTTGAGCTGCTGTATGTTATGTGCGGGATAGTGTCATTCGTGGCTGCATACCACGCTTTTACCGGGAAGGAACAACAGAACAGAATAGGAACGTCGTTATTCTGGGCCAGTCTCGGTATTATTTTCGTTTTCGGCAAGTACATGCCGAAAAACGTGGTCGGTATAATGATACTGGTTATGGCAGGTCTTGCGGCGTTTAAGCAGGTCAGGGTGGGCCGATTCTATACGCCCCCGGCGGAATTTAGGGAACGTAAGGCGGGGGAAATTGGTGACAGGCTTTTTATTCCGGCCCTGGCCATTGCAGTGGCCGCCTTCGGCGTTGCTCAGTATACCAAGCTGGGAGGTCTGGTGGGTCTGGGAATAGGCGCGGTCGTCGCCCTGGTCCTTTCACTCGCCGTTACAGGGGCGGGTCTCAAAGAAGCCGGCAGGGAAAGCGGCAGGCTCCTCCATCAGGTGGGACCAGCATCCATACTTCCCCAGTTACTGGCGGCCCTTGGAGCACTTTTTAATACCGCGGGAGTAGGAGATGTGATATCAAAAGGCATCAATGCCGTCTTCCCCGGGAATAATGTTGTGTTGGGTGTTGTAGCTTACTGCGTGGGTATGGCACTTTTCACGATGATAATGGGTAACGCGTTTGCCGCTTTTGCGGTCATAACGGCAGGCGTGGGCGTACCTTTGGTGCTGAATCAGGGGGCTGATCCGGCCGTGGCTGCAGCTCTGGCCATGACTGCGGGATACTGCGGCACCCTCATGACTCCTATGGCGGCAAACTTCAACATTGTCTCGGCATCGATCCTGGAATTGAAAGACAAATACATGATAATTAAAAAGCAAGTTCCGGTAGGAATTGTGCTGCTCGTTATACACGTAATCTTGATGCTAGCACTGGCATTTTAAAAGAAAGGGGAATGATTATGAAGGTTCTTGTAACGGGATTTGAGCCCTTCGGCGGGGAAAAAGTAAACCCTGCTCTGGAAGCGGTAAAACTCCTGCCTAAAGAAATAAAGGGAGCACGGGTGGTCGTAAGGGAACTGCCCACGGTTTTTGGCAAAAGTCTGGATGTGCTCTTTAATGAAATGGAAAAAGAAAAGCCCGATGTTGTGATATGCGTTGGTCAGGCCGGAGGGAGGTATGCCGTATCGGTAGAAAGGGTGGCCATAAACGTAGACGATGCCCGCATACCGGACAACGAGGGGAACCAGCCCGTAGACCAGCCGATATTTCCCGACGGAGAAAACGCATACTTTTCCACGTTGCCTATAAAGAGAATCGTGGAGGCCATTAAAAAGGAGGGAATACCCGCTGAGGTTTCAAATACGGCAGGGACCTACGTTTGCAACCATGTGATGTACGGCCTGCTGTATTATGCTTCCAGGAAAAGGCCGGACATAAAGGCAGGCTTCATACACGTGCCCTACCTCTTCGAACAGGTTGTCGATAAGAAGAATACCCCGGCGATGGGATTGAACGAAATAGTAAAAGCGTTGACTGTGGCGATCGAACAATCAATCATATAAATGCAAAAAACGAAGCAGGTACTGCATGGTACCTGCTTTTTGATATAATAAAAAATAAAAAGTAATACGGGGTGATGGTGATGAAGGACTGCTACGAAAAAATTTTCGATGTCAAAAGGCAAGAAAAGATGAGAAGTTTTTTCTCGATATAGCTAAATGCGGTTATAGAAAGTCATTCAATAAGGGTGAGATGGTGGAAGTAGACGCCGACGAGACCTACATAGCGATAGTCACCAGGGGCCGGGTGAAACAATCAGTTTTTGGCGCCAATGGCAGGGAAAAGATCCTGTACATACTTCAGCCGGGAGAAATTTTCGGGGAGTTTGCTTACTTGGGCGGCGGGAAAGATTTAATCATAGGGCAGGCTATGGAGTACAGCGAGGTATCTGTAATCTTTGAGGATAAACTAAACAGGATTCTCTCCAATAATCTCGAAGCCTATAAATATATCGCCCACAGCATGTGCCGCAAGTTCAGAATTCTGATGATGCAGATGAGCGACCTTATCTTTAAGGACTCAATGGGCAGATTGTGCGATATTCTGCTCAGGTTATACCACCAGCAGGGAAGGGTGACGGAAAACGGTCATCTTATAGACCTACCTCTCACTCACGAGAATCTGGCCCACCTGATAGGTTGCGACAGGGTGACGGTAACCCGGGGTTTGAACAGACTAAGAAAAGAAGGTATAATAGACGTCGACAGGAAGAAAATCATTATAAAAGAACTCGACAGGCTTGAAGATTATGTGTGATAGGCTTTAGGTTCTGCCTATTTAAAAGGTCGTAGCACAACTCAAAACGCTGGGAAAAAATAAAAGTCCTTGCTTGACACGGCGGTTGTGTAATATTAACTTATTAATAGGTGTCTTCGATAGCACCTGCACAAAGACGGAAAATGTAACCTGACGGGAGGAAATTACACCATGCGGGTTATTTTTAGAATGCCTTTCAAGAGAGAAGTGGAAGTTAAGGGCGTTAAGACGGTAAAACAGCTGGCCGAAGAACTCAACTTCAGTCTCGAGTCTCACCTGGTGCTCAGGGGCGGGAAGATGCTCACGCCCGACGAAGCGCTGAAGGAGGACGACGTGGTTGAAGTGCTGTCTGCAATATCCGGAGGATAAAGGAGGCGACCGTTATGCGCTGCCGCCGCTGCGGTGATAAAGCGGAAATATATCTGAAAAGACACAACGCGGCTTTCTGTAACGATTGCTTTCAGGTTTACTACTCGGAACAGGTGCGCAAGAACATAAGGCGGGAGAAGATGTTCGGGTCTAAGGACCGGGTGCTTGTCGTAGTATCCGGCGGGAAAGACAGCATGGCCCTTTGGCACAAACTGTTGAAAGAGGGTTACGACGTCACGGCAATGTATATAAACCTTGGAATCGGCGACTATTCGGACAGGTCCCAGGAGATTGTCGAGCGGTTTTCTGAAGAGTATGAGGCTCCCCTAATAGTCAGGAACATCGAAAAAGATTACGGCTTCAACATCCCCCGACTGGCGCGGGAAATCCGCCGCAGCACCTGTTCCCTCTGCGGCACGATAAAAAGGTACCTTTTCAACAAAGTGGCCCTGGACGGAGGTTTCGACGTGGTGGCCACCGGACACAACCTGGACGACGAGGCAGCTACCCTGTTCGGAAATGTGCTGAGCTGGCAGGAGGGGTATCTCGCCCGGCAGTCGCCGGTGCTTCCCAGCACCCATCCCAAACTGGTTAAAAAGGTAAAACCCCTTTTTACCCTGACGGAGAGAGAAAACCTGGCGTATGTTCTGTTCAACGGCATCAGTTTCATCCACGAGGAATGCCCCCATGCGCTGGGCGCCAGTTCCATACTTTATAAAGAAGTGCTGAACCAACTGGAGGAGGCGAGCCCGGGCACCAAGCAGCGGTTTCTTACCAACTTTTTGAAGAAAGGGAGAAAAAACTTTGAAGCCTGCTCCGAAACCCCGGACCTGCGCGAGTGCAGCATCTGCGGCCAGGTGACCACTGCTGAAGTCTGTTCCTTCTGCCGGTTGAGGCAGATGGCGGAAAAGAAAAAAATGAAGGCCGACTTGTGGGCGCAGGAAAGTGAAAACCCGGAGCAGTGAAAAAAAGAATGAATTAGCGCAAAAAAGTAATACCTGAAAAAATTTTATTGTTGTATAATTAAATCAATAAGCAATCTTTTAAGGGGAATTACCATGGCGCTGATTTGATGTACACCACAACATCCGGGATATAAAGGCCTCCGACGGGAGGTCTTTTCGGCATGCAATTTTGCGGAGGTGTACATCAAATGAATAGGCGAAATTACTTTTTAATGTGCGCCATAGTATTTCTCCAGGGATTCGTATTTTACGGGCCCATAGCCACCGTATACAGGCAGGCTAGGGGGCTTTCAATGTATGATATATTTTTAATCGAATCAATTTCACTGGTTTTGATGATAGTGTTGGAAATTCCCTGGGGATGGTTTGCTGACAGGTTTGGCTATAAGTCGACCCTGGTAATTTCCAACTTTTTATTTTTACTGTCAAAAATAATTTTCTATAAAGCAGACTCTTTCGAGTTATTCTCGCTGGAAAGGATAATCCTCGCCCTTTCGATCTCCGGCATTTTGGGGTGCGATATTGCATTGCTTTATGATTCCATCGATAAAGAGCAGTCGGAAAAATATTTCGGAAGATACGAGGCGGCTGCTATGCTGGGATTTTTCCTGGCATCGATGGTATCCACCGCCGTAGTCGGAGTATCGATGGATATGGCCGCTCTACTTACGATTTTTCCTTACGCGATTGCATGGGTATTGACATTGTTCCTTCAGGAGACCGGGAGTAGGACCGAAAATAAACCCGTGCTTTTATTCAGCCTCAAAAGTGCGTTTAGAGACTTGCGGATGTTGCTGCTCGTCATAGCAGCGGCGCTGGTTACCCAGGTCAACCACTCCGCGACGGTCTTTTTAAATCAGGTTCAATATATGAAAAGCGGCATTGACCCAAAGTACTTCGGCATAATCATGGCAGGGATACAGCTTTTGCCGGTGTTTTCAGCAAAGACATACGCCATCACCGGGAAGTTGGGCCAGGGGATGGCGATGAAGCTGCTGTTCGGCGCCATTCCCGTCAGTTGTTTTATCCTTTCCCGCACGAGTCATCCTGCTGTCAGCGTTGTTTTCATCGCAGTTATAGGAGCAAGTTATTCACTGTCCCGGCCGATATTGCTGGATATACAAAATAGATCCATAACCACCGCCGACAGGGCTACCCTTTTATCGATTTATTCCATGATTATCAATATAATAGGCGCTGTGTTAAACCCTGCCGTGGGTAGGGCGGCGGACATCTCAATTGAGACGGCTTTTACCGTGTGCGGCATTATTGCCACGGTAGCGTTTATTTTGATCTATGCATATTTTAGATCCGGTGAGTGCGGTTAAAAATAAAGACCCTTTAAATGAAGTCCTCCGTCACCTCTGCTGCGCATGATGGAACGCGTATGCGGCTATTCCCTCACTGCCGCAATTTAGAGGCCGTGAGGGCGGAAGAAAAACCCCTGGCGTAGGTCCGAGGGTTTTTTTTAACAAAAATTAACCTACAAAATATTTTATTTAGAGCAGGAATTTAGCTTTTTTTAGCGAATAGTTAAATCAAAAAATTTAACATGATGTATTTTTCAAAAAAATCTATACATTGTTTTTAAGCATTGGGGGTGATGTTATAGTGAATGCGATGCAATATGCAAAATGGTTTATTAAAGCTGGTTATGATACACCACAAAACACTTTTGAAGGAAATATGAAATTGCAAAAACTACTATATTTTGCTCAATTAATCCATTTGGCAAAATACGATAAAGTATTATTTGATGATCCTATATATGCATTTGAACATGGATCTGTTATTGAGGATATCAGATTAGAATATAAAAACAATTTTCTGGGTTTAGTTACTGACGCCAATTTAACTTCATTTAATTTTACAGAGGAAGAAATGGATACATTAAATCTAACAATAGCTATATATGGTGATGCAAGCGCAGAAGAACTGTCGGAATTAAATCATTTTCACAGGAGCTGGGAAAAGGCATATAAAAATTCTAAAATGGGCAATTATCACTTTAAAGAATTGGCCGAAATCTCTATTGATGATATAAAGAAATATGATTTAGAAGGCGTAAAAAAGGTAATTAAAGCATTTGAAATGGCTGATAATAATGACGTATGTTATGAAGTAAATGGGGTAAAGTTTTATTATGATCCAAATGAAATACAAATGGATGAAGAATTAAAAAATAGATTAAAGGAGTTCCCCGCTAGAGAAGCAGCATACAGTATATGCCGTGACGAGAGTCAAGGCATAATAATATATTGACGATGAATATTTTACCTGGTAATGGTTTGCTTCTCAAACTTCCTTATGCAGACGGGGAACCACCAGATAAGCAAAGAACATTTTTAATTATAAATATTGCTAATGAAGTAGTTGAAATGCTTAATGTCTCTTCCGTAAAGGGGAAAGAAAGAAAGTTACAATTGCAATCCAATGAGATATTACAAAAATACTGGCCTCCGTTTTGCAAACCTTCTTTCGTAAAATTGGACAGCCTTTATAGAATCGAACTATTTGACGAACTAAGTTACCTCATTTTAGCAAGCGGCAAATCATTAGATCCGCAAGAATTTAATAGGATAGTAACAATATTCCAAGTGTATAGAAATAATAACCAAATAAAAATATGTTTTTATAATAAGGCAGATATAGAAAGATATAATTCTGTTTACATAGCAGAAAGAATATCCGCAACCGCAGAGGATTTCAATTAAGTGCTTGCACTAAACCCTGGCATCATGCCGGGCTTTTTTATTTCCACCAATCCCGGCCATCACAGCGCATATCAGCTCCTGCCGATCCTGTCCTAGTATACCTGCAATTGAAAAGCAGCATTTTCCCGTGGTCTCAGCTACGGGATTTCCAGGTTTGTTGAACTCGGGGGACTTTGCAGCAACGCCCGGAATTAACGAAGCCCAATGGGACTATCTTGCTATCCGGGGAAAAGGCGGCGATGCGCTTTTTCAATCGCTCAATTAAGCATCACCCAAATAAAAAAATAATCCAGACCCTTTCGGTAGAGTCTGGAAATTTTGTCTTTTGAATGGTAGCCCTAAGGGGACTCGAACCCCTGTTTCCGCCGTGAGAGGGCGGCGTCCTGGACCACTAGACGATAGGGCCATGGCTGCGGGACCAGGATTCGAACCTGGACAGCATGATCCAGAGTCATGAGTGCTACCGTTACACCATCCCGCAACAACTCGCAAAACATATATTAGCACATTTCTGCGTATAAGTCAAGAACATTTTATCTGCCGGCGTTTTTTTCCGACAGGTACTTTTTTATTCTCCTCAGTAAAATAGTATCGATCATGCCTTCGATTTCTATTCCATCCTGTTTAAATTCTTCCCTTTCCACGAGACTCGTTTCGTGGATTTCATCGAGCAGGAACCCGTATTCGTAAGGGATGAACAGCAATGCGTGCTCGCGGGTCCGGGGAAGCAACCAGCATATCTTTTCCAGCAATATGTCCAGGTTGGTTCCCCAGAGGGCTGAAATCTCCACCACGTTCTCTTCAACGGTTATAAGTTCACGGTTGTTTACCCTGTCGATTTTGTTCAGAGCAAGTATGGTCGGAATGTTTTCTGCTCCTATTTCTTTCAACACCGACTTTACGGTTGATATTTCCTCGTCGGCCTTTGGGCTGGAAGCATCGACCACGTGTATCAGCAGGTCGGCTTCCTTCACTTCTTCCAGGGTGGCTTTGAAGGCTTCCACTATTTCGTGGGGGAGTTTTCGTATGAATCCAACTGTATCCGATAAAAGCACCCTTCGACCGTCGGGAAGTATGAGTGCCCTCGTGGTCGTGTCCAGGGTGTCAAACAGCCTGTCGTTGCTGGAAACCCCGGCTCCCGTAAGGGCATTCATGAGCGTAGATTTTCCTGCATTGGTATAGCCGACGAGGCTTAAGACCGGGTATTTTCTGGAGCTTCTCAGCAGTTTTCGGTTTTTCCTAATTATTTCCAATTCTTTTTTTAAATGAGCGATCCTGCGCCTGATGTGCCTCCGGTCCGTTTCCAATTTTGTCTCGCCAGGGCCCCTCGTGCCAATACCTCCGCCTTCTCTGGAAAGCTCGATGCCCTTACCCGTGAGCCTGGGCAGCATGTGCTGGAGCTGGGCCAGTTCCACCTGGATCTTGCCTTCCAAGGATCTAGCCCTCTGAGTAAAAATATCCAGCACCAGAGTTGTTCTGTCTATTATCTGAACTCCGATAAGGTTTTCCAGGTTTCGAATCTGAACCGGCGTCAGGTCATCGTCGAAAATAACCGCATTGGCTCCAAGGCGCTCTACCAATTCCGCTATTTCCCGAGCTTTGCCCATACCCAGGTAAAAGGCCGGGTCCTTGTTGACGCGCTTTTGGGTCACCTTCGCTAAGACTTTCGCTCCGGCCGTTTGCGAAAGCAGCTCTAGTTCTTCGAGGTTTTCATCGCAGGATTTATCATCGATTAAACCGGCTAAAATGGCCACCGTTTTCGGTTTTATGTTTTCATGGGATGGCATAATAAGACAACCTCCCAAAATGCTCTGTGATTTAAATTATATCACTTTCAAACGCCTGGGCGGATATACTTTTTTTGAATTTTGTTATATAATTTTATAGAAAATTTTTGCTGGAGGGGAACTACATGCCGCTTGTGACATCCAGGGAAATGTTCAAAAAAGCTTACGAAGGCGGGTATGCAATAGGTGCTTTCAATGTAAACAACATGGAGATCATTCAGGGGATAGTTGAGGCCGCCAGGGAGGAAAAGGCGCCGCTCATCCTTCAGGTATCCGCCGGGGCGAGGAAATATGCAAGGCCGGTTTATCTTAAAAAACTGGTGGAAGCGGCCGCGGAGGATACGGGTCTTCCGATTGTGCTTCACCTGGACCACGGCGAGGATTTTGAAATATGCAAAGCCTGTATAGACGATGGCTTTACTTCTGTGATGATTGACGGTTCCAGGTTGCCCTTTGAGGAGAATATCGCCCTCACCAGGAGGGTTGTCGAATACGCCCATGAAAGGGGTGTGGTGGTGGAAGGCGAGCTGGGCAGGCTGGCGGGAGTTGAGGACAATGTGAGGGTGAGCGACCGGGAGGCTACCTTTACAGATCCTGACCAGGCCCTGGAATTCGTCGAGAGGACCGGGGTCGATTCCCTGGCTGTAGCCATCGGCACCAGTCACGGGGCTTATAAATTCAAGGGTGAAGCGTATCTGGATTTTGAAAGGCTGAAAAAGATAACGGAAAAACTGCCCGGATTCCCGTTGGTGCTCCATGGGGCTTCATCGGTGCTGCCCGAGTACGTAGAAATATGCAACAGGTACGGAGGAAATATTCCTGGAGCCCAGGGTGTGCCGGAAGACATGTTGAGGAAGGCCGCTTCCATGGGGGTTTGCAAGATAAACATAGACACCGACTTAAGGCTGGCCATGACTGCCACTATTCGCAGGTATTTTTCTGAAAACCCGTCGGAATTCGACCCGAGGAAATACCTGGGCGAAGCCCGGGAAGCCATCAAGAAAATCGTAAAACACAAGATGAGAAACGTCCTGGGCTGCAGCGGAAAAATATGATAAAAAACACCGGTTGAACGGGAGGAGAATTAAATGAAAAAAATAGCAGTGGGTATTGACCTGGGGGGCACTAAAATCGCCACCTGTGCCATGGACGAAGCCGGCAACCTCCTTGAGAAGACCGAGCTTCCCACCCTTGCAAAGGAGGGGCCGGAAAAGGTTATCGAACGGATGAAACGGAGCGTTTACGAGGTACTCAAGCGGCTTGATTTGTCTTTGTCCGATATAGCGGGCATAGGCATAGGAGTGCCCGGCCCGATGGACGCAAAAAGGGGGCGTGTCAAAAACCCGCCCAACCTTCCGGGGTGGAAGGATATACCGCTGCTTTCGATAATGGAAGAGGAGTTTAATATTCCCGTCTTCATGGAAAACGACGCCAACGCAGCTGCAATTGCAGAAAACCTCTTCGGTGCCGGCAAAGGCGTAAAAAACTTTATTTACATAACCATCAGCACTGGTATCGGAGGGGGTGCCATCACAAACGGCAGGCTTTTTAAGGGTGGTGATGGAAACGCTGCAGAAGTAGGTCATATGACGATAAATTTCGAAGGCCCTGTATGCGGCTGCGGCAACTCGGGCTGCTGGGAAGCGTATGCTTCCGGCACCGCGCTGACCAGGTTCGCCAGGGAAGGGATTTTATCGGGCAGAAAGACGAGGATAACCGATCTTGCCGGACAAGATGAGGTAAGAGCCGAGCACGTTTTCGCTGCTGCCAAAGAAGGGGACGAGTTTGCCAGGGAACTGGTGGAAAAAGAGGGCTTTTACCTGGGGGTGGGGCTGGCAAATGTGGTAAACGCCTATAATCCCGAGCGTATCGCCATCGGCGGCGGACTTACCCACGCATGGGACATGTTTTATTCGACGATGGTCGAAGTTATGAAAACCAGGGCTCTCCCGGCTAATGTAGAGCATCTTGAAGTGATGAAGGCAAAGCTGGGAACGGATGTGGGCACAATAGGTGCTGCATCGCTGGTTTTCCATAAGGAGTAGATGTAGGTGACTGAAGCGGGCAGGAGTTCTACGGCGGCCCGAGCCGCCGCCGTAATAATGATTGCTACACTTTCAAGCAAGATACTGGGATTTTTTCGGGAACTGTTAATCGGTTCTAAATTCGGTGCAACCAGCGCCACGGACGCATATCTGGTCTCCCTCACGGTTCCTGCGGTTCTTTTTGCGACGGTGGCCGGAGCTCTATCGACCACCTTTATTCCGGTATATTCGGAGATCGAGACGAAAAAGGGCAGGGAAAGGGCCGTAGCCTTTGCCGGAAATCTTTTCAACGTGATACTGATCGTTTCCCTGATTTTCAGTCTTTTCGGCGCTATTTTCTCAAGATTGCTGGTAAAACTGGTGGCCATGGGGTTTTCCGGGGAGACTCTGGAAATGGCGGCGGCCTTCACGCGTATTACCATGTTTATGAGTGCATTTGTAGCCCTGGCCAACGTGCTCACCGGCTACCTCCAGTCCAACCGAGAATTTACCGTTCCGGCTATCGTCGGAATACCGTACAATGTTATAATAATCACGGCACTGCTTTCCAGCGCCACTCTGGGCATATGGGGGCTTGTGGTTGCCACGGTGCTGGCGGCTGCAGTCCAGGCATTGATCCAGTTGCCGGCCGCCACAAAAGCAGGGCTTAAATTCACCCTCAACATCAATTTTGCTGACGAAGACCTGAAGCGCATGGGTATTCTGATCATCCCCGTCGTCCTTGGCACGGGGGTAAGCCAGGTGAACGTGCTGGTGGACAGGATGCTGGCATCGACTCTGGAGGAAGGCACTATAGCGGCTTTAAATTTTGCCAGCCGCCTGAACAGTTTCGTTTACGGTTTATTTACTTTATCGGTGGCAACCGTTGTTTATCCTTCACTCTCGCGGCTTTCGGCCGAGGGCGACATGGAGGGATTCAAGAGGGCTCTGGGTCGGGCTCTGGGTTTTGTGATTGCCATAGTCATGCCTTTGAGCGCCGGCGCCATGGTTCTAAGGATACCGATAGTCAGGTTCCTGTTTGAAAGAGGGGCCTTTGATTCCAGAGCGACCTTCATGACGGCCACAGCGCTGCTTTATTACTCCGTAGGGATGGTGGGATTCGGACTAAGGGATGTTTTGAGCAGGGCTTTTTATTCCATCAGGGATACAAGCACTCCCATGGTCAACGGCGCCGCGGCCATGGGCATAAACATAGTATTAAACCTGATACTGGTAAGGATTATGGGTCTGGGTGGCCTTGCCCTGTCCACCAGCATCTCCGCGCTGGCTGGTACCGTTTTACTGTTTAGCAGTCTCAGAAAAAAAATTGGCCCCCTGGGGGGCTTCAGGATTCTGACGGGGCTTATAAAATCCGCTGCGGCGTGTGCTGTCATGGGCTTTGCGGTACACTATATATACGGCCTCATGAGCAAAGTGTTCGTTCCCCGAACCCTGGCGTATCAGGCCCTGGACCTGGGAGTTTCCGTATTAGCCGGAGTCGTCGTTTACTTAGCAATAGTTCTGATTCTGAAAATGGACGATGTGATATGGGCCGTAAGGGCTTTTATTCCAGCAAGGCTTAAAAAATAAGGGTCTTATTGCGGGAGCTCGTTCAGCGCGAGGAAAATCTCCATTTTTACGGCATCCTTAAATTTTCTTATATCGAGGCCTGTCTGAGAGGAGATTTTGTCCAACCTGTACATAAGCGTATTTCGGTGAATATAGAGCTTCCGCGCGGCTGCGGCCAGGTTGAGGTTACAGTCGAGCACGGTCCTGATGGTTTTCAAGGCTTCTTCGTCAAGATCTTGGATTTTTCTTCCTATTTCTGTAATGAACTCCCGGCGGCTTTCGGCGGGCAGCGACGCCAGCAGCCTTTCCAGGGCCATCTCCGGGTAGTAGAGCACCCCGGTTTTGAGGAAGGGGGCAAATTTAAGGGCCTTAACAGCGTCCCGGTAGAGCGCGGGAAGCTCTCCGGGCGCACTGGTGATGCCTCCGATGCATATCAGGATCCTTGAAGAAACCTCTTCGGTCAGGGTCTGGTAAAGGGCCCGGGAGGTTTCCTTGAGCTCGTCTAAATCCGTTGCCGGGATGATGAAGATGAAGGCTTCGCCGTTTTTTGCAAACAGCGCTTCTTCAAACAGGTTTTCTATAAAGGGCTCCGGTTTAAAGGACTCCGACGATTTTACAAGGATTAGACCGCAGGGTTTTGGCAGATCTTCGATGACGGTACCTTTCCCCGCCAGAAAGGCGATCAGCTTTTCCGAAAACCTCCGGTTTACGAGCTCTTCCAGCAGCAGGGTAAAATCGTTGAGCTGCTCCGGGGCAAGGTTGGCCGCCAGCACGTACTCCGAGCCGCACAGTTTTACCGGACACTTTGCCGGTTTTTTTACGAGTTCTCCCTCCAGTACGCAGCGCCCATTTTTATCCAGGATTGCAAAGGGTGTTTTCAGCTGCTTTTTTATTTCCGAAAGAATTTCCGTAATAGCTTTTTGCATATAAACCACCAGTGATAATGATATCATTTATATAGGAGAAAGGGGAAGTATTTAATAGGTTGATTTTACATAGGTAAGAAGGCCCCTTAATTGAAATGTATCAATCCGTTTTGTCTGAGGATTTTCAAGTATGTTATCAATCTGGGGTAGAGCGGCTCTGCCTCTGTACCGAATTTATCCGAGAGCTTGGTGGCAATGTCGTAAACCGTGTTTCGGCCGTCACAGAGACTCCATACCTCGGATCCGATTTCGTCAAGATCAAGATATATATTTTCGGGCAGATTCCGGTAAAAAAGCTTCAGGATATTGAACAGGAGTCCTTTTCTGGCGATCTTAAGCTGAACAGCGCCGTCTTTTTTTAGCAACCAAGAAATTTTCTCGTTGCGGATAGGGGTCATTAACATGAGATTTTGATCTTTTCGCAATAGCTTAACCTCCTGAAAATGAAAAAAGTGGAGGAGGGGATTATTCCCCCTCCTTTTATTCAAGTTCCGGTTTTTTAAAGGCTTTGCTGATAAGAGTATACGTCAGTACCATGAATAATACCAGTCCACCCCACTGGCCCAGCACATTGTTTCCGATGTCTGGATCGATGTTGGCGGCCACCAGTGCGGCGATCAGGATGCCCATTATGCCTTCTCCGGCTATCAGCCCTGAAGAATAAAGTATTCCCTTTTCGACTTTCTGCTTCAATACTTCCTCGGATTTTTCTTTCCTCTCGAGGATGCCCCTTATTATACCGCCGAGCATGATGGGTGTGCTCAGGTGAATGGGCAGGTAGAGGCCGATGGCAAATGGCAGTGATGCTATGCCGAACAGTTCTATCACCGCCGCCGAGCCAAAGCCGACGAAAACCAGAGGCCAGGGCAGGTTGCCGTTCATGATACCTTCGATAACCATTTTCATCAATGTCGCCTGAGGGGCGGGAATGTCTTTGCTGCCGAAGCCGTATGCATTGTTCAGCATTATGAGGATCCAGCCGATAACCAGACCGGAAGCTGTGACTCCCACCAGTTCGCCTATCTGCTGGAGCTTGGGAGTGGCCCCTACCAGGAAACCGGTCTTCAGGTCCTGGGAAGTGTCGCCGGCTATCGCCGCGGCTACGCAGATAACGCCACCTACGGTTAAAGCGGCAATCATACCTTCAATACCGCTAAACCCTGTCGCCTTAAACAGTATGGTGGTGAAGAGCAATGTGGCGATGGTCATGCCCGATACCGGGTTGGAGGAACTGCCTACTATGCCCACAATTCGCGAAGATACGGTGACGAAGAAAAAGCCGAAGATGACAATGAGTACGGCACCCAGCACGCCCACCGGGATAAGCGGAGAGAAGGCTATGGCGATAATGATGATTAAAACGCCGAGTAAAACCCATTTCATGGGAAGATCTTCACTTGTGCGGAGCTTTGAGCCGTTCCCGCCTATACTGAAACCGGAAATGGATTGGCTAAAGGCGTTTACTATGGTTGGTAGCGCTTTGACCAGGCTGACGAAACCTCCAAACGTAACTGCACCGGCGCCTATATAACGCAGGTAATAGCTCCATATACCCCAGTGATCGAGTTCCGATATTGGAACTGAAGCCGGATATATTGCCTGGGGGATGTAATTGCCCAGGTGTGATATAAGTGGTATGAAGGCGAACCATCCGAGGACAGCACCGGCCAGCATGTATGCTGAAATGGTGGGACCGATTATAAAGCCAACACCCAGGAGGGCCGGCAGTATGTCGGCTCCTATGGCAGCTCCTTTAAATCCCGGTATTTTCCACTCAATTTCCGACGGGAAAAGCTTCAACCCGTCGGCCAGCAGTTTATAGAGCGCGCCGATTCCGAGCCCTTCAAAAACGGTCTTCGCACTCACTCCACCGACTTCACCGGCCACCAGTACCTCCGCACAGGCAGTGCCCTCAGGGTACGGAAGCACGCCGTGTTCTTTGACAATCAGGAAGCGGCGGAGCGGTATCATCATGAGGACTCCCAGGACCCCGCCGATGATTGCTATTGTAGAAATCCTCATGATACTGGGGTTTGTTTTCCACAGAAACAGTGCAGGGACGGTAAAGATAACACCTGCAGCCAGGGATTCGCCTGCCGAGGCTATGGTCTGAACCATATTATTCTCCAGGATGGAATCCCTCTTCAGAATACCCCTGACTATTCCCATTGAAACTACCGCCGCGGGTATGGAAGCGCTTACGGTCATACCCACCCTTAGTCCTAGGTATGCGTTGGCGGCACCGAAAACTATCGCAAGAATGATACCGACTATGAATGAAAATGTCGTTAACTCTGTCATGGATTGCTCCGCAGGGATATACGGTACGTATTCCTCTCCGGGAGCAACGCTATAGGCTTGCTTTGAAAGCCCCTTCTTTTTTTCCACTTGATTTCCCTCCCTTTTATATTGTCGGTGCTTGAATAAACATAATAAATTTCTCTTACTCTACTCCCACCTCCCGCTGTCCAAGAAATAAATAATTTAAGCCGGATCAAAAAATAAGCAAGAATGATGCCATTAAAAAGTAATGAATATTACAATTTTATTATAACATTTTATACATAAAAAATCTATAGCGTGGCAAAATAGGGGGAAAGTAAAAAAATTAAGGTTAATTGTAAAATTAAATGCGACAGTAAAAAAAGTTGAACCATAGCATGAAACCCGATATGATGTTGGTTGACAAAAAACTAACACATAT
>NZ_VNHO01000028.1:0-25000 GCF_008124715.1 Thermosediminibacter litoriperuensis | reverse complement strand
CCGGTTTCCCAGGGCTATCCCCGTGTGGTGGGTAGGTTGCCTACGTGTTACTCACCCGTCCGCCGCTGGGTAAATCTCGTGGAAACCACTCGATTCACCCCGCTCGACTTGCATGTGTTAGGCACGCCGCCAGCGTTCGTCCTGAGCCAGGATCAAACTCTCAGGTTTATCCTTTCAATAAGCCTCTCGGCTTATTATCTTCAAACACACCTTGTTGTTGAAACTCTCAGGCGTGACACTGTTCAGTTTTCAAGGATCATGCATCGGGATTTTCATTATAACATCTTTGATCGCTTCTGTCAACCGCTTTTATCGCTTTTATGTGGCTGACGATTTTGTATTATACATCATTTGTTGGGGTCCTGTCAACCCCGATTGTTAATTTTTTTTGAGAAGTTCAACCATCAGCGTTTAATACTATACCACAAGCTGGTTCCGGGTTCAATTTTTAAAGCCTTGAAATATTGCTATTTTTATTGGCAAATCCCAGCTATCCCTCGGTTATTCTCATTTTTTCACCGTATTACCTCATTGTTTAAAATCCAGTATGGTTTGCGGGACATTCCCTACTATTATGGTTTCGGCTATCGGTACGTTGGTCTTTATCTCAACGTTGGAACTCAGGAATGGCTGGACAACCCTTACCTGAGCAGTTATATCAAGAATTATTTTGTGCCTTGTCTGGTTAATACCTGCTTCCTCGAAGGCTTCCGAGGTGTCCACCTGGGCAGTCCCCACAGGATAAAGCGATACATTAATAGATGGGCCCATGTTCGCAAGTATCTTGCTGCCCGTTATTACCCCAAGAGGAATCTTTATACCGTCCATAGTTATTTCTTTGAGGGTCCTCACCACTTCCAAAGTTGTTTCGGTTTCAATCCGGTTTATTTCAATAGTATTTATTTGAATTAGAGTAATCTGTCCGCTCACGTCTTTGTGAATTGTTATAAGATCTTTATACTGTACGTTCTTGGTTATCTTTTCTTTAACCGCCCGGTTTATGGCTTCCGTGGCCAATATTCGAGCCCGGGCCTCGGCTATAGCCAAAACGCTGGGTGCAATTTGCCTTTCTATGAATATGAACATAAAGAAAGCCAGTACAGCCATCGTGATCAAAAGGACGTAAAAGTTAACCAATTTATATGTAAAGATTCGCCTATACCACTTAGGTCGGCCGAACATAAAAACCCCTCCTACTAGAATATGCAGGAGGGGATCAATTCGTTCCTAATCCATTTTATGATTTGACTACTTTCACGAATTTTCTTTTTCCCACCTGAATGACTACAGGAGATGAGATTTCGATATCCAGGGCATCAAGGATTTTTTCTCCATTAACTTTCACGGCGCCCTGCTTTATCATCCTTAAAGCCTCGCTATTGGAAGAACAGAGACCAGCAAGGGCCATCAATCTTGGTAACCATACCCTGTCTGTATCGACTTTAAACTCCGGAATTTCGCCGGGCAAATCGCTTTTCTGGAATACTCTCACGAAGTTCTCTTCGGCTTTTCGGGCTTCTTCGTCTCCGTGGTAAAGCTTTACAATTTCCCTGGCCAGCATCATCTTTGCATCTCTGGGGTTAATCTTTCCTTCTTTAATACCTTTTTCAATTCTATTTATCCTCTCTGGGTGAATATCCGTTGCCAGCCTGTAGTATTCCATCATTACCTTGTCGGGAATCGACATAACCTTCCCATACATCTCGTCGGGTGGTTCGTTAATGCCTATGTAATTTCCGAGGCTTTTACTCATTTTTCTCTTGCCGTCAATCCCCACGAGGATGGGCATGAGCATGGCCACCTGCGGTTCCTGCCCGTACTCTCTCTGCAAAGTCCTACCCATCAGGATATTGAATTTCTGTTCGGTGGCACCCAGCTCTACGTCGGCTTCTAAGGCGACCGAGTCATAACCCTGCATTAGCGGGTAAAAAAATTCGTGAATTGATATAGGCCTGCCTTCCTTAAATCTCTGGCTGAAGTCTTCTCTTTCCAGCATACGGGCTACGGTATACTTCGACGCCAGCTTTAGGACCTCTTCAAAACTCATCCGTCCCAGCCATTCGCTGTTGAACTTTATTCTGGTCTTATCGGGATCGAGGATTTTAAAAACCTGTTCTTCGTAGGTCCTGGCGTTTTCCATTATTTCTTCCCTGGAAAGCTGTTTTCTGGTTTCCGATTTACCCGTAGGATCTCCTATCATTCCCGTAAAATCGCCGATCAACAATATAACCTCGTGCCCCAGATCCTGAAACTGTCGCATCTTTCTCAGCACAACAGCATGGCCAAGGTGAACATCCGGGGCGGTAGGATCTATTCCTAGTTTGATCCTTAGAGGCTTTTTGTTTTCATAAGCCCTCTTCAGCTTGTTCAGCAGTTCTTCTTCAGATATGATCTCGCTGGCATTATGTTTTAAGATTTCAAATTGTTCCTCAGGTCTCAATTTTATCCCTCTTCCGTAAGCATGTTTTTATTTTCATAAATTATAGCACAGTCAAGTTATTAGTTCAAACATTGTATTTCCTTCAAGGTTCATATTGTGGTATAATAATTTCTGCATACGGTTCGGGGGGCACTACGTGGAACCGAGGAGGTTAATTATGAGCAATAACACCGGAAAAAGAAAACTCTCTCTCGCCAGGAGTTTGATACTTTTGGCACTCTTTATTGTAATCGCATCCTCTGGAGCCGCGCTGGGGTTGTTCATATATTATGTAAAGGATACCCCGCCTTTTGATCCCCAAAAATTAAAACCCAGCGAAACCTCTATTGTTTACGATGCAAAAGGGAACGTTATCGCAGAGCTTCACGGAGAACAGAACCGCATCCCCGTCGCCTTAAGCGAAATTCCCGAACACCTGAAGCAGGCTTTCATAGCCATTGAAGACCAGTATTTTTACAAGCATAAAGGTATCAACTTGCGTTCTCTTATAGGGGCCCTATGGACCGATATTATTCGTAGAGAGTATCACAGAGGAGCCAGTACTATAACCCAGCAGCTGGTTAAAAACGCTTTCCTCTCCAACGAAAAGACCTTGAAGCGCAAGGCACAGGAAGCCTGGCTGGCAATACAGGTAGAACGCCATTTTACTAAAGACCAGATACTCGAGTTCTATCTTAATCAAATATATTTCGGCCATTCGGCTTATGGCGTGGAAGCCGCCGCTCAAACCTATTTCGGCAAAAGTGTGAAAGACCTGACCCTGGCGGAAAGCGCCATGCTGGCGGGTATAACAAAAGGCCCTTCAATCTACTCGCCCTATCTCAATTTTGATAGGGCGAAAGAAAGACAGGCTGTCATTTTAAATGCTATGGTCGAGATGGGATTCATCACCAAAGAAGAAGCAGAAAATGCAAAGAAAGAAAAATTGAATCTGATCGGCCTAAAAAATGCAAAAGCCGATTACAAAGCCCCTTACTTCACGGATTACGTTATAACCCAGCTAGCGCAGGATTTACAGAGGGAACTTGGGATGACGGAAGACGAAGCTTACCAAAAGATATATAACGGCGGATTGAAGATTTACACCACCGTTGATATGGAGATCCAGGAGGCGGCCGAGAAAGCCCTGGCTAACCCGGCGAATTACCCATATACAAAAAAGGACAAGAACGACATTCCCCAGCCCCAGGCTGCGGCAGTAGTAATAGATCCGCATACGGGCCATATTAAGGCTTTGGTAGGGGGACGTGAACATTACAAAAAGCTTGGTCTAAACAGAGCCTTTCAATCTTACAGGCAACCTGGATCAGCTTTCAAACCGATAATAGTCTACACAGCTGCTGTAGACATGGGGTATACCGCCGCTACCGTCGTGGATGATTCCCCGGTTTCGTACCCCAACGGCAGCGGTGGCACCTGGTCGCCTCAAAACTATACCCATGACTTTAAAGGCCTCACAACTATCAGAAAGGCAATCGCTGACTCCGTCAACGTGGTGGCGGTAAAGGTCCTGGAGGATATCGGCATCGACCGGGGCATAGAATACGCCCAGAAATTGGGAATAAAAAACCTGGTGCTGGAGGGGCGAAGAAACGACAGGCAGCTTCCCATAGCTTTAGGGGGCATCACAAAAGGCGTTTCCCCTCTTGAACTCGCATCGGCTTATGGCACGCTGGCAAATCAGGGCACTCACGTGGAGCCGATCGCCATATTAAAAGTCGTCGATAAAAACGGCAGAACACTTCTGGAAAATAACCCCGACAGGTGGACAGCCGTAAGCCCCCAGGTGGCCTTTATAGTAACGGACATGATGCGAAGCGTAATCACCGAGGGAACCGGAAAGAGACTTGCCGGTTTACCGTTTCCGGTGGCAGGTAAGACCGGTACGACTTCCGACAACAAGGATGTATGGTTTGTCGGATATACTCCCCACCTGGTCGCCGCCGTCTGGATGGGCCATGACGAACCATCACCCATGAAAGGAGTTGCGGGAGGTTATCAGCCAGCGCTGATCTGGAAGCAAATCATGACCGTCGCCCATAAAAATCTGCCCAGGGTCAACTTCCCGAAACCCGGCAACATAGTAGGGCCCATCACTGTATGTGAGGATTCGGGTAAGATTCCAACAGAACTGTGTTACAGGGACCCCAGAGGACCGAGGGTTAGTGGAGAATATTTCATAAAAGGCACCGAACCCACCGAATACTGTGATGTACACGTGGAAAAATTAATTGATGTGTCAACAGGGTTGCTGGCGACACCATACTGCCCGCCTGACCAGGTACAGAGCAAGGTTTTCCTGGCCCGCCCTCCCTACAAAGCTTCTGCAAGTGGCAAAATACCGCTTGACGCAAAATACCAGCCGCCTACAGAATACTGTAATGTCCACGGCCCGGGATCCATTAATGAAGGCGGTCTTCCCGGAGGAGTAATTGTGCCACCGGTCGACCAAAATAACCCCGGCAACGTTAATGGTAACGGTAATGGCAACGGTAATGACAGCGGCAATAATTCTACCGGAAATAGTCAAGATCAAGACCAAGATCGAGAGCACGAGCAGACTCGAGATGAGGATCAGAAACAGAATAAAGATGATAACAAAAGCAACAACCGCACAAGAAGTGACGCAGAAAACTTCATAACCCGGCTTTTACAATAAAAGGGGAGCGCACATAGCTCCCCTTTTATCGTTACTATAAAATTTTTATTAGTGATGCCGCTGCAGGTAATCGTCGGAGTCTATTACTTGGATCCCGTGGGACTTCAGGTAGGCGGCTGTCACGCCCAGCCCTTCTTTCAGCACACCGCAAAAATTGCCGTCGTATATATTTTTGCAACCGCAGGACGGGCTTTTAGATTTTAGAATAGCGGCTTCGGCGCCGGTGAGGTTGGCAAGTTTCAGGGCTTCTCTTGCGCCTTTCAAAAATTTTTCCGTCACATCCTTCCCATCACGGGTCAGGACCCGTGCCTTCCCCTCAATCACTTCAAAACCGTCTTTGCCGATAATTTCAGATGGCATCCTTGGTGTGGGCAGACCTCCAGCCTGTTCGGGGCAAAACGGGATTGCTTCTCCCTTTCTTACCAGCTCCTCAAAAACCTCATGAAAACTATTTTCCCCGTCGTATCTGGTATTAAAGCCTGCAAGGCATGCGCTTATTATATAAATCACTGAAATTCCACCACCGTAACTCCTAATCCTCCCTCATTCATGTTGCCGGACCTGAAAGACTTTATGTCTTTTCGAGTTTTCAGCATATCCTGTATCCCCTTGCGGAGTATACCCGTTCCCTTGCCGTGTATGATTACCACGCTGGGCAAACCGGCGATGCCGGCATCGTCCAGGTATTTGTCGACTTTTAACAAGGCCTCGTCCAGGGTAAGGCCCCTTACGTCTATTTCTCTTGAAATCTCCTTGGTTTTTCCCACAGCCAGTGACGAATACCTCACGTTGCCACTACCGAGTTTATCCTCTTCCTCTTCTAATTTTACCAGGCTGGATACGGGTAAATTCACCTTCACAACTCCTATCTGTACCTGCGCCGTTTTTCCCCTTTCGTCAACCGACACTATATATCCTTCCTGATTTAAGCTTTCCACCCTGACTCTATCCCCGGGATTCAGGGGACCTTCTACTGCTTTCACCCCGGCTTTTTTTATTAAGGGCTCCTTTGATGCATATTCGTCTGACGCTTTTTTCAGCCGCTTTCTTACCTCCTCAATGATTCGGTCCCTGAGCTGCCTTGTATCCTGAGCTTCTACCTCCTTGAGCTTTTCATATATCTTCTCGGCTTCTTTGCTGACTTTTTCGATAATATTCTTTGCTTTTTCCCGGGCTTTTTCCAGGATCTTCTCCTCCCTGCTTATTAGCTTTTCCCTTTCCTCCTCCAGCTCCTTCAACTTCATCATGTACTGCCTCTTTAATTCCTGAATTTCCTCTTTCTCCTGTTTCGCCTTTTTCCTCTCCTGTTCCAGGCCTTTGAGCAGGTCCTCCATCTGGATGTTTTCTCTGTTCAAAAAGCTGCGAGCAAGTTCTATTATTTCTCTGTTTAATCCCAGCCTCGCAGCTATTTCAAAGGCGTTGCTTTTACCCGGAACGCCTATGGAGAGCCTGTAGGTCGGACTCAGCGTTTCTACATCGAACTCCACGCTGGCGTTTTCCATCCCATCCCTGGAATAGGCAAAAGCTTTAAGTTCACTGTAATGGGTCGTCGCCACCACCCGGGCTCCCTTTTCGTAAAAGTAATTCAGTACGGCCATAGCGAGGGCGGCGCCTTCGGTGGGGTCGGTGCCCGCGCCGAGTTCATCCAGCAACACCAGGCTCCCTGAACCGGCTTTATCGACTATTTCTTTTATGTTTTTCATGTGGGAGGAGAAAGTGCTGAGAGACTGTTCTATGCTCTGTTCATCCCCTATATCGGCAAATACCTCATTGAACACGGAAAGTTCTGTACCTTCTTCGGCGGGCAGGTGTAGGCCCGCCTGCGCCATAAGAGCGAAAAGACCTACAGTCTTCAGGGAGACGGTTTTTCCGCCGGTATTAGGACCGGTTATCACTAACACTGTGAACTCGTCTCCCAGATAAATGTCAATGGGGACCACTTCGCCCCTCAACAAAGGGTGTCTGCCCTTTTTTATATTAATATATCCTCTAGAATTGAAACCGGGTTCAACCCCTTTAACACCCATGCTGTATTTGGCCTTCGCCAGGATAAAATCCAGGCGGACAAGGCCCTCAAAGGTCACTTCCAGGTATTCCCTGTTTTCGGCGATTTTTGCTGAAAACTCCCTTAATATCCGTTCTATCTCTCTTTGTTCCTCAATTTCCAGCCTTCTCAGCTCGTTGTTGATCTGAAGGATGGGCATGGGCTCCAGGTAAAGCGTGGCACCGCTCGCTGACTGATCATGTACTACTCCCGGAATACTGGATCTGAATTCCTGCTTTACGGGGATTACGTACCTACCGTTTCGAATGGTTATTATGGGTTCCTGGAGAAATTTTTGATACTGAGGCGAACTTATAAATAATTCCAGCTTTTCCTTCGCCCTCTGGAACAATATCCTCTTTTCCTTTCGTATGGCCGACAGTCTCGGGCTCGCTCCGTCAGCTATTTCTTCTTCGCTTATAATGGCTTTCTGGATCTTTTCCTCGAGGGATGAAAAAATGTGAATCTCCTCTATTATACTGCTTACAATCTTGCACTCCGCGAGACCCTTTTCAAACCAGGCATTTTTTACAAGCCGGGAAGTTTTCATAACTGATGCTATTGAAAGCAGTTCCCCGGTCGTGAGCACCGCTCCCATGGCTGCCCTTTTCAAAGAATTACGTATATCGGGCAATTCGTTTAAGGGTAAATTAATCCCTGACCTCAGGATAGTGACGCCCTCGCTGGTCTCCTTCTGCATGCTTTTTATCAGCTGTTCCTCAGCGACAGGTTTCAACTCCAGGAGGCGACCTTTCGCTACATCAGATACAGCGTATTCACTCAATATCCGTTTTACCTTGTCAAACTCCAAAATTTTTTGCACCCGCTCATTCATAGGATCACCCTTTTCTATTTGACCCCTCTAAAGAAATGCCCGTAGGTATGGGCGCCTGTCAGGGTCTTTTCATCGATTTTTTCTTTGACTGCCAGGACGTTTTTATAGACTTTAACAAGACGCTCCACTTCTCCAGCCTCTTTTCCTATCAAGTAGAGCTGGCCCACGTTAACACCCGCATCCCGTATTTCTCCCAGGTAGTTAATCATGCAGAGTTCATAACAGTTGTAAATATGAGATCTTCCCCTCTCGTCTACCGCCACCGGAAACACCTTCCCCAAGCGGTCTTTCAGGCCGGCCTTTTTTATGTCTGCAGCGATATTCGTTTTAATCAGATTATGTTCGCTTACCATCAGCGGCAATCTACCGTGGACCAGACATTCAACCAGCAGCGGGGCTGCCAGCTGCCTGATCTGATTCATCGAAAGTTCCGGCGAGAGGACTGCTCTTGATACTCCTAGTTCATTCAAGACTTTAAGACTTACCGAATTGAAGGTATTCAGCGAAAAATCAGCCACCGCCTTTACTCCTCTTTTAACGGCCGAGGTTATGGCTCCGAGGTTTCCAGCCAGTACACCCTCCCCATGCCCCAATTTTGCTTCGTCCAGTATATCTTCAAACTCCTCCATCGTTTTTCTGTCTACTATCTGCGGAAGAGCCAGGAAAAATTTACATCCATAACCATACGCCAGACGACGCACTTCGGCGTAATATTTTTTTGTCTCCGAAAAATTTTCTCCGCCGAAATAAATTATGTCTATTCCGGAAAAAATAGCGGCACGGGCGGATTCTATATTATCAACCCTGGCGCTCAACTTAAACGGTAAGGGTTTCTCGCTTCCGGGATGCCGGTAGACTTCTTCTATAAACTCTCTCCACGACTTTTCCACCGGCGGCTTCACGCGTCTTGCGAGCCTCAATTGTTCCAGTTTCGCCACTGCCCTGCGCCTGGTATCGTTCATCGAGCTGAAAGGCAGCATAGCACTTTTTTCAATACGGGCGGTAAAATTTCTGAGGGCAAATATTGTATTGCCTAACCGGTCTATCTGCCCCCTGACCGCGTGCTCGTCCAGAGGATGCTTTTCGGCCTTCTGCACTACCTGGTCTGAATAGGCTAAGGCTTCATTTCCTTCAGGGTCTGTCATCTTTACCACCATGGGGCGACCCACCTCAAGTAGCACTTCTACATCCACCGGAACTTTTCTAGCATATTTCGGATCAGTGTAAGTTTTCCTCACTTCGCTCATGAGAACGGTGTCCGATGTCTTGTAAATGGGGGTGCCCCTGGGAATAGGCTCCCTGGTCCTCAATTCCACGATTTCTCCAGGCCCGGCCTGGGACCTTTTCCGGCCGTTGACGTAAAACTCCGTAACGGCGTAACCGAATCCCTCTTCTCCCCTGAAGTCTACGCCGTCCCCCACGTGCAGGTGTTCTTCCAGCAGTATTTTTACAAAACCCCTCTTCCTGTCGTAACCAGTAACTTTCCCCAGAAAAACCCCTTTATTCCGCGGGCAATCCACACTCATCAATTCGGCCCCGGGATTGCCAAAATAATACCCGGTCGTAAAATCCCTGTTGAATATCCTGGCGAGTTTTTTCTCCTCCTCAGGAGGTACATGGTAACGTTCCGGAGCCTCGAGGTAGCGGTCTATGGTCTGTCTGTAGGCTGCAGTAACCAGCGCCACGTATTCCGGTCTCTTCAACCTGCCCTCTATCTTAAAAGAATCGATACCCGCTTCGATCAATCGTGGCAGGTGGTCTATCATTTTCAGATCCCTGGGGCTGAGCAGATGAAGTTTTTCAGTAAGCTTTGTTCCTTTTTCATCAACCAGAGCATAATGTAGGCGGCACGGCTGGGCACACTGGCCCCTGTTGCCGCTCCTCGAACCTATAAAGCTGCTCATGAGGCATTGCCCCGAGTAGCAGAAACACAGGGCTCCGTGGATGAAGGTCTCGATCTCCATCGACGTACTGGATTTTATACGCCTGATCTCGTCGAGAGACAGTTCCCGGGCAAGGACGACCCTGTCAAATTTCAGATTTTCCAGGGCTTTTACACTCTCCGCATTATGGATGGTCATCTGGGTGCTGCCGTGAACCTCCATATGAGGAAAATTTCGTTTTATAAAAGCTCCCAAGCCCAGGTCCTGAACTATTATTCCGTCAACGCCGATGGAGTAAAGAAAATCTACAAAATCCGCGGCTTTCTCCATCTCTCCGTCGGATATCAATATATTGGCGGTTACGTAGAGATTTACGCCTTTAAGGTGGGCGTATTCGACAGCCTCCTTCAATTCTTCTCTGGTAAAATTGGCAGCAGCCCTCCTGGCATTAAATTCTTTACCGCCGAGGTAGACCGCATCGGCTCCATTCTCTACGGCAGCGCGCAGGGCCTCAATATTACCCGCCGGCGACAGCAATTCCGGTTTCTTCACTTTTTGCCCAGCACCTCCAACAGCCGGGGAAGCGGGAGGGTGTTTATTACGTCCCGTTTTTCGAGCCAACCCCTCCGGGCAACCCATACGCCGTATCTCATGTCTTTCAATCCCTCCAGCTCGTGGGAGTCGGTGTTTATAACCATTTTTACGCCTATCTCCTTCGCCTTCTTGGTCAAATGGTCGTTCAGATCCAACCGATCCGGTGAAGAATTGATCTCAAGAAAGGTATTTGTTTCAGCGGCCGTCTTCAAAATCACATCAACATCCACGTCATAGGGATCCCGCCTGCCCAGCATTCTACCGGTTGGGTGAGCAATTATATTTACGTAAGGATTATGCATAGCCGATACAATCCGGCGGGTTAATTTTTCCCGGTCCTGTTTAAAACCGCTGTGAATGGATGCAATTACCACATCCAGTTCCTTCAGTATATCGTCATCGAAATCTAAAAGATCGTTAGTCAGTATATCTACCTCGATACCTGTCAGTATTTTTATACCCGTTATTTCCCTGTTTAGCTTTTTTATCAGCTCCACCTGCCGCATCAAGCGTTCCTCATCCAGACCCCGGGCAACTTTAAGGGACTTCGAGTGGTCCGTAATGGCCACATACTCGTACCCCATATCCCTAGCCCTGATGGCAATTTCCTCTATTGAATTTATGCCGTCGCTCCAATCGCTGTGAACGTGAAGGTCGCCTTTTATGTCAGTCAACTCTATAGGCTCGGGTAGCCTGCCCTCTACGGCGGCTTCTATCTCGCCTTTGTCTTCCCTCAATTCGGGAATTATAAAGGGCATATCGAGTAATTTATAGACGGCCTCTTCGCTCTCGGGATAAATAGCCTCACCGCTTCCTTTTTTGATAATGCCGCACTCGCTAAAATCCAGACCCTTTCTTTTGGCTATGCCCACCAGCTTGGCGCTGTGATCCTTGTTCCCAGTATAATGATGCATGGCGGCCCAAAAAGACCGCGGTTCGACGATCCGTAGATCCACCTGTACCCCGATATCCAACACTACGCTTGTTTTGTTTGGATCCCGGGCCAGGATTTCGGCTATCCTTGGATAAACCAGGAATCCCTCCACGACCTCGGTAGGGCTTTGCGATGAGACAACTACATCGATATTGCTGATGAGTTCCTTTCTCCTGCGAAGGCTACCCGCTACCTCCACCTTTTCTACGGCGGGCAGACACCGGAGCATATCCTTTATCTCATCCGCCAGGTAGAGAGCGGTAGATAACAGCATTTTGCCCGCCTTTCCCTTCAGCATCTGTATTCCCTTTAAAATACTCTGTTCCGTCTTAACGCCTATTCCCGGCAATCCCCTTAATTTATGATTTTTTGCAGCTTGTTCCAACTCATCAATCGTAGTTATGTGGAGGGCGTCGTAAATTGTTTTGACCCTTTTAGCTCCAAGCCCGGGGATTTTTAGCATTTCAACCAGGCCTCTGGGTATATCCTTTTTCAGTTCTTCGTAATACCTGCACGTACCGGTCTCTATGATTTCTTTTATTTTGCCCTCCAGCGCTTTCCCGATCCCTTCCATACTTCCGAGAGATGAGGTTTTCATCATCTCTTCGATATCTTCCGGCAGGCTGGCGATTACCCGAGCAGCCTTGCGGTATGCCCTGATTTTAAAAAAGTTTTCTCCTTTAATTTCCAGCATATCGGCAATATCGAAAAATATAAAAGATACGAGGTAATTCTTCATGGCGTCTACAACCTCGATTCCCCGGATTTTTCTTCTTCCAAAAGTTCCAGAAATTCGTCGTATTCGGCTTTCAATCTTAAATATTCGTCAGCGATATGGAGGGCCGTCAGAACTGCCAGGTTAACCCTGTTAAGCCTCGGATTCGCCTTTGAGAGAAATTTCATCTTTTGGTCCACATAGGCCGCTAATCGTCTAATATGCTCCTCTGTAGCTGCACCTTTTATATAATAATTCTCCCCGTTAATTTCAACTTTTACCCTTGTTAAATCGGACTCTTTTTCCATTGGTTTGTCCTCCTCCGTCCTTTACTCTCTCAGGCGGCCGTTGAATTTCTTTAAGATGTGTTCCGTTATATTGCTGTGGAGCCGGTTTATTTCTTCATCAGTCAGCGTCCTATCCTTTGCCCTGTACGTCAACGAAAAAGCAAGGCTCTTATATCCTTCCGGTATCTGATTTCCCCTGTATACGTCGAAAAGCTCAACATTTTCCAGCAGTTCTCCACCGGCCTCCTTTATGGTTTCCATAATGCTGCCGGCGGTTACGTCTTCTTCGACGACTATGGCCACATCTCTGTCGGCGGCCGGGAATCTCGGCAAGGGTTGGAATTTAACTTCTGTTGAAGCTTTATCGAGTAAAAGATCCAGGTCCAGCTCCGCTACATAAGCCCGCTTGTCTTCAATACCGTAATTTTCCATTACGTCGGGGTGAACCTCTCCTATAAAACCGGCGATTTCTCCGTCGACGGAGATTTTTGCGGTCCTTCCCGGATGCAGGGAAAAATGCTCGCCAGGATAAAAAACAGCTCCGCGTATTTTTAATTTTAACAAGAGAGTTTCAATTGCACCTTTCAGGTAGTAAAAATCCAAATTCTCATCGCAGACAGCCAGCCCCAGCCTTCTCTTCTCAACAGGCAATTCTTTTAAAGGTATTTGCCGTGGGATATAGATAGTCCCTAATTCAAAAATCCTGATACTTTCCCGTTTCTGGTTAAGGTTAAACCTTATCACTTCCAGAATGCCGGGCAGCAGAGTAGTCCTCATTACGCTCTGCTCCTCGCCCAGAGGGTTTATTATTTTGACAATCCGGCGGATTTCATGGTCTTCCGGTGCTCCCAAAGCGTCGAAAGCACTGGGACTTATAAAAGAATAGGTGTAAATCTCTGAAAAGCCGCAACCCGTCAAGGTTTGCTTTATTTCGTCCACGAGTTTCTGATTGCGGTTCAATTTACCGCAGGTGGCTATGCTGCCGGGCAGAGTTGAGGGAAGATTGTCGTATCCATAAATTCGGGCGATTTCCTCGGCCAGATCCGCCTCCTGCGTAATATCCGCGCGGAACGTGGGAATGATGACAAAGGTTTGATCGGATTCTTCTATAGCCTCTATTTCCAGCCGTCTCAGTATATCGACCATTTGCTCTTTAGAAATCTCAGTACCCAGAAGGGCATTTAACCTGTCAACCCTTAGAGGTAGTTTTCCGGGAAGCACGGGCTCAGGATATACGTCGACGCACCCCTTCAATACCCTGCCGGCCCCCAGTCGTTCAATCAGCTCGCAGGCCCTTTCAGCCGCCATTGACGCCAGATTAGGATCAATACCCTTCTCAAAACGCAGGGATGCCTCGGTCCTAATACCCAATCTTCTAGATGTCCGCCGGATGTTAGGACCCCAGAAATTAGCGGATTCCAGCAGTACGGTCCGGGTTTCCGCCGAAACTTCGGTTTCGGCTCCCCCCATGATCCCCGCTAAAGCTACAGGGCCTTTTTTATCGGCTATCACCAGCGTATCTTCGGAGATCTCCCTTACCTGACCGTCCAGGGTGGTTATCTTCTCTCCATTGTTTCCCCTGCGCACTATTATTGAACCACCTGTCAGTTTGTCATAATCAAAAGCATGAAGGGGCTGACCCAGTTCCAGCATCACATAATTGGTAATATCCACAATGTTGTTTATAGGCCGGATTCCGCATACCTGTAACCTCCTCTGCATCCAGAGAGGCGAGGGCTTTATTTTCACATCTTTTATTATCCTGGCGATATAGCGTTTGCACAGGTCCCTGGCTTCCACCGTCACATTTACTTTGTCCGGAATCCTTTCGCCGGATTCTTCTTTCAGATTAATAGAAACCGGAGTCAACGGGATATTGAAGGTAGCGGCGGCCTCTCTGGCCATTCCGACGATGCTCAAACAATCGGGCCTGTTCGGAGTTAATTCAAAGTCTATGACGGCATCCTCCAGCCCTATGTAATCCTTAATATCATTTCCTACCGGCGCGTCTTCGGGCAAAATCAAAAGTCCGCTTTTCATATCCTCTGGTAAGCCGTGGTCATCAAGCCCCAGTTCCTTCGCGGAACATAGCATTCCCTGTGATTCCAGGCCTTTTATATTTTGGACCTTGATCTCGATGCCGCCTTCAATAATTGCTCCCGGCAGGGCGACCGCCACCCTGTCCCCCTCTTTAATATTGTGGGCTCCTGTAATTATCTGAAGCGCCCGATCGCCGACGTTAACGATTGTTACAAGCAGCTTATCGGAATCGGGGTGCTTTTCGATTTTGATTATCTCGCCGACCACGACGTTTTTTATATCCCGCCCCGGATATTCAATGCTTTCTGCACTTGAACCCGACATAGTGAGCCTTTTAGCCAGTTCCTCGACGCTACCCCTGTAATCCACATATTCCATCATCCATTTAAGAGATACCTTCATAATTTTCCCCCTCCTTATCTAAAACTGTTCTAAAAAGCGCAGGTCGTTTTCGAAAAATAACCTCATATCGTTAATACCGTACTTCAGCATGGCGATCCTTTCTATACCCATTCCGAAAGCAAATCCTGTCAATTCTTCCGGATCGTAGCCCGCATTTTTCAATACATTTGGATGGACCATTCCGCAACCCAGTATCTCCAGCCAACCCGTATAGGAACACACCCTGCATCCTTTTCCATTGCAGGCTATGCAGGATATGTCCATCTCCGCACTGGGCTCCGTAAACGGAAAATAGCTGGGCCTGAACCTTACCATCCTCTCTTCGCCGTAGAATAACTTGGCAAAGGTTATCAGCGTCCCCTTCAGCTGAGCCATAGTCACGTTTTTCCCCACCAAGAGCCCTTCCACCTGGTGAAAGACAGGAGAATGGGTAGCGTCTACCTCGTCGGAGCGGTAAACCCTGCCCGGGACGATGACTTTAATCGGGGGCTTCCGGTTTTCCATAGTCCTGATCTGCACCGGCGACGTGTGGGTCCTCAGCAGAATATCTTCTGTTATGTAGAAGGTATCCTGCATGTCTCTGGCCGGGTGGTCTTTAGGTATGTTCAGGGCTTCAAAGTTGTAATAATCCAGCTCTATTTCCGGTCCTTCCACTATCTCATACCCCAGCCCCAGGAAAATTTCTTTTATTTCGTCCAATACCAAGGTTAGGGGATGTTTATGCCCCAGCGCTACTTTTGAGGGAATTGTTACGTCGATGGCCTCTTTCTTTAGACGTTCTTTTTTTGCTATCTCTTTCAGTTCAAGGGACTTTTGAGAAAATTTTTCTTCGAGGATTTCTTTTATTTCGTTAGCCAGTTTACCTATTGCCGGTCTTTCTTCAGGTTTTAGGTCTGCCATTCCCCTCAAAATAACGGTAAGCTTTCCTTTTTTGCCCAGAAATTTTATTCTCAGATCGTTCAACTCTTCTAGATTACCGGCCGTTTCAAGAGCACGAAGGGCTTCTTCTTTCAAATTTATCAGTTCTTGCTTCACCGCCTTTACCTCCTCTGAAATATAATTATACTAAAATTATACTAAAAAAGCTTTCGCCCCTCCTCAGGGACGAAAGCTTATGCTCCCGTGGTACCACCCTTTTTCAGTTTATAACCGCAATCAAACCCTCTTCTTCCTTTAACGGGGAAAACCGGAGAGGATTACTGGCATTCAACCTCCCGGCTCCAGAGTGAACTTGGGCAGCTTCACCTTAAAAGAGCTTCCAGTCTACGGCTCTTTCTCCCTGAAAGGTTCCCCCGCCTACTCTCTCCTTCATAGCCTTTCTATTGCAGAATTAGCCTCCTATATATCAAGTAAGCCACTATCGAGCCTGTAGCTTCAAAAATATTCCAAAAAAAGTCAGCGGTCAACAAAAGACCACGCCCTTTCTCTGCGTTTAAGATAATTATAACATAGCCGCTCCCGTTTTACAAGGGAAAGGGGTGGCTTCTTTGACGCACCGCTTCGAACAGTACTATCCCGCTGGCTACCGCAACATTTAGGGATTCCGCCCTTCCGGGCATGGGAATTTTCACCAGTTCGACGGGCATTTCCAGGATTTCAGGGGAAACGCCCTCAGCTTCGCTCCCGAACACCAGCACTACGGAACCGGTTAAATCCACGTCAAAATAGCTTTTTTCTGCGCCGAGGTGGGTAACCACTATCTTGGCACCTTTTTGGGACAACTCGTGTAGTACTGCCGGAAGGTCTACTCCTTCAATAACCGGCAGGTGAAATATAGAGCCCATGGTGGCCCTTACCACCTTGGGGTTGTATATATCAACACAACCCTTGCCTGCCAGGATACCGCCGGCCCCCGCAGCGTCCGCCGTCCGGATAATGGTACCGATATTACCCGGATCCTTAATTCCGTCTAGAGCCACGATTAGGAAGTTATCTTCATAAATGTTTCTCAGTTCAAAGTTTTTCATCCTGACTACGGCCATTATGCCCTGTGGTGCTTCTGTATCCGACAGAGTCTCGTATACCTCTCGGGGCACTTCATAAATCCTCATATTTTCATATTTTTCTATTTTTTCTCTGTGCCGTTTTAAAAAGTCATCGGACACCAGTAGAAATTCAACGGAATGATCGGAATTCAAAGCTTCTTCCGTAGCCCTGAGCCCTTCCACCAAAAAAAGTCCGTGCCTTTTCCTGTAATTTTTAAGCTGAACCAGAGCCCTAACCATTTTTATCTGTCGTTTAGAAGGTAAATCGAACATCATATTCCCTCACTCATAAATACATAGACTTTCTCCGGGGCCCAGAATCAGCAGTGATGTGCCGGGCTTATCACGGCAATTTTTTCATCATAGTATCACTTAGACGTGGTTTTCAAGTTTTTTGATATCCTTGTTATGGCCTACCACTACCAGAATATCTCCTTTTTTTATGAAATCCTCGGCGCCGGGAGAGACAATGACATCTTCATCGCGCTTGATAGCCATCACGTTCAATCCATGCCGTCCCCTCATATCTAATTCCCTCAGAGTCTTGTCGTACCATTCGGGCAGAGCCTGGATTTCCACTATAGAAAAATCAGGAGAAAGTTCTATATAGTCCAGTATATTCGAAGAAACCAGGTTGTGCGCAACCCTTATTCCCATATCCCTCTCGGGGAATACTACCCTGTCAGCCCCAATTTTATACAGCACCTTACCATGTAGATCGTTCTGGGCTTTAGCCACGACGTATTTCAAGCCCAGCTCCTTTAGAATCAGGGTAACTAGTATGCTGGCCTGAATATCGTCGCCTATGCTAACTATGCCGACATCGAAGTTTCTGACACCAAGGGCTTTTAACGTATTCTCATCGGTTGCATCGGCCTGGACTGCATGGGTGATACTATCAACCAGAGACTGTACTATTTCCTCATTGCTGTCAATACCCAACACATCATAGCCGAGCTTGTACAGCGTCTTCGCTACACTCGATCCGAATCTCCCCAAGCCTATTACTACAAACTGTTTCAAAGCAAAGTCGCCTCCTGTTATCAACCAACTAATATTCTCTCTTCAGGATATTTCAACATAGCCGTTTTCTTTTTGCTGGCCAGTGCCAGAGCGATCGTTAGTGGCCCTAACCTGCCGCTGAACATAGTTAAGATGATCAGCACCTTCCCCGCATCGCTCAGGTGCGGTGTGATCCCCATGGATAAACCTACTGTTCCAAAGGCCGACACGGTTTCATATAGTATAGACATAAAGTCGGCCCCTTCTGTTATCGCGAGCAGCAACGAAACGGAGAGTACCTGTAAAAGGGCCATCACTGTTATTACGCTGGCCTTAAACACGTTATCCATGGGAATGCGCCTTTTATATATTTCAACATCTTCCTTGGATGTAATTACTGAATATATCATCATTAAAACTAAAGCAAAAGTGGTAGTTTTTACACCGCCGCCTGTAGAACCCGGCGAAGCTCCGATGAACATGAGGAAAATGGTAAAGTATTTGGCGGCCAGCGACATATCGGGTAAACTTATGGTATTAAATCCCGCAGTCCTTGGTGTTACCGACTGAAAAGCTGCGGCCAGAATTTTCCCTGCCGGCGAAAGACTGCCGAGGGTCTTGGGGTTTGAGTACTCAAGGGCATATATGACCAGAAAACCGGCCACCAGCAGAAATACCGTCATGGTGAGCACCACTTTTGAATGAAGGCTCAACCTGTGAAAATTTCTTATGGTGAATACGTCATATATTACCGAAAACCCGAGACCTCCAAAAATAATCAGCCCCATTATCACTATATTTACCAACGGATCCTCAACAAAAGGAGTAAGGCTTCTGAAGTTTCCTATGAGGTCAAATCCTGCGTTGTTAAACGCCGAGACCGCATGGAATATTCCGTAATATATCCCCCTGTATAATCCGTAGACCCTGACAAACCGCAAAGAAAGAAAAAAAGCCCCTAAACCTTCGAATATCAGGGTCGTAAAAATGATGTACCTGGTTAACTTCACTACCCCGGCGAGGGTCAGCTGATTTAACGCTTCCCGCATAACCAGGCGCTCTTTCAAAGTGATCCTCTTGCCCAGGATTAAAAATATTAACGTGGTCATCGTCATGAATCCCAGTCCGCCGATTTGTATGAGAAACATTATCAGGATCTGGCCAAACAGAGAATACTGAGTATAGGTGTCTACGACTACGAGTCCGGTCACGCACACAGCAGATGTGGCAGTAAAAAGTGCGTTTAAAAAGCCCACGCTCTCACCGCTTTTTGAGGCCACGGGTAACGAAAGCAGAACGGCGCCCACAAGGATAACTGTAGCAAATCCTAGAACGAGTATCTGAGCGGGTCTTAATTTCAACCGAAGGCCGACCGCTATCACTTTAATTTTTAATCGCCTCCTAAAAGCTTAAAAAAGCGACCGAAGCCGCTTTTTATTTTATGTTAGCTTTAGCAATTTCTACTAGTTGGGTAAAGCCTCCCTGATCGTGAATGGCCATTTCGGCTAGCATTTTGCGATTTATCTGGATACCCGCTTTTTTAAGTCCATTTATAAATTTGCTGTAAGACAAGCCGTTGGCTCTGGCGGCAGCATTTATTCTTGTAATCCATAGCTTCCTGAAATCGCGCTTTTTTAGCTTACGGCCCACATAAGCATACATCAGGGATTTTAAAACCGCCTGATTCGCTATTTTAAACCGCTTGCTTTTTGCTCCGTAATACCCTTTCGCGAGCTTTAAAATCTTTTTATGCCTTCTGCGAGCTGTGACGCCCTTTTTCACTCTTGCCATATCCTATCCCCTCCAAAGTTTACTTGTATGGAATGAGCTGTTTGATGCGCTTGTAATCTGCTTTGCTCACCAGTGCAGGTTTTCTCAAATGTCTTTTCCTCTTATTGGACTTATGAGTCAGAAGATGGCTTTTATAGGCCTTGGCTCTTTTAATTTTCCCCTTTTTCGTAAGATCAAATCTCTTGGCAGCACCCCTGTGAGTCTTTATCTTTGGCATGTATCTTCACTCCTTAGATGTATTTTGTTTTGGAGAAAGTATCATAACCATGTTTCTCCCCTCAATAACCGGGGGTTTTTCTACAACACCCTTTTCCCTGACGCTATCCGCTAGTCTCTTGAGAACATCCTCGCCCAACTGGGTGTGAGTAATTTCCCTTCCCCTGAATCTTATAGTAACCTTCACCTTGTTGCCGTCATCTAGAAACCTGAGGGCATTTTTAACCCTGACCTGGAAATCGTGCTCCTCTATATTGGGGCTCATACGGATTTCCTTTATGCTGATGACCTTCTGATTCTTCCTGGCTTCTTTTTCCTTCTTGCTCTGTTCGTACTTATACTTGCCGTAGTCCATTATCTTGCAGACCGGCGGTTTCGCCTGTGGAGCCACCTTAACTAGGTCGAGTTGCCTTTCCTGCGCGATCCTTAAGGCTTCCTTCAGCGGCATTATCCCCAGCTGTTTCCCGTCGGTGTCGATAACCCTAACCTCCCGGGCCCTTATTTCGTAATTGACCTCCAGTTCCTTTTCTTTGGTAATACCGTTCACCTCCAAAAATAAATAAAATAAAAGGACAGGAAGAATCCACCTGTCCTCATTGACGCGTAAAAACCTTATAGGCATTCGCCATAAGGTGAGAAGATGAATTCTTCTGCTTTTTAAAGGGGTACTTTTTAGTTTTACAGATCACGTTATCTAATATATCACACGGTATTTCCCAATGTCAATTATTTTGTTGATTTATTCCTTATTTTTAATTCGCGCGGTTATCTCTTCGATGAAATCTTTCAAATTCCTGGTCCCCACATCGCCCTTTTCGCGAATCCTCACTGAAACCGTGCCTTCAGCCGCTTCCTTCTCTCCCACAATCAGCATGTAAGGGATCTTCTGCACCTGGGCATCTCGGATCTTATAACCGATTTTCTCGTTTCTTTCGTCAAGTTCCACCCTAATATCACTATTCTCCAGTTGGGCTTTTACCTTACGGGCGTAGTCCATAAACTTTTCGCTTATGGGAATCACTCGGACCTGCACCGGTGCAAGCCATACAGGAAAAGCTCCTGCGTAGTGTTCTATAAGGATTCCGATAAAGCGTTCCAGACTGCCGAAAATAGTGCGGTGAATCATTACAGGCCTGTGTTTTTCTCCGTCCGGGCCGATATACGTAAGGTCGAAGCGCTCCGGCATCATGAAATCCAGCTGTATCGTGCCGCACTGCCAGGTACGCCCTATGCTGTCCTTTAAGTGAAAATCTATTTTGGGCCCGTAAAAAGCTCCATCACCTTCATTTATCTTGTAGGGAAGCCCTTTTTTGTCCAGGGCGTTTTTCAAGGCCGCGGTAGCCCTTTCCCATAGTTCATCGGGACCCATGGAATTTTCTGGTCTGGTGGACAGCTCCACATGGTAGTCAAACCCGAAAATTCTGTATATATGGTCGGCCAGATTTATTACCTCTAAAATCTCTTGTTCGATCTGCGAAGGCATCATATAAATGTGGGCATCATCCTGGGTAAAGCTCCTCACCCTCATGAGGCCGTGCAGCACGCCGGAAAGTTCATGCCTGTGAACCAGGCCCAGTTCCGCCAGTTTTAACGGGAGTTCCCTGTAGCTGTGCACATCATTCTTGTAAACCAGTATCCCTCCGGGACAATTCATGGGTTTTATGGCGTAGCCTTCACCGTCAATCTGCGTAAAGTACATATTGGACTTATAGTGGTCCCAGTGCCCCGAGCGCTTCCACAACTCCTCGTTCAATATGATGGGTGTTTTGATTTCCTGATATCCCCTTTTTTGGTGCTCCTTTCTCCAGAAATCTATCAGCGTGTTCCACAGCACCATTCCCTTTGGATGGAAGAACGGAAATCCCGGCCCTTCTTCGTGCATGCTGAAGAGGCCCAGCTCCCTCCCGAGCTTTCTGTGGTCTCTCTTTTTAGCTTCTTCCAGCTTCCTTAGGTATTCATCCAGCATGGATCTTTTGGGGAACGATGTGCCGTAAATCCTCTGGAGCATCTTGTTGCGCTGGTCGCCTTTCCAGTAAGCCCCTGCAAGACTTGTCAGCTTAAAAGCCTTTATTCTCCCCGTGGACGGTATATGGGGGCCGGCGCACAGGTCGATGAATTCACCGTTTTTGTAAAAACTTATCTTAACATCCCCGGGTAGGTTTTCAACCAGTTCGACCTTGTACGGTTCTCCCATCTCCTTCAACTTTTCAACGGCCTCTTCCCTGGATACTTCCATCCGGATAAAGGGCTGGTCTTCAGCTACTATCCTTTCCATTTCTTTTTCGATCTTCTCCAGGTCTTCGGGTGTAAAACTCTCATCTCTGTCAAAATCGTAGTAAAAACCCTCTTCAATAGAAGGTCCTATGGCGAGCTTTACATCCGGGAAAAGCCTCTTTACGGCTTGGGCCATGACGTGAGAGGTGCTGTGCCTGAATGCATTCTTTCCTTCCTCGTCTTCAAAGGTCAGTATTTCAACACAAGAATCCTCTTCAATCCGGTGACTCAGGTCCACAACAACGCCGTTAACCTTTGCCACGAGGGCTTCTTTCACAAGTCTGGGACCCAGGTCCCGGGCTATTTCCATCACAGTGACGCCTTTAGGATAAACCCTCTCCTCATTTCCCTTCAAGACAACTTTCACCGTTTCCTGCATCGTTTCCCCCTCTTTTCAGTTTGATGATCAAAATCGAAAAACCTCTCGTCCCGAAAGGGACGAGAGGTTGCTCCCGTGGTTCCACCCTAATTGAAACTCTTTATGGCATAAAGGTGCCGCCTTCGGACTCCGAGGTGGTCTTCAGCTTACTATTCTCAGGGCTTTTCCAGCTACCGGCCCCTCTCTGGGAGAAATCATAAGCCTACTCTTCTCTTCACCGTCCGCATATTATTCAATTTTTATTTATTATAATCTCAAGAAAAATTAAAGTCAAGTTTTACCTGAAAAAATTAACATAATATGAGAACACCGCCTGCACCAACCCTATGAAAAACCCTATGACTCCGCCGAGAATCTCGATCTGCCTGAGTTCTTTCCTGGAAAGTTTTATTATCAGATTTTCCAGCTGCTTCAGGTCGAAGGAATTGATTTTCTCTTCCACCATCATGCCCAGCTTTATCTCTTCCCTGAACTTAGAGACTAGGTTTGCCTTTAACTCATCGAAGATATCTTCTCCGTGGCGGTCTACGACTTCCCTCAAGTAAGCCGTTATTCCTGTTCTTAAAGGTTGCGGTATAAAAGCCGGCAGTTTCTCATTAGCTTTTTCCTCTACAATATTTTTAAGGTTGGCGAGTATCTGCCGTTTTATATTATCCGACGTCAACCGCTCCACTATGTCGTCGGAAGACAGGACTTCTCTTTCCAGGGTTTCGCCTATATTTTTTGAAATCTCCGCCCTCCTCTTTGGAATAAGGCCCTGCATCTGGAACCCGAGAATATTCACTGGTTTTAAAGGCCGAAATATGAGTTTGATCGCCAGCACATTGGTCTCCCAGCCTATAAAAGCTCCGATAAACGGCATCAGTATTAACTGCAGTATTATGTAATTGTAATCCATCGTTTCTACCCCGCAAATCTTCAATCGCTTCGGTCTCGAAATATAATATAACATATGTGCCGCCAAATAGCCAGCAAAAAAAGAGCCCCTGGGGCTCACAAAATTTTACTTCTTGCTTGGCTTTGAGGCCAGGCAGATTTCGCAGTTACTGCAAAAATAAACCCGGCCCTCAAAAATGTTATAAATTATACTTATGACTTCGCTTTTTTCCAGGCCGGTATAACCGTGAATTATGATCTTCCTGGGGGCCACGTTAATTAGGGTGCTCACTGCGATATCGTCCAGGCTAAGATCGGGGTTTTCCTTCGCTAAGGCGTCAATACCTTTATCCTTCTCTACCGGTTTCATATCTCCGTCCAGTAGGAGAAATTCACCGTTTCTTACCAGAACGTGAACCAATTCTTCTTTTGGCTCATGAAGATCCACAAAAAACCTGAGTAAATTTATAAATTCCCGGTACTCCTTTTCCATCAGGTACTCATCGATAGCCTTATCGACGACTTCTTCCAGCAGCTCGATGTACTCTTTCAACCTGAAATTTATAAATCCGTCCAGGATTATCGTGTTGCTGCAGTTATTAAGGTAATCCAGAATTTTATGTATCAATACCGTCTTACGTTTTAGGTGACAAGGCGAATCCTTTTTATCGTTGCGATAAGAAAAATTTAATATCCTCCTGGCAAAATCATATATGGATCTTTGTTCGTTCTTATCAAAATAAAAAAATTTCTTCATAATTCTTTTTAAAAGTTTAGGCTCCCAAAAGTCGATTACCACGTCCGCCAGCATTTCGGCAATAGAAGTAAAGAAATCATCATCTATTGCGCAGTTATAAAAAATCGAAGTCCCGACCTTTTCTCTGCGCAGAATCACTCCCACTCCCTTTCCCTTTAGTATGTCTAATTCCGCGCGCAATCTATCTTCAAAACCGTCGACCGGTTCTATAACTCCGATGGTTAAAAAGCGCACTGAGGTCACTCCCTTCCTAGCTTATAAATATTATATGTCCGTGTCATGATCCCTTATACAACAAAATGAAGGGAGCAGACCTAAAATCTGGCATAAAAAAAGAGCCTTTTTCAGGCATAAAAATGGTGGGCGCTGTAAGGATTGAACTTACGACCTCTTCCGCGTCAAGGAAGCGCTCTCCCACTGAGCTAAGCGCCCACTATGTGGTCCCGGGAACCGGAATCGTCCCGAAATCATAAGATTGTCTAACAAGTTCAAAAACTGAACTTGCAGATGTTATTATAGCATCAATCCCTATTTTATGCAAGAGTTATTGGCAAATTTTTTGTTGTTTTTCTGTGAGGTTAATTGTAAAATTAAATGCGACAGTAAAAAAAGTTGAACCATAGCATGAAACCCGATATGATGTTGGTTGACAAAAAACTAACACATATGGAGGGTTCAGCTATGGTTCTTACTAAAGAGTATACCACATCACCACCCACTTTTAAACACCTTACACCCTACGAAAGAGGTAAAATTTGTGCCCTGCTCAAAGAAGGTTTCTCACCAACTCAAATCGCTAAAAAACTCGGCCGTCATCGCAGTACTATTTACCGCGAAATCAAGCGTGGTACAACGACTCAACTTCGCACAGATCTAACTACATACAG
>NZ_VNHO01000027.1 GCF_008124715.1 Thermosediminibacter litoriperuensis | reverse complement strand
CTGACCGGTTTCCGGGAAGTAAGTGCTGTATGTAGTTAGATCTGTGCGAAGTTGAGTCGTTGTACCACGCTTGATTTCGCGGTAAATAGTACTGCGATGACGGCCGAGTTTTTTAGCGATTTGAGTTGGTGAGAAACCTTCTTTGAGCAGGGCACAAATTTTACCTCTTTCGTAGGGTGTAAGGTGTTTAAAAGTGGGTGGTGATGTGGTATACTCTTTAGTAAGAACCATAGCTGAACCCTCCATATGTGTTAGTTTTTTGTCAACCAACATCATATCGGGTTTCATGCTATGGTTCAACTTTTTTTACTGTCGCATTTAATTTTACAATTAACCATAAATATATATTTTACTATAAACCAATCCAAGGTAATAGACTATATAGGTAAATTATTGACTCCATTTCTGCTTGTAATGCTTGCGGTAATTATAATTAAAGGAATAATAGATCCGATAGGCGAATTTACTACTTCTAATATATCAAATCCTTTTGGCAAAGCCTTTTCCGAAGGATATCAGACGATGGACGCCCTTGCTTCTACGGTTTTTGCAGGAATCATAATAAAGGCATTAAGAGAAAGGGGATATGATAGGGTAGGGGAAAAGATCAACTTAACGATTATTTCCGGATTAATAGCTGCCCTTGGATTACTTTTTGTATACGGCGGGCTTATGTACCTCGGGGCTACTGCTTCGACGCTCTTTACGGGAGAAATAGGGAAAACGGCATTAATAATTTCTATAGTGGAAAAGGAACTCGGGAATTTTGGCAAAATCGCTCTCGGGCTTGCAGTCTCTCTTGCATGCTTGACTACATCGGTGGGTTTAACGGCAACTTCGGCCGAATATTTCAGCCGTTTGACAAAAAACAGGATTGGCTATAAGAGCATGGTGGTGATTATATCCATTTTTAGTGCTTTTATTGGTGCGTTTGGAGTAGAAAAGATTATCAAATTCTCGGTCCCGATTCTTGTATCGGTATATCCGGTGGTTATAGTTTTAATTCTGATGAATACCTTTGATTCGTTTATTAAAAATAATCGTTCCTATGCTTATGCAACCATTTTCACGCTGCTGATAAGTGTTGTTGATGGTTTATCGGCAGCCGGATTAAACTTAAATAAAATATATGATGTTATATATTACTTACCTTTTGCCAGAGAAGGATTTGCCTGGATATATACGGCATTTTTTGGAATATTACTGGGTATGATGAATTCTTATTTCAATAAGGCATTGAAAAAAGAAAACGGGTAAAATGAGGTTTGTTCTGCATATGAACGACCAAGTCAATGATAAAATAATAGAATTTATAGAGATAAATATTAAACCCAAATTCATAATACCAAAGAAAATATATCACTGGCTTACAGGAATTTTCGGGGTAAAGGTAAATTATATAATTTTTTCCATCTTATTATTGATAATTTTATATTTTGGGTTAGTCTCTCTACTAAAAAGAAAATACGATGCTTTTCTAATGATTATTATTGCATTTTTCATAGTACTGGGTTTCATGCTCACACTGCTCGGATATTAGCTGTTTCAGTCCAGTCATAATGACCGAGCTGATTCCCATCCGGCCGGGGGACATCAATACCTCCGGCCCTTTAGTTTAACCAACCAGCCTACATCGGGAATTAAATCTACCTGAATCTAGACATCCATTGCTCCAACCATTCGGAATAGCTTATAGAATGGACTTCTTCTAAAGTCTTACCGTCGATAGACCAAACACTACCGTACAACATCTTGTCAACCACAGGGTACGAAATCCCTCCAACAACGCGATTATCCGCCAGGAAAACCCACATTATGGTCTTCCCTTTAGATTTCACGGGGTCAAATTTGCTGCTGGATTCCCAGTTGTCCAACGGATGGTTTTTCACTATGAACTTTTCAACGGTAATGGTTTTACCGATATATTTGCCGGGGTCTTCCCTTTGCAAACCCCAGTACTGCATGTAGGGCATTTGGGTTAATTTTTCTTTTGTCAGCACGTATTCTCCGGCGGTTCCTTCATACGAAACGATTTTATAACCCATGCTTTTAAGATAATCTTTTGCAACTTTTGCGTTTTTATTTTCCGCCGTACCGCACCCCGAAAGCATTAAAAAAGCAGCCAGGAGATAAATCAGGAGTGTTCTCATTTTTGCCTTCCTCTCCAAGTATATTTACTTCAGGGAGCAATTCCCCTAACGTCCCTCTATGGTATACCATTAGCTACCTCTAGTTCTAATATTTGCTACAAGCCTGTAGAATCTATTTTTTTTGAACGAAATAATTTATTCTTTATACATACCGAATTCGAAAGATATATCAGGCCGGGCCTTTATCCCATTCCCCATCAAATTCCCTTTTTGACAAAATTATATAAGTTATTTAATTAATATTACCAAAACTTTACTTTCCATTCCAAGCTTCTGCCGCAATTTGTCCGAAATTTCGACTTTTATTTCTGTGCCCTTGGGCACGTTGCTAAATTCATAGGCTATCGAGTCAACTACCGTACCTGAACCCGCAGCTATCTCATAATTATCGTAGTTCTTTATTTTTATTTGGTCGGTTAAATTCGGCAGCTGAACCTGATCACATATTTTCTTATATTTTTTAGCATTATCCACTATAGGAAACGACACAGTATGTTCACAAAGTACTAATGTAAAGTCTGACTTGTCTAACATTATCCTGCCATTTTTGGGGAAAGTAATGCTAACGTCATTTTTATCCTTTTCACTATATTCTATTGATAACGTGTACCACCATTCCTTTTGTACAATTTCTTTTAATTCATCTTCACTCAGTTTTTCCAATACAGAATCGATAAATTCCCTATAATAATCTCTCTTCCTTGAGGTAATTAATATCTATTTCCTTAGAACGCAGCTCTTCTTCCAATTCTAAAATTTTATTTTCAAGCTTTTTTATTTCTTCTCCAACATTTACACCTTCTCTAGGTACAACCTGGTTTGAAGGAGGGCCTTTACAACCACCAAGTAACAAAATAAAAAAAGAAAAAATAATTACTCTCAAAACAAACTTTTTCATAGTTTACCTCCGGTATAAATAATCATAAAATCTATTTTTCATTTGATTAGGGCTTTCAAAAATCCTTTTTGAGTATTTCAACTTTGTGTTTTCTCCTTAAATCCTTTGCATATTGTTCGAAATATAAGCGAACCTTCTCCGGATCTTTTCTTACTTCTTCCGGCATCGAGGATAGTACTTTTGCCTTTAATCTGCTTATGGCTAGAGACTTTTGATATGCTTGAACAACCCGGTTCCAATATTCGTCTTCGCTGATTCCCATTTTCTCGATAGATTGTTTTATAAGTTTTTGACTTTCCATAAATTCCTCTCTGTCGGCAACTTGTATTTCCCCTTCCATTATATCGTTTGTTGTTTTTCTTACCTGTTCCATATAATTTTTAGCTTCCTCATATGAGACTTCCAAGCCCTGGGATTTGGCTTCCTGATATAAAACCTCGTTATCTATCAATCTATCAAGTACCTGCTCCGGACTTGCTCTTTGGGGAAGCGGTATAAGAACATTCTCGTCAGCATGCTGTTTTTCGCGCTCGTATTTTTTCAATTGAAACTCATATTTTTGTTCTTCGACCCACAGCGCCATTTCAAAATCCTTTTCGGTAATCTCTTTGCCATCTATTCTGGCGATTACTTCCCCGTTTGCAGTTTTTTGCCCCCCCGAATACCACCCATTAATATTCGCATACATTATAGCAGTAAAAATAACGGTCAATGACAAAACTGCACTCAAAATATACCATTTGTTTTTAAACACCATTTCATCAACTCCCGTTATTTTTGTTCTGTTCATTAACCAACTAAAAGGAAAATGGCTAGCAAGCCAATTCCTAGAACAACATCATAAAGTCATACTGCCTCCTTATTTTATGGTGCAAGAAAAACCCGTTATTGCAACTTCGGTTTTGAATACTTTAATTTTATCTATTTGTATTAAATATATCAATATTACGGAAATAACAATGTCATTTTCATTAACGAAAGTGGATGCAAAAAGTTCTCCGAAGATAAAATTTTTTTAAAGATTGCGGGTAATGTGCTAAAAACACTTCCTCAATGGTGCATAAAAAGTTTTAGCTCACCTTGCGGTGAGGCTAATATTCTATAAAGCCTTTTTATTTTTCACTTCCTCCGGATAGCGGGAAAGGTTCAGCGCATCTTCCTCGAAGAGCTCGGAAAAGTTCTTGAATTCCGGGAGGCTCAAATCCCTCAATTTCTTATTCTTCTTGATGCAGTAGGACACCATCTTCCCCACTACTTCGTGAGCCGTGCGAAAGGGCATGCCCTTTTTCACCAGGTATTCGGCGTAATAGGTGGCGTCGGCGAAGCTGTCTTCTACGGCTTTCTTCATGTTTTCCTTCTTGATCTTCATTGTTGAAAGAAGCCCCGGCAGCACCGAAAGGCAGGCTGTCACCGTGTCCGCCGTGTCGAAGAGCGGCTCTTTGTCCTCCTGCATATCCCTGTTGTAGGCAAGCGGCAGACCCTTCATAACGGTCAGGACCGACATCAGGTTGCCGAAAACCCGCCCCGCCTTGCCCCGGATTAGCTCCAGCACGTCGGGGTTTTTCTTCTGCGGCATTATGCTGCTGCCGGTGGCGAAGGCGTCGTCCAGCTCTATGAAGTCGAATTCGGAGGTGCTCCACAGGATGAACTCTTCGACCATCCTGGAAAGGTGGACCATCAGCATGGCCGAGCAGGATATGAATTCGATAACGAAATCCCTGTCGCTGACGGCGTCTATGGTATTCTCGTAAATTCGGGAAAACCCCAGAAGTTCCCTGGTGTATTGCCTGTCTATGGGGAGCGTGGTACCGGCCAGGGCACAGGCCCCCAGGGGCATTATGTCGGCGCCTTTCATTGCTGCCGAAAAGCGTTCCTTATCCCTCCGGAGCATGTAATAATAGGCTTTGAAGTACCGGGAAAGGGTCACCGGCTGCGCCCTCTGGAGATGGGTGTAACCGGGCATGACCGCATCCCGGTTTTCCGCAGCCAGTTTCCAGAGTACTTTCATAAGCTCCTCGATTTTGTCGACGACTTCGGCGATCTTCTCCTTCACGTAAAGGTGTAGATCCAGAGCCACCTGGTCGTTGCGGCTGCGGGCAGTATGAAGCATGCCGGCTACCGGGCCTATTTTCTCAAAGAGCCGGCTTTCCACGTGCATGTGTATATCTTCCAGTTCGCAGGTGAACGGAAACTCGCCCCGTTCTATCTCCAGCTTAATCTCCAGGAGCCCCTTTATGATCTGGGCGGCTTCTTCCTTTGGGATTATTCCGGCTCGGGCCAGCATCCTGGCGTGGGCCATACTGCCCGTTATGTCCTGTTCGTAAAGTTTCTTATCGAATTCTATCGAGGCGGTGAATTTTTCCACCAGATCGTCGGTTTCCTTCTCAAACCTTCCGCCCCAGAGTTTTTTACTCATAACTCTCCCTCCGGTTCGAGGTTCGTTTTCTTATTCACCTGGGCGTAAACCTTTGTGGGCAGTCCCCACAGGGTTATAAACCCAACGGCCGCTTTGTGGTCAAAAAGATCCCCTTCAGCGTAGGTGGCGAGCTTGACGTCGTACAGCGAATGGGCCGATTTCCTGCCCACCACCATGGCGCTGCCTTTCAAAAGCTTTACTTTAACCGTGCCGCTGACGACCTTCTGGGTTTCATCAATAAAAGCATCCAGAGCCTCCTTCAGCGGCGAATACCAGAGGCCGTTGTATGCCAGTTCGGCGTATTTCTGTTCGACACCGTATTTGAAGTGCAGGACCTCCCCCGGAAGGGTCAGGCCTTCCAGCTGCCGGTGGGCGTTTATGAGTAACAGCGATGCGGGACATTCGTAAACTTCCCTGGATTTTATCCCCACAAGGCGGTTTTCCACGTGGTCTATCCGCCCGAAACCGTTTCTGCCGGCGATCTTATTCAGCTCCTGCGCCAGTTCCGCCGGAGTCGTTTCTTTTCCGTCCAGAGCTACGGGCACGCCCTTTTCGAAGGTTATCTCAACGTAAGTGGGCTCATCCGGGGCTTTTTCCGGCGACACGGTCCACTCGAAGGCCTCTTCCGGCGGCTCCACCCACGGGTCTTCCAGGACACCGCATTCTATACTCCTTCCCCAGAGATTCTGGTCTATGCTGAACGGGTTTTCCTTACCGACAGGCACCGGGATACCGTTATTCACAGCGTACTCTATTTCCTCTTCCCTGGACATGGGCCATTCCCTTACCGGAGCGATCACCTTCAGGTCCGGCCCCAGCGCCGCCACCGACGCGTCAAACCTGACCTGGTCGTTGCCCTTGCCGGTACAACCGTGGGCCACCGCAAAGGCCCCCTCACGCCTCGCCACGTCTACCAGAAGCTTCGAAATGAGCGGCCTGGAAAGAGCTGCGCTCAGTGGGTAAACCCCTTCGTAAAGGGCATTGGCCTTTAGGGCCGGAAAGGCGTAATTCTTTATAAACTCATCCTTTGCGTCCACTACATAACATTTCACTGCTCCAATGCTCTCGGCCTTATTTTTTATAAACTTCAGGTCCTTGCCCTCTCCCAGGTCTGCACAGAGGGCCACCACCTCGCAGTTGTAATTCTCCTTGAGCCACTTTATGGCCACCGAAGTGTCGAGTCCGCCCGAGTAGGCGAGCACCACTTTTTTCATAATATCCTCTCCCCCCGGAAATATATCTATCTTTGATAAATCATTAATAATTATACATTATGTTGTATATATATTCAATAGTGTTTTCAAGTATGCAATAAAAAAGAAGGACTTCGCAGTTTTGATGCGAAGTCCTTCTTTTTGAACATAAAAATATACCTTTTATCTTAACTGGTGATCCTCGAGGTACTTTTCGGCTGAAACCGCCGCGATGGCTCCGTCGGCAACAGCTGTCACAACCTGGCGCAGGGATTTTTCCCTTATATCCCCTGCGGCAAAAAGTCCCGGCACGTTTGTGGCCATGCTTTCATCGGTGATTATGTAGCCCCTTTCGTTCAGCTTTACTAGGTCTTTAACAATGGCGGTGTTGGGGTCCCACCCGATGGCTACAAAGATACCGTCGACGGGGACCGAGGTCTTCCCCCCCGTTTTTACGTTTCTTACGACGACTTCCTCTACAGTGTCGCCGCCCTTTATCTCGTCAACGACCGAGTCCCATATAAATTTAATCTTCTCGTTTTTGAAGGCCCTTTCCTGGAGAATTTTGGTGGCCCTGAGTTCGTTCCTGCGGTGCACCACTGTGACGCTGGTGGCAAAGTGCGTAAGATAAATGGCTTCCCCTATAGCGGTATCGCCGCCGCCGACCACCATCACGGGCCTGTCCGTATAGAAAGCTCCGTCGCAGGTGGCGCAGTAGGAAACTCCCCTGCCGATGAACTCCTTCTCACCTTTCACCCCGAGCTTCCTCGCTTCGGCACCCATGGCGAGGATAACGGTCCTGGCCTCCAGAGTCTCGGTTTTTAGCCGGATTACGAATTTTTCTCCGTCTTTTTCGATTTTCTCCACATCGCCGTTCAGAAACTGTGCCCCGAACCTCTCGGCCTGTTTCTTCATGGATTCAGTCAGTTCGGCCCCGCCTATGCCCTCGGGAAACCCGGGATAGTTCTCTATAAGGTCAGTTATAGCGGCCTGCCCTCCGGGGTACATCTTCTCAATCATCACTGTGGAAAGTCTGGCACGGGCTCCGTAAATCGCCGCCGACAACCCTGCGGGCCCGGCTCCGATAATGGCAAGATCGTACATAATTTAGCCCTCCCTGTTAAAGTATGAAAAGTACACCTTTTAAGTTTATAGTACAATTTTTAACGGTCTTTGTCTAGCCATGTGTATAAAAAGGAGCAAAAAGAAAAAGAAGGACTGCGTCCTTCTTTACCTCTTGGAAAATTGCGGTGCACGGCGGGCCTTCTTGAGACCGTATTTTTTCCTCTCGACCATACGCGGGTCGCGGGTGAGCAGACCTTCCTTCCTGAGCAGGGGCTTGAGGATCTCGTCGATCTGCAGCAGGGCTCTGGCTATGCCGTGCCTTACGGCTCCGGCCTGACCGGTAACTCCTCCACCTCTCACGCTGGCTATGATATCAAACTTGCCCAGGGTGTTTGTCACGATGAGCGGCCTTGTCACGTCATTTCTCAGTGTCTCCAGGGGAAAGTATTCTTCAAAAGGCCTTTTATTGATCAGGATCCTCCCCGATCCCGGCGTAAGCCATACCCTGGCGACAGAGGTTTTTCTTCTTCCGGTGGCTAGAATAGCTTCTTTCATGCTCAACCTCCTTCCTTATCCCTCGTAAGGTAATTCCTTGGGCTGCTGGGCCTGATGGGGATGTTCCGGTCCCTTGTAGATCTTCAGCTTTTTGATCATCCTGCGGCCCAGGGAATTGTGAGGAAGCATACCCCATACTGCCTTGTATATGACCTTTTCGGGAGCTCTCTGCAGGAAGTGGCGGTAGGTTTCCGCCTTCAGTCCGCCCGGATAAAGGGAATGGCGGTAATAAATCTTTTTATCCAGCTTTTTGCCGGTAAGTACGACTTTGTCGGCGTTGACGATAATGACGTGGTCACCGGTATCCACATGGGGCGTGTAAATGGGCTTGTGCTTTCCCTTTAATATCTTGGCTACCTGAGCTGCAAGTCTCCCTAAAGGTTTATCCGTAGCATCTATAACGTACCAGTCCCGCTTTATTTCCTCTTTTTTAGCCATGAACGTGCTCATTTTATCCCTCCTCAAACCACAAGGTTATTTTATTATAACGCTCCTGGCGTGTCAAGCTGTCAGTATATCACTTTTTCCAGGCAGAGTCCATGAGCCGGCAGCGTCACACCCGCTCTTTCCCGGTCCCGGGACTCTATAATCGACGGTATCTCTTCCGGATCCCTTTTTCCAGTCCCCACTTCCAGCAGGGTGCCCGCGATAATCCTCACCATATTGTATAAAAATCCGTCAGCTTCCACCTCGATGGTTATCAGGTCCCCGCACTTTTTTACGTCGAGCCTCGTTATATTTCTAACCGACGACTTTACCGTGCTTCGGGACGCCCTGAAAGCCGCAAAATCGTGGACGCCCATAAAGGCTTTTCCAGCCCTTCTCATCGCCTCCACGTCCAGCGGCAGCGGGAAGAAATAGCTGTATCTCCGCAGGAGAGGCGACGGAAAAGGGGCATTGTATATGCTGTAGGTGTACACCTTCGCCCTGGCGCTGTAACGCGCGTGAAAGTCGTCGGGAACCGCCTTGGCGCCTTTAACCGTTATGTCTTCGGGCAGTTTGCTATTCAGGGCGTACGGCAGCCTCTCGACCGGTATGCGGGTATTCGTGCGGAAATTGGCCACCTGGCCTCTGGCGTGAACCCCCGCATCGGTCCTGCCGGCTCCGATTATGCTTACCCTTTCTCCCGTCAGTACGTATACGGCCTTCTCCAGCACTTCCTGGACGGTAAGGGCGTTGTTCTGCTTTTGCCAGCCGTGATAATTGGTGCCGTCGTACTCCAGCAGGATTTTTACGTTCAAGGCTGTCACCTACCAGATAAACCGGCTTGCAAGGCTCCCCGCCGCCAGAAGGCCTGTCGCGATAAAGGCGACCAGGTCCGCGTACGTCATCCTCAGCTGCTTCATGCGGGTGCGGTTTTCCCCTCCGCGGTAGCACCGGGATTCCATAGCCATGGCCAGGTCGTCGGCCCTCCGGAAGGCGCTTATGAACAGGGGAACCAGCAGGGGTACCAGGCTTTTCGCCCGCTTTACGATGTTCCCGCTGGAAAAATCGGCGCCTCTTGCCATCTGGGCTTTCATTATCTTATCGGTTTCTTCCATTAGGGTGGGTATGAACCTCAGGGCTATGGTCATCATCATTGCCAGCTCGTGGGCCGGCACTCCCACTCTACTGAAGGGCTTTAAAAGGCTCTCTATGCCGTCGGTCAGGGTGATCGGCGATGTCGTGAGGGTGAGCAGCGATGTACCGACTATGAGCATCACGAGCCGCAGTACCATGAAAACGCCCTGGTGCAGCCCCTCGTAAGTTATATCAAGGGGACCTACCTCGTAAATCACCCTGCCCTTTATCATAAAAAGGTTAAGGACGAAAGTCAGCAGTATTATGACTACCAGCGGCCGAAGGCCCCTTATCATATATTTCAGCGAAATTCCCGACAAAAGCGAAGCTACTATTATGAAAACAGCGGGGAACGCGTACCCCGTGAAATCGTCTATGACGAACAGCAACACCATGAACGCAAAGGTTATCAGTATCTTGGTCCTAGGATCCAGCCGGTGTATTACTGAATTTCCGGGTATATACTGCCCTATGGTTATCTCACGCACGGCCCTTCCTCCTCGCCGCCCTTAAAATCTCCGCTTCGGCTTCCTCGACGGTCAGCACTTCGGTGGAAACGTCCTTTCCCTGGTGTTTCAGCCTCAACATCAGGTGGGTGATCTGGGGTATGTCAAGCCCTATCGAGGAAAGGCCTTCGTAGTTCCTGAATATTTCCCGTGGTGTGCCGCTGTCGACCATCCGTCCCCGGTGCATCACGGCGATCTTATCCACCAGTTTTGCGATGTCCTCCATGCTGTGGGATACAAGTATCACGGTTATGTTCTGCCTTTCCCTCAGCCGCACTATCTCTCGCAGGATCTCATCCCTGCCCCTTGGGTCCAGACCCACGGTGGGTTCGTCAAGAATCAGTACTTTGGGCTTCATAGCCAGAACCCCGGCAATGGCAACTCTCCGCATCTGGCCGCCGCTGAGCTCGAAGGGGGAGCGGTCCTTTATTTCCGAATAGTTCAGGCCCACCAGCTCCAGGGCTTCCCTGACCCTCCGGCCGATTTCCTCCTCGGGCAGGTCCATGTTCTTCGGCCCGAAAGCCACATCCTTTTCCACAGTCTCTTCAAAAAGCTGGTGTTCCGGATACTGGAAGACCAGGCCCACCTTCTGCCTGATCTCTCTGAGGTTTACTCCCCGTTCGTTTATGTTGACGCCGTCTATTATCACTTCTCCCGAGGTGGGCTTCAGAAGGCCGTTAAGGTGCTGTATCAGGGTTGACTTGCCCGACCCGGTGTGCCCGATGAGCCCCCAGAATTCTCCGTCTTCTATAGTCCAGTTTACATCCTGCAAGGCCACCGATTGGAAGGGAGTGCCGGGCATGTATATATGCGTGAGATTTTTTACAACAATGGGCATAGGCATTCCACCATTTCATCTATCGTCAGTATGTCGCCCCTCACTTCCAACCCCCGGCCCTTGAGCCGGTGGGCTAGTTCGGTGACTTGGGGGACGTCAAGGCCAATCTCCTTCAGTTCTTCCACCCGGGAAAAAATCTCCCTGGGGGTGCCCTCCATCACCACCCGACCCCGGTTCATGACGATAACCCTGTCGGCCTGCACGGCTTCTTCCATGAAATGCGTGATGAGCACGATGGTCTTACCTTCTTCCCTATTCAGGCGCTTCACGGTGTTAATAACTTCCCGCCTGCCGACGGGGTCCAGCATGGCGGTGGGCTCATCCAGGATGATGTAATCGGGCTTCATGGCGATTACGCCGGCAATGGCCACCCTCTGTTTCTGGCCGCCGGATAAAAGATGTGGTGCTTTCTGGTCAAAATCGGTGAGCTCCACAATTTTCAACGCCTCATAAACCCTCTTTTTTATCTCTTCCGGGGGCACGCCCAGATTTTCGGGCCCGAAGGCCACGTCCTCTTCAACCACCGTCGCCACTATTTGGTTGTCGGGATTCTGAAACACCATGCCGGCCTTCTGACGGATTTTCCAGATGTTCTCCCGGTCCCGGGTGTCGAGGCCGTCCACGCGGACACTGCCCTTCGCCGGTATGAAAAGACCGTTGAAAAGTTTGGCCAGCGTGGATTTGCCCGACCCGTTGGGGCCGATTATAGCCACAAATTCTCCCTTTTGTATCCTGAGGTTTATATCCTTCAGGGCCAGGTCCTTAGCCTGCGAGTACTGGTAGTACACGCTTTCAGCCAGAATCTCGGCGGCCATTGTACCGCCCCCTTTACATCGATATAGGGAGTTATACCAGTTCCAGCACTACCATTGGAGAAGAATCTCCGCGCCTGGGGCCGATCTTGACTATCCTGGTGTAGCCACCGTTCCTGTCGTTATATTTAGGAGCAATCTTCTCAAAAATGTTCTTCACAGTAGTCTCATCCAGCACCTCGGCCAGCACTAAGCGCCGGGCAGCAAGATCGTTCCTCTTGGCGAGGGTTATCATTTTTTCGGCGATGCTGCGGACTTCCTTGGCGCGGGTCTCGGTGGTTATTATCCTGCCGTACTTAAAGAGCGAAGTCACCATGTTCCGGAGCATCATTTTCCTGTGACCGCTGTCCCTGCCCAATTTTCTCATCTTCCCAACCCCCTTTTACGCATCTTCGGATTTTTTCAAGGATAGGTTAAGTGCCGCCAGTTTTTCCTCAACCTCTTCCAGGGACTTTTTGCCCAGGTTCCTGACCTTCATCATCTCTTCGGGCGTCTTCTGGATCAGCTCACCAATCGTGTTGATGCCGGCCCGTTTCAGGCAGTTATACGACCTGACGGAAAGGTCCAGTTCTTCGATGGGCATTTCCAGAACCCTTTCCCTTTCATCCTTTTCCTTTTCCACCGGAGCCTCAACTTTTTTGACCGCCGAGGTGAGGCCTGTGAACAGGCTGAAGTAGTCTATCAGTATCTTGGCTGCGGCGCTGACGGCCTCATCGGGCTTTATGGTGCCGTTGGTCCATACTTCCAGGGTGAGCTTATCGTAATCGGTCACCTGGCCCACCCTGGTGTGCTCTACAGTGTAATTGGCCTTTATGACCGGAGTGAATATGGCGTCTATGGGTATTACCCCTATGGGCTGGCCGGACTTTTTGTTCTTTTCGGCCGTCACGTAGCCCTTGCCTTTTTCCAGGGTGAGTTCCGCAAAAAGCCTGCCGTCCTTTTCCAGGGTGGCGATATGGTGATCCTTGTTGACGATCTCCACATCGGCGTCGCAGATGATGTCTTTCGCCTTAACCTCCCCTTCACCCTGGGCTTCTATCCTGAGAAGCTTGGGCTCATCGCCGTGCATCTTTATTGCGAGGCCCTTTATATTCATTATTATTTCTACGGTATCTTCAAGCACTCCGGGGATCGTGGAAAATTCATGCTGTACTCCTTCGATTTTTACGGAAGTCACCGCCGCCCCCGGCAGTGATGACAGGAGTACCCTGCGGAGCGAATTGCCAAGGGTGGTTCCGTAACCCCTTTCCAGGGGTTCGATGACGATCCTGCCATAAGTGTTGTCCTCGCTTAATTCCACCAGCTCGATCCTTGGCTTTTCAATCTCATTCATCAATAACATTACCCTCCTCGTACAAATTTAGAATGAGGGCACATTACTTGGAGTAGAGCTCGACTATAAGGTGCTCCTGTATGGGCACGTCGATATCTTCGCGGTTGGGCATTCTCACGACTTCTCCCGTGAGCGTGTCGTAATTTACCGACAGCCATTCGGGAACTATCCTGGCTTTACCGGCTTCGGCCATCTCTTTGAAGAAGTCCAGGGATCTGCTTTTTTCTCTGACGGCTATGACGTCTCCCTGCCTTACCTGGTAAGACGGAATGGTGACCTTTCTGCCGTTCACTTCTATGTGCCCGTGCCTCACTATCTGGCGGGCCTGAGTGCGGGATTTAGCAAATCCCAGACGGTATACCACGTTGTCCAGGCGGCACTCCAGAAGGCGAAGCAGGTTCTCGCCGGTAACGCCCTTTCTCCTGATGGCTTCTTCAAAGTATATCTTAAACTGCCTCTCCAGCACACCGTAAATTCTCTTGGCTTTCTGCTTTTCTCTGAGCTGCAGCCCGTATTCGGAAAGTTTCCTCTTCATCTGCCCGTGCTGACCGGGGGCATATCCGCGCCTGTCAATGGCGCACTTGGGTGTATAGCACCTCTCGCCCTTCAGGTACAGTTTCATGCCCTCGCGGCGGCACAGGCGGCATACAGGACCCGTGTATCTTGCCATTTAAATTTCCACCTCCTGATTTTTGTCTCTTTACACGCGTCTGCGCTTCGGCGGCCTGCACCCGTTGTGGGGAATGGGTGTGACGTCCTTTATTACGCTTATCTCCAACCCGGCCGCCTGCAGTGAACGAATTGCGGCTTCGCGTCCCGGACCGGGGCCCTTAACGAACACTTCAACGGTCCTTAGGCCGTAGTCCATGGCCTTCCTCGCAGCCGATTCCGCCGCCATCTGGGCTGCGAAAGGCGTACCCTTCCTGGAACCCTTGAAACCCACGGTGCCGGCGCTTGCCCAGGTTACCGGATTACCGGCTTCATCGGTTATGGTCACGATGGTATTGTTAAACGTAGAGTGAATATGGGCTTTGCCTTTTTCGATGCGCTTTTTCTCCCTGCGCTTTCTAGATGTAAGGGCCACTTTGTGCTCACCTCCGAAAATTATTTACTGCGCCTTACTCCGACCGTCTTTCTGGGACCTTTTCTGGTCCTAGCGTTGGTACGGGTTCTCTGCCCGCGAACGGGTAGACCCCTGCGGTGGCGAACTCCCCTGTAGCAGCCGATCTCTATGAGCCTCTTGATGTTGAGCGCCACCTCACGGCGCAGATCGCCCTCAACCTTATAGTTCTTTTCTATGATGTCCCTGAGGTTGGAAATCTCCCGCTCGGTCAGGTCCTTTACCCGCGTATCGGGGTTAACGCCCGCTTCCTTCAGTATCTTGTTGGAAAGGCTCCTGCCGATGCCGTAAATGTATGTCAGGGCTATTTCAACCCTTTTATCCTTCGGCAGGTCAACTCCCGCAATCCTGGCCATCCAGTCACTCCTCCTTTAACCCTGTCTTTGCTTGTGTTTGGGATTTTCGCAGATTACCATTACCCTACCCTTGCGCTTTATTATCTTGCATTTTTCGCATATCTTCTTGACGGAAGGTCGAACCTTCAAGGTAATTCCTCCTTTGTTTTTTATTTATAGCGGTACACGATTCGACCCCGGGTGAGATCGTACGGAGAAAGCTCTACTGTAACCTTATCTCCTGGCAATATCCTAATATAGTTCATCCTTATTTTTCCGGATACGTGGGCCAAAACCTTGTGACCGTTTTTCAGCTCTACCCGGAACATCCCGTTAGGAAGAGGTTCCACCACCGTACCTTCTACCTCTATTACATCTTCCTTGGACATAAAGGCCCTTCTCCCTCCTTTAAACCCTGTTATCATCGGGTTTCTCCACCAATTCCTCGAGGGCTCTTCTTATCTCTTCGTTGTATATTTTTCGGCCGTTAACGAGCTTTTCGTGGATAAAACCTGCTTTTTTATTTAAAATCTTCAGGTGCTTCAGCTTTTTCTTTTTGGGTTTTTCTATCCTTCGGAGTTCCCCGTCGGCCACATATACGTACTGGGAATCGATAACCCTGACCACAAGCATGAATCTCCCCTTATCGCGCCCCGCGCACGACATGACCACCTGGCCCGGTTCTACCTCTTTCATACCAACACCTGCCTATATTCTGGTCAGTATTTCCGGCTCTCCATCGGTTATAGCGATGGTGTTTTCATAGTGAGCCGAAAGGCTTCCGTCCCTGGTGACAACCGTCCAGCTGTCCTCCAGGGTGTATACCTCGTATCCCCCGGCGTTGACCATGGGCTCGATCGCCAGCGTCATGCCTGGTTTCAGCCTCGGGCCCTTGTTAGGCGGCCCGTAGTTGGGCACATGGGGGTCCTCATGCATCTGTCGGCCGATTCCGTGGCCGCCCCATTCCCTAACCACCGAAAAATTCCGGCTTTCCACGTAGGTCTGGATGGCATGGGAGATGTCGGAGAGCCTGTATCCCGGCTTTGCAAAAGCCAAACCCTCGTAAAAACTCTGCCTGGTAACTTCGATGAGTTCAAGGGCCTCTTCGGAGACGTTTCCCACAGGATAGGTTCTGGCTGCATCCGAGCAGTATCCGTCCACAATGGCTCCCACATCCACACTAATAATATCACCATCTTTCAGGGTTCTTAAACCAGGAATTCCATGTACTACCTCTTCGTTGATCGAAGTGCAGATGGTAGCCGGAAAACCTCTGTACCCCTTAAAAGCCGGAACTGCACCGTTTTTCAGTATAACCTCTTCCGCGATCCTGTCGAGCTCGCCTGTAGTAACGCCGGGCTTTATGTGCTTCTTTATCTCTTCCAGCACCAGCGCCACCACCCTGCCGGCTCTTCGCATTATTTCTATCTCCCGGTTGGACTTTATGATTACCATCAGCCTTCTCCTCTTAAGCGGCTCTTTATGTCCTCGAAAACAACTTCAATGGGCCTGTTGCCGTCGATATTCACGAGCAAATTCTTTCCGGCATAATACTCCATGAGCGGTCTGGTTTCCCGTTCGTATACGCTTATCCTGTTTTCGACGGTCTTTACGTCATCGTCGGCCCTTATTATGAGCTTCCCGCCGCATTTGTCGCAGACGCCTTCTTTTTGGGGAGGGTTGTACTTCACGTGATAGGTGAAGCCGCATACCTCGCAGACCCTCCGCCCGGTAAACCTCTCGATGAGCTCTTCCCTAGGAACCACGATGTTTATGACCGCGTCGAGCCCGACGCCCATTTCCCCAAGAATCTCTTCCAGGCTTTCAGCCTGGGGTATTGTCCTGGGGAAACCGTCCAGGATAAAGCCTTTTTCGCAGCTTTTATCCTGAAGCCGCTCCCTTACTATGCCTGTTATTACCTCGTCGGGCACCAGCAGACCCTTATCCATGTATTCCCTGGCTTTTCTGCCCAGGGGCGTGCCTTCCTGGACCGCCGCCCTCAGGATGTCTCCCGTAGAAATCTGGGGGACGCCGAAGGCTTCGGCCAGTTTTTTGGCCTGGGTCCCTTTGCCGGCCCCGGGAGGTCCCATGAGTACGATGCGCATCTTGACTCACTCCTACTTCAGGAAGCCCTGATAATGCCTCATTAGCATCTGGGCTTCGATGAGTTTCATAGTCTCCAGCGCTACGCCTATTACTATCAGCAGAGCCGTGCCTCCGAAGTAGATGTTCAGGCTGGTAACGCCGGTTACGAAATAGGGCAGAACTGCGATCGCAGCCAGGAAAATGGCACCCATAAGAGTTATCCTGGTCATTATCCTGTTAAGATACTCGGCCGTGGATCTGCCGGGCCTTATCCCCGGTATAAACCCGCCGTACTTCTTCATATTTTCCGCCACATCCACCGGGTTGAAGGTTACCGCGGTGTAGAAGTAGGTGAAGAAGATTATCAGCAACGCGTATAGGCTGGCGTAAAGCCATCCGCCCGGTTTAATGAAATTGGCGATGCTCACCGCTACCCTGCTGTTAGGGAAAAATCCAGCGACGGTACTGGGGAATAGCAGTATGGACATCGCGAAAATCACCGGTATAACGCCGGCGGCGTTCAACTTCATAGGTATATGGGTGGTCTGGCCGCCGTAAACCCTTCTGCCTACCACCCGTCGGGCGTACTGGACCGGAATCCGCCGTTCAGCCTGCTGCACCGCAATCACACCCACGATTACCACCAGGGCGAACACCGCGAACAGCAGGATCATCAGCACGTTGGTGGTACCCACCCTAACGTAATCGTACATCTGATAAATGCCGCTGGGAAGCCTGGATACGATACCCGCAAAGATTAAAAGGGAAATCCCGTTCCCGATACCTTTATCGGTTATCTGTTCACCAACCCACATCAGGAATGCCGTTCCTGCCGTAAGGCTGAATATTACCAAGAGGCTGCCGAAAAATCCCGGATACATAAGGGCGCTCCTGAAGCCTACCGTCAGCCCCGCGGCCTGTATGAGGCCCAGGATAACCGTGCCGTACCGGGTGTATCTGGCAAGGGTCTTTCGCCCTTCTGCGCCCTCCTTAGCCAGCTCTTCCCATCTGGGTATAACTATTGTGAGGAGCTGGACTATAATCGAGGCGTTAATGTATGGGGTAATGCTCATGGCGAAAACGGAGAACTGCTTGAAAGCGCCGCCCGCGATTATGTCAAAAAACCCTAATAGCGCCCCTCTTTCGATGAGGTGCCTTACGGCTTCGGGATTCATACCCGGCACCGGCACGAAAGCACCTATCCTGAAAACCACCAGCATCAAAAGGGTGAACTTTAACCGCCTTCTCAAGTCCGGGATTTTCCAGGCATTTTTCAGGGCTTCAAGCATCATATCACCTCGGCCTTCCCGCCGGCAGCCTCAATCTTTTCTTTGGCGGAACTGGAAAAAGCGTGGGCCGCCACTTCCAGTTTAACTTTCAGCTCGCCGTCGCCCAGAATCTTTACTCCATCCTTCACCTGCTTGATGAGGCCCTTTTCTATGAGGAGCTCCGGAGTAACTCTGGTGTTCTCCTCGAACACATTCAGGTCCTTCACGTTCACTATGGCGTACTCTTTCTTAAATATGTTGGTAAAGCCCCTCTTGGGTATCCGGCGGTAAAGAGGCATCTGGCCGCCCTCAAATCCCGGTCTTACCCCGCCGCCGCTGCGGGCTTTCTGGCCCTTGTGGCCCCGGGTGGAAGTCTTGCCGTGACCGGAACCTATGCCTCGTCCCACTCTCTTGGGTTTTTTCCTGGAACCTTCTGCAGGCCTAAGGTCGTGAAGTCTCATCGTTACACCTCCTCTATTTGAGCCTTTTATCCTAACAGTTCCTGCACTGTTTTTCCTCTCATTTTTGCCACTTCTTCGGTTCTTTTAAGCTGTTTCAGAGCCTCTATGGTGGCATCCACCATGTTTTTTGCGTTGTTGGAACCCAGCGACTTGCTGACCACGTTCCTTATTCCGGCCAGCTCCAGCACGGCCCTGACGGGACCTCCGGCTATAACGCCGCTACCTTCTACGGCCGGCTTCACCAGAACCCTACCAGCGCCGGATTCTCCCAGAGCTTCGTGGGGTATTGTGCCGTTTATCACAGGCACATCGATGAGGTTTTTCTTGGCATCCTCTATGGCTTTTCTGATAGCGTCGGGGATCTCCTGGGCCTTACCGGTACCGACCCCTACTTTGCCGTTCTTGTTGCCCACCACCACCAGGGCGGAAAACCTGAAATTCTTGCCGCCTTTTGTAACTTTCGATACCCTGTTGATGGAGACAACTTTTTCCGAAAATTCGTGTTCTACGTCCCTTTCCCTCTGCATTCGCCTACCTCCCTTTTTAGAATTCCAGGCCTGCACGCCTCGCCGCTTCGGCTAAGGCCTTGATGCGACCGTGATACAGGTATCCACCCCTGTCAAAAGCCACTTTGGTTATACCCTTTTCCAGGGCCCGTTTGGCTATTAATTCGCCTACCTTTTCCGCCGCTTCCACGTTGCAGCCCTTCACGCTGTCCCTTATGGCCGGATCTAATGTAGAGGCCGCCACCAGGGTCCTTCCCTCTTCGTCATTTATAACCTGGGCGTAGATGTGTTTCAGGCTGCGGAAAACGTTCAACCTGGGTCTTTCGGCGGTTCCGAAGATTTTCTTGCGAACTCTCAGATGCCGTCTCTTGCGGACCTGGTTTCTGGGTTCCTTCTTAATCATGCCTATCCCTCCTCCTACCGTTATTTAGCTCCGGCCTTACCTACTTTGCGCCTTACAACCTCGTTTTCGTATCTTATGCCCTTGCCTTTATAGGGCTCCGGTTCCTTAACCCTCCTGATATTTGCCGCCGTGATGCCGACCAGTTCCTTGTCTATGCCCCTGACAATGATCTTGTTCTGGGCGGGCACTTCAAATTCTATTCCCTTCGGAGCCTCTATTTCAACCGGGTGGGAGTAACCCACGGTGAGCACCAGCTTATTGCCCTGTTTGTTGGCCCTGTAGCCGACACCTTCCAATACCAGGCTCTTCTCATAGCCGTTGACCACGCCGTTTACCATATTGGCCAGGAGGCTTCGGGTCAAGCCGTGCAGGGCCTTGTGGTTCTTATCGTCCGACGGCCGCTTTACAACGATTTTGTCGTCTTCCTGTAAAATTTGCATGTCCTTGTGAAACTCTTTTGTGATTGAACCCTTGGGTCCTTTTATTGTAACGGTGTTGCCTTCAATTTTAACTTCCACGCCCTTGGGTATTTCGATGGGCTTTTTGCCTATCCGCGACATTTCAGGCACCTCCTTTGCAAAGTTTTACCACACGTAGCAGATTACTTCTCCGCCGACTCCTTCTTTTCTGGCTTTTTTATCGGTCATAATTCCCTTGGAGGTGGAGAGGATAGCTATGCCCAGCCCCCCTAAAACTCTGGGAATCTGGTCTTTTCTCACGTATATCCTGAGACCCGGTTTAGAGATTCTCTTGATACCGGTGATGATTTTTTCTTTATTAGGGCCGTATTTCATGTGAATTTTTATTACACCCTGCTTGCCGTCCTCGATGACTTCGTAGTCCTGGATGAATCCCTCTTCTTTGAGGGTCGCGGCTATCGCCTTCTTTATACTGGAGCAGGGGATTTCCACTGTCGGGTGCCCCGCATCATTGGCGTTTCTTATGCGGGTCAGCATATCGGCGATGGGATCGGTTATAGCCATTTTACGAAACCTCCTTTCCACACTTTTACCAGCTGGCCTTTCTCACACCGGGGATTTCTCCACGGTGGGCCAGAACCCTGAAGCAAAGACGGCATACGCCGAATTTACGCAGGTATGCCCGCGGCCTGCCGCAAATCCTGCAGCGGTTGTAGTGCCTGGTGGAGAACTTCTGAGGCCTCTTCTGTTTTGCTATAAGGGACTTCTTCGCCACTTTTTTTCCTCCTTTCTACCGAGCGAACGGCATTCCAAGACCCTTCAGGAGTTCGCGAGCCTCTTCGTCGGTTTTGGCTGTGGTAACTATCGTGATATCCATCCCGCGTATCTTATCGATCTTGTCGTAATCTATTTCAGGAAAAATCAGCTGTTCCTTTATTCCAAGGGTGTAATTGCCCCGGCCGTCAAAGGCGTCGGGAGAAACCCCCTTGAAGTCTCTGACCCTGGGCAGGGCAACGTTAAACAGTTTATCGAGGAATTCGTACATCCTGTTGCCCCTCAAGGTCACCTTCGCACCTATCGCCATGCCCTGTCTTATTTTGAACGAAGCTATGGACTTTCTCGCCTTGGTTACCACAGGCTTTTGCCCGGCTATCATCGCCATGTCCCTACTGGCGGATTCCACGGCTTTGGGATTCTCCTTGGCGTCGCTGATGCCCATGTTGAGCACTACTTTTTCCAGCCTCGGGACCTGCATGACGTTTTTGTAGTTGAATTTCTTCATCATTGCAGGGATTACTTCTTTTTCATATTTTTCCTTCAGCCTGGGCATGAAATTCCCTCCTTTCAACCTACTTACTTATCTATAACCTCACCGCATTTTTTGCAGGTTCTTACTTTTGTGCCGTCAGCAAGGACGGTATGACCTATACGGGTTGGGGCGCCGCACTTGCCGCATACCACCATAAGTTTAGACGTACTTAGGGGCAGTTCTTGATGGATTATGCCGCCCTGGGGAAATTTGGGGGAAGGTCTCCGGTGCTTTGTGGCCATGTTTACCCCTTCCACGATCGCCGTTCCCTTCTTGGACAGCACTTTGAGCACCTTACCCTTTTTACCCTTGTCCTTGCCCGATAACACAACTACTGTGTCGCCCTTTTTTACGTGGACCTTTGCCAAAGGTTACACCTCCTTATAAGACTTCGGGCGCGAGCGAAATGATTCTCATGAAGTTTTTGTCCCTGAGTTCGCGAGCCACCGGTCCGAAAATACGGGTTCCTTTTGGATTGAGATCGTCGTTTAATATGACAGCCGCATTCTCGTCGAATTTTATATATGAACCATCAGGGCGCCTCTTGGGGGCTTTCGTCCTGACGATAACGGCCTTAACCACGTCTCCCTTTTTCACGACACCGTCCGGAGCAGCGTCTTTCACAGAGGCCACGATTATATCCCCGATGCCGGCAAATTTCCTGTTGGAGCCGCCCAGAACCCTGATGCACATTATCTCCTTTGCTCCGGTGTTGTCTGCTACGTTAAGCCGGGTTTGAACCTGGATCATTTTTAAACCCTCCCCTCGTCAAAAGTTACTCGGCTCTCTTTACTATTTCCACCAGTCTCCAGCGTTTTGTCTTGCTGAGAGGCCTCGTTTCTACAATTTTTACGATATCTCCAATCTGGCACTGGTTGTTTTCGTCATGGGCCTTGAATTTTTTGGTGCGCTTCATAATCTTGCCGTAAAGGGGATGGCGAACCAGAGTTTCAACAGCCACCACAATGGTTTTATCCATTTTATTGCTGACTACCACTCCGGTGCGAACCTTTCTATTGGGTCTTTCCTCCATTTTATCCCTCCTTCGACGCTAGAATTTCCTTAAGCCTTAGCCCGCTCTCTTTCTGTCAGTATCGTCTTGATGCGCGCGATGGTCTTCCGGACTTCCCTGATTCGCATAGGGTTATCCAGCTGGCCCGTGGCCGACTGGAACCTCAGATTGAAAAGTTCGCTCTTCAGGTCCTTCAGCTTCTGAACCAGTTCCTGGTCGGAAAGCTCTCTTATCTGCTTAGCCTTCATTTACATCACCGCCTAACCCTTCGCGTTTCACTATCTTTGTCTTTATGGGCAGCTTGTGAGATGCTAGAGTCAAAGCTTCCTTGGCTACTTCTTCCGAAACGCCGGCCAGTTCGAACAGTATCCGCCCGGGCTTTACTACCGCCACCCAGTACTCCGGCGAACCCTTACCGCTACCCATACGGGTTTCGGCGGGTTTTTTGGTCACCGGCTTATCTGGAAAAATCTTTATCCAGACCTTGCCGCCCCTTTTGATGTACCTGGTTATGGCTATCCTGGCGGCCTCGATCTGGCTGCTGGTGATCCAGGCGGGCTCCAGGGCCTGCAGGCCGTATTCGCCGTAAGTCACTTCCGTCCCCCGGGTAGCTTTGCCTCTGATGGTACCTCGCTGCTGTTTCCTATATTTCACCCGCTTCGGCATTAACATTGGCCTCTCCTCCTTCCACCTGCTTTTCCTCTTTCTTGGTCGGGAGGACGTCGCCCCTGTAGATCCATACTTTTACGCCGATCCGCCCGTAGGTGGTATGGGCTTCGGCGAACCCGTAGCTGATGTCGGCGCGCAGTTTCTGCAGCGGAATGGTGCCTTCGCGGTACCACTCGGTCCTGGCGATTTCAGCGCCGGCCAACCTTCCGCTCACCATTGTCTTAATACCCTTGGCTCCAGCCTTTAAAGCTCTGGCGATAGCCTGTTTCATGGCCCTGCGGTAAGATATGCGGCGCTCTATCTGGGCGGCTATGTTCTCCGCCACCAGCTGAGCTTCCACGTCGGGGTTCTTGATCTCCATGACGTTTATGGAGACCTGCTTCCCGGTCATGGCCTCCAGGTCGTTCCTGAGCTCTTCGACGCCGGTACCGCCTTTGCCTATCACCATTCCGGGCTTCGCCGTATTGATGGTCACCTTTATGCGGTTGGCCGCCCTCTCTATTTCGACCCGGGATATTCCGGCGGTATAAAACTTGTTCTTGATATACTTTCTTATATTAAAATCTTCCAGCACCAGATCAGCCAAGTTCTTTTCCGAGTACCACCTGGAGTCCCAATCTCTGATGATTCCGATCCTCAACCCATGAGGGTGTACCTTTTGGCCCAAATTTTATCCCTCCTTTTCCTTTAATACCACCGTGATGTGGCTGGTCTTCTTGCGGATCATAGCCGCCCTGCCCTGGGCTCTTGCCCTGAACCTTTTGAGAGTAGGGCCCTGGTCCGCGTAGCACTTGTATACGTAAAGGGCATCCGGGTTCATGTTGTGGTTGTTTTCCGCATTGGCCGCAGCGGAGCGTATTAGCTTTTCTACGATTCTAGAAGCCCTCTTGGGAGTGAACTGCAGTATACTAAGGGCTTCGTCGACCTTTTTGCCCCTTATGAGGTCTAGGACGATCCTGACCTTTCTCGGGGCAATTCTGACGTATCTCGCCTGTGCCCTGGCTTCCAACTTACTAACCTCCTTTACCCGCTGTTTACTTCAAAGCTGTCGACTTTTCCGTATGGTCTCCGTGTCCCCTGAAGGTCCTCGTAGGAGCAAATTCGCCCAGCTTGTGACCCACCATGTCTTCAGTTATATATATGGGGACGTGCTTTCTGCCGTCGTGAACCGCAATGGTGTGCCCCACCATGTCGGGTATTATCGTGGAATCCCTAGACCAGGTCTTTATTACCTTCTTCTCCCTCTTCTCGTTCATCGCCCTTATCTTCTTCAGCAGTTTGGAGTCCACAAAGGGTCCTTTTTTTACAGAGCGACCCATTATCCTGCCTCCCTTCTCCTGTTATTTGCGGCGCTTAACAATGTATTTATCCGAGGGCTTATTTTTCTTGCGAGTCTTGTAGCCCATTGTGGGTTTGCCCCAGGGTGTAACGGGATGTTTGCGGCCGATGGGTGCTTTGCCTTCACCGCCGCCGTGCGGATGGTCTATCGGGTTCATGGCGGAACCGCGCACATGGGGCCTCCTGCCCAGCCACCGGGAACGACCGGCTTTACCGATGGTTATGTTCTCGTGCTCCAGATTTCCTACCTGGCCCACTGTAGCCTTGCATTCTTCGGGCACCATTCTCATCTCGCCGGAAGGCAGCCTCAATGTGGCGAAACCGTTTTCCCTAGCCATGAGCTGTGCCGCCGCACCGGCCGCCCTCACCATCTGTCCGCCTCTGCCCGGGTAGAGCTCCACGTTGTGCACTATGGTACCCACCGGGATGCGGGAAAGGGGAAGGGCGTTTCCGGGCTTGATATCGGCGTTAGGACCCGATTCGACGATATCCCCTACTTTCAGCCCTACCGGTGCCAGGATGTACCTCTTTTCTCCGTCCCTGTAATGCAGAAGGGCTATCCTGGCGGAACGGTTCGGGTCGTACTCGATGGCCGCAACTTTGGCGGGCACTCCGTCCTTATCGCGCTTGAAATCTATGATCCTGTACTTCCTCTTATGGCCGCCGCCGCGGTGTCTCGCGGTAATCCTGCCCTGGGCATTGCGGCCGGCCTTGCTCTTCAGTATTTGCACCAGCGACTTTTCCGGTTCTTTTTTTGTTATTTCCTCAAAGGTGGAGACGGTCATGAATCTGATGCCCGGCGATGTGGGTTTAAATTTCTTTATACCCACCTGTTATCCCTCCTTTTTCCGGTTTGGAGTTGCCTTTATAAGCTCTCGAAGAACTCTATGGGCTTGCTGTCCTTTTTAAGCGTCACTATGGCCTTCTTCCAGTCGGGGCGCTTGCCTTCGTGCAGGCCCATCCTCTTCTTCTTACCCCTCATGTTTATTGTGTTTACCTTTTCCACCTTAACGCCGAAAACAGCTTCCACCGCGTTTTTGATCTCGGTCTTGTTGGCGTTGGGGTGAACCACAAAGGTGTATTTCTTTTCTTCCTTCATTGCCATGGATTTTTCTGTAATCCACGGGCGGATTATTATGTCATGGGGATCTTTCATCCTGCATACACCTCCTCTACCCGCTTCACCGCATCTACCGTCATTATTAACTTGTCGTGGTTGAGGATGTCGTAGGCGTTTAGGGTGTTCACTGTAGTGGTAGTGACACCGGGTATGTTGCGGGCAGATTTTACCACGTTCACGTCGGGGGCATCTAGAACGATCAGAGATTTGGTACCGGCTTTCAGGTTGGAGAGCACCTTGACCATCTCTTTAGTTTTGGGGGTCTCCATCGTCAGCCGATCCAAAACGATGATCTCGTTATCCTTCACTTTCGCACTCAATGCCGATTTCAGTGCAAACCTCTTCAGTTTTTTGGGCAGGGTGTATCTAAAAGAACGGGGTTTGGGTCCGAACACGATGCCGCCCTTTCTCCACAGCGGCGACCTTATACTGCCGTGCCTCGCCCTGCCGGTACCTTTCTGCCTCCAGGGCTTGCGGCCGCCACCCCTAACCTCCGCCCGGGTTTTGGTGTAAGCGGTACCGACCCTCTGGTTGGCCAGGTAGCTGAGCACCACCTGATGCATCACTTCGGGCTTTACCTCTACCCCGAAAACGCTGTCGGAAAGCTCCACTTCCCCTACCTGCTGGCCCTGCATATTATACAAAGCTACTTTTGGCATTGGGCTCCTCCTTTCCTGGCGTATTTTTTAGCTCTTTACCGTGCTCTTAATGTGAAGCAGCGATTTTTTCGTGCCGGGTACGGAACCTTTTATCAGGAGCAGATTCCTCTCGGGGTCCACCTTTACGATTTCCAGGTTCTGTACCGTTACCTTTTCGTGGCCCAGGTGACCGGGCATCCTCTTGCCCTTGAAGACCCTTTCCGGGTCGGTGGCGCCGCCTGAACCGGGCCTGCGGTGATACATGGAGCCGTGAGACATGGGTCCCCGGTTGAAGTTCCAGCGTTTTACACCGCCGGCAAATCCCTTACCGATGGATATCCCGGTGACATCCACCCTCTCGCCGGGCTCGAAGATGTCGACCTTTATTTCATCACCCACGTTGTATTTGTCGGCTTCGTCTATCTTCAATTCCCTGATGTACTTTTTGGGCTTGAGCTGGAATTTCTTAAACTGGCCCAGTACCGGTTTTGTCAGCCTGTGCTCCTTTACATCTTTAAAGCCCACCTTAAGGGCGCTGTAGCCGTCGTTTTCCTGCGTCTTCTTCTGCATGACTACGCATGGGCCCGCTTCTACAACGGTAACCGGCACGGCTTCCCCGGCCTCATTAAAAACCTGGGTCATTCCCAGTTTTATGCCCAGAATAGCCTTTCTGGCCATCCTTACCACCTCCTCGAGAAAAATTACAGTTTGATCTCTATATCAACTCCTGCGGGTAAATCCAGTCTCATAAGAGCATCGACGGTTTTGGGAGTTGGTTCGTGTATATCTATGAGCCTCTTATGGGTCCTGGTCTCGAACTGCTCCCTGGAGTCCTTGTACTTGTGGGGAGCTCTCAATATGGTAATCAGGCTCCTGTCGGTGGGCAGCGGAATGGGGCCCGAAACTTTGGCCCCGGTGCGCTTAGCCGTCTCGACGATCTTTTGAGCCGACTTATCCAGTATCCCGCTGTCGTAGGACTTCAAGCGTATTCTGATCTTCTGTCGGGCCACTTTTCTCCCTCCTCGGCTGAAAGCTTATTTTGTAGCCTCTTTTTATTCGATTATCTCGGTCACCACACCGGCCCCCACGGTCCTGCCACCCTCGCGGATAGCAAAGCGAAGGCCTTCTTCTATCGCTATGGGAGATATAAGCTCGATCTCCATCACCACGTTGTCCCCCGGCATCACCATCTCGGTGCCCTCGGGCAGTTTTATTACTCCCGTAACATCGGTGGTCCTGAAATAGAACTGCGGCCTGTATCCGTTGAAAAACGGTGTGTGCCTGCCCCCTTCTTCCTTCTTCAATACGTATACCTGTCCCTTGAATTTGGTGTGCGGATGGATGGATCCGGGTTTGGCTATTACCATGCCCCTCTCTACTTCGTCCCTGTCGACTCCCCTCAAGAGGGCTCCGATGTTGTCTCCGGCTACCGCCTGGTCCAGGATCTTCCTGAACATTTCTACACCCGTCACTACGGTCTTCTTCTTCTCGGGGTTCAATCCCACTATCTCTACTTCGTCGCCTACTTTCAGGGTGCCCCTCTCTACTCTCCCGGTCACTACGGTGCCGCGCCCGGTTATGGTGAATACGTCTTCGATCGGCATGAGGAAGGGTTTGTCGGCGTCACGCTCCGGTGTCGGTATATATTCGTCTACGGCGTCCATGAGCTGCCATATCTTCCCGCACCATTCGCAGTCCCTCTTGCCGCATCCGCATTCCAGCGCCTTTAATGCCGAGCCGGCCACTACGGGTATCTCGTCGCCGGGAAATTCGTAGGAGGACAGGAGTTCTCTTACTTCCATTTCGACCAGTTCCAAAAGTTCGGGGTCATCTACCATGTCAACTTTGTTCATGAAGACTACGATGTAGGGTACGCCTACCTGCCTGGCAAGCAGTATGTGTTCCCTGGTCTGGGGCATGGGTCCGTCCGCCGCCGATACTACCAGGATGGCTCCGTCCATCTGGGCGGCTCCGGTGATCATGTTCTTTACGTAGTCGGCGTGACCCGGGCAGTCCACGTGGGCATAGTGCCTGTTCTCGGTCTCGTATTCCACGTGGGCCGTCGCTATGGTTATTCCGCGTTCCCTCTCTTCGGGAGCTTTGTCTATCTGGTCGTATGCTACGAAGTTGGCAAACCCTGTGGTAGAAAGGCACCGCGTGATCGCCGCCGTCAGGGTGGTCTTTCCGTGGTCTACGTGGCCTATCGTGCCTACGTTAACGTGAGGCTTCTTCCTCTCAAATTTTTGCTTTGCCAT
>NZ_VNHO01000026.1 GCF_008124715.1 Thermosediminibacter litoriperuensis | reverse complement strand
TCTTGATAGATATACTTGCGTATAGTTTTTCGGTCTTTTTGGAACTCCCGGGCTATCTCGCTGATATTTTGCCCTTTCATAAAGAACGCTTTTCTGATATTATCAATATGGGTCATTGTGAGCATCCTCCAATCCTCCCTTGCAGTTAAGATTTCCCTAACTACAAGGGTAAAGGTTTTTAGGGGTGCCTGCAATGACCTTTGCAAATTTGGGGATTTTTGAGTTGCAAAAGTGGGGATTTTATTTTGCAACTCTGTCCATTTTAATTATGCAATAAACATATTGGCTGTAATTTACACCAGCCTTTCTCTATTGAACACGTTGCAGGAAATGGATCCAAAACATCAGTAGCGGCAGAAAATAAGAATAAAAATTTCCTGCGATGGTTTTATCCGAAAGACTTAAATAATATAAAGCATCCTCCTTCTAATCTAATTGATATTGCTTTGAGTAATGACGGAAAAATGATTTACACTAATTATTTTACGGGCATACTATCTGCGATAGATACTAGCAGCGGGACCGAATTATGGAGTTGTGAATTGCCTGATGGCTCCGATATTGTTCAAATAGGGGTCCATCCACATAATAATGATATTTATTTAATGGATCTTGCAAATTTTCGAGTGTTGGTTCTGTCTCCCGAAGGGAAGCTGAAACATAAGATTTGCTTTGGCATAGGTGATGAAGCTATTGGGATGGTACCTCCCTTTATTTTTTCAAAAAAGGGGCTTTGCTATTTCGGAGCACCCGACGGAAAAGTATACTGTGTAGATGATAAGGGGAAAATTTTATGGACTTCAACAATAGGAGAATCGGAGCCATCATCTAAAATCTCTCCGGTGAGCGATCTTGCAATTACAAAAGACGAGAGCACGATAGTAGCTGCATCTTTTATTGGTCCGATCAACCCCGTTTACGGAATTGATTCAGATTCGGGGAAGATAAAATGGCAATATAATCACAGCAAATATACAAGTATAAATTACATAGCTGTGGACGATGCAGGTAACGTACTTTTAGCTGCTAATAATCCTGATGAAATGAATAGATGGAATTCTTACCATCCCGATGTGCTGGAACCCCCTCTGGAAGAAATAAACTCAACTGTGGGCGGTGCAATTATTTTGCTAGATGCGAACGGCAATGAGAAAAAAATTATTGAGATACCCAAAGAATTCGGTTTAATCCATGTTACAGGCGATCCATACAGAAATCGTATATACGCTACCGGTTATACTTGTTATATTGGTAAACACGCTAGACTGTCGGCTGTATGGGCTCTTTTTGCAGTCGATTATGACGGCAACATATTGTGGGATACTTTAAAATATCCAATATTTTTGGCGGGCTACACAAACAATGAATTTATAGAAGTCGATGACTTTTATATTTATCTGGGAAGCTATGGGGATGTAAAAAAGATTGATATTGACGGCAATCTGATTGCTGAATATAGAATCTTGCCGGAGAAAAAATCAATTATTTCAGATCTTAATTTACATGGCTCTACTTCAATAATGGTTGTTGACGAAAATGAAAGGTCGCTTTATGTACTCTGCGAAGAAGAAAAACACCATGAAAAATACGGATCAATAGGAAGAATATATAAACTTAAACCTGAACCAGATTAAGGTATTTTTTATCATTTTGCCCAATAACCATATATCGCGTTAAACCCCGGCCATCGTTATTTGCTCGTTCTCAAGAAAGACATCTCGGATATTTACTGCGGTACAGGTGAATCCTGGCAATTCCAGTTACTAAATGGCAAAGCCCAAATGCAAATGGCTTATGAGGGAAAACAACTTGAAAAGTTCATGGACTTTACTGAAGAAGAACTATTGTGTTCAGCACAAGGCTCGGAGCGCGATAACCTATATCGCGCTCTCAGCTTGTAGACAAAAACCGCTTTTAGGTTGTGCGTCCTAAAAGCGGTTTTTGTCTACAAGCTGGAGGGTTTAAAAAACCCTCTTTTTTTTAATTAAAAAGTTTTTTTGGTGGGAAAATATTGTCGTAAGGAGGGATTCGGGTGAAAAGGTACTCGCAGTTAATAAGGCACGAAGGAAACAGCGGGCTTTTCGACATTATAGATATGGCCATCCTTGCGACCCTTTCCGGTATTCCAATTCATATTCATGCCGAGGGTTTGAGGGGTACGGGGAAAACTACCATAATAAGAGCCTCCCGCAATATTTTCCCAAAAATCGAACGCATAAAAGGATGTGATTTTAACTGTGATCCGAAAAAGCCTCACTGTCCGCTGCACCGCGATCTTTCCCCTGAAGAAATAGAAGAGCTTGGCGTGGAGCAGATTGACATGCCCTTTCTTGAAATATCACATTCTGCCAAAAAGGGAACCGTGGTAGGGAGTATTGACCTGGAAAAATTATCGTCCAGAGAAAACCCTCAAGCTGCGCTGCTCCTTGGTACAATACCCAGGGCTCACCGCGGCGTTATTTTTGTCGATGAGATAAACCGCCTGGCGGATACCGCCCCGGATATTGTGGATATCCTGCTGGATGTCATGGGGACCAAACCTGGGAGGATACAGATAGAAGAGGTAGGGCTGCCGGTTGTGGAATTGCCCGTGCAGGTCAGCGTATGGGCTGCATCCAACCCGGACGAAGAACCGGGGCCCCTGGAAGATATCCGCCGGCAGCTTTCCGACAGATTCGATTTTGTTGTTAATGTGGAAAGGCCGAAAGACGTCGGTATAGTCCGCAGAATTCTGGAAGGCTACGACCAGAAAGAAGATATAGCTTTAGAAATGAAAAAAGTAACAGGGTTTCTCGAAGCCCAAAAAAGACTTAACGAATCCCAGGTTTCCGATGATTTAAAAACCACACTGGCATCGTTATACGTTAATTTTGGACTGGAGAGCATAAGGGGTATAGAATCAATCCTTCTCGGAGCCCGGCTCAGAGGAGCGCTTCTGGGTAAAAGCCCCGATATAAAAGATGTGGTGTATCTTGCCCGGTACGCTCTTAAACACAGGACTGACGGGAAAAACCTGACTGAAATATTGAAAAACCTCGAAAATCTCAATTCAAGAGCCCCTGAACCCTTTCAAAAAACATTGAACGAACTTTCCGGCAAGAAGACCCAGTCGAGAGACCCGCAGGTAAAAGCCAGCGACGGCAAAGACAAGTTGAACGCCCTACAGAAGATATTTTCGTTGTTTTCCAGAGCCATTGGCGGAAAAACTTTGACTTCAGTCGACCCAAAAAATGTGGACATCAAAGCGCCACCCCATAAGGCGGTGCCAATAAAACAGCTGGATGTTAAAGAATGCGTCAAAACGGAGGATGAGCTCTGGTGAATTCGCCCGTTGAAAAAATGAAAATGGAATTTGCCAAAGAAAGGGGAGTCAGAATCGGTGAGGCGGCTGTAGTCAGCAGAAAAGTCCACGTTATTTCCCCGGACCGCCCCCAGGTGGTGCGCATAATAACCAATTCTGATGCCGGGAAGGTTTTCTACAACAGATTCAATGAGGGTGAAATTTTACACGTGGACTTATTTCACGAAATCAGAGCCGTAGACGTAAAACTTCTCGCCGGAGACCTTATTAAGGCTCTTTCGAGAAATTCCATGGAGTTTATGGCCGACCGTATAGATATTCAAACGGGCAGCGGGGGAGGCAGGCTTTCCGGGAGCCTGAATTACGGTAAAACCGAGAGCCTTTTGAAGGACCATTTGAATCACGTGCACCTTTCAATTTTGCTTAACGACAACGACCTGGATTTGCTCCTCTTCTTGATAGAGAACCTGGAGGAATCGCTGACCGGGCAGGGAGTGGAACTCAGGAGAATTGAAAGAATTATAAACGAGGTTGGTAATACTCCCATGGATATGTCCCCTTATGCTACGGACTCGGATTCGTATTTAAAGCAGAGCAACTATAGTGGAAATATGTTTCGCAGCAGGGAATATCAGCAGGCACTTGAGATAAGCGAGTATTTGGGCAGTGTGAGGGAATTGGAAGAGGTGCTCGAGTTTTTCAATTCCAGAAAAGGCAGAGATCTTTACGAACTGAAAAAAAAGTATGGAGATTTGGAGCAGATCATCGAACGCCTCGAAAAGGGCAATCTTCTGTATAGGACTTCGGGAAGTTATGCACTGACGCCTGAAGGAAAAGAAATGGTCGATTTTATCAGGGCAAACCGGAAAGAACTGGAAGCAGCGCTGAAAAAGATCATAAAGAAACTGCCCGAAAAAAGGGATAGATTGATTACATCTATCAATTCGGGAAAGAAAAATGTCAGGAATACTACGGGAAGGGTTATCCAGACACCTTATACGAAAACCGACTGGCTTGAAGAAATCGAAGTTGCGGAAACAGTAAAGAAAGCCTTGGTCAGGTGTCACTTTGGTGGAGAAAAATTCTCGATTCAGCGCGAAGACCTCGTGACTGTAAAAAGATGCCCGGAAAAAGGACAGGACATATGCCTGATAATTGACGCCAGTGCAAGTATGGCCGGAGAACGGTTGAGAAGTGCAAAATTTCTAGCAAAACACATTGTATTAAAATCCCACAGGAGGGTTAGCGTTCTAGCGTTTCAGGAAAGGAATGTCAGGATTCACGTGCCCTTTACAAAAAATTTTAATGCCATTGATACCGGTGTGAGCAGCATAATATCTTCCGGGCTTACACCGCTGGCTCTCGCTCTGGATCAAGGCCTTTCCTACATGTGCTCTAAGCATCTGAAGAATCCGCTGATCATGTTGATTACCGACGGCATCCCCACAGTCCCAATGTGGAGTACAGATCCAGTAAAGGATGCTATCGTTGCAGCTCAGAAAATAGGGAAGAAAAAAATAGACTTTTGCTGTATCGGACTGCAACCAAACAGGGACTGCCTTACGAAAATCGCTCAGGCTGCCGGAGGCAAACTTTTTGTCGTGGATGAACTAAACCGCGATGTTTTGGTGAACGTTATAAATCAGAGCGGGCAACTGATCTAGTAAAAAATTCGTTGATATAAAATCGCCGTTGGTTTATAATTATATGTGTTTTCAAGGATGGGGGTGCCTTTGTGATAGACGGAAACTATATCTGGGAATTCGACCCGCCGGTAATTCCATCCTTTAACGCCGAAAATCTCCATCCCGTGATTTTAAAGCTTTTAAAAAGCAGGGGAATAGATAGAAAAGAAGATGTAGAGCGATTCTTAAGAGCATCGCTGGAAGACATGTACAACCCGATGCTGCTTAAGGATATGGACAAAGCTGTGCAAAGGGTAAAAAAGGGTCTAGCAGCAGGAGAAAAAATTACAGTGTACGGAGACTATGATGTGGATGGAATTACCGGTTGCTGCCTGATGGTAAGGGCGCTGAGGGAAATGGGAGGTAATATAGATTTTTATATTCCGTCGCGCCTGGATGAAGGGTACGGTCTGAACAGAGAGGCATTAGATAAAATCGCAAGGGAAGGCACTACTCTGATAATAACAGTTGATAACGGGATAGCGTCGCATGACGAGGTTAGATATGCCAAAGAACTGGGCGTTGACGTCATAATTACGGACCACCACGAACCTCATGAGGTCGTTCCCGATGCCGCAGCCGTGATCAACCCGAAGCAGAGGGATTGCCCTTACCCATTTAAAAACCTGGCGGGTGTAGGAGTTGCCTTCAAATTTATTCAAGCTCTTGTGGGTTCCAGCGAAGAAATAATTGTAAAATACCTGGATCTGGCAGCCCTCGGTACCATCGCCGATATGGTTCCCCTGGTGGACGAAAATCGGATAATAGCGAAGCACGGCCTAAAAGCCCTAAAGAATACCGATAAACCGGGATTATTGGCTCTATTATCGCAGTCAAGACTCAACGATGTGGAACTGGATGCAGAAAAAATAAGTTACATACTGGCGCCAAGGTTAAACGCAGCCGGGCGGTTATCCGATTCTGCGGTTGCGGTTCAGCTTCTGCTCACCGATGACGATGGGGAAGCCGGAGAACTGGCAGTGACCCTAGAAAACCTGAATCGTGAAAGGCAAACTCTTGAAACAAAAATTTACAATGAGGTCAGGGAATACATAGTTAAAAGTATCGACCCTGAAAACGATAGGGTTATAGTGGCGTCGAGTCCCCGGTGGCACCCGGGAGTTATAGGAATTGTAGCTTCAAAGCTAGCCCAATTTTACTGCAAGCCGTGTATATTGATAGCAGAAGAAGGCGAAGAGGGAAAGGGTTCAGCAAGGAGTATACCGGGGTTTAACATATTTGAAGCTTTAAACAGGCTGTCGCATATGCTCGATAAATTCGGAGGTCACGAACAGGCCGCGGGATTTACCATAAGAGTGAAAGAGATAGGAGCACTTCGATCGAAGATAAATGAACTGGCCGGAAAGGTATCGCGAGAAAACTGGGATGCCAGACTAAAGATAGACCTGGAGGTAAAGCCCGATGATATAAATATGGAGCTGGCCGAACAGCTTAAAATCCTGGAACCTTTTGGATTCGGCAATCCGAAACCGCTGTTTGTATGTAAAAACCTGTCGGTGGAACGGATCAGAGCAGTAGGGGAAGGGGAAAAACATTTAAAGTTATTCCTGAAAAAAAGGAAAAAGGAGTTCAGCGCCATAGGTTTTAATCTCGGGGCCTATAAAGATGAACTAGAAATGGCTCCTTTTATCGATGCAGCCTTCTACCTGGAGCTCAACGAATGGGAAGGAATTAGAGAACCTCAGCTCAATCTGAAGGATATTAAAGTGCCCTATCTCAGGGACGAACTTATGATAAAGCTGGAAGAAGAGTATTTTAAAAGATTTTTCAGTAAGAGCGCAATGCTTGCTGGATATTTATGTTCACCTGCGGATAAGGTGAGCAGTCAAAAAGACAATGCCGGGATGCTAAAATTGGTGAAGACCAAAAATAAGCGCCAGTACGTCAAGGATTTATTTGAATCGAACGAAAGAGCTATGGTTAAGGTTAACACCCCTTATCAGGCTTGGCGTTTACTGGCTTACCTGAGGAGGTTCGAACACATAAAGTCGAACCTGGGCGTTTTTTTTAATTGCGATAAAACTGATATAAAAAATAAGAAGAATATCGTTTTGATAAATCCCCATGCAGATTCTCACCGGCAGGTATCGGACTTTGTTGATGAGATAGTTTTTTACGATCCGCCTTTCAGTATTGAGCTGATGGAGGCTCATGTTTTTAATGCGCCTTCACTCAAAGCGCATTTGATTTTCAACCGTGACGATTTGAGGTATAATTATATGGTGTGCGAGAAACTGCTGCCGCGCAAGGAACTTTTTACAGCGGTTTTCGAATTCCTGTACAGGACGCTGTGTAAAGAGCCGGCCGGATTCAGCCTGAAGGATATAAGCAAATTTCTGGGTAAGCGAGACTTTCGGAAGGCGAATTATATAGGTATAATTAATGTGCTGAACATTTTTGAGGAGATGGGGATATTAAAATATACCGTGGAAGGCGACATGGTACAAATAATACAATTTAACAGGAACGTTAGGGATTTGGATCACCGGCTTTCACCGACCTACCAAATGCTTTTAAATCTGCGGGCCAAAGTAATAGAATTTTATAATAATTTTTATAAAATACAAGAATTATTCAAACAGGAGGAGATTTAATGGATCTGAAGGAGAAAATCCGCATAATAATGGACTTCCCCAAAAAGGGAATAAGCTTTAAAGACATAACCACGCTTCTAAAGGACGGAGAAGCTTATAGGACTGCAATAAAAAGCTTGGCGGACCTGGTACGGGATAAGGATTTCGACCTGGTGGCCGGCCCTGAAGCCAGGGGATTTATAATCGGAGCGCCTCTGGCGTATGAGCTCGGAAAAGGGTTTGTCCCTGCAAGAAAGAGGGGAAAGCTGCCCGGGGAAACGATAAAAGCCGAATACAAACTGGAATACGGAACTGATGTGCTGGAGATGCATAAGGACGCCATTGAGAAGGGACAAAAGGTACTAGTCGTGGACGATCTTTTAGCTACCGGAGGCACAATATTCTCTACAATCGAATTGGTGGAGAAGCTGGGCGGAATTGTTACCGCTGTAGCTTTTTTGATTGAATTGACCGAATTAAAGGGACGGGAATGTCTGTCTAATTACGAAGTGGTTTCGCTCATCAAATACTAGGCATGAAAAAAGGGGTGGATCCGTTTGGCAACATACGACTCCCTGGAAAAACGCATAAAGTCGTATAACCCCTCGGCAGACCTGGAGCTGGTCAGAAGAGCATACGAATTTGCGAAAAATGCCCATGACGGCCAGCACAGAGTTTCAGGAGAACTTTTTATTTTCCACCCCTTAGAAGTCGCCATGATCCTTGCCGATCTCGAGCTGGATACCATCACAATCGCCGCCAGCCTCCTTCACGATGTGGTCGAGGATACTAATTATTCTCTTGAGGATATAGCAAAAAGCTTCGGTTCAGAAATAGCCTTACTGGTAGACGGTGTAACAAAGTTGAGCAAGCTGGAATATAAAACAAAAGAAGAACAACAGGCGGAAAACCTTCGAAAAATGTTCCTGGCCATGGCCAAAGATATACGGGTCATCCTCATTAAACTGGCTGACAGGCTGCACAATATGAGGACTTTAAAGTATTTGCCCGAGGAAAAACAGAAGGAGATAGCCGTAGAAACCCTTGAGATCTTTGCACCCCTTGCTCACCGTCTGGGTATTTCCAAAATAAAATGGGAACTGGAAGACCTGGCTTTTAGATACCTGGAACCCAATCATTATTACGAGCTGGTGGACAAAGTCGCCAAAAAAAGAAGAGAAAGGGAAGAACATATAAACAACATGATCGCCCTTTTAAGGGAGCGCCTGACAGCCGCAGGTATAAAAGCCGAAATCCAGGGGAGACCGAAACATTTTTACAGTATATATAAAAAGATGAAGGAACAGAACAAATCCTTTGAGCAGATTTTTGACTTGACGGCCGTAAGAGTTATTGTGGATACCGTTAGAGATTGCTATGCTGCACTCGGAGTCGTGCACACCCTCTGGAAACCTATACCCGGCAGGTTTAAAGATTATATAGCAATGCCAAAGCCCAATATGTACCAGTCCCTCCATACGACAGTCATTGATTCCTCAGGAGAACCCCTGGAGATACAGATAAGGACCTACGAGATGCATAAGACGGCCGAATACGGTATTGCAGCTCACTGGCGATATAAAGAGGGGAACAAAGAGGATGATTTTGACAAAAAATTATCATGGCTCAGGGAAATCCTAGACTGGCAGAGGGACCTACGCGACGCTAGGGAATTCATGGAATCCTTGAAAATAGATTTATTTGCAGATGAAGTATACGTTTTTACCCCCAAGGGCGATGTTATAAATTTGCCTGCAGGATCGTGCCCCATAGACTTTGCCTACAGAATACACACCGATATAGGCAACCGGTGTGTGGGGGCCAAAGTGAACGGTAAAATGGTTCCCCTGGACTATAAGCTGGTGAACGGAGATATTGTTGAAATAATTACGTCATCGCACAGCAACGGACCCAGCAGGGACTGGCTTCAATTCGTCAAATCAACCCAGGCAAAGAATAAGATAAGGCAGTGGTTTAAAAAGGAACGCCGCGAAGAAAATATAGCTCGCGGCAAGGAAATGCTGGAAAAAGAGGCAAAAAGACAGGGGTACGATATCTACCAGCTTATAAAACAGGATTTTATGGATAACCTGTTAAGGCGACTAAGTTTCCAGAGTATGGATGACCTTTACGCTTCGATAGGCTACGGAGGTATTACGGTAGGACAGGTTTTCCAAAAAATCCTGGAGGAATATAAAAAGAACGTTAAACCGGATAAACCCGTTCTGGAAGCGGTTAGAATCGATTCCAGAGCAAAGCCGAAAAAAGGGGTCAATGAAGGTATTAAAGTAGATGGGGTAGACAACCTGCTGGTTAAATTCTCTAGGTGCTGCAATCCTGTGCCCGGAGATAAGATTGTGGGATATATCACCAGGGGACGGGGTGTTTCGATTCACAGGCAGGACTGCCCCAATGTGCTGAACAACATGTATGACAGGGAACGCCTTATAGAGGTCAAGTGGGATGGTTTTAAAGAAACATCGTATCCGGTAGAAATTGAGGCTTCCGCTTACGATAGGCCGGGAGTGCTTTCGGATGTATTGAATACCTTAGGTGATATGAAGACCACTATAGATTCGGTTAATGCCAGATCTTCCAAAAACGGCATAGCAGTAATAGATCTAGTACTGGAAATTACCGATAAGCAGCATCTGGAAAATATTATGCAAAAATTGAAAAAGATCAACGGTATTTTTGAAGTAAAAAGAGTGATGAATCAATAGGAGGTAGGATATGCGGGCTGTTGTTCAACGGGTTAAGAAAGCTTCCGTCACCGTTGATGGTGAAGTCATCAGCGAGATAGGACCCGGGCTTATGGTCCTGGTAGGAGTGGGTCATGACGACACTCCGGAGGATGCGGAATATCTCGCTGATAAAGTAACTTCACTCAGGGTGTTCGAAGACGGGGAAGGGAAAATGAATCTTTCGGTCGCCGATATCGGAGGAGAAATTCTTGTAGTATCCCAGTTTACGCTGATGGGCGACGTTAGAAAGGGGCGAAGGCCGAGCTTTTCGCTGGCGGCTCCCCAGGATAAAGCCCACGAATTATACGATATGTTCGTGGAATTTTGCAGGCGAAAAATATTTAATGTCAAAACCGGGCAGTTCCAAGCTCATATGCTGGTAACCATTTTAAACGACGGGCCTGTAACCATATTGCTCGATTCGAAAAAAATGTTTTAAGGAGGAGGGCGATGTTTTTAAAACGCTTACAGGTAGGACCACTTGCTTCCAACTGCTATATATTGGGTGATGAGCATAGCAAAAAGGCAGCAATAATTGACCCCGGTGGGGATCCGGAAATTATCCTGGAAGCAGTCAATAAAGAGGGTTTTATGGTTGAGTTCCTAATTCTCACCCACGGGCATTTCGACCATATAGGGGCGGTCAGGGAAGTCAAAAAATCCACCGGGGCGAGGATAGCCATCCACGAAAAAGACGCGAAAATGCTTCTTTCCGCTGAAGAAAACCTGTCGAGCTATATGGGATGTGGCTTCACCCAGCCAGCCGCCGAGGTGGAGTTGAAAGGAGATGAACAGCTCCGGGTGGGTGATATAATGCTGGAGATAATATGGACCCCAGGACACACTCCGGGAAGTATATGTATAAAGACGGAGGATGTGCTTTTTACCGGCGATACTCTTTTAGCAGGTTCTGTAGGTAGAACCGATTTTCCGGGAGGATCTTACCGCGAATTGTTAAACTCTATTAAGACAAAACTTTTGACGTTCGACGACGATGTGCGAGTTCTGCCGGGCCACGGTCCGGAATCGACCATCGGTAGCGAGAAGGCAACCAACCCGTTTTTGCGCTAAATATTTTAAAAGATTGCGGGGCATAATAGACCTGGGGATTGGAGGGATTCGCATGAAAAAGAAAAGTAAGACCCCCAGGATACTATTGCGGCCCGAAGAAAGCCTGACGGATTATCTGGAACTGTTTGAGGAGGGTGTTCGCGACGAGGATATCGCCAGAGATATGAACGTGGATGTAGAAACGGTCAGGAGCATCAGAGGCGAGCTTGATACTGAAAATACAAGCCCGAAGTCGATATTTTTTAAAAAAACTCGAGGGAAAAACTGATCCCTCGAGTTTTTATCAGCTGGGCTTTTTGCCCACCTTTACCGGAACATAAAGTGTTCTGCCGTTCCTGTAAATCACCAGGACTATTCTTTCGTCTACTTTGGTCTTACTTATTATCTCCGAGACGTCGCTGGATTTTTTAATGGGTTTATCGTTGACCTTTAGGATTATATCGCCTTGCTGAAGACCGGCTTTTTCCGCGGGGCTACCCGGAAGAACGTAGCTTATCAGGGCTCCATCGGTGCTTTTAAGCTGAAAATAGTCAGCCAGGTCTTTTGTAATATCCTGCAGGTAGACGCCTATATAGGGTCTGGTGACTCCCCCGCTCTTGATAAGTTCGTCCAGGACTTCTTTAGCGGTATTGATGGGGATGGCAAAGCCAATACCCTGGGCTTCCGCGTTAACGGCGGTATTTATGCCGATAACTTCACCGTTCAAAGATATCAAGGGCCCGCCGCTGTTCCCGGGATTGATGGCTGCATCGGTCTGAATAAGATCCTTAAACACCCTAGTTTTACCCGTGGACCTGTCTGTTATGGCCAGAGGCCTCCCTTTTGCACTTATTACCCCCACGGTTACCGTGTGATCGAGGCGGTAGGGGTTACCGATGGCAATCACCCAGTCTCCGACCCGCATCTTGTCCGAGTCACCCAGGGTAAGGGAGGGCAGTTTACTATCGGAATTTATCTTTAAGACCGCCAGGTCCAGCTCAAAATCCTTGCCAACGACGGTGGCTTTAAAGGGTTTAGCAAACCCCTTTACAGTAACGTTTACTTCGCTGGCACCTTCTATTACATGGTCGTTAGTTAGGATGTACCCGTCGGGGCTGATGATGAAACCCGACCCGATACCTCTGCTCACCCTGTCCGGAATGCGAAAGTCGTCGCCGAAAAATTCCTTGAAGAAGGGGTCATCGAAAAAAGGATTGGGTGCAGTCCTGTTTTCTACGGTGGTCTCAATGAAAACTACAGCGTTGCTCACCCTGTCTACAATGTCTGGAATGTCTGCGGGGCCGATCTGAGCCGGTAGGGTTGAGTTTCGGGTCGTTTCGGTTCCAACGCCGGCGTTGGCGGATTTTGACGGATAAAAGAAATTGTAGGCGAATATTCCGCCGGCCACTACGGCGGCCCCTAATGTGAATCCCAGGAGTACAGCTATCAGATATTTATACCGTAAAAAGATCTTCATGCTTGTACACCTCCTCGTTGTACCTAATTTCCCTATGTCTGTACTTAATATTTTAATACAGGTTTTTTTGAAGTCTATGTTAAATCTGTTATGAAATTGTGAAAAATAGCTTGACATCAAAAATTAATTTCTCTATATTGATTTATAAAAGACTCTGTCCCGGCTTAAACGTCTTAATTCGCTTAAATTGACGAAGGAGCTGATCTAATGCTTACCAAAGCACCGAGGGGAACCCGTGATTTGCTTCCTGAAGAATGTCCCAAATGGGTATTTATGGAAAAAGTCTTCAGGGAAATCTGCGGGCAGTTTGGGTACCGGGAGATAAGGACCCCGACCTTTGAACATACCGAACTATTTCAGAGAGGTATCGGGGAAGCCACGGATATAGTGGAAAAGGAGATGTACACTTTTTTAGATAAATCCGGCAGGAGCATTACGTTAAAACCCGAAGGCACCGCTCCAGTTGCCAGGACGTACATAGAGCAAAAACTTTATAATAAGCCCTTGCCGGTGAAACTTTTTTATATAACGCCCTGTTTCAGGTACGAGAGGCCTCAGGCCGGGAGACAGAGGGAGTTTCATCAATTCGGGATCGAGGCCTTTGGATCGCCTAGTCCATTAATAGATGTAGAAGTTATAACCTTAGCTGTGTTTTTTTTGAAAAGGCTGGGGCTTGATTCTCTGGAAGTGCGCATCAATTCTATCGGATGTAAAAGGTGCCGTGAAGATTATAAACAAGCCTTGAAGGATTTTCTCTTTGAGAAGAAAGGCTCATTATGCAACACCTGTAAACTCCGGCTCGATAAGAACCCTCTCCGGATCCTTGATTGCAAGGATCCCTGTTGTCAAAAACTCCTAAAAGACGCGCCGGTGATCCTGGAATATCTCTGCAATGATTGCAGAGGGCACTTTGACGAAGTAAAAAAAGGCCTGTCAGCAGTGGATGTTAAGTATTCGGTGGACCCGGGTATAGTCAGGGGATTGGACTATTACACAAAAACGGTTTTTGAGATCATTTCAGAAGACCTGGGAGCCCAGAGTACCGTTTGCGGCGGAGGGCGGTACGATCACCTGGTGGAAGAATGCGGGGGGCCTCCGACGCCGGCCGCCGGTTTCGGTATAGGTGTTGAGAGGCTGGTGATGATACTGGAGGCCAACGGTTTACTCGACATACCTCCCATACAGATGGATGTGTTCGTAGCCGTTTTGGATGAAAGCTACAGAGATTACGGGTTACAGTTGCTTTACAGGCTGAGGCGGGCGGGATTTTCTGCGGAAACGGACTATATGGGCAGAAGTCTCAAAGCCCAGATGAAATATGCCGATAAAATCCCCTCCAAGTACGCCTTTATAATCGGGGAAGACGAGGTTAAAACCGGGATAATAACTGTGAAAGATTTGGCCACCGGTGAGCAGGAAAAGGTGCCTAGCGATAAAATTGAGACATACTTAAAAAACAAAATTAGGAAGGGTTGTTAGTTATGGGCGAAAAGATAAAAAGAACTCATCATTGCGGATCATTGACTTTGGAAAATACCGGCGATGACGTTGTCCTGGCCGGATGGGTACAGACCCGCAGAGACCTCGGGGGGCTTATATTTGTCGACCTGAGGGACCGGAGTGGCATGGTCCAGGTTGTGTTCAGCCCCGAGTATAACCGGCAGGCTTTTGAAAAAGCCAGTGAAATCAGGAGTGAATTTGTGCTTGCAGTTAAGGGCAGGGTTTTTAAGCGGCCTGAAGAAAACGTCAACCCGAAGATCCCCACCGGGGAAATAGAGGTATTTGCAGATGAACTTGAGATCCTGAATACGGCCAAGACTCCGCCTTTCCCTATAGAGGATGACATAAAGGTCGACGAGAGCCTGAGGTTGAAGTACAGGTATCTTGATCTTAGAAGGCCCTCCATGCTGCACAATATGACCTTCAGGCATAAGGTAAATAAGGCTATAAGGGACTTTTTGGATGAAAACGGTTTTATTGAAATAGAAACCCCGATGCTTACCCGGAGCACACCTGAAGGGGCCAGGGATTTTCTTGTACCAAGCCGCCTTAATCCCGGCACCTTCTACGCCCTACCTCAGTCACCCCAGCTCTTCAAGCAAATTCTGATGGTGGCGGGGATTGAACGATATTACCAGATAACCAGGTGTTTCAGAGATGAAGATCTAAGGGCTGACAGGCAGCCAGAGTTTACCCAGCTTGACATAGAGATGTCATTTGTCGATGTGGATGATGTGATTTCATTGAACGAAAGGCTCATTAAATATGTGGTGGAGAGAACAACTGGAAGGACCGTAGAGATCCCTTTCAGAAGGATCACTTACGGGGAGGCTATGGAGATTTACGGTTCGGATAAGCCGGACACCCGCTTCGGCTTGGAAATGGTGGATGTGACCGATATAGCCTTAAAAACCGAATTCAAGGTATTTTCCGAGGCGGCCAGATCCGGCGGAAAGGTAAAAGGAATAAACATCAAAAACTCGGCTGGACTTTTCAGCCGCCGGCAGATTGACGAACTCGTGGAAAAGGCCAAGGAGTTCGGTGCCAAAGGGCTGGCGTGGATAAGCCTTTCCAGCGAAGGAATTAAGTCCCCGATAGCAAAATTTTTTGCCCGGGAAGTTATGGAGGAACTTCTGGAGCGCATGGGAGCCCAGCCCGGAGACTTTCTGGTTTTTGTGGCGGACAGCGACCCAAGGCTGGTGGTGACATCCATGGGCCAGCTCAGGTTGCATCTGGGCAGGCACCTGAATTTGATCGATAAAAATGCGCTTAATTTCCTGTGGGTAGTCGAATTTCCTCTTCTGGAGTGGGATGAGGAAGAGCAGCGGTATGTGGCCATGCATCATCCTTTCACTTCCCCCATGGATGAAGATCTGGACCTGCTGGAAGAAGACCCGGGCAGAGTCCGAGCCAAAGCCTACGACCTGGTTCTTAACGGCACCGAACTGGGGGGAGGCAGTATAAGGATTCACAGGACCGAACTTCAAGAGAGGATGTTTAAAGTCCTGGGATTTACGCAGGAAAGGGCGTGGAACAATTTCGGCTTTCTTCTCAGGGCGTTTGAGTATGGCACGCCTCCTCACGGCGGTATAGCGTACGGCCTTGACCGAATGATAATGCTCTTGCTGGGGCTCAACAGCATCCGTGATTGCATCGCTTTTCCAAAAACCCAGAATGCGGCATGCCTCATGACGGAGGCTCCGGCGCAAGTGGAACCCAGGCAGTTGAAGGAGCTGCACATCCAGGTTACCATTTAAAGACAATTGATTTGAGGCAGCTTGTGTGGTATCATTATTATAGGAAAGCTAAAGCTCCCTGCTGTGCGCGTGGACCTGACAGAGGAAAGAGCCAACACCATGACATTGGGAGTCCGGCCTCTGGATGTGGATTGTAGGCCCTCAAAAGAGAGGGAAACATGAATCATCCAGGAGGACACCCACCTGTGAGGGCCGGGTCTCTGTTCCTTGTCAGTACACGGCATGGCGGGGTTTTTTTTATATTCATTTGACGAGTATCCTAACAGGTCCTATAATGAATATAGATACCCATAAAAGGTATGGGTGGAGGTGCTTACAATGGAACGTGAAAACAGTTGTTCCTATTGCGCGAGCAAAGAAGATATAAAAAGGCGTCTGAAAAAAATTGAAGGCCAGATAAAAGGTATACAAAAGATGGTGGAAGATGAAAAGTACTGCGTGGATATACTTATCCAGATCGCCGCGGTCAGAGCGGCTCTAAACAAGGTGGGGCTGATACTTTTTAAGGACCATACCCGTGGATGCGTTGCTAGAGCCATGAACACTGACCGCCAAGAAGAAATGATCGAAGAACTGGTGGATGTCATACTCAAATTTATAAGATAGAGGGAGGAATTCCCGGTGAGGGAAAGGGCGATTGTCGTTTCAAAAAGAGGTAAAGAAGCCGAAGTTGAAATAATACGGACGTCTGCCTGTTCGAAGTGTAGGGCTTGCAGCATCGGTTCGAATAAACAGATGGTAAAGGTTTGGGCCCAAAATGAAGTGGATGCGGAAGTGGGCCAGGTAGTGGAAATTGAGATGGAGTCCAGGGCGCTGCTTTCCGCTACATTCATAGTTTACGTGATTCCGCTGGTAGGTTTTATTTTGGGAGTGGCCATGGGGTTGAAGCTGGCAGACATCCTTAATATCGGGTGGAGGGAGCCTTTTTCGTTCATAACTGGACTTCTTTTTATCGCGCTGACTTTCGCAGGCATATACGCGAACAACAGGTTTTTTGAAAAGAGCCGCATGTTCACTTCGAAAATAGTGAATATTTTGGACAACCAGGCTAGAAAACATTGACAATGAATTATATTTTCTATATAATTCATGACAAATGTTATATGCTTTTGGAGGTTTTTTGCTATGATGACCAGCAGCGAGATCAGAGAAAAATTTTTGAGTTTTTTCGAAAGCAAAGGTCATGTCCGCGTTCCCAGCTCCTCTCTGGTACCTTATAATGACCCCACGCTGCTTTTCACCAACGCAGGGATGAATCAGTTCAAAGACGTTTTCCTGGGTCTTAAGAAGTTGCCCTTCACCCGGGCTACAACTGCGCAGAAATGCGTGCGAGCTGGAGGTAAACACAACGACCTAGACAGCGTCGGAAGAACGGCTCGCCATCATACTTTTTTCGAAATGCTTGGCAATTTCTCCTTTGGAGACTATTTTAAGAGAGAAGCCATCGCATATGCCTGGGAATTTCTAACAGATGTGTTACAGCTTCCAGAAGAACGGTTGTGGGTCAGCATATACGAAAACGACGACGAGGCCTTTTATTTGTGGCAGGAAGTAGCAAATGTACCCCCGGAGAAAATAATCCGTCTGGGTGAAAAAGACAATTTCTGGGCTATGGGTGACACCGGACCTTGCGGTCCGTGCAGCGAGATATACATCGACAGGGGAGAGGAACACCGGTGCAATTCGCCGGAGTGCAAAATAGGAGTATGCGATTGTGACAGGTGGCGTGAGCTTTGGAATCTGGTGTTCATGCAATACAGCCGTGACGAACATGGAAACCTGACTCCGCTGCCGAAACCCAGCATCGATACCGGTATGGGTCTTGAACGCATAGCTACCGTGATGCAGAACGTCTACAGTAATTACGATACCGATCTTCTCCGCCCGATCATAGCTTTTGTAGAAAATATGACGGGAAAGAAGTACTATGGGGATGAGCGGGGTTTCCCATTTAGGGTAATAGCGGATCACATAAGAGCCATCACATTTCTTATTTCCGACGGCGTTTTGCCGGGTAACGAGGGCAGAAGTTATGTGCTGAGGCGTATATTGAGAAGGGCCGCCAGATTCGGTAAGGAGCTGGACCTTAACAGGCCGTTTTTATATAAGATCGTTCCGGTAGTGGTATCGCTGATGGGAGATGCCTATCCGGAAATAAAGAAAAAACAGGATTATGTTCAGAGAGTAATTAACTTTGAGGAAGAGCGTTTCCACGAAACTTTGAACGATGGATTGAAATTGCTCTATGAAGGCATAGCCCAACTTGAAGAAAAAAACCAGAAGGTAATTCCCGGGGAAATGGCTTTCATGCTCTACGACACTTATGGCTTTCCCCTCGACCTCACGGAAGACGTGGCCCGGGAAAAGGGCTTTACTATAGATAGAGAAGCCTTCAATGAGCTGATGGAAAGGCAGAGAGAAAGAGCTAAAGCCGCACGAAAAGAAGGGTATCCGGTCAACGAACTGTACGAGATACTGGCGCCTATGGAGCCCACCATTTTTGTGGGTTATGATAGTCTCTCCGCCGAAACTCAGGTTGAAATGATCATATCGGGCCAGGAGCCCGTTGTTGAGGCAGATGAAAAAGCCGGAGAGATTATACTTGTGCTCGACAGGACTCCTTTTTACGGCGAAGCCGGTGGACAGGTCGGGGATACGGGTGTAATTGAAAACGAAAATTTCACTTTCAGGGTGAGGGATACGCAGCGCACACCGGATGGGAAAATATACCATGTGGGAAAAGTAGAGAAAGGATTTATCAGGTTAAAAGAGAGGGTAACGGCCAGAGTTGATGAATCCCGGAGAAGGGATATAGCGAGAAACCACAGTGCCACCCATCTGCTGCATAGGGCATTAAAGGACGTGCTCGGAGAGCATGTAAATCAAGCCGGCTCCTTTGTGGCACACGATAGATTACGGTTTGATTTCAGCCATTTTACAGCGTTATCCGAGGACGAGATTAAGAAAATCGAAGATCTGGTAAATAAAGCAATACTAGACGACCTACCGGTAGTCGTTGTAGAAACTACGGTGGAGGAAGCCCAGAAAGCCGGCGCAATAGCCCTTTTTGGAGAAAAATATGGGGAAAAGGTCCGTATGGTCAGTATGGGCAATTACACTAGAGAACTGTGCGGCGGTACCCATGTGAGCTCCACGTCAAAGATAGGCCTTTTCAAGATAATATCAGAAAGTAGTGTCGGCGCCGGCGTTAGGAGAATAGAGGCGGTAACCGGTTGGAATCTCTTGAATTACACCAGGGAGAATCTGGCTATAATAAGCGACTTGGTGTTGCTTTTAAAGTCGAAACCCCAAGATTTAACTGCCAAAGTTGAAGAGCTGTTTGAAACCATAAAACAAAGCGAGCGGCAGATTGAATCTCTCAGGCAGCGCCTGATAAACACTCAGGTGGAAGAGATAGCCGCTGGTAAAATATCGCTGGGCGATTTCAACGTGATTTCTACCATAGTTGACTATGCGTCAGCGGAGGACCTGAGAAATATCAGCGATGTCCTGCGCCAGAAAATAAAATCCGGCATAGTGGTGCTGGGTTCCACTTCAGGCGATAGGGTTTTTCTTGTGTGCGCGGTCACAAAAGACCTGGTTGAAAAGGGGTACCATGCCGGCAAAATCGTAAAACAGGCGGCAGAAATCGCGGGAGGCAGTGGAGGAGGCAGACCTGACTTTGCTCAGGCAGGAGGCAGGTACCCTGATAGGCTGGAGCAGGCTCTTAGGGTCGCCGTTGATGTAATAAAAAACTGGACCGCATAGAATTTTCCTTTTTTGGCATAATAAAGGAGCGCGGGAATTTCCCGCGCTCCTGAACCTCAATTTTGAACTCAGGAGGGAGACGTAATGGGAGAAAACATGCAGGATACAATGATGTTTAAAAAAATGGAAAAGGAAGATTTAAAACCTGCAAAACAGATTTTAACCGAAGTATACAATGCGTTGAAAGAAAAAGGATATAATCCGATAAGTCAAATCGTGGGGTATCTTTTATCGGGGGATCCTGCTTACATAACGAGTTTCAAGGGCGCCCGCAACTTAATAAGGAAAATTGAGCGGGACGAATTACTCGAAGAACTCATAAAAAGTTATCTTGAGAAACAATGATGTGGTAATTAAAAATAGAGGGTTGCATGATGCAGTACACAAACCTGGGAAAAACCGGAATCACGGTATCACGTCTTTGTTTTGGTACGCTCACCCTTGGGCCCCTTCAGGCGAATTTTTCCGCGGAGAAAGGGGCTGATTTAATTTGTAAGGCGGTGGAACTGGGCGTCAATTTCCTGGATACCGCTGAATTCTACCGGAATTACGCGCATTTAAGGCTTGCGATAAAAAAGTCAGGGCGGGATCTGGTGGTTGCAACTAGGTCTTACGCCTATACTTATCAGGGAATGAGAGAAAGCGTTGAAAAAGCCCGGAAAGCCCTGGACAGGGATGTGATAGATATTTTCATGCTTCACGAGCAGGAATCCTGGTTAACACTCAGAGGGCATCGAGAAGCCCTGAATTATCTGATTGATGCTAGAGAAAAAGGAATAATAAGAGCAACGGGTGTTTCCACTCATACCGTCGAGGTTGTGCTGGCGGCAGCCGAGATGGACGAAATCGATGTTATACATCCCATAGTAAATTACAGGGGCATAGGTATCAAAGACGGAACGGTATATGACATGATAGAAGCTATAAAAAAGGCGTATGAAAACGGTAAAGGGATTTATGGCATGAAATGCCTGGGAGGGGGCAATCTGATAGGAGCAAAAAAGGAGGCCTTGAAATTCATACTGGGGCTGCCGTACCTTCACTCGGTGGCGATAGGCATGAAGTCCGAGTATGAAATCGCGGCAAATGTTATGGCCTTCGAAGGTAAGGAAATTCCTGAAGACCTGGAGAAGCGAATTTCCGCCGCAAGGAGGCGGCTATTAATCGAGGACTGGTGTGAGGGCTGCGGCCGGTGCGTAGAAAAGTGCGGGTTCGATGCGCTTTATCTTGAAAAAGGCAGGGTGCTGGTTAATTCAGAACGGTGTACATTGTGCGGTTACTGTGGCGGGGTTTGCCCGGAGTTCTGCATAAAAATCGTATAAAAGGGGCATCTTTTAAATGCGTATTCTGGGATTGGACGTAGGTAATAAGAGGATAGGAGTGGCCGTTTCTGACGCACTTGGAATAACAGCTCAGGGAGTAGGAGTGATCGAGCGCGGGGATGTAAAGAGAGATATCGAAAGAATATCGGAAATCGTGAGAAAGTTCCAGGTCAGAAAGGTAGTCATCGGATTGCCCCTTAATATGAACGGCACCTTGGGCCCTCAGGGACAGGCGGTTAAAGACTTCGGAGAAAAATTAAGACATTCTTTAAATTTAGATGTCCAGTACTGGGATGAAAGGTTGTCCACAGCAGCCGCCGAAAAGGTGCTGATTGACGCCGATATGTCTAGGAAAAAGAGAAAGGGAGTGATAGACAAATTATCGGCAGTAGTTATACTTCAGAGCTTTCTTGATTGCAAGTCAAATATTGACACAGGTTCAAAATTACTATAAAATGGAGCTAATTCAAGAGGATTGGAGTGATTCTTTAAGATGGATGAAAGGGAAACGATAACACTGTATGATGAAGAAGGAAAAGCAACTGAATTCGAGGTTCTCGGAGTAGTCAGTGTGGAAGATAATGATTACGCCATTCTTATCCCAATGGATGAAGAGGATGAGGAAACAGCCTATATTTTTAGAATCGATACTGACGAAGATGGCGAAGAGGTTTTGACTGTTGTCGAGGATGACGAGGAATTTGAAAAGGTGAAAGAGGCCTGGGAGGCTTTATGTGAAGAAGATTTTGAAGAAGACTATGATGAAGAATATCTTGAAGACGATGATGAAGAAGATTAATAACTTAACAAAACCTAGGCTCATTGAATATAACCGTTGAAATGAGATAAGTACCATGCCAAAAACCGCCCTTTTTATTGGGGCGGTTTTTTAAATTTAGGCTTTTGATACCGGCGCCGGTGAGGGTGCCTTAAAGAGCAGAATAACTTAATTTTATGCTTTCGAATCTTTCGAGAGGCTCCTGAAAATGTTTTAAAATTGGCATCCTTGTAAAAATCGGACAGTTTAAGGCTAATTATTTTTTGTTTAAGTTCATCAGAGATAGTGTGGGCGGGTTCCCCATAGTGACATTTTTTCACGATAGTCTACAAGGTGACATTATCATATAACCACATGTCAATGGATAGACCCTTGTGAAAAATGGCAACGTGTGCTAAAATTATATAATAATAGACAAGCTTACAAAGGAACACGCTTCCCTGGGAGAGATCGTAGCCTGCTACCGATAATATAAAAATAGTCAAGGAAATAAAAGAAAACAGGGAATTGCTCAGGGAAACCTACGGAGACGGTGAGATGGAAGAACTGATTAAAGGAGAGATGGTTTCCCTGGAGGAAAGAAAGCAGAACCTGGAAAAAAATTAAAGATGATGCTCCTGTCCAGGGACCCCGATGACGAAAAAGACGTCATCATGGAGATAAGATCCGGCGCCGGTGGAGAAGAAGTTGCCCTTTTTGCGGGGGAAAAGAGATAATTTTCGAAATCAGGGGCTCCGGCGCTTACAGCCGTTTGAAATACGAGTCGGGGGTGCACCGTGTCCAGCGATCCCCACCACGAATCCGGGGGCAGGATTCATACTTTCACCGCAACAGTGGCCGTCCTGCCTGAAGCCGAAGAGGTGGATTTGCAAAAAAAACCCAACCAACGATCTGCGTATCGGCATATTCAGGGCTTTCGGCCACGGCGGTTAGGGCGTCAATACCACCGATTTGGCGGTGCGCATAAACCCATTTTCCCACCGGCATGGTGATCACTCAGGAAGAGAAATCCTATTAAATATCCAACTTCACATCTACCAATATCAAGAGCGGGGTGTCAAGATATGTATAAAGATTTGCAGGAGTTTGTAAAGGTGCTGGAACAAAAGGGTCTGCTCAAGAGAATAAAGGTAGAGGTGGACAGCGAACTGGAAGTAACCGAAATAGTAGACAGGGTGGTAAAATCGGGAGGCCCCGCACTGCTTTTTGAAAATGTAAAAGGTTCCGAGTATCCGCTATTGGTTAATACCTTCGGAACTTACGAGCGGATGAACCTGGCACTGGAAGTTGAAAGCCTTGATGATATTGCGAAAGAAATAGAAGACCTGATAGATATATCTAATTACATAGGGTTGTTTAATAAAATAAGATCTGCCACAAGACTTGCAAAAATTGCTAAAATATTTCCAAAAAAGGTTAAGCAGGGCGCCTGTCAGGAAGTCGTTGAAGAACCGGATCTTTCCAGACTGCCGGTTTTAAAATGCTGGCCGGGTGATGGAGGAAAATTTATAACCCTTCCCCTGGTAATTACGAGGGACCCCGAGACGGGCACACAGAATATGGGCATGTACAGACTCCAGGTTTACGACGAGAAAACTACGGGCATACACTGGCACCTCCATAAAGACGGCAGTGAAATATATGAAAAATATAAAAAGCTCGGAAAGAAAATGCCCGTTGCTGTAGCGCTGGGATGTGACCCAGCCACGATATATGCTTCCACCGCCCCTCTCCCCAAAGAAATCGATGAGATGATATTCGCGGGGTTTTTGCGAAAGGCGCCTCTTGAATTAGTCAAGTGTAAAACCAACGATATTTACGTACCCGCCAATGCGGAATTTATACTGGAAGGATACGTGGATATTGATGAATTAAGGGAAGAAGGTCCCTTTGGCGACCATACGGGATACTACTCGGTTAAAGACCTTTATCCCGTGTTTCACCTGACGTGCATGACGCGCAAAAAAAATCCCATATATCCGGCCACGGTCGTAGGGAAACCCCCTATGGAGGACTGCTTTTTGGGAAAAGCTACTGAACGGATTTTTTTACCGCTTTTAAAAATACAATGCCCCGAAATCGTAGATATAAATTTTCCGCTTGAAGGCGTATTTCATAACTGCGTAATAGTGTCGATAAAAAAGAGATATCCAGGCCACGCCAAAAAGGTGATGCACGCCCTGTGGGGTATGGGCCAGATGATGTATACAAAACTTATAATTATAGTGGACGAGCATGTAGACCCGAAAGACCTTTCGACAGTAGCATGGAAGGTATTCAACAATATTGACGCCAGAAGGGATGTAGTCATAGTCGACGGGCCGCTGGATGCTCTGGATCACGCTTCTTCTTTAAAGCATTACGGCAGCAAGATGGGAATCGATGCGACGAAAAAGTGGAAGGAAGAAGGGTATGAAAGGGAATGGCCTGACGATATTGTAATGGACCCGAAAATAAAGGAAATGGTCGATAGAAGGTGGAAGGAATATGGATTCTAAAGGCCATTCTGTTTCGCTGATCGGCGCTATGATGAGGCGGTTGAAGACTTACGGGGATTTGGTTATGTTTTCTCATACGTTATTTTCGCTGCCCTTTTCGCTCATCGCCATGTTCTGGGCCGCTGGAGGATTTCCGCCGGCAAGGGTGTTTTTCTGGGCCATGGTAGCCCTTTTTGGGGCAAGAAACGGGGCCAATGCGTTGAACCGGCTGGTGGACAGGGATATTGATGCCAAAAACCCAAGGACTGCCGGAAGGCATATACCTATGGGCATAGTTAAAGAATATGAGGCTTTCATAATAGTTGTGTTTTGCTTTGCGGCCCTGGTGTTAGCCGCATTTGAACTAAATCCCCTTTGCGTCAAATTGCTGCCTGTGACAATATTTTTATTCCTGGTATATTCGTACACCAAGCGGTTTACGTGGTTGTGTCATGTGATATTGGGTCTTGCTTGCGGGGGAGCTCCGGTGGGAGCATGGATTGCGGTCACCGGCCAAATACAATGGCCTGCCGTTGTTCTCGGCGCTGCTGTAATGCTATGGGTTGCGGGGTTCGACATAATTTACGGTTCGCAGGATGTGGATTTTGATACCAGCCACGGCCTTCATTCGATTCCGGTAAAATTCGGCATAAAAAACGCACTTAAGGTATCTGCCGCTTTTCATGGAATTTCTATGGGGCTGTTATTTTACCTGTACTTTTTGATGAACATGGGTTACCTCTATCTGCTGGGCCTTGTTATTATCTCGTGTTTTCTATACGCGGAGCACAAACTGGTTTCCCCCACGAACTTAAAGCATGTGACCATAGCTTCTTATGACATTAATCAGATAGTCAGCGTGGTCTTTTTTATATTTTCTACTATGGACATTTTTATTTTGAGGTGATTGGATGGCAAGGTTTGTAGTCGGCATAACGGGTGCAAGCGGCTGCGTATACGGAGTAAGATTAATAGAAGAGCTTTTAAAGGGGAAACACGAGGTTTACCTTTTGATCACTGAAAACGGGGACAAAGTATTAAAACAAGAATTGGGGGTGGATACGGAGACTTTAGTTACAAATTTTGGCGAATTCGAAAAATATGGAGGTGCTCTTAAACATTACGACATAAATGATATTTTCGCGCCCATAGCCAGTGGTTCCTTCAAGGCGGATGGAATGGTAATAATACCGTGTTCTATGTCGACCCTAGCATTTATAGCTTGTGGATTATCACACAATTTACTGCAAAGAACCGCTGATGTATTTTTGAAGGAAAAAAGAAAAATTGTCATAGTCCCCAGGGAGACCCCGTTAAGCTCAATACACCTCGAAAACATGCTGACACTTAGTAAAATGGGGGCTCATATACTGCCGGCTATGCCTGCCTTTTACCAAAATCCACGAACTATTGACGACATGGTCAATTTCATAGTGGGAAGGGTTTTAGACACCTTGAACATCCCAAATCACCTATATGACAGGTGGAAAGGAGTTGAAAATCATGAACAAAAAAATTAATAAGATAGCAGCGATTTTTGCATTGCTTTCCCTGGTATTTTTACTGAGTGCGTGTTCGGACAATTCGGTTCAGAAAAGCAAAGAGGCGGCTGGAAGTGAAGAAAGCAGCCCCTTGGTAATCGGCGTACTTCCCGATGTGGATTCTATACCTCTGATCATTGCTGAAGCGCAGGGATATTTCGAAGAACAGGGAGTTGAGGTACGCCTTGAACATTTTAAAAGTGCCGTGGAAAGGGACAGCGCCCTTCAAAGCGGCAAAATAGATGGAGCGGTATCGGACATTCTGGCAGCGGCTTTTGCCAACGACGGGGGATTCAATGTTAAGATTACCTCCCTCACCAACGGGACTTATAAACTGCTTACAGGAAAAGAAAAAAATATCAATGAGGTTGCCAAGATAAAGGGCAGGGACATAGCATTATCAAAAAATACCATCATTGAATATGCTACCGACAAAATATTAGAAAAATACGGCATAGATCCAAACGACGTAAACAAGGTAGTAGTACCCCAAATTCCCGCAAGGCTTGAGATGCTACAAAACGGGAAGATCGACGCAGCAACACTTCCGGACCCGCTGGCTACCCTGGCCGTAAAAAATGGCGCAAAGGTTATTGAGAGCACCGACAGATTGGGGATTAATCCGGGAGTATTGCTGTTTACTCCGGAGGCATTAGAAAAAAAAGAGGATGAAATAAAGGCCTTCTATAAGGCGTATAACAAGGCTGTTGAATATCTTAAACAAAATGAAAAGTCGGCTTATATTGATATTGTGATAGAAAAAGCCGGGTTCCCTGAAGATGTTAAAGACGCCATAGTCCTTCCGGAATATACGAAAGCGGAACTGCCGTCAAAAGAGGATTTTGGCGGAGTGATGGACTGGCTGGTAAAAAAAGGCCTGATAAAGAAGGCGTATTCTTTTGACGAACTGGTGGACGGTAGATTCATAGAGTAAAGTAAAGCAGGCGTTATATATGATTACGGTTCGAAACCTCGAAGTCTTTTACAAGTCTTCACGAGGAAAATTTATGGCTCTGGCCGGGGTAAACCTGGATGTGGAAAAAGGCGGAATCGTTGCCGTAATTGGCCCGTCGGGATGTGGAAAATCCACACTGCTTTACACGCTGGCCGGAATAATAAAAGAATTTAAAGGAGAAGTTCTTATAGATAAAACTCCCATCGATCCCAGGAAGCATCGAATAGGCCTCGTTCTTCAGGATTACGGGCTTTTGCCCTGGAAAAACGTAATTGAAAATTCGCTGCTGGGGTTAAGAGTAAAGAAAAAAATAACCAAAACAGATAGAGAATATGCCGAATACTTACTGTCCCGAATGGGCCTTTCCGGCCTTTTTACAAGATACCCCGGGGAGTTAAGCGGTGGCCAGAGACAAAGAGTAGCAATAGCAAGGGCATTTATTCTAAAACCAGATATTTTGCTGATGGATGAGCCCTTATCCGCACTCGACGCAATAACCAGAGAGGAAATGCAGGACCTCTTTTTAGATGTATGGAAAGGCGATTCTATCTCAACGGTGTTTGTGACCCACAGCACCGAAGAAGCGATGTATCTGGGGAAGAAAATAGCCGTCATGACGGGTCCTCCCGGTCGAATCGTTAAAACGATGGATAACCCCTTCTTTGGTGCCCGTGAAATTAAGGACCCGGGTCTTTACTTTAGCATTAAATCTAAATTAAAAGACTTGATAAAGGGTAGACAAAAGTGAAGGTAAAAAACACCGGCCGTTATATCTTTATTTTGTTTCTAATTTTTATATTATGGCATATTGCGTCCGCTGCGGTGAAAAGTCCCTTATTTCCGCCGCCGACTGCCGTCTTTTGCAACCTGAGGGAAGTATTTTTTTCAAAGATCGCGGTTCACGCCGCCTTAAGCATTTACAGGATTGTCGCAGGCCTTATCATTTCAGTGCTAATAGGCTCTATTTTAGGGCTTTTAATGGGATTTTATCATTCTGTAGATAGAGTTTTGTCGCCGGTAATATATTTTATATATCCCATACCGAAAATCGCTTTGTTGCCTATTGTAATGATTTTGTTCGGCTTGGGTGAATTGTCCAAGATCACCCTGATAGTTATTATAACGGTGTTTCAAATCGTTATCACAATGCGCGACACGGTAAAAAACATACCAAAAGAAACGTTTTATTCCCTTACATCATTGGGTGCCGGCGATATAGTTGTTTTCAAAGAGATTATACTGCCTGCAGCTGCGCCGGAATTGCTGACCGCCGTGAGGCTGGGTGCGGGAACGGCTATTTCGGTTTTGTTTTTTACAGAGAATTTTGGAACAGTACAAGGCATAGGATATTTTATTATGGATGCTTGGATGAGGGTAAATTACATCGACATGTATTCGGGAATTCTGGTTCTCGGCGGGATAGGATTGATTTTATTTTCATTTGTAGACGCTCTGGATAGGATATTTTACCGGTGGAAAAATTAAAACTCCTGCGGGCGTGATAATAGCGTTCCGTTCCATGGCGGCCCTCGTTATGCTTGACCTTCATCCAATAATGGAGATACTGGCATTTCGTGAATAGCGGAAATGTTCTTGCATAACAGACTCCGGGACCCGGAAGAGCGTAGGAGAAAATAATATATCACCTCATTCCCCCTAGAGTGATAGTGAAATTTTATCACGATAGTCTACAAGGTGACATTATCATAAAATAACCACACCCGGTAAGATTCTAGCTTGCACTGGCATAAATACCGGTGTATAATTAATTTGTCGCATCCGTATTCCGGGAGGGAAAAAATTTTGACGAAGGATAAAGAGGAAGAGAAAGTTAGGCGGTTAAAATTGCTGGAAGAGAAATTAAAAGACAGGGAATTGAAGCTCACTCCCCAGAGGAGGGCAACCCTGGATGTGCTTTTGGAAAATCCTTCGAAGCATATGAGCACCGAGGAAATTTACGCCCTCGTGAAAAAGAAGTTTCCTGATGTGGGACTGGCTACTATTTATAGGACTTTACAGCTTTTTGACGAATGCGACATCATAAAGAAGTTAAACTTCGGCGACGGCTGCTACAGATATGAACTAAGTGAGGAAGAAAAACATCAGCACCATCACCTAATTTGTCTAAAATGCGGTCAGGTTTACGAGTTTGACGACGATCTTCTGGAAAATCTGGAAGATCAGATTGAGGCCAAAAACGAATTTAAAATTATCGATCACGTGGTTAAGTTCCTGGGATACTGCAAGAAGTGCCAGGAAAGCAAAGAATGAAAAGAGCTTGTCTCAATAAGACAAGCTCTTTTTCATGTGCGCCCGGCATGGGCGTTAACTCGGTGGTGAAAGTCCACTGCAGGCGAGGCAGCACTAGCCTGCTAGCCGAAGGCAAGGGTGTCCACTGCGAGGTGGAATCTGAAGGAAGTTGGAGGCAAAGCCACGGCCTGATGAACAAGAACCCCATAGGAGGCTAGACCGTTCGGATGAGCTGGCATAACACAGCGAAATCCCAGGCTGCCAAGGGGCGGTAGAGTATATGGGGCGGGCGCGGGGCGAAGGTTAACGCTCTTACCCGGGGAGGCCTGCCGGTAACGCCAGGTAAAGCTGGTAACCCGTGCTGAAAGGCACAGCTGAACCGGCAGGAGTCAGCAGAGGGTATAGTACCCTGGAGGTCATGAACTTTAGGGGAAGGCCCGAACATCAAGTAAGAGGTGGAGCCGATGAGTTCGAGAGAAGAGCGAAGACAGCAGAAAACCCCGAAAGGGGCCTGCCCGCGGGAGGAAGCGGTGAAGCTGCG
>NZ_VNHO01000025.1 GCF_008124715.1 Thermosediminibacter litoriperuensis | reverse complement strand
TTTATTCGATTATCTCGGTCACCACACCGGCCCCCACGGTCCTGCCACCCTCGCGGATAGCAAAGCGAAGGCCTTCTTCTATCGCTATGGGAGATATAAGCTCGATCTCCATCACCACGTTGTCCCCCGGCATCACCATCTCGGTGCCCTCGGGCAGTTTTATTACTCCCGTAACATCGGTGGTCCTGAAATAGAACTGCGGCCTGTATCCGTTGAAAAACGGTGTGTGCCTGCCCCCTTCTTCCTTCTTCAATACGTATACCTGTCCCTTGAATTTGGTGTGCGGATGGATGGATCCGGGTTTGGCTATTACCATGCCCCTCTCTACTTCGTCCCTGTCGACTCCCCTCAAGAGGGCTCCGATGTTGTCTCCGGCTACCGCCTGGTCCAGGATCTTCCTGAACATTTCTACACCCGTCACTACGGTCTTCTTCTTCTCGGGGTTCAATCCCACTATCTCTACTTCGTCGCCTACTTTCAGGGTGCCCCTCTCTACTCTCCCGGTCACTACGGTGCCGCGCCCGGTTATGGTGAATACGTCTTCGATCGGCATGAGGAAGGGTTTGTCGGCGTCACGCTCCGGTGTCGGTATATATTCGTCTACGGCGTCCATGAGCTGCCATATCTTCCCGCACCATTCGCAGTCCCTCTTGCCGCATCCGCATTCCAGCGCCTTTAATGCCGAGCCGGCCACTACGGGTATCTCGTCGCCGGGAAATTCGTAGGAGGACAGGAGTTCTCTTACTTCCATTTCGACCAGTTCCAAAAGTTCGGGGTCATCTACCATGTCAACTTTGTTCATGAAGACTACGATGTAGGGTACGCCTACCTGCCTGGCAAGCAGTATGTGTTCCCTGGTCTGGGGCATGGGTCCGTCCGCCGCCGATACTACCAGGATGGCTCCGTCCATCTGGGCGGCTCCGGTGATCATGTTCTTTACGTAGTCGGCGTGACCCGGGCAGTCCACGTGGGCATAGTGCCTGTTCTCGGTCTCGTATTCCACGTGGGCCGTCGCTATGGTTATTCCGCGTTCCCTCTCTTCGGGAGCTTTGTCTATCTGGTCGTATGCTACGAAGTTGGCAAACCCTGTGGTAGAAAGGCACCGCGTGATCGCCGCCGTCAGGGTGGTCTTTCCGTGGTCTACGTGGCCTATCGTGCCTACGTTAACGTGAGGCTTCTTCCTCTCAAATTTTTGCTTTGCCATCGTATTTCCTCCTTTGAAATTTATTTGTTTATAATGGACTCCGCTATATTCTTGGGCACTTCCGCATAGTGGGAGAACTGCATGGTGTAGGTGCCCCTGCCCTGAGTCTTGGACCTCAGGTCTGTGGCGTAACCGAACATTTCAGCCAGCGGCACGTAGCCCCTCACAACCTGGGCTCCGCTCCGCAGCTCGATACCCTCTATGTGGCCTCTCCTCGAGTTGAGGTCGCCTATAACGTCGCCCATGTATTCTTCGGGCACCACCACTTCCACTTTCATAATGGGTTCTAAAAGTACCGGTTCGGCCTTCTTCATGGCTTCCTTGAACGCCAGCGATCCGGCGATCTTGAAGGCCATTTCCGAAGAGTCCACTTCGTGATAGGAACCGTCGAACAGCGTCACCTTTACATCGACGACCGGATATCCTGCGAGCACGCCGTTCTGTAGGGCTTCACGCACACCGGCGTCCACGGCGGGTATATATTCCTTGGGTATTACGCCGCCGACGATCCTGTTGACGAACTCGTAACCCTTGCCGGGCTCCAGGGGTTCGATCTCCAGCCATACGTGGCCGTACTGGCCGCGACCGCCGGTCTGGCGGATGTACTTGCCTTCCGCCTTGACGGCCTTTTTGATGGTCTCCTTGTAGGCCACCTGGGGTTTGCCCACGTTGGCCTGAACCTTGAACTCCCTGAACATCCTGTCGACTATTATCTCCAGGTGCAGCTCGCCCATACCGGCTATTATGGTCTGGCCGGTCTCCTGGTCGGTGTACGTCCTGAAGGTGGGGTCCTCTTCGGCCAGCCTCTGAAGGGCGATGCCCATCTTTTCCTGGTCCGCCTTGGTCTTGGGCTCTATGGCCACCGATATGACCGGTTCGGGGAACTGCATGGACTCCAGGATGATGGGTTTTTCTTCAGCGCACAGCGTATCGCCGGTCGTGGTATCCTTGAGGCCGACGGCGGCGACGATTTCGCCGGTCATGGCTTCTTCCATTTCCTGCCTATGGTTGGCGTGCATCCTGAGGATTCTGCCGATCCTTTCTTTCTTGTTCTTGGTGGAGTTATAAACGTAAGAACCGGCTTTCAGCGTTCCCGAGTAAATTCGGAAGTAGGTCAGCTTACCCACGTAGGGGTCGCTCATGATCTTGAACGCAAGAGCGGAAAACGCTTCATCGTCGCTGGGCTGCCTTTCGATTTCCCCGCCGGTTTCGGGGTCGACTCCCTTAACAGCCGGGATATCAAGGGGTGAAGGCAGGTAGTCGATTATTGCATCCAGGAGAAGCTGTACGCCTTTGTTCCTGTAAGAGGAACCGCAGAACACGGGAACGGCCTTTACTTCAACGCAGGCCTTTCTGATGGCTGCCTTGAGTTCGGCTTCGGAGATCTCCTGGCCTTCCAGGAATTTTTCCATTATTTCTTCGTTGACGTCGGACAGCGACTCCAGCATCTTTTCCCTGTACTCCTCGGCCTTCTCCCTGATCTCGTCAGGGATTTCCGTCACCTGGATGTCGGTGCCCAGATCGTTGGTATAAATGTAGGCCTTCATTCCTACCAGGTCCACGATTCCCCTGAAGGTGTCCTCGCTGCCGATGGGGATCTGGACGGGCACGGGATTGGCTCCCAGTCTTTCCTTTATCTGCTTCACCACATTGTAAAAATCAGCGCCCATTATATCCATCTTGTTTACATAGGCGATCCTGGGAACCCCGTATTTGTCGGCCTGGCGCCAGACCGTCTCGGACTGCGGCTCAACACCGCCTTTTGCACAAAATACCGCAACGGCTCCGTCGAGAACCCGTAGGGACCGCTCTACTTCCACCGTGAAATCCACGTGGCCTGGCGTATCGATAATGTTAATCTGGTGATCCTTCCAGTAGCAGGTTGTAGAAGCCGATGTTATGGTAATGCCCCTTTCCTGCTCCTGCTCCATCCAGTCCATAACAGCGGTGCCTTCGTGGACTTCTCCCAGTTTATGCACTTTTCCGGTGTAAAAGAGAATCCTCTCGGTAGTGGTGGTTTTACCGGCATCTATGTGCGCCATTATACCTATATTCCTTAGTCTGTTCAGCGGAATCTGTCTAGGCATATGCTACACCCCTTTCTGTAACGAATACCAAAAAAATGCCCTCGATACTTTAACGACTTACCACCTGTAATGGGCAAAGGCTCTGTTGGCTTCTGCCATCCTGTGGGTTTCGTCTTTCTTCTTAACGGCGCCGCCGGTGCCGTTGGCCGCATCCATGATCTCGGCGGCCAGCTTTTCCCTGATGGTCTTTTTGTCACTGCGCTGGCGGGCGTATTCCACAAGCCACCTGATACCCAGGGAAAGCCTTCTGGGCTCGGGAACCTCGATGGGCACCTGATAGGTGGCGCCGCCCACCCTTCGGGGCCTTACTTCCAGCACGGGCATTACATTTTTTAAGGCCTCCTGGAAGACCTCAAGGGGGTCCTTGCCCGTCTTTTCCCTGATTATCTCAAAAGCCCCGTAGCAGGCTTTCTGGGCAATGCTCTTCTTGCCGTCGTACATGAGTTTGTTGATGAGCTTTGTCACCAGCTTACTCTTATATATGGGATCCTCGGGTACATCCCTGCGCGCAACATGACCCTTTCTTGGCATCCTCTTCCCTCCTTCACTTAAGACTTCGGCCTTTTGGCTCCGTAAAGGGAACGCCCCTGTTTCCTGTTAGCAACTCCTGCTGCATCCAGAGCGCCGCGGATGATGTGATACCTCACACCGGGAAGGTCCTTTACCCTGCCTCCCCTCACGAGAACCACCGAGTGTTCCTGCAGGTTGTGCCCTATGCCCGGGATGTACGCGGTAACCTCCACGCCGTTGGTAAGCCTTACCCTGGCTATCTTTCTAAGAGCGGAGTTGGGCTTCTTGGGCGTGGTGGTCTTTACTACGGTGCACACCCCGCGCTTCTGGGGACAGCCCCTCAATGCGGGAGCCTTGGACTTCTGCTCAATCTTCTGCCTTCCTTTCCTCACCAGCTGATTGATCGTCGGCATCGTTACACCTCCTTCCTATACATCAAAAAAGAATGCCCCATAAGAGGGGCATCCAATATTTTCTTATTGATTTAAAATTGCAGCCGATGCTGCCCCTACATCAATACCGCATGCCTCCCCCAATTCCTTCATTGTAGCCACCGGAACTACTTCTATGCCCTTTGACTGGCACAGTTCCTTCAAGCCGGCCACCACATGTTCTTCGGCATCCTGGGCTATAAATACTACGGCTGCCTGATCCTTTTCCACTGCTTTCAGCGTCTGCTTTGTCCCTACTGTCTTTTTGGGGGCACCTTTTAATTTGTTAAGCATCTCATGCCCTCCTCAAGCTCATGCTTTTTATGAAGCTTGAGCACGCACCTATATATTTTAGCATTATCGCTGATGGCTGTCAATAAGGATTTACGCTCCCTCCGGGGCATTCACAGCCTCCGCCGGCGGCTGGTTTTCCTCCCCGGGTTCCTGTCCTTCGATGTATATTCTGATACCCCTGTACCGCTTCATTCCGGTACCGGCGGGTATGAGCTTTCCTATTATAACGTTTTCCTTTAAGCCCAGCAGCGGGTCTACCTTGCCCTTTATTGCCGCTTCAGTCAATACTCTCGTGGTCTCCTGGAAGGAAGCGGCTGACAGGAACGAATCGGTGGCAAGGGAAGCCTTGGTTATGCCCAGCAAGACTCTTCTCGCTTCGGCCGGCTTCTTGCCTTCCCGCCTGGCCTGCTCGTTTATATTCTCGAACTCAAAAATGTCTATCAGCTCGCCCGGTAAGAGGTCCGTTTCACCCGGGTCCTCCACTTTTACTTTGCGCAGCATCTGGCGGATTATAATCTCTATGTGTTTATCGTTGATATCGACGCCCTGCATCCTGTAAACCTTGAGCACTTCCTGCAGGAGATAGGTCTGGACGCCGCGCACACCCTTTATCCTGAGTATGTCGTGAGGGTTGATGGGGCCTTCGCATAAAGAGTCTCCGGCTTCCACCCGGCTGCCGTTCTCCACTGTAAGCCTTGCGCCGTAAGGAATCTGGTATACCCTGACCTCCCCGTCGTCGCTGGTGACCTCGACTTCCCTTTTCTTCTTGGTGTCGAGAATCCTAACGACCCCCGAATTTTCGGTGATGACCGCCTGCCCCTTGGGCCTGCGGGCTTCAAAAAGCTCCTCTACCCTGGGAAGACCCTGAGTTATGTCGTGTCCAGCAATTCCGCCGGTATGGAAAGTTCTCATGGTAAGCTGGGTACCCGGTTCGCCGATGGACTGAGCCGCTATGATACCCACAGCTTCACCCACTTCCACGGGCCTGCCGGTAGCCAGGTTTTTGCCGTAACACTTGGCACAGACCCCGTGGCGCGTCCTGCAAGTGAGCACCGACCTGATCTTGACTTCTTTAATGCCCGCGGCGATAATCCTGTCGGCGATGCTGTCGGTGATCATCTCATCGGCGCGCACCAACACCTCACCGGTATTGGGGTCTATTACATCTTCCAGAGCATAGCGCCCGTCGATGCGCTCCTTCAGCGGCTCTATTACCTCTTTGCCGTCCATTATGGCCCTTACCGTTATCCCTTCGGTGGTGCCGCAGTCCAGTTCTCTCACTATCACGTCCTGGCTGACGTCTACCAGGCGCCTGGTGAGGTATCCGGAGTCCGCGGTCCTGAGGGCCGTATCGGCAAGACCTTTTCTGGCGCCATGGGTTGATATGAAGTATTCCAGTACTGTAAGGCCTTCGCGGAAATTGGCCTTTATCGGCAGGTCAAGGATCCGGCCCGCTGTGTCAGCCATAAGACCTCTCATGCCGGCCAGCTGCCTTATCTGCTGTTTGTTACCCCTGGCACCGGAATTGGCCATCATGTAGACGGGATTCAGTCTGTCGAGGCTGTTCATAAGGCTTTCGGTGACGCGATCGGTGGCATTGGCCCAAATTTCGATGACTTTTTCGTAGCGTTCTTCGTCGGAAATAAGCCCTCGCCTGTACATGAGTTCTACCTGGTCAACCTGTTCTTCCGCCTCGGAAAGGATCTTCTCCTTGTCCGCCGGTATCTCTATGTCGGTAATGCCTATGGTTATACCGGCTTTTGTGGCGTAATGAAAACCTACTGATTTTATTTTATCGAGGACTTGGGCGGTCACCGTAGTGCCGTGCTTTTTGTAGCAGCGGTCTACTATTTCTCCCAGTTTGCCCTTGTCGACCAGGGTGTTGAGCTCCAGTTCGAAGAGGTTTTCCTCTTTACTCCTGTCCACAAATCCCAGATCCTGTGGTATACATTCGTTTAATATGATACGGCCCGGAGTCGTCGTGATAATTTTCGAACGCTTTTTTCCGTCGATTTCCTTTGTTATCCTCACGTTTATCTTGGCGTGGAGGGACACCTCACCCATATTGTAGGCCAGGACGACTTCTTCGGGAGAGGAAAAGTACTTGCCCTCACCTTTTTCGCCGTCGCGCTCAATGGTAAGGTAGTAGACTCCGAGCACCATATCCTGCGTCGGCGTAACCACCGGCTTGCCGTCGGCAGGCTTCAGCATGTTGTTGGCGGAAAGCATAAGAAGCCTCGCCTCGGCCTGGGCCTCCGCCGAAAGGGGCACGTGCACAGCCATCTGATCGCCGTCGAAGTCGGCGTTGTAAGCGGTGCACACCAGCGGGTGAATCTGTATGGCCCGGCCCTCAACCAGCACCGGCTCGAAGGCCTGAATACCCAGGCGGTGCAGCGTGGGAGCCCTGTTTAAGAGCACCGGATGCTCCTTGATAACCTCCTCCAGCACGTCCCATACTTCGGGCTTAACCCTTTCCACCATGCGCTTGGCGCTCTTTATGTTGTGGGCGTGGCCGTCCTCCACCAGCTTTTTCATCACAAAGGGCTTGAAGAGCTCCAGTGCCATCTCCTTTGGAAGGCCGCACTGGTAGAGCTTAAGCTCGGGGCCGACCACTATTACCGAACGGCCGGAGTAGTCGACGCGCTTACCCAAGAGGTTTTGCCTGAAGCGTCCCTGTTTTCCCTTGAGCATGTCGCTCAAAGACTTCAAAGGCCTGTTGCCCGGCCCGGTAACCGGCCTTCCGCGCCTGCCGTTGTCTATGAGCGCGTCAACCGCTTCCTGCAACATCCTCTTTTCATTGCGCACTATTATATCGGGAGCCCCCAGGTCCAGGAGCCTCTTCAGGCGGTTGTTCCTGTTGATAACCCTGCGGTAGAGGTCGTTCAGGTCGGAGGTGGCAAAACGACCGCCGTCCAGCTGCACCATAGGACGCAGGTCCGGCGGTATGACCGGTATGACCTCGAGTATCATCCACTCGGGCCTGTTACCCGACTTTCTGAAGGCCTCCACTACTTCAAGCCTTCTCAGGATCCGTACTTTTTTCTGACCGTTGGCCTCCTTTAGCTCGGCTCTTAGCTCTTTAGCCAGCTTCTCCAGGTCGATCTCTTCCAAAAGCTCCTTTATAGCCTCGGCCCCCATGCCGGCCTTGAAGGCGTTACCATATTTTTCCCTGTACTCCCGGTATTCCTTTTCAGTGAGAAGCTGTTTCTTGGCCAGCGGCGTGTTGCCCGGGTCGATGACTATATATGAAGCGAAGTATATAACTTTTTCCAGGGAGCGGGGGGACATGTCGAGCATGAGGCCTATCCGGCTCGGGATGCCCTTCAAGAACCAGATGTGGGACACAGGAGCGGCAAGTTCTATGTGCCCCATCCTCTCGCGGCGCACCTTAGACTTGGTAACCTCGACGCCGCAGCGGTCGCAGATAACGCCCTTGTACTTAACTCTCTTGTATTTTCCGCAGTGGCACTCCCAGTCCTTGACGGGCCCAAAAATCCTCTCGCAGAACAGCCCCTGCTTTTCCGGTTTCAAAGTGCGGTAGTTTATCGTCTCGGGTTTTTTAACCTCACCCTTTGACCATTCCCTTATCTGTTCTGGAGATGCAAGACCTATTTTTATGGAATCAAAAAAGTTAAGCTCAAGCAAAGGGTGTCTCTCCCTTCATTATTATTGAGCATCATTTCGGGACAGCCAGTCAGGGATTTATCATATCAATAATCTTCTTCCTCGCTCTCTCCGTACTCCAGGTTATCCTTATAATCCTCATCGCTGAAGTCCAGATCCCGCGCAAGTTCTCTGTCCTCCTCGATGAATTCCTCGTATACGTCTTCGTCCTCCGGCTCTTCCTCCAGGTCTTCGTCGGGTTCCTCTTCCCTTACAGGCATTTCTCCCTGATCTTCCAGGCCCTCCATGTTCACGTCGAGGGCTTCGGTATCCTCATATTCGTCAGTCTCCTTGATCTCTATCTCCTTAGCATCCTCAGAAAGTATCTTCACGTCAAGGCACAGGGACTGCAGTTCTTTGATAAGCACCTTGAAGGATTCGGGTATCCCCGGTTCCGGCACGTTTTCGCCCTTTACTATAGCCTCGTAGGTCTTCACGCGGCCCATTACGTCGTCGGACTTCACCGTCAGGAGCTCCTGCAGGGTGAAGCTTGCCCCGTACGCCTCCAGAGCCCATACTTCCATTTCACCGAACCTTTGGCCGCCGAACTGGGCTTTACCGCCCAGCGGCTGCTGGGTGACCAGGGAGTAGGGACCCGTAGACCTGGCGTGGATCTTGTCATCCACCAGGTGGGCCAGCTTGAGCATGTACATGTAACCCACCGTAACCTTTTTGTCGAAGGGTTCGCCGGTGCGTCCGTCCCTGAGCTCAATCTTGCCGTCTTCAGGCAAACCGGCCTTCCTGAGGCACTCAAATATTTCATCTTCGTGGGCGCCGTCGAAAACCGGCGTGGCCACATGCCAGCCCAGCACCTTTGCCGCCCATCCGAGATGCGTCTCCAGCACCTGACCGATGTTCATCCGGGAAGGAACGCCAAGGGGGTTCAGTACTATGTCCACCGGCGTCCCATCGGGCAGATACGGCATGTCTTCCACGGGCAGTATCCTGGAGATTACACCCTTGTTGCCGTGACGGCCTGCCATCTTGTCGCCCTCGGAGATTTTCCTCTTTTGGGCTACGTAAACCCTGACCAGCTGGTTCACTCCCGGTGGCAGTTCGTCGCCGTTTTCCCGGCTGAACACCTTGACGTCCACGACGATGCCGTACTCGCCGTGAGGAACCCTGAGGGACGTGTCCCTGACCTCCCTCGCCTTTTCTCCGAATATAGCCCTGAGCAGCCTTTCTTCCGCGGTGAGTTCGGTCTCGCCCTTGGGAGTTACCTTGCCCACTAGTATGTCCCCGGCACGGACCTCGGCGCCTATTCGGATGATTCCCCTTTCGTCCAGATCTTTCAGGGCGTCCTCACCCACGTTAGGTATATCTCTTGTGATCTCTTCGGGACCCAGTTTGGTGTCCCGGGCCTCAGCTTCGTACTGCTCTATGTGAATCGAGGTGAAAACGTCCTCCCTCACCAGGCGTTCCGAAATCAGGATGGCGTCCTCGTAGTTGTAACCTTCCCAGGGCATGAACGCCACCAGCACGTTCTTGCCCAACGCCAGTTCGCCGTGGTCCGTGGAAGGGCCGTCGGCTATTGGCTGGCCCGCTTCAACCCTCTCGCCCTTTTTCACTATAGGCCTCTGGTTGATGCAGGTCCCCTGGTTGGACCTCATGAATTTATGAACTTTATATACATCAAGGCCCTTGTCGCTATCCCTCCGGATCACTATCTCTCTTGCCGTTACCCTTTCCACCACGCCCGAATTTTTGGCCACAATCATGACGCCGGAATCCAGAGCGGCCCGCCACTCTATACCCGTACCCACCAGGGGAGCTTCCGTGGTTATGAGAGGAACCGCCTGGCGCTGCATGTTAGAACCCATGAGGGCGCGGTTGGCGTCGTCGTGTTCCAGGAAGGGAATCAGAGCGGTGGCTACGCTGACCAGCTGCTTCGGCGATACGTCCATGTAATCGACTTCTTCAGCGGGAACCACTACAGTGTCGTCCTTATACCTGGCCGTAACCCTCTTCTGCACGAACCTGCCCTCTTCGTCCAGGGGCACATTCGCCTGTGCTATGATAAATTCCTCTTCCTCATCGGCGGTCAGATATTCCACGTCGTCGGTGACCACGCCTCTTTCTTTGTCGACCTTACGGTAAGGCGTCTCTATAAATCCGTACTGGTTTACCCTGGCATAGGTGCTGAGGGAGCTGATGAGTCCTATGTTGGGACCTTCAGGAGTCTCGATGGGACACATACGGCCGTAGTGGGAGTAGTGGACGTCCCTGACCTCGAAGCCGGCCCTCTCGCGGCTCAAGCCCCCGGGCCCGAGGGCGCTGAGTCTCCTCTTGTGAGTCAGCTCCGCCAGGGGGTTGGTCTGGTCCATGAACTGGGACAGCTGGCTGCTGCCGAAGAACTCCTTTATGGCAGCCACCAGAGGCCTTATGTTGATGAGTCCCTGAGGAGTTATGGCGTCCACGTCCTGGATGGTCATGCGCTCTTTGACGACCCGCTCCATCCGGGCAAGCCCTATGCGGAACTGGTTTTGCAGGAGTTCGCCCACTGACCTGACCCTGCGGTTGCCCAGGTGGTCGATATCGTCCACGTCGCCGATGCCGTAGGAGAGATTCAGGAGGTAGTTTATGGAAGCAACTATATCCTCTACGGTGATATATTTCTCCGTGGGAAAAACATCGGGGCCTTCGCCGTCGTTGTATCCGTTGGCTATGACCTTTACCGCCTTGTCTTCCTCGACCATTATCTTGATCTCGTTTATCCTGCGGGACTCAAGGGTTTCGGCCATCTTGCGGGTAATTTTTTCGCCTTTTTTGAGGATTATCTCCCCGGCGTCGGGGTCCTCGACGTTCTCCGCTGCTATCTTGCCGACGATGCGGTTCCTGAGCCTCAGTTTTTTGTTGAACTTGTACCTGCCCACGCTGGCCAGGTCATAGCGCTTGGGGTCGAAAAACAGGGCCTCCAGGAGAGCTCTTGCGTTTTCCACAGTGGGCGGCTCTCCGGGTCTCAGCCTCTTGTATATTTCGAGGAGCGCCTCTTCCTGATTTTCCGTGTTATCCTTTTCTAAAGTCCTGAGGATTTTTTCGTCTTCGCCTAAAAGTTCGAGGATCTGCGCGTTGGTGCCGTACCCGATAGCCCTTAAGAGCACAGTTACAGGGATCTTTCGGGTCCTGTCGACCCTCACGTATATGACCTCGTTGGAGTCGGTCTCCATTTCAAGCCAGGCACCACGGTTGGGGATAACTGTACCCATATAGAGGGCCCTGCCGTTCTTGTCAATCTGCCGGTCGAAGTACACGCCGGGCGAACCCACGAGCTGGCTTACGATAACCCGCTCGGCTCCGTTTATTATGAAGGTGCCGTTTTCGGTCATGAGCGGGAAGTCGCCCATGAAGACGTCCTGTTCCTTTACCTCGCCTGTCTCTTTATTTATAAGTCTTACGCGAACCTTAAGGGGAACAGCGTATGTAACGTCCCTTTCCTTACACTCATCGACCGAGTACTTGGGGTTGTTATCCAGGGTATAGTCGAGAAACTCCAGCACCAGGTTACCGGTAAAATCCTCGATGGGAGAAAACTCCTGCAGAACCTCTCTGAGGCCTTCGTTTAAAAACCACTCGTAGGACTTCTTCTGTATCTCTATCAGGTACGGGAGATCTCTTATTTCCTCGATCTTGGCGAAACTCCAGCGGGTGCGTCCTCCTACTTTTACGGGACGAACCATCCTTTCCTTCACCCCTTTATAAAAGTAAAAATAGCCAAAAGCGAGGCCCCCAACAAAAAACCTGCTTTTGGTTTTTGCCGTTACAGTTTTCCATCTATATAATATTTACCATTTTCAGTCTATTATATTCAGCGTAAGGCAGTTTGACCAACTTTGTCCATAATCGTGCAGTTTATAATAATATCATACGGAAGTTAATTTGTCAACAAAATTCCCTCCATGAGGTCAGATTCACTCACGATTATGGACCCCAGCTCGAGAAACTTCATTATCTCAAGAGCTATAAGGGCTCCCGCCGCTATGATGTCCGCACGGCCAGGGGCAAGGCCGGCGATCTTTTTTCTTTCCAGGGGCGCGAGGCGGCAAAGCTTTCCGGTGATGGCTTCCATCGCGTCAAGCCCCAGGACGCATCCGTGCACCTTTGACCAGTGGTATTCCTTCAACTCCAGGGATACGGCCGCCAGGGATGTGAGCGTGCCTCCAACCCCTACGGCAGTCACGCCCTGGGGACTTTTCATACCTCCGAAGCGGTCTTTGAAATTCGAAAGCAGGCTGCGGGCTTCATGCCGAAGGGCGGTTATTTCCTCCGCCTGTGGAGGATCAGATTTTAAAAACCTCTGCGTCCACCTGACGGCTCCCATGGGAAGGCTTACGCTCATCTCGACCTTTTCGGATCCGAGGGCAAGCTCGGTGCTGCCTCCGCCTATATCTACGACAAGGGCCTGCCCTTGGAGTCCCAGGCCCTCCCTTGCCCCCAGGAAGGAGAGCTCGGCCTCTTCCTGGCCCGAAAGCAGCCGGACCTCGATCCCCACCCGCTCTTTAATCGATTTCAGAAACTCCTGACCGTTTCCGGCTTCCCGCACGGCACTAGTGGCAAAGGCCGTTATCCTCTCGCAGCCGGCGAACAGGGCTGCTTTTTGAAATTCGAGGACGGCGGTCAGGGTGCTTTCCATGGATTCTGGGCTCAATAAGCCCGTTTCGGCGACGCCTTCGCCGAGGCGGGTGGTCACCAGGTCCTTGAATACCGGCATTACCCTTCCTCCCTCGACTTCGGCTACAAGAAGTCTCACGGAATTCGACCCCAGATCTATGACAGCCGCTTTCATGGGACACCTCCCGGTACAGTATTTGGCTCTCCCTTTTTCATATACACTAAAAATCCAGGGTCTTCGCCCTGGATGATTTTAACCATTCTAGAATATTACGTGAATGTCAAATTATCAATAGGCCCTGCGCTTATACCCCCCGGAACCCTTTTTGGACTCGTAGCGCCTCAGATCCTGCTGGCGTTCTTCGCTTTCCTTCAAGAATCTGGCTAATTTTTCCTCAAAGCTCAGGTTGCTCATCCTCCGGTGCCTCTGGTTTTCCTTGGTCTTGCGGATGGACAGGCTGATCTTGCCGTCTTCGGATACGGCGATCACCTTGACCTTCACGATGTCGTTGCAGTTCAAATAATCTCTGACGTCCTTTACGAAACCGTCGGCCACCTCCGATATATGCACCAGGCCAGTAGCGCCGTCGGGTAGCTCCACGAAAGCTCCAAATCTGGTAATTCCGGTAACTTTCCCCTCTACGATTTGGCCCACATCAACAGGCATTCTAAAAGTATTCCTCCTTTAAAACATTGCGCTTAATGAGTTAATTATACTCTACAAATCAGTCCAAAGTCAATAATGCTAATCGCCGCGGGGCGATGATATTTTATAGAGAATCTCCCCGGGCTTGACCAGCCCCAGCTGGTCCCTGGCCAGCTTTTCTATATAGCTTTCGGTATTTAAAAGCTCAATCTCCTTTTTAAGCCTATCCCTTTCCTCTACGAGCCGGCTCATCTCCTGACTGAGCTCCAGCTCCTGCCGGCGCAGGTCGTTGATTTTGAGTTGTTGCACTGTAAAAGTGTATACGAAGTATACCAGAAAAAGGATGAATATTATTCTCCCCAGCTTGAATCTCTTCTTACCTCCCACCGCAAGTCCCCCTTTTGGGTATTACATTCGATAAAATATTCAAAAATCCTCCTTTAACCCTTTTTTATTTTAAAAAACACGCGGCGGGCATCGCTTATTATCCTCTTTACTAGCCTCACTCCCTTTAATCGAGATGCGCGCCGGAAGGCTTCTCCGGGAAGGCTGAAGGTTTTTGACAAGACCCGTTCCAGAATTATAAAAATTCTTATGACGTGGGGACTTACGGCGGTAATGTAAAACAAAAGCCCGACGCCGAATCCAAGAAAAAGATATCCCCTGACCTGTCCGTAATTGATCCGGTAGGTTATGTAAAAGGTGAAGGCCGCCGTCAACGCCCAGTACGCCAGGTCCCCCAACGCCGTCAAAAAAGGGCCGGGCCTCAAAAAATTCCTGATCCGCCTGTAAACGTCGAAGACCAGCCCAGCTACCGCTCCCGAGGCCAGGGCACCCGCTAGGAAAAGGAGCTGGGTATCCACATCTGCTAAATTCATACAGGCCTCGTTTCCTTCCGCTTGCTGTATACTACCGGAACAGCCGATTTAAAAGGCCCTTGCCCTTCTCCGTGGCGGAGATTTCCTCTGTATATGCCAGCATCTTCACGTAACCCTCAACAATAATCAGGCCCTGGTCCAGGTTCAGCTGTTTCATATGCATTTTTTCTCCCTTTATGTTGAGCATGCCTTTCTCCGTCGAAAGCACAATATCTTCATCGGTGAATTTTTCTACGTTAAGCACACCGTCTATCTCGAGAATTTCCCTGTCCTGCAAAGTGAGCCTGTGCTTTGTAGACTTTTTTTCATCCAAGAAAAAGCCCCCCCTTCATACAACTTCCCCTAGGAAATTATATTAGGGAGGGCCTTATTTTATGATATTCAGTCCCACAATTTGACGATATCCACACCTTTAAAGTAGTACTTTATTATGTCTTCCGGTGATTTGCCCTGCCGGGCTAGGACGTTGGCGCCCCACTGGGATAGCCCAACGCCGTGGCCGAACCCCTTACCTTCCATGACAACGTTTTCTCCCTCAACCCTCAGACCTGTCAGGAAGGTCGACCTCATCCTCATGGGGTCGAGGGCTGTCCTGAGATCGGGCGCGGGCACGGTGGCGTTGCCTATTTTAATTTTGGTTGCTCTGCCGGAGGGGCCTCTCTCGACTACGGATACTTCATCGATGGGCCCAGTATCCTGGCCCAGCTTTTCTTTTATCACCCGCCTCAGCTCCTCTTTGGTGAAGGTGGCCGACCACGTCTTCTTGCCTTCGGGACCGGCGTTCTCATCGGGAGATTTTACAACAGTAATATACGGCGGCTCCTCTTCCTTGTAATTAAGCCCCTCCTTCGGGGTGGCCGTCATGCCGCCCGAGTGGGAATGGAACCAGGCCTTGATGTATTTCCCCTGGTAAGTTATTACTTTACCCCTGGTCATCTGGACGGCCTTTTTCACTCTGTCGTTGATATTGGAGGGATTCCAGGCCTGGGCCTCTTCGAAGTCGGTGGATATATCGGCGTTGCCGTATTTGGACTGGCCCTTGTCGGCCACAAACTCCAGCACGTAGGTCCTGGCCAGTATGGCCTGGGCTGCCAGGGCTTCCACCGGCCAGTTGTTTTCCATTTCGCCGGCCACCACTCCTGCTACGTAATCCTCCAGATTCATCTTTTTCCTGGTATTGGTACTGACTTCGTATACGGTGAGCTGGGGTTCTTTCCCCCGGCCCCGGCTGATTTTATCCGGAATTTCGGGCAGGGCGGGTTTTTTTTCATCGGGCCGCCACCTAGCACACCCGGAAAGTATTAACGCTGCTATTACGGCCAGCACCAACAACACCGTCAATGTCCTGTGTTTCATACCAAATCCTCCCGCAAAATAAAAAAATTTAACGGTTGCAATATTAGTATTGTTCTCGAGGAGTAAATTATTATCCCGCGGGAGGAAAAAAAATAGGCCCTGTTGAGCCTATAATAATCCATTAAAAATTACAAAATATGATTGCGATCTTACTTGTTTATGCTGTCTTTCAGGGCCTTGCCAGCTTTAAACGCAGGGATGCTGGCTGCGGGAATGTTGATTTCTTCACCGGTCTGGGGATTGCGACCCTTCCTTTGGCTTCTCTCTCTTACCTCAAAGGTGCCAAATCCCACCAGCTGCACCTTATCCCTCTTCGACAGAGCTTCGGATACAGCTTCGATAAAGGCGTTCAGAGCTTTCTCCGAGTCTTTTTTTGTCAAACCGCTTTTTTCCGCCATTATGGAGATCAGTTCAGCTTTGTTCACCCAAATTCCCTCCTCTTAAATAACTGTAAGTATCATATTTAGTCTATTCTCCGCGAATTGGGAAATTCCTTCTTGTCTCTAGGAAATTTATAACTTTTTTTCTTTATTTTTCCCTTCGTTCCATAACCGGTCCATGTCTTCTAGTGACATTTCCTGTAAATTTTTATCGATTTTTGACGCAGCCTCTTCGACATATTTAAACCGCCGGATAAATTTTCTGGTAGCTTCCCTCAGGGCAAGTTCCGGGTTTACGCTTAAAAACCGCGCCACGTTGACTACCGCAAAAAGGAGATCCCCTATCTCTTCCCTTATTTTATCACTATTATTGCTTTTATATACTTCCTTCAGCTCTTTCAGCTCTTCGTACACCTTTTCCAGGGCTCCCTCCACATTTTCCCAATCGAAACCCACCCTGGCAGCCTTCTCCTGAACCTTGTAAGCCCTCATCAGCGCGGGGAAGATCTCGGGCACCTTGTCCATCGTCTCGGCATAGGAGTTCACTTCTTTTTCCTCTTTTTTTATGTCTTCCCAGTTTTTTAGTACGTCGGCGGCACCACTGACCTTTAAATCGCCGAATATATGGGGGTGACGGCGTACCATCTTTTTACAGATGCCGTCAACCACATCGTCAAAGCAAAAGCGCCCGTTTTCTTCGGCGATCCTGCTGTGAAAAACTATCTGTAAAAGGAGGTCGCCCAGTTCTTCCGAAAGCTCCCCGGGATCGCCGCCGTCAATGGCGTCGATCACCTCATAGGCTTCTTCCAGCAAAAAGGGTTTGAGCGTCTCGTGAGTCTGGGCCTTGTCCCACGGACAGCCGTTTTCACCCCTAAGCCGGGCCATTATTTCAATCAGGTCCTTCATCGAATACCCGGACGTAAAAATCACCTCCTAATAGCACCCATTTTCTGCAGCCAGCGGATTATACGCGATCCTCCGGGTATAAGGCTCAGTTCCTCTTCCCCTAGGCCCCCGGCGGCGAGGAGCAGCAACGGGTATATAAAGGCGCCCAAGCCTACCGACGCCAGAGTGGCCGCACTGTTGCCCGCGCCCGCCGCTCTCATCGCTTCGTAGCAGTAATATACGGCCCCTCCCATGACTGCTGTAGCCAGAGAAGGCTTTACTATCATGCGGTTCAGATCCAGGGCCATTCCGGTCCATTTCATCGCCGAAACGAAATTTAAGAGCGATGAAACCAGATACCCGACGACAGTTCCCAGAGCGGCCCCCTTTATGTTTATCCCCGGGACCGCGGTCAGGGTGTAATTTATGAATACCTTGAAAACCGCCCCTACTGCCAGGTTTCTCACCGGTATGGCGGTTTTCCCCACGCCCTGTAGTAACCCCGTGGTAGTCTGCTGCAGTGCCAGGAATATGATACCCCAGGATAGAATTGACAGCGGAATCCCGGCCTGTGGATTCTTGTAGAGCAGCACCGACACCGGCTCGGCCAGCACGAACAATCCCATAGCCGCCGGCAGGGCAAAAATAAAGGTCACCCTCACTCCGGTCTCGGCCCTGGCCGCCACCATTCTAGCGTTTTTCAGCGCTACGGCCTCCGAGACGGCCGGCACTAGGCTGGCCGCCATGCTCATGGTCATCACCGCAGGCAGGTTTATGAGCGGCGCCGCCATGCCGGTGAGCTGGCCGTATAGCTCGGTGGCTCTGATCACCGAAAAGCCGGCGTCCTGCAGCCTCCTCGTGACAATGGCCGCGTCGGCCAGGTTCATAACCGGAATAATAAGCCCTCCGAGGGTTATGGGTATGGCGAAGGCAAAAAGCCTCCAGGCTATATGTACCGGATTTTCCAACACGGCGTCGGAGCCGGCCCTGAGGGAATCGAAAAGATCCCTCTTTCTCCTCCTGTAAACAGCCATCAGCAGCAGTAACCCTGCTAACGAACCCACGACGGGCCCGAAAGCGGCTCCGGCGGCGGCGTATTCGACGCCCCTGGGAAGCAGCAGAGTCGCCAGTACGAATACGGTTACCACCCGGCCCACCTGTTCAATTACCTGCGATACAGCCGAGGGCGTCATATCCTGCAGTCCCTGGAAGAACCCGCGAAAGCTGGACATAATCGAAACGAAAAAAATCGCCGGAGAAATGCTGATCAGCGGGTAAAAGGCTTTCGGGTTGCCTAGTACCTTCTCGGACAAAACCCTAGCGCTTAGCATTAAAAACACCGTCAGCACGGCTCCTACCAGCGTCAGGACGACCAGCGACACCTTGAATACCCTGTGAGCGTTTCGATACCTCTTTACGGCCACATCCCCGGCCACCATCTTGGATATAGCCGTGGGAAGGCCGGCGGTGGAGACGGACAGCAGTGTCACGTATATGGGGTAGGCCATTTGATAAAGGCCCATGCCTTCGTCCTTTATCATCATAGCCAGTGGAATCCTGTAGACGGCACCCAGGATCTTTACCAGAAAGCCCGCTGCAGTGAGGATGATGGCTCCTTTGAGGAAGGAATTTCGTTTTTCCGTCAAAGAGGACCCCGCCTTTCCTGGCTTGCTTCATACTACGCCCCTTAATTATATTCTATTTGATTCAGTCCTTCAATATTTAAATTTTCCTTGAAGGAAATTATGTTTTTTGTCAAACTTTTTTTGCGTTTTATTAAATTTTCCTTGAACAGGATTATTTTAAGTAATATTATTATATTGTATAACGCGCTGTTAGCATCAGAAAAAATAAAGCGCTAACTGGGGGAGGGAACCATAATATGGATAATTTAAAATCCCTGCTGCTGGCTAACCTGAAGAAAGTGCATTACAACCTGCCGGTACCCCGCCTGGTGGAGGAAGCAGTTGCCAGAGGCGAAGGGGTTCTGGCATCCAACGGCGCCCTGGTAGTCCACACGGGAAAATACACCGGCCGCTCACCAAACGACAAGTTCATCGTCGACGAACCGCAGGTGCGAGATGAAATATGGTGGGGCAACAACAAGCCCTTTTCCCGCGAAAAATTCGACGCTCTTTTACGCCGCATGGCCGCCTACCTCCAGAACAGGGACGTCTTCGTCTTTGACGGCTTTGTATGTGCAGATCCCAGATACCGGATCCCCCTGCGGGTGGTCAACGAGTACGCGTACCAGAACCTCTTCTCCAGACAGCTTTTCATCAGGGCTGCCGGCGAGGAACTAAAGGGCTTTTGCCCTGAAATCACTGTAATCTCCGCCCCCGGCTTTAAAGCCCAACCCGAAATCGACGGGACCAATTCCGAGGCTTTCATCATACTGAGCTTCGAAAAAAGAATGGTGCTGATCGGCGGCACCCTTTACTCCGGCGAAATAAAAAAATCGGTGTTTACAATGCTCAACTACATCATGCCCAAGGCAGGAGTGCTTTCCATGCACTGCTCGGCCAACATGGGGCGGGACGGTTCTACGGCGCTGTTCTTCGGGCTTTCCGGCACGGGAAAAACCACTCTTTCGGCCGACCCGGAAAGGCTGTTAATCGGCGACGACGAACACGGATGGTCGGACGAGGGCGTCTTCAACTTTGAAGGCGGCTGCTACGCCAAGTGCATAAACCTCTCCAGGGAAAAGGAACCGCAGATATACCACGCTATAAGATTCGGCACGGTGCTGGAGAACGTGGTGTTCGACGATACGACCCGAGAGCCGGACTACGGCAGCGACGCCATAACCGAAAACACCAGGGCGGCATACCCTGTGGACTACATACCCGGCGCGGTGATACCGGGAACCGGAGGTCACCCTCGTGCGGTGATCTTCCTTACCGCCGACGCCTTCGGCGTGCTGCCGCCGATCGCCAGGCTGTCCATAGAACAGGCGATGTATTACTTCATATCGGGATATACCAGCAAGCTGGCAGGCACCGAGCGCGGGGTAACGGAACCTCAGGCAACGTTTTCCGCCTGTTTTGGAGCTCCGTTCCTGCCCCTGTCACCTCTGGTTTATTCGGAACTTTTAGGGGAAAAGATAAAAAAATACAGCACCGAAGTCTTCCTTGTAAACACAGGCTGGTCCGGCGGGCCTTACGGCGTCGGGCAGAGAATGGACCTCAACTACACCCGCGCCATGGTGAGAGCCGCTCTTAGCGGGAAACTCTCCGGCGTCGAGTATGAAGAAGACCCGGTATTCGGGCTGATGATACCCAGGACGTGCCCCGGCGTGCCCCCGGAGATTCTCAATCCAAGAAATACTTGGCGGGACAAAAGGGCGTATGACGAGACGGCGATGAAACTAGCCCGGAGCTTTGTTGAAAATTTCAAGAAGTTTTCTATCGACTGGCCGGAGGTAACCGCCGCCGGTCCCAGGGTGGCGAAATAAAAAATAGCAGCCTTTTCGCTGCTATTTTTTATTGATATATATTCATCTGTCTCGACAAAAATCCGGCCGCGGTTTCGGCCACCTTGAGCTCCAGCTCCCCCATCGAAACGTTCGGGTCCTTGGAGAGCAGTATGACGGCCCCTATGGGATCGCCGTCGGCGATAATCGGGACGATTACCTGACTGGTGTATCTCACCTTGCCGTCCTCATCGTCAGCGGTGATCTTCACGTATTCCTTTTCGCTGGTCCTATCTATGAGGACGGTCCTGCGTTCATCCAGTATGGCTTCCATGTTTGAACTCAGCGGTTTATCGATGAGCTCTTTTTTAGGAGTACCGGATACAGCTATTATTGCATCCCTATCGGCTATGCAGGCAATATGGCCGAGGGAATCATGGAGGGCTTCGGCGTACTCTTTCGCAAAATCCGCCAGTTCTCCTATGGGGGAGTATTTTTTCAGGATGACCTCACCTTCACGGTCGGTGAATATCTCAAGAGGGTCACCTTCACGAATTCTCAGGGTTCGCCGGATTTCTTTCGGAATCACGACTCGCCCTAGGTCGTCAATACGTCGCACAATTCCTGTTGCTTTCAATGTTGTCCCTCCTTATATTCAAAAGCATCAATTCTCTCACCAATAGTATACAACCCAGTAACCTGTTTTATTCATTGGAGGGAAGTTGTAGAAATTCCGCCATCTCTTCCAGCAGCTTTTGAATCCGCAAAAACAGTTTGTGCCCGGACATATTTCTGACCTTAAAAGTAAAGGCCGGCACTGTAGTGCCCAGGAAATTTACTCTATTTTGAAAGGCGGTGCTGAGGGCGAAAAACTGCTCCGGAGACATAGCATAAGCGGACTGAAACTTGAAAGTTATTAAATCGTTTTGCTGGATAATACTGGACAATTTTAATTTTTTTGCTAGAACTTTAAGGCGCGCTATGGATAAAAGATTCCTGGTGAGTTCCGGTATATCCCCGAACCTGTCTTCTATCTCCTCTTCCAGGTCGCCGGCCTCTTCCAGGGTCTCTACCGCAGCGATGCGCCGGTAAATATCTATCTTCTGGGCGGTATTCCGGATGTAATCGTCGGGGATGTAAGCGCTCAGCTTGAGATCTATAACGGGCTGGACCTCTTCCTTTTCCGGTTCTCCCCTGAGCTCCCGGACGGCCTCGGCCAGCAGTTTACAGTAGAGGTCGTAACCCACGACCATCATATGGCCGTGCTGTTCGGCGCCTAGGATGTTACCGGCGCCCCGGATCTCTAAGTCCCTCAGTGCTATCTTGAACCCGGCGCCGAATTCGGTGAAATCCCTTATGGCCGCCAGGCGCTTTTCCGCTGCCTCGCTCAGCGTTTTGTCCTTCCTGTACGTAAAGTACGCGAAGGCCTGGGCGCTGGACCTGCCGACGCGCCCCCGCAGCTGATAAAGCTGGGAAAGACCAAACCGGTCGGCCGATATTACAATAAGGGTATTGACGTTGGGTATGTCGAGCCCCGTCTCGATGATGGTGGTGCACACCAGCACGTCGTACTTGTGCTCGTAGAAATCCATCATCACCTCTTCCAGCTCATTCTCATGCATCTGTCCGTGGGCCACTGCTATCCTGGCCTCCGGCACCAGAGCTGAGAGCCTTTTAGCCTCTTCATAGATGGTATTTACTCTATTGTAGACGTAATAAACCTGCCCTCCCCTTGAAAGTTCTCTCATTATGGCGTCCCTTATAAGGGAGTCGCTGTACTCCACCACATAGGTTTGTATGGGATAGCGGTTTTCCGGCGGAGTCTCGATGACGCTCATATCCCTTATGCCGGTCATCGCCATATGCAATGTCCGGGGTATAGGCGTCGCGGTCAGGGTGAGCACATCCACGTTCTTTTTGAGCTGTTTTATCTTTTCCTTGTGGGCGACGCCGAATCTCTGCTCCTCATCTATAACAAGGAGCCCCAGATCTTTGAACCTCACATCTTTCTGCAGCAGCCTGTGGGTACCAATAATTATATCTATCGCTCCGTTCTTCAGGTCTTTTATTATAGCCTTCTGTTCAGCCTTTGATTTAAAACGGCTTATCACCTCGACCCTTACCGGGAACGGGGCAAATCTTTCGGAAAAGGTGCGGTAGTGCTGCTCGGCCAGAATGGTGGTGGGCACCAGCACCGCCACCTGCTTGGCGTCCATGACCGCCTTAAAGGCCGCCCTCATGGCGACTTCCGTCTTGCCGTAGCCCACGTCTCCGCAGAGGAGCCTATCCATACATTTGTCGCTCTCCATATCCCTTTTTACTTCCTCAATGACCGTAAGCTGGTCCGGCGTTTCCTCATACGGGAACATATCCTCGAACTCCTTCTGCCACACCGTATCGGGCGAAAAGGCAAAGCCCTTCATGGTCTGCCGGGCGGCGTAAAGCTCCAGCAGTTCTTTCGCCATCTCCTTTACCGATTCCTTGACCCGGGCTTTGGCCTTGGCCCATTCGCCGCTCCCCAGCTTGTTCAACCTCGGCGGTCTGTCCTCGGGACTCACGTATTTGTGGAGCATCTCCACCTGGTCGGTAGGTACGTACAGTTTATCCCCTCCGGCGTACTGGATGGCAAAGTAATCCTTCTTTTGCCCCTCCACCTCCAGGGTCTCTATCCCCAGGTACCTGCCGATACCGTGGGATATATGCACCACATAGTCTCCGGCCGAAAGCTCTTCTATCGCAGTAATTTTTTTGCCCCCAGTGCGCACCTTCGGCCTTTTTTGCTTTATCTTGGGCTGTCCGTATACGTCCAGGTCGGAAATCAAGGCGAACTTTATCTCGGGAATCTGGAACCCCTTTTCCAGAGAACCCGGGGTTATTACCACCTGTCCCGGCAGCAGTTCCTCACCAAGAGTACCGTAAAAGGCGGCGTCAAGGCCTCTTTCCCTCAGGGCCCTGCTAAGATGTTTTCCCCTCTCGCCGGTTCCCGAAAGGATAACGATGCGGTATCCCTTTTTCTTCAAATGCGCTGTCTCCTCCGCCAGCAGGTCCACCTTGCCGTGGAAGGAGGTAACCGAACGGAACTGGAAGGAGTATAGACCGCCTATTTCGAATTCCCCGGGAATCCGGGGGAGCATGGAGATGTAAACGGTTTTCGCCTTTCTCAGATTTTCCAGGATGTCAAAAGGGGTGAAATACATTTCCGAAACCGAAGGGAGCACCTGCCCCTTTTCCAGAAGGCCCTTGTAAGTCTCTTCTATTTCAAAGGCCGAGGTCTTGGTGCTCTCTACGATCTTCCCCGGCTCAACCAGTATCACGAGGGGAGGCGAAGCGAAATAATCGGTCAAAGACGAAAGGCGCGAATAAAAATGGGAAATGTAAAGCTGGGCCGATTCGAAAAACTGGCCGTTTTCCAGCTTTTCTATGTGTTCTACTATCTTTTCCTCCAGCTGTGCGGCTATCTGGGCAGACCCCGTAAGCTCAAAAGCCTTTTTCCTGGCCTCCAGCTCCCGGGCTATACTTATGGCGGCGCTTTTGGCCGTTTCTCTGTCGAACACCACTTCACGGGCGGGGAATATAAACACCTCTTGCAGCTTATCCATAGATCGCTGGTCCTCTACTGAAAACTCCCGGATGGAGTCCACCTCATCCCCGAAAAACTCCAGGCGGTACGGATTTTCCACCGTCATGGGATACACATCCAGGATACCGCCCCTTACGGCGAACTGCCCCCTGCCTTCGACGGTGTCCACCCTCTCGTATCCCATGAAGGAAATCTTTAAAGCCGCCTCTTCCAGCGGCACCGACTCTCCCACCCGGAACCTTATTGTGAATTTTTTAACAATTTCGGGCGGCATCATCCTGTTGGTAAGAGCCTGTAACGGAGCCACGACCACCGGCTGTTTTCCGGTAACCAGGGATTCCATCACCTTCAGCCTTTGGGCGGTAAATTCCGGGCTCCTGGCGGCGGTCTCGTAAGGTATCACGGAGCTCGCCGGGAACATGGCAACGTTCCCGGTCCCCAGGAAATACGACAGGTCGTCGACCAGCTTCCTGGCGTCCAGTGAATCGGCGGTCACTACCAGCACGGGTTTTGAGATCCTTTTCCTGACGGCAGCTACCAGGAAAGCCCTCTGGGAATCCGACAGCCCGTAGGCGAAGAGCCCGGACAGCCCCCTTTCCAGGTCGCCGGCCAGTTTATTAAATTCGGTTATTTCTCTTGATAAGGAACATATATCCATATTTTACTCCCTTTAGCATCCAATATATTTTTTAATATTCTGACAAATACCGGCAAGCCCTTATTTTAAGGGTTATGCCGGTCGCTTTTATTATTATCGCCGTTTTACCGGTCTTTTATTAAGTTCAGCCGATTCGGCTATTATATTATATACAATATTATATCACATGGCAACTCAATGCAGCCAGGGCATTTTATAAATCAGGCCGGCGCCGGGCTTTTAACCCGGCGCATCTTCATTATTTCTTCTTTATGATGTTTTCGTTCCTGGAGAAAGGTTCGTTGAAGATCATGTGACCAGCAAGGGTTCCTTCCTTTTTGCCCTCGATCAGGAACTGGACCTTCTCGATCCCGGGAAGTTCCGTGAGGGAATTCACTACGGAATTGATGGTCATGGCCTCGCCGGTGGAGCCGCCCCAGTGATTTTCCTTAAACTCCTTTGAAAAGTTGACGTAGGCGATGCCGTCTTTCACCTCTATCGACAGCAGTTTCGTCCCCTCGGGGATGGTCCTGGAGAGACCCGGTTTTGTGGGGCCCTTTATGAGTTCCTCCACCACGATCTGCTCCAGGGGTTTTTCGCCCCTTTCCACCTCCCTGACTTCCGGCTCCAGGTACATGGCGTTTTCATCGGTGAAGTACAGCGTCACCGCCACCTTATTCAGGTCCCGGTTTATCTTTTCTATGTCGTACCTGGCGAGCGGCCCGTAAGGGGCGCCGCTGGGTGCGGTAAGCTCCTTCCCCTCCACGAGTATAAGCACTTTCTCTATATCCGGCAGGTCGGCCAGGGTGTTCACCACCGAGATCACCGCAAAGCTCTCCGCCATCACGCCGGGGAAACTGCCGAATTCCTTTGAAAAGTTCACGGTCGCCTGTTTATCCTCCACCTTAATGCCCAAAAGTTTCGTGTTTCCCGGGATGTTGGACTTCAGCCCTTCCTTTTTTGGCCCCTTGAGCAGCTCTTCCACAGCCACCTGGGGCAAGGTCTTGCCCTGCGGCACCTCGACGGTCCTCTCCTCTATGAGGATCTTGCTGTTATCCTCATTGTTGTAGTAAAGGTTTATCCTGGCGGTTCGTTTTCCCGGCGCGCACGCGGCCAGGGTCGCCAGGAGGCAGAGCAAAAGACACACAGCCAGGATTTTTTTCATCGCCAATCACTCCTTGCAATTTACTTCAACACCAGTCTGTTCTTATTTTCATTTTTTTGGTTGAACCCTATCCCCCATGACCCAACGGTTCCAGCTCATATGAAGCAGTGCGGATATAAAAATCCCCGCGGCCAGGCTCCCGGAACGGTCCACCACCAGGACCGCGGCGGCGCCGAAAAAGGCGTGGCTCAGCAGGGCAAGGGCTCCTGCCAGGTACGAACGGCCGCCCCGGCTCCGGGCTGCATCGTAAAAGGCTTCCACCACGCCGAAGGTAACATGGGACGAAAGTATATCCCCTCCCAGCAGCGCTGCTATGCCCGTCTTGAAGATTTCTTCAAACACAGGAGCCCCAAGGGTTATCGCCTCCTCCTTCACCACCCTGGCCAGCTTCGTATTTAAAACCAGGGAAAAGAGGGCCGATAAAAGGCCCGCCGCCACACCGTATCCTGCGCTCTGATCCAAAGCATTCCCTCCAATTTTTCGCGTCATAATTAATTTATCCCATAAAGGCCGCCAAAAATCATAAATTTCACGCCGGTAAATACCATAATTTTCCCCTTCTAAAAAACGACGGCCGAGTATATAATATGTACAAACACATGTTTGCCAGGAGGAATTCCCATGGGCTTCTGTCACCTGCACGTCCATTCGGAATACAGCCTTCTCGACGGCCTGTGCCGCCTGCCCCTGCTGGTAAAGAAATCGGCGGAACTTGCTATGCCCGCCATAGCCCTAACCGACCACGGCGGCCTTTACGGCATGGTCCCCTTTTACAGGCTGTGCCTGGAGGCGGGCGTAAAGCCCATCCTGGGGTGCGAGGTATACGTGGTCGAGGATATAACCTGCAGGCGGGGGAAGGAATCGCCCCACCACCTGGTGCTGCTTTCGGAAAACCAGGAAGGGTTGAAAAATCTGCTCTCCCTGGTCACCCGTTCCCATGTGGACGGCTTTTACTACCGCCCCCGGGTCGACAAAAAGCTCCTCGCATCGCACGCCAGGGGTCTCATAGCTCTGAGCGGCTGCATCCGGGGCGAGGTGGCGGATCTCATACTTCGCGGAGACGCAAAAGCTGCCGAGGAGGCGGCAAAAGAGTATGCGGACATCTTCGGCCGGGACAACTTCTTCCTGGAGCTCCAGTACCACGGGCTCGCCGCCGAAAAAAAGGCCAACTTCTGGATGAGGTCCATCGCCGAAAGGCTGGGAATCGGGCTCGTGGCCACCAACGACGTCCACTACCTGCAGCCCTCGGACGCCGGAACCCACAGGGTGCTGCTCGCGGTCCAGACCCTCTCCGCTCTGGGCGAAGCGGCGTCTCTGCCGGGAAACCAGCATTACCTCAAAAGCCCCGCGGAAATGGAGGCTTTGTTCCGTGAGATCCCCGAGGCCCTCGAAAACACCGTAGCCATAGCGGAGAGGTGTGATGTACGCCTTCCCCTGGGAGGGACTAAACTGCCGGAAATAGCCCTGCCCGAAGGGGTTAGCGCCGACGACTACCTGAGAAAGCTTTGTTTTCAGGGGGCAATGGCGCGCTACGGTCGCCCGCTGCCGCAGGAGGTGAGGGATAGACTGGCGCACGAGCTTTCGGTGATAAAAAACACCGGCTACGCTGGCTACTTTCTCATAGTCAAAGACATCGTGGATTTTGCCCGCGAAAGGGGAATCATCGTAGGGGCAGGGCGCGGCTCAGCGGCCGGGAGCCTGGCAGCCTACGTGCTCGGCATAACCGACGTGGACCCCGTAAAATACGGCCTCATCTTCGAGAGGTTTTTAAATCCCGAGAGGATAAGCCCGCCGGATATCGACATCGACCTGTGCCACCTGGGGAGGCGAGAAGTGCTGGAATACATAAGGCACCGCTTCGGCAGGGAGCGAATCGCCCACGTGGGCGCATTTTCCACCCTTCAGGCGCGGGCGGCGTTCAGGGACACGGGGCGCGCCCTGGGTCTTGCCTACGAAAAAATAGACGCCGCCTGCTCCCACATCCCTTACTCCCACATAAATCTGGAGGATGCGTTAAGAGAGAGCCTGCACCTGGCATCCCTCGTCAAAAACGACGCCGGGGTCCGCCGGGCCTTTACCATAGCCCGCAAGCTCCAGGGCCTGCCGCGCCATATGACCCAGCACTCGGCAGGGGTGGCAATAGCCGACAGGCCCCTTACCGAATACGTGCCGCTCCAGCGCGCATCGGGGGAGGAGATAATAACCCAGGCGGACATGTACGCCCTGGAAGAGCTGGGCCTGGTGAAAATAGACCTGCTGGGGCTCAGGTTTTTGACTGTCATCGGGGAGACGCTGAAGCTGGTCCAGGAGCGATACGGCGTCGCTATGAAACCGGAGGAAATACCCCTTGACGACGAAAGCACCTATCTAGCCCTGGCCCGGGGAGATACGGGAGGCTGTTTCCAGCTGGAATCTGGAGGCATGAGGAACATGCTGAGGAGGATAAGGCCCAGAAACATCGAGGATCTGTCCGCCGTATTGGCCCTGTACCGCCCCGGTCCTTTAAAGAGCGGCATGGCCGAAGAATTCATAGCCCGCCGCCAGGGCAGAAAACCGGTTTCGTATATCCACCCCGCCCTGAAACCGGTCCTCAGGGATACTTACGGCGTATTCGTCTATCAGGAACAGCTCATGCAGGCAGCCTGCCTGATAGCCGGCTATACGCCCGGAGAAGCGGACCTGCTGCGCCGGGCCATCGCCAAAAAGAAAAAAGATGAGATAGAGAGGGAAAAGCCCCGGTTCTTGAAGCGGGCGGTGGAAAGGGGCATAGATGAAAATACCGCCGGGGAATTGTTCGCCACCCTGGAGGCCTTCGGGGACTACGGTTTCAACAAGTCCCACAGCATATCCTACGCCGTCATGGCCTACCGCACCGTTTACCTGCGGGAGCATTTCCCCCTGGAATATTTTTCGTCGCTCTTCAACCTTTATATGGACGCACCGTCGCGCCTGCAGCTTTACCTGTGCGAGGCCCGCCGCCGGGGAATTCGTCTGCTTTTGCCTGACATAAACAGGAGCGGCGCGGGTTTTAGGCCCGAGGGCGAACCGCACCAGTGCGCCATAAGAACCGGCCTCGCCCTGATAAAAAACCTGGGCCCCCGGGGGATCGAGGAAATCCTGCGGGCCCGCGAGAACGGCCCCTTTACAGGGTTTTTCGATTTCTGCCGCCGGGTGGACCGGAGGATCATAAACGCCAGGGCTCTGGAATCCCTGGTGTTCTCGGGAGCCTTCGATTCCTTCGGCATACCCCGTCCCGCACTCCTCATTTCCCTGAAATGGGTGCTTTCCGGGCACGCCGCCCAGCCCCAAAACCAGCTCTGCCTCCTGAACGAGGATCCGGACGCTGAAACCCTGGCCGCAGACCTCTCCCTGGCCGACTTCACCCCCAGCCAGAAGTTGGCCCAGGAGATGATGTCGATGGGTTACTACATTACAGCCCACCCGATGGAATTTATAAAACAAGGGCTGGACGAAATCTGTACCCATACCGCATCGGAAGTGGAGGAAATCGGGGAAAAGCAAAAGGTCAGACTCTCCGGTATACTGCTGGATCTCCGGTCGGGCAGGACCCGCAGCGGCGAGCGCATGCTGTTCGCCAGGCTGGAAGACCTCACCGGCTCGGTGGAGCTCGTAATTTTCCCCCGGCAGCTGCGCCTGTTTGCTCCCTACATTTATACGGGCTCCATAGTATCGGTGGCGGGCTGGGTGGACCTGAACGACGACGGCCGCCGGACCGTGGTGGTGGAGGAAATCCGGCCTTTTACAGGCTGCGGTCTTGCAGCCGCCCGGGAAGGCTAGCGCCTGTAAGGTCCGATTAACACTTGCGGAAAAGCGCGATCCGGTTGGTGTTTGTCCCGTAATTGTTGTTGTCTATACCCCATATATGGGAGGTTTTGGTGAAGTGCTGCAGGTTGACCACTATGCCCGGGCATTCAAATCCGGCCCTCAGGCCCAAGGGCACCACGTATTCGTCCAGGTTGATGGATCCCCTTCGCACTTCTCCCACCTCGAAGGCCACCCATCCCCCCGGCGCCGTTTTCCTGTAAAGCTCGCAAAAAACCTCCTGCATTATGCCGCACCAGTCGGCCAGATCGCGGGCTACCGTCACCCTCTTTGATATGTCTTGGGGGTCTATACCGTTAAACCAGCAGCGGAGCCAGTTGTCGGTGGCGTAATCCACCACGTCGAGGAAAGGAGGCGAAGTGACTGTAAGATTTACCGACCCGGATTCGATCTTGGGTGTATGCCGGGCGTCGCAGCATAAAAAGAGCCCCGTCCTGCCGGCCTTTAAGAGGTTGAGCCTTTCCCGGAGTTCGAGTCTTCTGAGCAAGCTCTTGGTCTTTTTCAGGATGATGGCCCTGGTATCCCGGTACTCGGGCTTCTGCCCCAGCCTCTCGTTTATCTTTACCTGCCTTTCGGGGGTCACGGCTTGGTTAGGGGGCAATGTATAGACCGAAAAAAAGCCGGGCGAATGCCCCGTCAGCCTGCTGGTGGCTACCATCCTTATCCAGCGGTCGACGTCGTCTTCCGTCCCTTCCTGCCTTCTCCGGTTGAGGTAATTCCTCAAAGAAACTATTTCCGCCTCGGTATCCGGGTGGTAAAACATCGAAAGGTCCATCTCCGCCCGGGCTCCGGTATAAACCGGCACCCGGCGGAGCCTTTCCTCCACCTCGGACGGCGACGGGATGAAGAACCTGGGACGACACAGGATTTCGCTAAGAGGGTTTACATCGTTGGATATAACTCGCCTGCCCAGCAGCCCCGCTTCCACGACGGTAGTACCGCGACCGCTGAAGGGGTCGTACACCACGTCCCCCTTCCGGGTCAGAAGCCGGATGAAAAAGGCAGGGAGCTGGGGTTTAAAGCAGGCCCTGTAGGAAATCTCGTGGATGGAAGAAGCCTGCCGCTGCCGGGAAGTCCAGAATTCGCCTACGAACCGGGGTACTTCCATCCCGCCGACATCAATGTATTCGATCCGCGTCGGGGTTTCTCCCGCTCGGTTGGTTAAAAATTTGATGATCCTGCCAGTGCTTTTTATCTAAATCCCCCCATCCTAACTTCGCTTCCAGGTACCGGTGCGTTCGTCGTATTCCATATCTATACTTTTGTCTTCACCTTTTCGCCTTTCACCCGGTATTTTTTTCCGGGATTTGAACAGGTACCAGGCGAGGCCTCCCAGCGCGATAAGCGGCCACATCCCTTTTATTACCGCAGCGGCCGCCGTCAGAAGCAGCAGAATTCCACCAAGGTAAAGGGGGCTCAGATCCACGCGGGTTTTGCCTTCCCCTTTTACCTCCCTGTTAAAACTCCTGCCGGCCTCCATCAGGATAAACCCCACGAGCGAAAGCAGCATCGCCCGGATCAACTTTCTCATATTTAGCCCTCCTATAGATCAGCCTTTAACCCCTTCCCAGAATATCAAAACACCCGAAGCCCTGGGAATTTTTGCTGCCCAGCCCGGCGTCGTAGGCTATTTTCAAAAGAGCCGGGTCTCCTCTGAGGATATATACGCCCATCCATCCCTTTATTATAACATCCTTATACTTTATTTTCTTGCAGTACTTTTCGCTCAAGGGGAAAGCAGGCTTGATCTCGAATTCCGGTTCACCCGGCTCTTCTCCGGTCAGCACCGCGTATTTCTTCAGCAGGTTGTTCCTCAGGAGTTCTCCAAATTCCTCCTGCAGCGGGGTAAGGTATAAAGTCCTCTTTTTCTCGCCCTCGACCAGGGTTTTGTAGGCCACCACCGGCGAGAGCATCTTAATCTTTATCCTGTCGCCGAAGTCGGGCTCTTCCACAGGCCCGTAAACCGTCACGTTTTCCAGCACTACGCGCCGGCCCGCGAGGGAAAGGTCATCGTTCTTCAAAAGCCCTCCCGCCAGCTCCCGCAGGAAGCGCTCCAGGGGCGACGATACTGTGAGGTGGAAGGGTGGTTCGAACTCGATCCTGCCGCCTTCCGCCATCCTGAACCTGCCCTCAAGCCTGGAAAAGGTAAAGAGCTTGAACCTGCGCTTTTCCCAGGGGAAACCGCACTCGTGCAGGAACTCTGCGAATTCCTGCGTCAGGTTTGAGTAAATCATCCCCTGGATTATGTGGTTGTAATGAACCGGTAGCGCCACCGGGCTTTCGGAGTTAAAAGTAAGCTTCATCCTCATAAGGCCACCGCCTGTATAAACTCACTTTATTTCTTCGACATTTTACCGGCAATATCCTGCCAATAAAATAAGAGCTTTGAATTAATCAAAGCTCCAGCTTGTAGACAAAGCCGCTTTTAGGTTATGCATCCTAAAAGCGGCTTTTTGTTGAAGGCGAAGAAAATTTTTAAGAAAAACGAATGTAAAG
>NZ_VNHO01000024.1 GCF_008124715.1 Thermosediminibacter litoriperuensis | reverse complement strand
TTCTGATCTGCGACGAATGGGGCTATGTTCCTTTGGACCGCGAAGGAGCGCAGCTACTTTTTCAGGTGATTTCGGACTGCTATGAACGTCGCAGTGTAGTAATTACCACTAACCTGGAATTCAGCCGCTGGGCGAGCATTTTCTACGATGAGCAGATGACAGCAGCAATGATTGACCGGCTAATACACCACAGTTACCTATTGATCTTTGATGGTCAAAGCTACCGGATGAGGCAATCACTCATGAGGCAATTAAGTTAACATAAAAATTCCCCACCGGTGCCTGGGGAAAAACCTTTGCAAAAATGGGGAATTTCCTCTTGCAAAAAACATGCATTATACGCAGTTGATAACACTTTCTTTTCGCCTGCGATTCTATCATAATTTAGCAGTTTCAGACCATCATAACGGGCTACTAAGCGTTATTCGACAATATTTTCAAGATGCAACCTGCAGCGGCGTCAAACCTATTTTATGCGTAATATCCTCGATAAAACCCCGAAAGCCTTACAGAAAGAAATCCATACCAGGATAAGGCTAATTCGACCCCGGATGCCAAAACAGCAAGAATGTTACTAAGAGCCAAAGCTGCTAATGCTATGGATGTATTAGAAAAAGGTCTTGAAGATGCTATAGCAGTCTTGGAACTTCCTGAATGTTATTGAAAAAGACTTCGTATTATCAATAGTCTAAAAAAAGTAAATGAAAAAATTAGACAGCGTGAAAAGTAATCAGGATATTTCCCAACCGTGAATCAGCTATCCGCCTAATAAGAGCATTACTTATGGAAAAGGACAAAAAATGGGCTTCTGGCAAAAAGTATTTGAATATGGCTGAATACTTTGAGTGGCAAAAAGAAAACTCAAAAAAATTAAAGGAAAAGGTAGTTTCAATAAGATAACTTTATCCCCACCGATAACTATTCATAACCGCCGGAGGCCCCTGGTGTTAAGGACGAGCAAAGCCCGGCGCTAGCGTATCCTTGACGTCTAAAGGACCGAGACGGTATTATAGGCCAAGCGGTGGTGATAGAAACACTTGGTTCTAGCCAGAGGGATTTTTACAAAAAAATTAGACTTGATCTCATCAAAGGACTGGCAATAAATTTTAAATGGAAAAAATAATAAAAACCTATTCACTATTTGTTAAAAACAGAATTATAAAATAGCGCAGGTTCTCATCAGAAAAAGTATGGATTAGATAGCAAGTTTTTTGGGCTTTATCTGGATGTGTAATGGGTGAGATATTTGGGAAAACTCTCGGATGTGCAGTTCTAATAAAATCGGTAAAATTTTTTAAAAGGCCCCGGGTAACCGGGGCCTTGACACGATATATGTTTTTTAATCTTAGCCCAGCAGTTTCAGCACTGTCTGGGGCATCATATTGGCTTGGGCGAGCATGGCCGTGGCGGCCTGCTGGAGGATGTTCTGCTTCGTAAACTCCATCATTTCTTTCGCCATGTCTACATCGCGGATACGGGACTCTGCTGCAGTCAGGTTCTCAGCAGCAGTACCGAGATTGTTGATAGTGTGCTCAAGACGGTTCTGATAAGCACCAAGTTTGGCACGTTCTGCGGAAACTGTCTCAATTGCATCATTAATCGCTGTAATAGCCGAATCAGCAGCAGTTTGGGTAGAAATATCTATACCACCATTGACTGTTGCATCTCCACCGTTTGTTGCAGCAGAGCCAGTTCCGTCGTCAACTCCAAGCGAGTTAGCATCCATTGCAGTAATTGATAAAGTTAACTTTTGACCTTCATTTGCTCCAATATGGAAAACTAAATCAGCTGCACTAGCTACACCAGAAGTAGAATCTGCAGATCCATCTAAAAGCCGTTTGGTATTAAACTCAGTAGTATTTGCAATTCGAGTAATTTCTTGTGCTAATTGATCCACTTCTTTCTGAAGTTCTTGACGATCAACATCTGTATTGGTATCGTTCGCTGCTTGAACAGCTAATTCTCTCATACGTTGCAAAATGCTGTGAACCTCGTTAAGAGCACCCTCAGCGGTTTGAATCAAAGAAATTCCGTCTTGCGCGTTCTTTTGTGCCATTTCCAAACCACGAATTTGACCACGCATTTTTTCAGAGATAGCGAGACCTGCAGCGTCGTCACCAGCTCGGTTTATGCGCAATCCCGAAGAAAGCTTTTCCAAAGATTTGGCCATATACGTGTTATTAATCGACAATTGACGATATGTGTTCAATGCGCTGATATTATGATTAATCCTCATAAAACCATCCTCCCTGATTTTATTCCCCGCTTCCCTGCGGGAGTTATTTAATATGCTCATTCGGCCGGCCGGACCGAAATTTCTTTTCACCTATATTATCGAAATGTCTGGGGTAAATATTTAATCTCATATTTTTGGATATTTTGCCGTTCTCTTTATTTTTCTGGATATATATCCAACTTTTTAATGTTTATGGCATTTTTTCTGGGAAAGAGATTATTTTACACATTTCGATATTCTTTTTTATTTCTTTGCATACTAATTAAATATTTTTCAAGAATCTCATTCTTCGTAATATCTACCGCATACCGATTTTCTCCACTTATCTCCTCATAAAGCTCCGTGCGTAAAACTTTCATGTCCTTTGGGGCGGATATGCCGAGCTGAACCCGTTCCCCTTCGATATGGAGGATTTTAATGGTTATGTCTTTTCCTATGGAGATGCTCTGACCAGTTTTTCTTGAGAGTATCAGCATCCGGCACACCGCCCTTCCTGCTTTTGGGCGAGTGGGAGGGGGTGTTTTACTCGGTATTCGGGATTTTCGGCTATCATCTGGTCGGCTAGGCGGCGTGTGGGGTTCAATATTACGGGAGCCTTGAGGTTTATAGTGGCCTTCTGGATGTCAGCAGGCACAGTTATTACGCAGAGGACTACGGCATCTTCAATGTTCTTTACTTTTATGGTCTCTAGGTCGTCCTTAGAAATTTGGGGAACGTAGTCGGAATAAAAGGCGGTGGGGTCGGCCACCGGTAGCGATATGACCGGGTCGTCCACCGACTGCAGCCATTTAATGACATCGCTGCCGGGATGGTCTATGAGAACGAACCTTTTTAAATCCTCAAAGCCTATTATGCCACTTGGGAAATTTATTATCTTTTCTTCCCCCACTTCAATTTCGCCGAAAAATTTCGTTTTTATTTTCATTATGTTTTTCCTCCGGTTTTACCCTTCATATTTTTTTACACGGTTTTCTAATTCACGGAATAAATCTAAATATAGTGATTTTATTTTGTTGTAAATGGCCTTAGCTTCTTCCTCATCGTAAATATGAGAGGTTTTGTTTCTGTCAACCAGCATTTCAATCCATGCTTCTCCGTCGGATATTATCCCGGCTTTAAAACCTTCTCTTATTGCACTTCTCGGGCTTTTTGCTTCTATTCCCTCATATTCAAGGCAATCCTTGACAAGCTTCCACGCAAGCTCGAAAGTAAACTCAAACCTTTGGATAACTCCATCTATAATTATTTCATTGGAAGGCTCAATATTTATACCTTCTTCAAGCCTTTTTAAGGCTTTTTTAAAATCCTTTAACCTCTCGATCATTCTTTCTTTCATACACCAAAACCCCATCTCTTAAAATACTTTCCCTTAAGGAATCCTTCTTTAGTTTCTCGTAATGCACCACATCGAAAGACAAAACTGTATCTATTTCATCTATCTCATTCACCAGGAGGTTAAATTCTCTTTCCGATATATCTTCCGAAAAAACCGCAAGATCCACATCCGAGGTGTTTTTAAAATCTCTCCTTGCCCTTGAGCCGAATAGCAAAACTTTTTGCACGGCGGGATATTTATTAAATATTCTAGACAATTCTTTTAAAATTTTATCATCAATATAAATCTCTTTTCCTTCACCCTTTAAGTTTCCTGAAAGCATAAAAAACCAACCATCCTATATATTTTATCATTTCATAGCATTACAAAAATTAAATTCTAATGTCCATATACTCTCCTACTTTTACAGCTTTGATTTTTATATAAGGGGGTTTTTCCAAAAAGGGCTTTACCTCGGCATATTCGTAGGACACATCCAGCGGAAAGGGGTTTACGCTTACCTCTACGCAGCCCTCCTTCAGACTTACGTCTACTTTTCCTTCTCTAAAATGGATCTCGGGCGGGGTGCGGGGTATGAAATCCACGTTGAAGTCCTTTTCTGGAAAGGCGCTTAATTCTGTCAAATCCGAAATGGATATCCCCTTTTCTATGGCGCCGAGCGCATCGCCTTCTCTTACTATTTTTTCCACCGCCTGCCAGGTTAAATCCCTCGCTTCGTAAAACCACCGCCTGGAAAGTTCAGGCATATCGGCCAGGCCGATTTCGGCAAGGGGGGCTTCGATGTCTATCTTATCTATCCTCGGGTGCTCCACTTTTATATAGAGCTCTGGCGTGCTTTTCTTCAAATCGAAGCCGCCTGCTATATCCTTTTTTATTTCCATATTCCCCTTTTGATAGTCTATGCCGAGCTCTCCGAAGGAAAACTTTATGTCAAGGGTATATACGCGCATGAATGGCACCTTCCCAAAACCGAATAAAAAGCGGCCTATGGCTTTTAGCTTTAGGCCGGATTCAATATTTTACCTTAAAAAATCCACCAGGGTGGGCTGGATTATCCGTGCGCCTACGGCGAGGGATGCCCTGTATACGTTTTCTTCCATTTTCAGGTCCATTATGAGTTTCGCCACATCTACGTCTTCCGTTCTCGAAAGCAATTCCGTATAATCGATGTTATTGTATTCCAGTCTTGTCTTTGTGGCTTCAAGCCTGTTTATCCTGGCGCCTATCTGCGAGCGGTATTTTAACACTATATCGATGGCATCGTCCAGATTGCCAAGTTTCCCGGAAATCTCACCGGCATTGTTGCTTTGAATAGCCTTCTCTATTTCTTCTACAACTTTAAATATTTCCGAAAAAACTTCCTGTCCCGGAACGTTCACGGTCATGTTGTTCAGTCTTCCGATATTGTAATTGGTGGAATCCTGCGAAAGGATTATCTCAGCTGTGCCGTCTCCGGTTATGGGGTATTTGGAGAAGGCTAGGTAAAAATCACCTATCTGTATGTCCTGGTTTACCGGACCCGAACTCTGGGCAATTAAGCTTCCGCTCCCATCCTTTATTGCTATATTGGCTGTGGCTCCATCGTAACCAGACACTATTATTTCATACCTTCCTACGGTGACATTAGGCCCGAGTTGTGAGATATCAACTGTACCGGCTGTGATCCCGGTACCACTATCGCTTAGAACCTGCACCTTTTGGGGCTTTAAAAAATCATCTATTGCCTTTATACTTCCATCCGCACTGACATAAAAAGGCGCCTTGTCGGTGAAGTATCCGCTGAAGAGATACTTTTTGTTATGGCTCGCATTGGCTTCCTGCAGCAGCTGGTGTTTTAGCTGGGTTATCTCATCCAGCACCATTTCTCGGTCCTCGGCGGAGAGGGTATCGTTGGCCGCATATACGGTAAGCTCCCTTATCCGCTGAAGGATATCCCCGGTATTGGCCAAGGCGGTCTCGGTATTTTTAAGCCAGGTTATGGCGTCCTCGGCGTTTTTGGTGTACTGCTCTACGGTTAAGAGGGTATCGCGAAGCCTCATGGCGAGCGTGGCTGAAACCGGATCGTCGGAAGGCAACCGGACTCTTTTGCCTGAAGCCAGCATGTCCTCCTTTTTACCGAGCCTTCTCAAATTTTGGTTCAGGTTTCTAATAAAAGCTTCGGTTATCATTCCCTGGGTTACCCGCATCTACATCCCTACCTTCCGGTTATTCCCATGCGATTGACGACAATGTCCAGCATTTCATCGATGGCTGTCACCATCCTGGCCGCCGCGTTGTACGCATGCTGGAACATGATCATTCTGCTCATTTCCTCATCCAGCGAGACCGATGACACGGCTTTCCTCTGCTCATCCAGCTGGCTCACCATGAACTCCTGGCTCTCCGTCATGCGTATGGATTGTTGGGAATCGATCCCCAGCCTTGCAATCAGGGACCCGTAGTATTCGTCTAGCGTACTACTCTGCGAAAACAGTTTTACATACTTCAGATCAGCCAGCTTAAGTGCGTTGCGGTTATCGCCGGGAACCGCATCCGGGTCTTGAGCGGCGGCGATCAATTTCACATCTTTCAGTATGTTAGGGTTTACCGAGAGGATGCTGCCCGAAAGGGAATCATTATATATGAAGAAGTCTTCTCCTGGATCTCCCTTTAGGTCGTAGCCGCTTTTATGAATTTTGTTGAACTCCCCCGCCAGGGTTTGGGCAAAGGTCTTGATGGAATCAAGATATGTTTTTACTTTTTGATCCCTCAGTTCAAGCAAACCTTTCAGTTCACCCTTCGCTATGTTTACCGGAGTGTTATAAACCTGCCATTTGATGTTCGCCCCGTCGAAGGACATTATCTCGTAATCGTTGCCCTTCACCAGGATGGCGCCTCCCACGTTGACCGTGAAGACGCCGTTCTCATCTTCGTACGTGTTTATGTTTACCAGTTTCGACAGGTCGTCAAGCAACACGTCGCGCTTGTCTCTCAGGTCGCTGGCCGTGATGCCGGTTATTTCCATCTGCTGTATCTGGGCGTTTAGGTCTGCTATCTGGCGTGCCAGGGTGTTTACCTCGTCTACCTTCACGGAAATCCTGAAGTTTATGTCATCCAGCATTTCCGTGAGTTTGGTAGTCACGTGGTTCACGGTGTCGGCCAGGGTTACCGCCCTCTCCTTCACCGTTTCCCTTATTTCTATAGCCTCGGGGTTTTTGGAAAGCTCCTCTAGAGCCTGCCAGAACTGGGTCAGCACCGAAGAAACGCCTATATCGGAGGGTTCGTTGAACACCGCCTCCACCTGCCGGAGTATATCGGCCTGCACCGACCACTGGCCGAGAGACGAGTTCTCGTTCCTGTACTGCATATCGGTGAAAGTGTCCCTTATCCTGACGATGTCGGCCACCCGAACCCCGGTTCCGGCCTGCGCAGCCCCAGCAGCGGTATACATGCCGGCCCAGGGCTTGGTATAGGTCGCCTCCAATACGGGCCGCTGCCTGGAATATCCGGGCGTGTTGGCGTTGGCTACGTTATGGGATACGTTTTCCTGCGCCCTCTGCTGGGCAAAGAGCGCTCTTTTTGCGATTTCGATGCCAAAAAAGCCGGAATACAAAATAGTTCACCGTCCCGTCTACGCTCTTTTGTCGATCAGTCTGATGGTCTCCTTTTCCGCGGTTTTCCCGTCGGCACTGTAGCCGGTGCTCTGTTTGCCGGCCCCGGCCATGATTTCAAGAGAGTAATTGATGTATTCAAGAGCTCTTCGAATGAGCTTCTCGTTGATTTCATTCCTGTCGCGGAGTTTTGAGAGAACTTCCTTAAGTTCTCCGGATATCCTTTCAAGTTCCAGCTTTATATCTTCCGGGAGTTTCTCTGCCAGCCGGCTGACGGTAATTTCTTCTCCGGCAATGCCCGCAACTATTTTCATCCTCTCGTCTTCTATCCTGCCGAGCCTTACTATTAATTCCTGTTCTAAATCCGTTATCTCCCCCAGGGTTTTTACATCACCCATGACCAGGATATCCGTTTTTTTTTGCGAAAGCCCGAGCAGTTCCTTATAGATTTCTACTTGCTTTTTTATATTTTTAATAAGTTCATTGGCAACCCCCAAATAGTCCATAGAAAAGCCCCCGCTATATCAATTTTCCCCCCAGGAAATCCTCGATCATCTTCCCAGCTATTAGTCTTCCTTCAATATTGTAGGTGCCCTTTTCAATTCTTTCCTTGAGCAGCGCAACCTTTTCCTCCCATATTTCCCCGGTCTTCGAGGCAAGTTCAAGAGCTTTTCTTAATTCCACAGCATCTGATGAAAGGCTGATCTTGTCGGCCCAAGGCTTATCGCTCTTTTTTTCTGATTTTCTCTCGATTTCTCTGGCAGCGGTTTCGTAGAGTTTTATAACGCCCTCCAAACCGGTCCGGTTTATGTTCATGCGTAATCCCCTTTCGCGTAGGTTCTATATAATTTATCGCATAAAAAAAGCGCGCGAATGAGGCGCATATCCGGCGGTTTGCCGCAATTATTTTGAAATTAATCTGAAATTCTTTGTTTTTTGCCCGAGTTTCTCTATTTTTGATACCGGCTGAGGTGTATTCTACCTTTCATGTCTTCACCTTGATTCAGGGGGGTTTTGCTAAGGCCGAACCTCCTCTTCATTTCACCGGCGCATTTTTCACAGATTCGCCCGGTGAGAATGGGAGAACCGCACATTTGGCAGCGGAGTAGTATGTTCACATTTTCCTTTTTGAGGAGCAGCCGCCCTTCCCTCAAAAACTCCAGTATCTTTTTGGGAGAAACCCCGGTTTTTTCGGAAATTTCTTCCATAGTTGCGCCCGGAAATTCATAAAGGTAATCCTTTACCTTCCGAAATTCCTCCTCCTCTTTTGCGATGCATTCGGGACAAAGGTTTCTGGCCACGAAAACAAATACCTTACCGCACACCGGGCAGTTCCTAATCTCCACTCCATTCACCTCCAGTAATTACCCTCTTGCGGCGGTGAGCACGTAAACTCCGGCAGCCCCGGCTTTAAGCAGGGCCTTTGAACACTCGTCGGCCGTGCTGCCCGTGGTATAGACGTCATCGATGAGAAGCAGGGTCCTTTCCTTTATCGTGGAGCCGTCTTTTACAGCAAAAGCTCCGGCCACGTTGGCTTCTCTGCAGCGTTTTTCCAGAAGGCTCTGGTGTTCGGTCGGCCTTGCCCGGAGGAGCCCTCTGAAAACAGGTATACCGGTCTTGCTGCTGATTACATCAGCAAGCAGCAGGGACTGATTGAACCCCCTCTCCCGTTCCCTTTCCGGGTGCAGGGGAACGGCCGCCAGGTAATCGAAGGAAGGCCAGTTCTGCCTTTCCAGAGCCTCGAGCATCTTAAGGCCTATGAATTCGCTCAGGCGGCGCTCTCCCCGGTACTTATAAAGGTGTATCACCTGTTTTAGAACGCCCCGGTAAACGCCCCAGGCTCTTGCCTCCACAAAATAGCGGTCTTTACCGGTGCAGTCGGCGCATACTGCATTTTCCCAATCCAGCGGCCGGCCGCACTTTACGCAAACCGGAGGGCTTACCGGCTCCATCTTATCCCTGCACGACCCGCAGAGCAGTCGCTCACCCTGCGGCAGCCTGGAGCCGCATACAGCGCAAAAAGGGCTTTCAGGGAAAAGGGCATCCAATAAAAGGCCGGTTATTTTTTTGATTCCACCGTACAGCATAAATTTTTATACCTTCGTAAAACTTTTCATTTAAAATATACTTCGACAGATTTCTATTTTTCTCCTTCTTGATGAGGCAAAAAATACCTTTTGGTTTCACTTTTGCTCTGAGACTCATATTATTTAGTAGATTGATTTTTTCGAGAAAGCAGGTATGTTTATGAGGGATGAAATACAGAAAATACAGGAACTTTTCAACGAAGACGTATTTAAGAAAATCAACGTCAAAAGCAGTTCCGGCAACCCATTTGCCGTGATACTGCCGCTGATTACGCTTTTAATAAGCAAGAACGTTGCTTTTACTATAGAGTTTCAACCAGAAACCGTCAATAATTTCGCCACACTTACCATCACCATAACCCCGAGCCAGCGTGTCAGTTTTAGCGTGGAGTTTACAATTTGCAATCCGATTATAATTTGAAAAACCTACCCTCCGGGGCAGGCTTATAGCATTTCGGGGAATATCAGGCCGTAATCCCCATCTTTTCTCTTGTAAACCACGTTTATTTCGTCGGTTTCAGCATTGGTGAAAACGAAGAAATTGTGCCCGAGGAGGTTCATCTGCAGTACCGCCTCGTCTATGCTCATCGGCTTAATCGCAAATCTTTTAATCTTGACAACCTTTGGCTCATCTTCTTCGGCGATTTCGCCCTCGGCCACAGCGCCGTTTTTGGCGGAATTCTTCCGCAGGGCTTTTGTAAGCTTCGTTTTGAATTTTTCAATCTGCTTTTCCAGTTTATCCACAACCAAGTCTATAGAGGAATACATGTCCTTGGTCTCTTCTTCGCCTCTCAGTATCATATCGTTCACGGGTATCGTAACTTCCACAATATGCCTGTCCTTTTCTACGTGAAGCGTCACCTGGGCCTCCAGGTTATCGTTATTTAAGTAATTGAAATGCCTGCTCAATTTTCCTATCTTTTTTTCAGCGTATTCTTTCAGGGCCGGAGTAACTTCAAAATTCTTGCCGCTTACCGTTACTTTCATAACAGATGCTCCTTTCTGTTTTAATATTCTGTAATTATAATTATATCAGCAATCCTGCGGGAAATCTACCGGGGATTTCCCAATATTATCCCACTTTAAAGCAGCTGTTGCCCATAAATTCTCGGATTATTGAGGTAGCCGGTATTTCCCATTCTTCTTCCAGAGGTTCGAAGTACTCCAGCAGCTTCAGAAGATACCCGGCCGTCACGTATTCCGGGTGCTCGGGCTTTATTTCCTTCAAAAGCGGCTCGGCGTACTTCTTCCACACCGCAAGCTCGTAGACCAGGGCCGAGTTGAACATCACGTCAGCCTCTTCCTGAAACGAGAAAATATACTTCTGGGCCCCTTTTTGAACCGAAGGCCACATGGCTATGGTTCTTCTGGCGTCGGCCCCGCGGCAGCGGCTGTCCCGGACGATGCGCCTGAGGAGCCTGGTGTCTGTGGTGGAGATGTAGTTGTGATTGTCTATGGACAGCTGCGTAAGGGCACTGACGTAAATTTTGAACTTATCCTCCTTCGGGATGGCAAAGGTGAGGTTCTCGTTGAGGGCGTGTATACCTTCAACCAGGATGGGCTGATCTTTTTCGATCTTGACGGGAATCCTTTGAAATTCCCTTTTTCCGGTAATGAAATTGTACTTGGGCAGGTACACCTCCTTGCCTTGTATTAAAGCAGCGAGGTGCTGGTTGAAAAGTTTCAGGTCTATAGCTTCCAGAGCCTCGAAATCAGGTTTTCCATCGCTGTCCAGCGGCGTTTTATCCCGTTCTACGAAATAATCGTCCAGGGATATGGATATGGGCCTTAACCCGTTGACCCTGAGCTGTACCATCAACCTCTGAGCGAAGGTGGTCTTGCCGGACGACGATGGGCCCGCGATCAGTATCACCCTGAGCATATCTCTGTTTTCGTAAATGGTGTCGGCTATTTGAGCTATTTTCTTTTCGTGGAGCGCTTCGGCAATTCTTATAATTTCTCCGGCCCGGCCGGAGGTTATATAATCGTTTAACGCCCCAGCATCGGCAACTCCCAGGATATGGGCCCATCGCTCGGATTCCCTGATTGCCTTAAAAAGCTTAGGCTGTTCTTTAAAGGGAAGTAGCCCGGTCGGGTTTTCCCGGCGAGGGTGCTGCAGGATTATACCCGGCAGGTAAAACTTCAGCTTGAACCACCGGACGTATCCGGTGGACGGCAGGAGATAACCGTGAAAAAAGCCTTTCAAGCCGTCGAGTTCATATACGTCCACGTAGTCTTTTTTAACGTATTTCAACACTCGTACCTTATCATCCCATCCCATTTTCTTGAACTCGATCGCCGCATCCTCGACGGCCATTCTTCTTTTAACTATAGGTATATCCTTATCGACCAGTTCCTGCATCCTCTTTTCTATCGATTCCACGTCGTCTTCACCGATGGGTTCCTTCCAGTACACTTCACAGTATATCCCATCGCCTATGGAGTGCTCTACGTGCACCCGGCTGCCGGGCAGAACATCGCTGCAAGCCTTTATGAAAACAAAAACGAGGGTTCTCGCGTAAATCCTCATGCCGGCTTCGGTGGAAAGATCCAGAAATTCTATATCAGCATCGCCGGTTAAGGTATGCTCCAGGTCGTAAACCCTGTTTCCCATGACAGCAGCGGCTACAGGCGATGAAAAAGCCTCCTGAACTTCCCGGGATATCTCGAGGAAGGTAACGGGACCCTCGTAAGACCTCTCTCCGACGCCTTTAATAAAAACCCTCAAAATCAGTCACCCGCCCTTTGGGAAAATAAGAAATAATCCGTTCATGATTATTATAACGTAACACCAGCCAAAAAATACCTGTACCAGAAGTTTTACCGGCTTGCTCCCCCGCCGCCGCTGGAACCTCCTCCAAAACTTCCGCCTCCGCCGCCGAAGCCTCCTCCAAAACCGCTCCCGCCACCGAAACCTCCACCGAATCCCCCTCCGCTGAAGGGGCCCCAGAAAGGCCCGTGGTCGTCGAAGGGCCACCGGTGTGCTGCTCTCCTGCCTCTGCTCGTGATGATAATTGCAGCGACGATAAACACTAACATGGCAAGTATCAGATCAAAAGGTATGCTTTCTTCCCGGACATAAACGGAGAGATCGGAAAGCTCACCCTGTTCCAGATCGAGGCCGTACTCCCGGGCGACTTCGGCCGCAACGGCCATGAAGGTATCCGCTATACCTCTGGAGAATTCCCTTTTTTCAAAAGCGGGCAGGGCATAAGTGTCGAGGATCCACCCGGCCTTCCCATCGGTTATCGTCCCTTCAAGGCCGTAACCCACCTCTATGCGAATCCGGCCGCTCCTTTCAGCCAGCAGGTTCTCTTTATTCACCAGGATCAAAACACCGTTGTTCTTCTCCCTGTCCCCTATGCCCCAGCTCCTGAAAAGCGTCAGGGCATAATCTTCTATCGTCCTGCCTGCCAGGTCGTTCACCGTCACCACTACCACCTGGGCTCCGGTTTTATCGTCTATAGCTTTCGCCACTTCCCTCATCCTCGCCTCATCGGCTTGGTCTATTAGGCCGGCGTGATCGTACACGTACAAAAGGTCCGAAGGCCGGGCGGGGACGGGCTCGGCAGCCCGGGCGGCCGGCAAAAATCCTGCAAGGCACATTACGGTGGTTAAAACCATAAAAAGAATTGATAAAACGGATTTTTTCGTATCCATTTTTATTAGTCTCCTTTTTTGCCAAAATCCACCTTCGGCGCCTGCAGGGCTCCCTCTTCAGCTTTGAAGTATTCTTTTTTATCAAAACCCATAAATCTGGCGATGATAATCGTCGGGAAGCTGCGTATTTTACTGTTGTACCTCTGGACGGCGTTGTTGTAGTCCATTCTGGCCACAGCTATCCGGTTCTCGGTGCCCGCCAGCTCGTCGGCCAGCTGCCTGAAGTTGGCGTCGGCTTTCAAATTAGGATAGTTTTCCACAATGGCCAGCAAACGCGATAGGGCGCTGGAAAGTTCGGCCTCGGCCTGGGCCTTTTCCGCCACGGAGCCGGCGCCTATGAGTTTTTCGCGGGCCCTGGTAACCTCGGTGAATATCTCCTGTTCGTGAGCCGCGTAACCCCTCACCGTTTCCACCAGATTCGGAATCAGGTCGGCTCTTCTCTGGAGCTGGTTTTCCACCTGACTCCACTTGCTGTTTACGTCCTCCTCTGCGGTCACAAGGCCGTTGTAGCCGCCGAAGGCGTATACCGAAAGCATCACGAGTATCACGGCCATGGCGAAAATCGTGGTGGTTGCTCTATATTTCAAAGATGACCCCCCTAAATATATTTTTGATACATTAATTATACCATCAATTTATCGCAGGTGTACTTATTATAATCTTTCAATTGACAAAAATATTCGATCATAATATAATCATGAGTAGTAATAATCATTCATATATGAGCATTTTATATCTCAAAATCTTTCATAAACGATCACAATGGGGGTAATCGATTTGTTTGCCGAAGAGCGCAGATTAAAAATCGCCGACATGATCAAAAATACCAAAAGCATAACCGTTTCGGAACTTGCAAGGACCTTTGGTGTATCCGAATCCACTATAAGAAGGGATTTGCAGTTTCTGGAAGATCAGGGCTACATCCAAAGGACCCATGGAGGGGCTATCCTGCAGCACTCTCACTACGAACCAACGTATTTAGAAAAGGAATCCAAAGAGGCTGCCTCAAAGAAGGAAATCGGAATACTGTCCTCCAAACTGGTAAAAGACGGCGATACCATTCTCCTCGACTCGGGCACTACCACTTTGAGCATAGCAAGAAATTTAAAAGGCAAGAGGATAACTGTCGTGACCAATTCCCCCGTAATAGCGATGGAACTTTTTACGGACGAGGATATCGAAGTAATTTTGGTCGGCGGTATATTCAGAAAAGAAACGAGGGCCCTTGTAGGCCCCATTGCCGAGAAAAACTTAAAAGAATTCAAGGTTGACAAAGCCTTCATCGGAGCCAACGGCGTCGCCCTAGATGGCATTACTACCCCCAATATAATAGAGGCCACCACAAAAAGGGTTATGATTGAAATATCGTCGCAACCCTATATAGTTGCCGACCATACTAAATTCGGAATTTCGACTTTTGTAAGATTTGCGAACCTTTCAGATATCGCCGCTATCATAACCGACCGTAACGTAGACCTAAAATGGGTCACATCCTTTGAGGAAGCAGGAACCGAAATCATCCATCCGGAGAAAGGGTGAAGCCATTGATCGTAACTGTTACTGCCAATCCAGCTTTAGACAGAACCATCATAGTAAAAGACTTTAAAATAGGAAAGATAAACAGAGTCATAAGGTCGCGGGTTGATGCCGGAGGTAAGGGCATAAACGTAGCCAAAAATGTAAAAGCTCTTGGCGGTGATGCGGCGTGCCTCGGATTTCTAGGCGGCGATGATGATTTTATCGTCAAATACCTGGAAGCTCTGGGGATTGCCGCTGATTTTACCGTCATACAGAACTCGATCAGGGTAAACATAAAACTCATCGACGAGAATTCGTCGACATTTACTGATATCAACGAGCTCGGACCGGAAGTTAATTTTCGGGAAGCGAGAGCTCTGATAGAAAAAATCAAATACTGGGCTCTCAGGGCTCGCGTACTGGTGCTGGCAGGCAGCCTGCCCCCCGGGATCGAAAGGGATTTCTACAGGGAGGCCATTTTAAGCGTCCGCGATTCCGGCGCGAAGGTCATCCTCGACGCCGAAAACGACGCGCTCAAATACGGCATCGAAGCCGCCCCGTATTTGATAAAACCTAACATCCACGAACTTTCCGGGCTGGTCGGAAAGAAACTAAAAACCCCTGAAGATATAATCGCGGCAGCACTGCCTCTTATAGAAAGAGGCGTTGAAGTAGTATCGGTATCCATGGGACCCCGGGGCAGCCTGACCGTCACCCGGGATAGGGCATACTCAGTCCCGCCGTTGGACGTGGAAGTCAGGAGTACCGCTGGAGCCGGAGACGCCATGGTGGCCGGTTTCGCCCTGGCCCTGGAAAACGGCCTGGATATAAGGCAGGCGGTGAAAATGGCTTCTGCTGCAGCGGCTTGCGCAGTTACCAGGGAAGGCACCCAACCTGTAGACGTTAAAGTCTTCAGCAGCCTTATCGATAAAGTGAGAATAACGGAAATCCACATCTGAAAGGAGATAGCAATGAGAATCAGAGACATTCTGAACAAAGATTGTATCGACCTTAATCTCAAAAGTACCGATAAAGAATCAGTAATAAAAGAGCTGATTTCTCTTCTGGTGAACCGCGGCTTGATCGCCGATAAAGAGGAATTCTTCCACGCTGTATGGGAGAGAGAAAAAACCTATACTACGGGTATTGGGATGGGCATTGCTATTCCTCACGGCAAAAGCAAATCTGTAAAGAGGGCTGCGGTAGCTTTCGGAAAGTCTGAAAGGGGGATAGATTTTGACTCCCTCGACGGCAAGCCGGCTCATTTATTCTTCCTTATAGCCGTTCCGGAAGAATCCCATGACCTTCACCTGGAACTTATTAGCACCCTTTCCAGGAAACTAATGCACGAGGAGGTGAGAAGGGCGCTCAATGAGGCTGACACTCAGGAAAAGGTACTTGAAGCTCTGAGTGTTGACGTGCGGGTAAATTAACTTTTAGGGGGGTATCAGATGAGTAAAAAAATTGTGGCGGTAACGGCATGCCCTACGGGAATCGCCCATACCTACATGGCGGCCGAAAACCTGTCGATAGCTGCTAAGGAACTGGGGATAGATATCAAAGTCGAGACCCAGGGTTCCGTAGGTATCGAGAACAAGTTATCTGAGGAAGACATAAAGCAGGCGGATGCGGTTATAATCGCCGCCGCCACTAAGGTCGACAGGAGCAGGTTCCAGGGAAAGCCAGTGCTGGAAGTACCGGTGGAACAGGCTATTAAAGATGCCAAATCCCTTATAGAAAAAGCGTTAAAAATGGAGAAACCGGCCGGTTACGTGGAAAAGATCGAAGAAATTCATAAGGATAGGGCAGCCTCCCGGACGGGAGCGTACAAACACCTTATGACCGGCGTGTCCTACATGATCCCGTTTGTAGTCGCCGGTGGCATCCTCATAGCTATATCCTTTGCTTTCGGTATAAACGCTTTCCAAAACCAGGGGACCCTGCCGGCCGCTTTAATGCAGATAGGTGGAGGCTCGGCCTTCGCACTTATGATACCCATCCTGTCAGGGTTTATTGCTTATTCCATCGCCGACAAACCAGGGCTCGTACCCGGCATGGTGGGCGGTATGCTGGCAGTTAGCACCGGTGCAGGTTTCCTGGGAGGTATAATTTCCGGTTTTCTTGCGGGATATACGGTAGATTTCCTGAAAAAGAGCATTAAGCTCCCTAGGACTCTAGAAGGCATCATGCCCGTGCTCGTGCTGCCGGTATTATCCTGTCTCATAGTCGGCCTTCTCATGATTTATGTAATAGGAACCCCTATAAAATCAATAATGACGGTCCTGACCAACTGGCTGGCGGGCATGAGCAAGGCCAACGCCGTGCTGCTGGGGTTGATCCTGGGCCTTATGATGGCCTTCGATATGGGCGGCCCGGTCAATAAAGCCGCCTACACCTTCGCCACCGGCCTTTTAGCGTCGGAAATCTACGCCCCTATGGCCGCCGTCATGGCTGCCGGCATGACCCCTCCCCTTGGGCTGGCTCTCGCGACTTTAATCGCTAGGGATCGCTTCACAGAGGATGAAATAGAGGCGGGTAAAGCTGCATGGGTACTGGGTATTTCCTTCATAACCGAAGGGGCGATACCTTTTGCAGCTGCCGATCCCCTGAGGGTCATACCTTCTATTATGGCGGGTTCTGCGGTAACCGGAGCCCTGTCCATGCTCTTCGGAGCAACTTTAAGGGTGCCGCACGGTGGTATTTTCGTACTGCCCATTCCCAATGCTGTCGGAAACCTGCCGATGTACGTGGTGTCGATAATTGGGGGTACCGTTGTAACGGCTCTGATGGTAACAGCTCTAAAAAAGAAGGTCGCTAAGTAAGCAAGGGAGGTCAGCGTGACCTCCCTTTTGCTTATTATTTTTTATTTATAAGGGCTGTAACCACATCCCAAAAATACTGTATACATATATGCGCTTTCTGAAGGATTTTGTAGTAAATTGTATAATTAGCGTTACTTGTCTAATAAAATTAAAATAAACCAAATTAACCGACAAAATGTGAAGGAGGTTTGAAGATGGGTAGGAAGATACTGGCATTGCTGACCGTAGTGTTGCTGGCGGCCGTTTTTGTAGCAGGCTGCGGTGGCAGCAACACCGGAGGACAGAGCTCCGGAGGGCAGAAATTCATCAACATAGCAACCGGTGGAACTTCAGGTACCTACTACCCTCTCGGCGGAGCTCTGGCCGAAATCTGGAATAAAAACATCCAGGGCGCCAACGCCACCGCTCAGAGCACCGGCGCTTCGGTGGCAAACGTAAACCTCTTAAAAGATGGTAAAGCCGAAGTAATTTTCGTGCAGAACGACATCGCTTATTACACTTATAACGGCACTGAGATGTTCAAGGACAACAAGTACGAGGACATAAGGGGGCTTGCAACTCTCTATCCCGAGACTATCCAGATCGTTACCAGAGCCGATAAGGGGATCAAAGCCATCGCCGACCTTAAGGGCAAGAAGGTGGCCGTGGGCGCCGCGGGCAGCGGCACCGAAACCAACGCCAGGCAGATCCTCGAAGCTGCCGGTATAACCTATAACGACATTCAGGTTCAATACTTAAGCTTTTCCGAAGCCGCCAACAACCTGAAGGACGGCAATATCGACGCAGCTTTTGTTACGGCTGGATACCCAACGGCAGCGATTCAGGATATTGCCGCCCAGCACAAGATAGTGCTCATACCCCTTGACGACAAGACCGTCGAAACCCTTATCTCCAAGTACCCGTTCTATACCAGGACGGTAATACCCGCTAACACGTACAGCGGCCAGACGGAAGACGTGGTGGCGGTATCGGTTAAAGCCATGCTGGCAGTAAGTGCCAAATACGACGAAGATATGGCATACCAGATGGTCAAAACCATGTATGAAAACCAGGAACGCTTAAAAGCGGCTCACAAAAACGGTGAGCTCATAACGCCCGATACCGGCAAAGAGGGTATGTCCATACCGCTTCATCCCGGAGCCGAAAAATACTTCAAAGAGATCGGCAAATAGCTGAAGGAGGGGTTTTCGAGCATTGGAGCAATTCCAATGCTCATTTTATGAAAGCAGAGAAAGGTCTGTACCTGCTTATAATAACGATATTGATGGCGGTTTTCTTTGCTCACTTCCGCCTCGAACAGGAAAAGGTGCTCGTCATATACAACGAGTATAAAAACAGCAGAACGGTCATCCCGGTTAAAACCGGCGAGTTTACCCTTACTTTTCTGCACTCCATAGAAAAAACCCCCGTTTATGAACGGTACAGCATTAGCGGCGATAACACTTTGACGATAAAAGAAGTGCGGTTTTATTCACTGGGGACCGGACTGCCTTTTTCCCCCGAGGGAAGCTTTAAAAACGAAAACGGTGAATTCGTCGTGAAACAGTCGAAGACCTTAGACAAAATATCCCTCTGGGTCTCTCCTCTGCCGGGTCATGCGGTAATCGTGGACGGTCGACGAATAGATTTTACGGAAATAGCGGAAAAAGAGGATCTGCTTATTATCTCTGCGGGACATCGCTGGGCTTTAAAAAAGAAATCCTCAGAGAAAGGAGTGTAAACATGCCGGAGAAACCTTTAAACGCTGCTGCTGATGCGGATATAAACGCCGAGGAAATCCTAAGAAAATTTGATAAGGAATCGGATTACAGAAAACTTAAGGGTTTTGCCGCCAAGCTTATCGCCGCAATAGCCATAACTTTTTCGTTGTTTCAGCTTTACACCGCTGTCTTCGGCGTCCTGGACGCCATGATACAGCGCTCCATTCACCTGGCTTTTGGTTTCTGCCTGATTTTCCTGCTTTATCCTGCAAAAAAGAGCTGGCCCAGGGACAGCATCCACCCTATAGACTTCCTAACCGCCGTAATCGGAGCAGCAGTACCCCTTTATATCGTAATTAACTATCAGAGCCTGGTGCTGAGAGCAGGTACGGTAACGACGATGGACTATCTGGTCGGCCTTGCAGGTGTTTTACTGGTCCTGGAAGCTGCCAGAAGAGTGGTGGGGCTGCCCATAATAACCATAGCCGTTATATTCTTACTATATGCACTGGCGGGACCGTATATTCCGGGGCAGCTGGCCCACAGAGGTGCCGATCTGCCCACTCTGGTGCAGCACCTGTTTTTCACAACCGAAGGCATCTTTGGAATACCTATAGGAGTATCCTCCACTTTCATCTTCCTCTTCATTCTGTTCGGATCTTATCTGGAAAAAACCGGTATGGGGCAGTTCTTCATAGACCTGGCCAACGCTATTGCCGGATGGGCATCGGGAGGCCCCGCAAAGGTGGCAGTACTTTCCAGTGGCCTCATGGGCACCGTCTCAGGGAGCTCTGTAGCCAACGTGGTGGGCACCGGCAGTTTCACAATTCCGATGATGAAGAGCCTGGGTTATAAACCGGAGTTCGCCGGAGCTGTTGAAGCCACCGCATCCACCGGAGGGCAGCTGATGCCGCCCATCATGGGTGCCGCCGCCTTTCTCATGGCGGAGTTCACCCAGATACCGTATAATAAAATAATCATTTCTGCGGCAATTCCAGCTCTTTTATATTACTTCGGTGTTTGGACCGGCGTCCATCTGGAAGCTCGGAGGCTCGGCCTTAGGGGGTTAAACAAAGACGAGCTGCCTAAGATAAAGAACATCCTTATGGAGCGCGGACACCTGATGTTCCCCCTGGTGGCTATAGTTTACCTGCTGGTGACGGGGTACACCCCGATGAAGGCGGCCCTTTACGCCATAGTATTTTCCATCGTTACGGCCATGCTGAGAAAGAACACCAGAATCAGCGCGGCGGATATTGTAAGCGGCCTGGAACAGGGCGCCAGGAATGCCCTGGGCGTAATAGCCGCCACCGCCTGTGCGGGCATAATAATAGGTGTAGTAACTCTGACCGGTCTCGGCCTGAAAATGGGCACTTCCCTGATTAGCTTGGCCGGAGGAAACCTTTTCTTAACGCTATTCTTTACAATGCTGACTTCTCTCATACTCGGCATGGGCGTACCGACCACGGCCAATTACGTTATAACTTCCACAATAGCGGCACCCGCTCTTTTGATGATTAACGTCCCTACACTTGCTGCCCATATGTTCGCCTTTTACTTCGGCATAATCGCCGACGTTACTCCGCCCGTAGCTCTGGCTGCTTTCGCAGGCGCTGGAATAGCCAAAGCAAACCCGTTAAAGACGGGCTTTAACGCTGCCAAACTGGCAATAGCGGCGTTTTTGGTACCGTATATCTTTGTATATAACCCGTCACTGCTTTTGATCAACGTCCACGGCTTCGAACAGATATTCCTGATAATAGCCACATCTCTGATAGGCATTATCGCTGTAAGCTCAGCAGTATCCGGGTATCTGATAACAAATCAGTCGGTCATCGAACGGCTCATATTCTTCTCGGGGGGTATACTTTTGGTAACCCCCGGGCTCAGGACCGACCTGGTAGGTGCGGCACTGCTTGGGCTAGGGTACCTGATCCAGAGGGGAAAGCTGAAAAACAAAGCCCTGGCGGCGTAAAATCAAACACCCCCGGAATCCATCTGCGGGGGTGTTTGATTTAAGTCCTGCACAAAAAAGCTATGCCCTCTAAAAATTTTTTTACATTGATTTTTCCGCCCTCGGAGGCTTTACCTCTAAGAAAGTCCATCTGTTTTTTTACCTCTTTGAATTCAAAGAGAATGGAGGCGTACCTCAGAAACTGTTCGCTGTCGTAATCCTCCATACCCATAGATGCGATGTTGCCCATGGCCTTGCTGATGGCCCTTCTGATCCTCATCTCGATGGCTTTCAGGTCCGAAGATTTTTTCCTGTCGGTCGTCTCGTAATACTCCTGCAGGAAGTGGTATATTTCCTGGAGATTGCCGGTGTTCTTTTTTACCCGCTCGTAATTTTCTATCAGTACCTTGATATCTTCGCTGCCTGCCTCTCCCAGAATACCCAAATCCGCCAGCAAAAAATCCACCTTTGTCATTTCCTGCTTTTTCACCTGGCCGGTATCAGAAACACCCGCTCCCGCTACGGTTTCCTTTATTCTTTGAAACGTGGCTTTCAGTTTAATTATCTCTTCCACTTTGGAAATCACATTTATAGTCTCGGTAACGTTGATCGGCTTGTGGATGAAAAACTCTATCCCCGACTCATAGGCTCTGGTTATCATGTCTTGATCTTCCACCTGGGATATCATTATGAAATGGGTGCCGGCACCCCTATTTCTGACTTCCTTGATAACCTCTATCCCGTCCTTTGCCGGAAGGAGCAGGTCCATCAGCACTATATCCGGGTTAAGGGTAATTATCTTCTTCTCGGCCTCCTCGCCGTCGCACGCCTCCCCTACTATCTCCCCGAGGCTGTGATTCTCTATTATCCCCGCCAGTATCCTCCTTATCGCTTTGTCGTCATCCACGATCATTATTCTGAATTCCAAGTTTATCCCTCCCGGTTCTCCAGCTTGATGAACTTTTCGTCGACCGGAATCTCGACGTCAAACCTGCTACCCCTGCCGGGGCTGGATGTGACCAGAATCCTGCCGCCCATATCTTCCACCAGGTTCTTCACATGGGTCAGGCCGAGGCCCGTAGAGACCGACCCATCCTCCAAAATCTTTGTCGAAAACCCGGGCTCGAAAATGTAGGGCAGGTCCCTGGGATCTATACCGCACCCGTCATCCAACACTGACATTTTTATCCTGTCGCCGCATGTATAAACCCTAACCTCTATCCTGCCTCCTTCTTTCTTAATCGCATCAAGGGCATTGTAAATAAGGTTGCTGAGTATAGAAAAAAAGGTGAAGTAGTTGGTGACAATGAAATCCCTGTCCACATAAGCCGTAAAATCCACCTTCTTGCCCTGGCCGATCATCCACCTTTTCGTATTTGCCTTCAAGAGCGACAATATAGCGCTCATCCTCATACCCTCTTTATCCTCTTCGGGCAGAAGCTGGGAAAACCCGGCGCTTATCCTGATGTAGTCTTTTTTTATCTCGTGAATCTCCCTGGCAAGATTCAGCGCTCTTTTCCTCAGGCGGATTAATTCCTGATCGTCCAGAGGACTGGCCAACCGGCGGTAAATCTCATAACCCTCCTTCATGGCGTCTTCCAGGTCCCGGTTAGATTTTCTCAGAAAGATCAGCTCGGCTTTAAGCTCTGATAAAAGCTCTAAAAGTTCGGCATAACGCTTCTCGTGCTCTTCCTTCACGATGATGAGCTTGTACCTTTCCATAAGCCAGTAAAGGGAAAAGGTGATGATGCTGCGAAGCAACCCTACACCCACGACCAAAGTGAATATATCCTGAAAGTAGTTAAAATCCATTTCCCGCCTTATAAAAAGCTCCACAAAGTTTGCAGCTATATCCGACAAAGTCATGACCGACACGAAATTTATCGGAGCCGTGAGCTGCTCCTTTACCCTGCCCAGCCTTAAAAATGCGCCGTACGTTAGGTAGAAAAAAAAGGCCGGATAGTGAAGGTCTACGGCGCCGGCAAAATCGACCTGCCTTAGAGCGGCCGACAGAAATACGCGGAACAAGAAGACCACTGCGCCGGAGAAGGGCACCAGGATTATTTCCGGTATTTCCTTAAAGTAAAGCATCAAAAAGGAAATGGCGATTACGCCGGCCGTAAACCTGAAAGCTGTACCGAAAGGGTAAAAGTATACTTCCCCTATGATCGCCGTCAGCGCGGCGGTAATGAGCATTTCCTTGAAGTATTTTCTGACGGTCAACTTGCTAGATCCCCCTGATCAGGAGAATATTATATAACATTTATAATTATATCAGATATTATCGAATATATAAATTTTTTACTCAAACCGGTGAAAAAAACGCATGTCCATTTTTGTCCTAAAAATATAAATTAGATTTTCCATAAAACCCTGGCTACGGCCAGAAACATAAATAACACACCGGGAATAAGAGAAAAATCGCTTTTTTCCCCCTGGAGCCTGTTAAACCCCACATGCAGCCCTATCATCATGAAAATGAACCCTATAAATGTTACAAGTATGATGGTCGGAAGCAGTTTAAATCCTACAGCTCCAGCCCCCAGACCTGCACCGAAGGCATCCAAAGCCAGGGCTGTGCCCAGCAGGAAAGCTTCCCTGGTTTCTATGGTGCCAGATATATTCAGGTCCGCCACAGCAGGTTCCTTCAGGATTTTTATAACAAGCCCCAACGGTTTTATCTTTAAGGTAGCTATCATCCTGGGACTCGAGTTTTGCTGATCTTCCACTAAATCCCTGCGGCACAGAGCTTCTATCAAAGAAGATAGCCCTAACAAAAACAAAATGAAACTGCCAGTGTATTCGGCAAGGCGCGGGTTCATGAATTTCTCCAGCAGGCTACCCCCTGTCATTGCCAGCGAAAGGGCCACCGAAGTCGAAAACGCTATTATAAGCTGGGAAAGCACGGGTATCTTTATCTTTCTCATTCCGTAGACGATTCCTGCGGAAAAGCTGTCTACGCTTACCGCAACGGCAAGCAGAAAACTCGATAAAAATTCCGGCATAAACCTTTCCCCCGGTTATTATTTTTTTAACTTTATATCCCTGGCTTTGAGCACTTCTTCCCGGAGCAGCTCCCAGATTTCTCTGTATAGCTGCACAAACGGCGGAGAGGACTTTATCGAAAGCATATCCCGCGGCCTTGCCATCCCGACTTCGAGTATGGCTTTTATTCTGCCCGGCTGAGCTGTCATTACTATTATCCGGTCCCCAAGAAGCAGAGCTTCGTCGATGCTGTGGGTTATGAAAACGGTGGTTTTGCCGCTGCCTTCCCATATCCGCAAAAGTTCCTGTTGCAGGATTAACCTGTTCTGTTCATCGAGAGCACCGAAGGGCTCATCCATAAGGAGGATTTCAGGGTCGCTGGCGAAAGCCCTTGCGACGTTTATCCTCTGTTTCATTCCGCCGGAAAGCTGGTGGGGATAATAACCGGCAAATTTCTCAAGCCCCATCAACTTCAAATACTTCAGTGCGATTTCCCTCCTCTCGCGGGTTGGAACCCCCCTCATCCGCAGGCCGTACTCCACGTTTTCCGTCACCTTCATCCAGGGAAAAACGGAGTCTCCCTGAAATACCATCGCGGTGAGAGGCTTTTCGGTATTTTTTACCCTTAGGTACACTTTCCCGAGGGTCTGTTTCTCCAGCCCGGCAAATATCCTGAGAAGGGTGGTCTTGCCGCATCCACTCGGCCCGACTATACAGAGAAATTCCCCGTCCTTAACCGACAGATTTATGTTTTTCAGAGCGACGATCTCGGATTCGCGGGTCTTGAAAATTTTTGTCAGGTTTTCCGCTCGAATAACCTCCGTAGTGTTCAAGATCACCCCCACCTTTCAGCGGTTCTTCCACGGAATTACCACTTTCTCAACAAAGTCCAGGACATAAGAAAAAATGTACCCTAGAAAGGCCAGGACAATCAGCGCACAGAACATCTTTTCTATGTCAAACATGTCGTACGCCCGCCAGATCATCCAGCCCACACCCGCCCGGGCGGCGGAAAGCTCTGCTGCCACTATCAGAAGGAGCGCGGTGCCCATTCCCAGCTTTAACCCCGCGAAAATCATTGGAAGGGCGCCGGGAAGCGCCACCGTCGTATAAAACTGAACCCGGCTCGCACCGAAGCTCCTGGCCACATCCATATATATGGTGTCGATGTTCAGGACCCCCGCCATGGTGTTAATCAACACCAGGTAAAAAACGCCGATTGCTATTGTAAATACTTTGGAGGATTCGCCCAAACCGAAAATTATGAGGATCAGTGGCATAACGGCCAGTTTGGGTATGGGAAAGGTAACTGCTACCAGGGGCTGCAGTAACGCCTTCACCGGCGGGAAAAGCCCCATAGAAAGGCCCAGGAGCACCCCGGGGACAGCACCCACGATAAATCCCAGAAGTATTCTCCAAGCGCTGACCAGGGTGTGATACAGCAGTTCTCCTGAAGAAACAAGCGGCACCAGCGCAGCGAAGATCCGCGAAGGACTGGAAAAAAGGCGGACGTCTATAGCATTCAATCTGGCGAGGATCTCCCATAATAAAAGTAATAATAAGGGGGAAAGAAAGGAGAGAATTTGGAACAAGAAAGCCCTCCTCTGCAGCGATTTACTCGCGCCCTCACTTATCTCTTCTCTTTTTATGATCCTGTTCGGCTTTTCTTCCACAGCGTTCATGACGTTTGCCCCCCTTTCAGGTATAGTAACCGGCCCCTGTTGTGCTCTGCTTCGGCGTTGTAAAGGCTATTTATATCTACCAAGGACGCTCAGAGCATAGTCCACATAGCTGTTATCCACCACGTCTTCGGCCTTCAGTTCGCCCTTTAAAAGCCCCCTCTTTCTATACCACTCCAGGTCCATCTGAATGCCTTTCATTTTAACGTAGCCGTCGGGGTTCAGCCCTACCGGGAACATCTTATCGTAAAGGGCTTTGTCCTTGACCACCGAGTATTCGGCAAGTATCGATATGATCTCGTCTTTATTAATATTCTTAAAGAAGGCGTCGTTGTAATCCCTGAGGGATTTCACATATGCCAGCATGAAGCGCTTAGCGACCTCCGGCCTTTCGATCATGCTCCTGCCGTAAACCAGCAGAGCGGTCTGGGCCTCAGGATCGTATTCGGCCGGGTCTTTCCACGGATCAGCAATGCCCTTTTCTACAGCCGCGGCTATAAAAGGCTCTATGAGCATGCCGCCGTCTATGCTCTTGTTGCTCATGGCAGCCACGATATCGGGAAAGGCTCTGATGACCTGAAGGTCTACGTCACGAGTGGTCAAACCCGCCATGTTCAGGACCCGGTCCAGGGCGATTTCGTCAAGAGATGCGGTGCCGACCACAGCCAGCTTCCGGCCCTTAAGGTCCTTGAAGTCCTTTATTTCGTCCACCAGGTCCTTCCGGATTACCAGCCTGTAGTAGCCCTTACCCGGCACATTTATGCCCTTGTCGGCCACGATCTTTATGGGAATCCCCCGTAGCATCGCATTGAACAGGCCGGACGCCGTGACGGTGCACCCCACGTCAAGCTGGCCTGCACCGAGAGCGTTTATCATGTCCTGACCTGTGTTGAACTGCACGGGCTCGATTTCTATACCGAGTTCCCGGTAATAGCCCTTAGCCATGCCGATAAGCACTCCCGCGTCGGACACCACCTGCTTCATCCCCACGGTCACCTTTACCGGTGGCGAAAGCGGCTCAACGCCCGGAAAATGGCCTCCCTGCCCAGCACCGCCTTGAGCGGGCTGCTCTGTGGAAGTCTGCCGGCTGCATCCCGCCGCGAAAATCGATAGTAGCAGGACAATAACCAGAATTAGCGCTATTTTTCTCAATTTCATCACTCCCTCTTCGAGTAAAAAATCTATCTCTTGTTATAATATTTTTGTGGACGTATTCTGGTTACTGGGGAATTCCCCGGCGCGGAAAGAGGTTATATCGGGATTACTGCATCCTCTCGGAAGCGGGAAAAAAAAGACCTGTGTCTTGATGTAATAAGACACAGGTCTTTTTTATCTTTTGGACTCCAATTTTACAAATACCCTGCGGCTTTCAGGATGTCTACGGCGGATTTTAGGTCTTCATGGGCCACCAGTATAACCGGACCGGTGCACCCCATACCGCTTTCCGCATATAAGCCGCTCTTCCATAAAACTTTTACTGCATCCTCCATCTGGAGCACGTCGATACCGGCTATCTCTTCTGTAACGCTCTTCTTCAGCGGAGGTGTAATCTCGGCCTCTTCTGCCGGCTTTCCGGCTTTATCCAGTTCAGCGATGATCTCGTGAAATTTTGCTGCTCTCAACTTTTCAAACTCCCGGGTCGCTTTTTCCAGGAGGTTCCCCTTTACCAGTTCCGCCGCATACTTTATGGCTCCCTCTACCACCGGCGCTCCCGATGCCCTGGAGAGGATCAGAATTATTCTCTGATACCCCTCGCCTATGCCAGGGCCGTACCCCCATCCCAGGGCTTCATAATCGCCGCCGGTGGTATAGGCGGAAAACACCTTCATCAGTATGTTTCCGGTCAGCGTGTCTGTCACCATAACGTCGCAGGAGCCGGCCAGCAGGTCATTTCCCCGCATTATGCAGCCACCGTCGGCCCTCACGGACTCAGCAAAATTAATCTCGTACCCTCGATCGGCCAGCAACTTTAATGTGCGTTCCACCTGGCGGGAGCCGTCCAGATTCAGTATGCCTACGTTGGGGTTTTGGATTCCGAGAGCCTTCGCCGCGATGATGCCGTATACTGCGTTTTTCACCATGGCTTCCACCCGGTTGGCTGCCGAGGTTCCCGTAGTCGTGGCGATCAGCATGGGCTTACCGCGGGCTGGTGTCACCACCCTCCCCACTGTGGAAACACCGATGGGGAAGTTGTAGTGCATGGTGACTGCGGCGTCGAGCTCGCCGCCGTCCAGCATTTTTTCCATAATGCGATGGGCTTCCTCCAAGGTCGAGGCTTCTATACCTTCAAGCCCCGGGGCGGATATCTCCTTCCCGGGACCGATGACCACCACGTCGACTCCTTCCAGGTTTTGGGCGGCTTCCCGGGCCGCATCCACCAGCATTTTCGGCGGGTGTTCGCTGCCGAGCACGGTCAGGCCTATTTTTATCCGTTTACCGCTCCGGCCTTCAAGGGCTCCGGCCAGCATGTGGAAAAGACCCGATTTATCTAGAGGCATCGACCTTCCCCCTTGTCTCGAGGTATTCTGCAAACTCGCGGAAGGCCTCAGCCAGGTACGACGAAACGTCGATCGTCTTTGCCGCCTCTTTTTGTATGCCGGGGTTCTTTTCCATTATAAAGGATATGCCGTCGAACAGGTTGGTCATGCGGGCCAGGAAAAGGCTGCCCTTGCCTATTATCATGGCCCTCTTCATATTGCCGGCCAGGATCTGTTCCCTTACATACCCTATAATGGGGACACCCGAAGGAATGTGGCCCTGCGTCGGGGCAAAGCCGGTTACTCCGTGCTTCTCTACGAAGGAGTCCATGTCTTCCTTCCTGAGCTCTCCCCGTTTTACGGCGATCGCCGCAATCATCCTGTAGTTCGCCCTCGGTACGTCGCCGGCACCGGCAGGCTCCGTAATCTCCGGGTTTTGGAGCTCGGGCGCGTATTTGTCCACGTCAAAGGCTTTGAGCCCAAGCCTATCCAGGGGATTGTAAACTATATTCTGCATTACGGCCTGGGGAGCAGCACCGGCGGCGATCGGGTGCTTTCCTATCGAATCGAGCCTTATGATGGGGTTCACGCCGTCGTTGGCACTGACGAGCACTGCAAACCCGCCCAGGACGTCTTCCAGCACGGGCATTCCCTTGTTAACGTGGTCCCTGCCGTTCATGCCCAGTTTTGCCGTGGCGCCTCCGGCGACCACGACCACGTTCTTATATATACCGGAGTTTACCAGGGCGGCTGCGCTTATGAGGGCATGAGTGGGCCCGGCGCAGAACCCCCTCATGTCAGCCCCTGTCGCATTGCCGCAGCCGGCTATTTCACCGATGGCCTTGGCGAAATTTCCGCCACCCCTCTGGTTCATGTCGCCGCAGGCCTCTTCGGAACATTCTATGATATAGTCGACATCCGTCGAGGCAATGCCGGTGACTTTCAGCAGGTACCTTAAAGCCAGCACTGCCGAGGCTTTGGTGGCCAGGTTTTCGATCATCACGTGAGCCGATAGGGTTTCATCCCTGTCGTGGGCTTTCCTCACACAGCCGACGAGCTTTCCGCCGTACATCAATTCGACGGCGCCGTTTTCTAAATGCTTCTTAATGGCATCTTCATCGGCCACCATTTTTATGCGGTTTACATCGTTCTCCGATAAAAGCGGGTGGCGGGAAAGCTTTTGCTTTATGCCTTCGGCGAATTCCCTTTCCAGAATGACCAGGTCGAAAACGTCGGATATGGCCATCAAACCGTAAAACTCGTCCTCCGGCATAATTTCACCGTATCTGCCGAACCTCGAAAGGCCCTTTATGGGGTTCTCGTACCAGGGCCTTTTTATGTTTCTCATGTCTTCGGGTGATATATTTCCGATACAGGCCTGATTAGGCGGGTAGGCGACGGCATCGTCGTAGCTTCTAATGTGGTCCTTTATCCGCTTTATATACTCCGAATTGGGATTTTCCTTTTCTAAAAGCTGGGTGGTGCCAGCCACCATCATGATGTTCGGAGCGTGCACCAGGACGTAGCTGGCACCTGAAATCACAGCATTGCTCACGCTAAGCCCTCCTTCGGATTACTCGGCTAATGCTCACACTCCGTCTTCGAAAACCGTCTGCCTTTCCACATCCAGCGTCAGGGCTTTCAAGGCCTTGAGGACCAGCTTGCGCCTGAGGGATTTTTCCTGCTCCCTGGTGAGCGACGGATTGCCCAGCGGGTGCGGTATAGCCACGGCCGGAACTATCCTGTTGGCGCCCACCGTCATGGAAATCGGCACTATCGTGCATATATGGGTTGTTGGCAGACCTGCCCTTTCGAGTTCTTTTACCATCGTTGCACCGCAACGAGTACAGGTCCCTCAGGTAGATGTGAGGATGACGGCCTGGACGCCGTCGGCTACGAGCTCTTTTGCAATTTCCTGGGCGAATCTCCTGGCATTTGCCACCGACGTACCGTTACCTACGGTGGCGTAGTAGTACCTGTGGAGCTTCCCGATAACGCCTTCCTTTTCCAGTTCGCGCATTACGTCGACGGGCAGAACTCTGTTGGGGTCCTGGTTGGCATAGGTCGGGTCATAACCGCCGTGGGCGGTCTGGTACTTCTCGGGAGTAAGGTATTCCACTCCTTCGATATCGTACTTTCCGTATTTGGAAGCGCTGGACGCTTCGATCTTGTCGGGGTTACCCTTGGGCACAATACCTCCCGAAGTAACAAGAGCAACTTTCGCCTTCGAGAGATCTTTTACGGCCGGTGCGGGCGTCACCCTGTCGAAGTCGGGCATGGGATACTCCGTAGTAAAGGGTTCACCCTTCAGCTTCTTTATCAGCATATCCACAGCCCGCTTGGCGCCGTATTCCTCCGCGAAAACGTTCTTTCTGATTCCGCGGGGTATATACCCTTCTTCCTGGGGTGTGCCGATCTGTTCGCCCTTCACAAGCTTTAGGGCGAGTTTGGCCATTTTGGGCACCGCTTCGCGCATACCCGCAGCCGAACCGGCGGTCTCAATAATATATACATCCTTTTTGTATACCTCGACGCCGGGATTTTCGATGAACATGCCGGTAACTGCGGGTATATTGAGGGCTTCCCTAACCGCCTTGCATACGCTGCCGCAGGCCATCCCGTAACGGCCGGCATTGAAGGCGGGACCGGCGATCACGAGATCGGGATTGTATTTTTTTATACGCTCCAGGATGTCGGTTATGGCCTCTTCCTGGTGTTCGTTGAAATACGAGTCCCCGCAGATGACGGTGCCCACTATTTCGGCTTCACCGCTAAAGGAGGCATTAAAAGCCATGCCGGGACCGAGAGCCCCTTCCCTATCCTGCGGCGGTATGTCGGCCTTCTCCTCGCCCCCTATCTGGCCAAAAAACTGGTTGATGTAATGGACAACCCTGAATTTACCCATCGCGCAGCCCTCCTTCAGGCTATGCCCTGTATTTGGAATACTGCTCACGGTACTTTTTGACTTCTCTAGCTATACCCTCCACATCCAGCACCATTTCCACTACCCCGACCTGTTCTTCGTAAACGGCCGGGTCAACGGCAGCCTTCACTTCAGATTCCACGATGTGGTATACTGCAAGCCCCAGCGACACACCGGCCAGAGGACCGGCGAAGGTCGGGTCGCCGTTGGTTACGGTTTCTGCCGCGATTCCTGCGGCTTCAGGTTCAGCACCGCCTAAAATCACGACTACATTTTCAGGGCCGTACTCATCGGCCAGATCCTTAATTCTCTTTTGGATCTCCAGATCCATCGCACCGGCGGCCGTTCAGACGAAGCACTCGGTGGTGGAGAACACCACTTCACCCGGGGTTGTCTTCATGCATGCTTCTATGGCCGGACCGGGAACACCGTCCCTGTCACCCACTATAACTATCTTTTTACCTTCAAACATAATTCCGCCTCCTCACGCTATTTTTATTATAGGGTTATTGCGCTCAAGAGCGTCAGACCGACTTCCGATGTAGCGCCGGTTATCGCTTGAAGCTCGATCTCTATGCTGCCGTCTTCTCTCAAAGCCTTCTGGGACCCACCCGCTATAATCGTGGCGGTATCCACAAGGCCGATTATCTTCTTCATGGGCGGCAGTACAATGACCTCGTTGGCGTTGCCTGCAGTAACCACAGCGTCGGCTTTCGGGTCGGCATCGGCTAGCGACTGGGATGCCCCATCCCTGCCAGCGTATTCGTCAGTAATAAGGACCGTCTTAATTCCCTTTGATTCTATCTTTCTGCAGTTCATTATGAGGTCGGTATCCGGATTGCCGAAACCTTCCTCGGTGATGATAACGCCGTCAAGGCCAAGGTACTCGGCGAGTTTCGCCGTGTAATCGGAAGAGCGCACCTTATCGGCAAGAGTAACGTTCTCGTTGGTTATGATTATACCCACGAAGTTTATATCCTTGCCATGGCGTTTGTAGAGTTCTTCCACGACCGGGTTGTTTTGATGTACATAGGTGGGATTCTTATCGCAGGCGGAAACGCAGTTACCGCTAACGATGGCTCCATCCATTAGCTCGGTGGGATATATGAGGGTAGGTATTATCTTTTTGGCATCGACACCGTATACGTATGTATCGTGAAGCAGTCCCTGGCTCTGGAGCTGATAGACGTAGGCCACCTTCGGTAGCTCGGGGTATTCTTTTAAGGCCTGGGCGATGGGTTTTGTCTCATAGACCTTAATTTCCTCGGGCTCTTTTTCCTTCACGCAGCCCGCGAGATACGCTGCAGCCTTCAGCCCGGCTATGCGGAGGGCTTCTTCGTGTTCGTGGGAGGACAGGCCGTCCACGGGGTTTGCTATTACCACCAGGTTGATCAGTTTCGAGAACGGAGTGTATTCGGCTCCGGGGCCGCTCATGTCTATTATGCCTTCCTGAAAGCCCACGATCCTTCCGCAGGTAACAACAGCCATGCCTTTCAGCACGTGGGTCCTTCCTTCACCGACGGTGGTCGGTTTGCCCAGAAATCCCGGAAAGACAGTGCCATCGGTTACCTTAACGCGGGGCTCGATTACGTCTTTGACCGGAATTATCCTTACTTCCTCGCCGGGTTTTGCCACGTCGAAATCCACATCTTTTATCCGGTTGTCGGCGAGTATGAGCCCGGCAAGTTCTTTCTTGTTCACGGTGAGAACTCCGTTTTCAAACCGGGTGGTGTCACCGAACACCACGTTTTTTACGTTAAAATACCCGAGCTCCAGTTTCATTTTTACCCTCCCCTTATATGTTCCTCTTAATCATTTCCTCCACCATTTCAATAGTGACTTCTTTCGTAACCTGATCAACCTTCTCGCCATTCTTGTAAATCGCCAGCGTAGGGAGCCCCATAACTTTCTGGCTTATCGCCAGCCGCATGTTTTTAGAGGTGTCGAGTTTGCAGAATTTCACCCTGTCGCCGTATACCTCTTCGAGTTTTTCCACATGCGGCATCAGGGCCTTGCAGGGCTCGCACCTGGGGCCCCAGAAGTCCACCAGTACCGGCTTTTCCGACTTTAACACCTCCTGTTCGAAATTTTCGCTGTTTAACTCGATCAAAACACCCACCTCCTTGTACAATATAGTTAGCTCAATGATGTAATTAAGGGTCATTTAAAGTTTTTTTGACAACCACACAGGAATTCTGATAAAACTTAGCTAAATATTTCTCGTAGCGGCAGGGGACTTCGATCTACCTCCTTGGGAAGCTCTTTGCTGTCCCGAAATTAAGAGTGAAGCCCCTCCTCTATGAGATGTCTCGAATGAGCACGTTGCGGATGTAGCTTGCTGCATGCTTCGAGTTACGCGCAAGGTTGAGACTTATAGGGGATTGCGGGAACCCTGCCTAATTTCAATGAAAGCGAGGATGTAAATATGATCTATGGCGGTATTGATGTGGCTAAACATAGTCACGAAGT
>NZ_VNHO01000023.1 GCF_008124715.1 Thermosediminibacter litoriperuensis | reverse complement strand
TGGAGCGGATTCCATACAATGCTTGGAGCATGAGTAGCTTAATTAACACTACCGGGTCAATACTAGGTCTTCCTGTATTTTCGCTATATAGGTCTTTTACTTCATCATAAATGAAATTAAAGTCGATGCTTTCTTCTACTGCCCTAAGGAGATGGTCTTGAGGTACTAAGCTATCGATGCTTACTAATTCTACCTGCTCTATTATTTCTCGATTTTTCTTCGTTAACATTTCATCGCCCCACAATATTTTTGTATCTTCTTTAATTTTACTAAAAAGCTGATGATTTTTGTACTAGCTTTTGCAAAAAAAGACTGTCGACAGTTACTTTGTCGACAGTCTGAACCGGATTTAAAAATCCGGTTTTTTTACATTTTTGTTACGTTTTATTATTTGAGGAGGATTTAGGATTTTAAAGTCGAAAGTTGTTATATGTACAATAAAAGGAGTTATACTTCGCACTAACAAACGGCAGGAGGGTTTTTGCATGTTTAAGAAAATCGCTATCGCGCTTTTAGCAGTACTGTTTTTACACACCACCGTATATGCGGCTCCGCCTGCGATGCCGATTGAGATTTACATTAACCAGAAAAAAATAGAATCGGATGTGGCACCCATTATTTACAATGGGAGAACGCTGGTACCCATAAGGGTGATCTCCGAACATCTCGGTGCAGCCGTCCATTGGGACGACAGAGAGCGAACCGTCAGAGTAGCTTCAGGCGAAAAGCTGATAATACTGAAAATAAACGATACCAGGGCTTTTGTAAATCAAAAACCCGTTACGCTCGACGTGCCTGCAATGATAGTTAAAAACAGGACCATGGTACCCCTGAGGTTTTTAGGCGAATATCTGGGGGCAAAGGTGTCCTGGGACGATGTCAAAAGAAGGGTCGATGTAACCAAGTTCTCGGCCCAGATTCTGGATTTCTCGTATAGTATGGTAAATGAAGCGCCAGCCGTCGTGATAAAAGGCAACGTTCCCCTGGAATATTCGGTGGTCCAGCCGGATGCAGGGAACCTGGTCGTAGTCGACATAAACGCTGAATTGAAGACCCAGAAGAATATCCTGAATGTATACGACGGTTATGTGGACAAGGTAATCGCAGGAACTTTGGGAACCGATTCCCCGGCGAGCCGTTTTGTGATAGAGGCAAAAGATGGAGTTTCCTTCGATATTTTAAGAATGGAACAGAACTCCCTGGCGATAGTCTTTTCCAATGCCCTCACTAGTATAGAGGTGGAGGGCGGGGAAAACCTGATTGCCAGATTGAAGACGGTGGCTCCCGCTAAATACCGCTATTTCACCATAGGTACGCCGGAAAAAGGCGATTACAGGCTGGTAGTGGATATATTCGGCACCAGGCTTTCGGCATCAGCGCCCCAGATCCCCGAGAATAACTACGTAAAAGCCGTGCGGATGAGCCAGTTTGCGGTAAACCCTGATACAGTTAGAGTCGTCTTCGACCTGAAGGGGGACGCCCATTTTCAGGTTTTTCAGAATGGCGGCGCCATATCGGTGAACTTTTCTCCCATTCAGGCTTTAGATGATATAAGAGTTAACAGCGAAAGCGATAAAACCGTAGTGAAACTGGAGCTCACTGGAGATGTGGGTTATGAGGCTAGGGAAAACAGGGCCAGCAGGCAGCTTGAGCTGATCATACCGGGAGTTGCTCCCGGTGAAGGTCTGCCGGGCGGGGGAAGGATAAACGTAGGCGACGGTATCGTGGAAAATATAGAAATTCTGAAGACAAGCGAAGAGGACCATATCCAGACTGTGGTCACATTTAACCTTACGCTTTTTACCGGATACAAGATCGTGAGTCCGCCGGTTTCTTCGACGATAGAAATCGAAATATACCGTTCCCCTCTGAAAAACAGGATCATCGTGCTGGACCCCGGTCACGGCGGCTCTGACCCTGGAGCAGTGCACTCGGGGGTTAGCGAAAAAAACTTGAATCTCGATATCGCTCTTCGATTAAAAAAACTTCTGGAGGAGAACGGGGCGAAAGTGCTGATGACCAGGGAGAGCGACATTTATGTAAACCTGTACACCAGGGCTGGTATTGCCAATGAAGTGGGAGCCGATTTGTTCGTAAGTATCCATAACAACGCCAGCAGCAATGCTGCGACCTCAGGAACCATGACGCTGTACTATCCGACCCCGGAGAAAAAAGCCTTTGCCCAGACCGTCCACAAAGCCGTGGTTGAAACTCTCGGTCTTCCGAATCTCGGCCTGGTAGAGAGGCCCAATCTGGTGGTTATCCGGGAGACCAGGATGCCTTCAGCACTGGTGGAAGTGGCTTTCATGACCAACAAGCACGACCTTGCGCTGCTGCAAACGGAGGGATTCAGGCAAAAGGTCGCAGAAGGTGTATTTAAAGGCATTTATAATTACCTTTCGGGTCAATAATCTTTGTTGACACAAAAACCCGGGTTTGGTATGATACACTTGAATCTCAACAAGGGGGTTAAGTTTTGACTCCACTGCTCGGCTATTTATTCATTTTTTCCGCCCGGGTTTGCGACGTTTCTCTTTCAACGGTAAGGACTTTAATGGTAGTTAGGGGTCACCGGATACAAGCGGCCATAATAGGCTTTTTTGAGGTCATCATTTACATAACGGCTTTGAGCCAGGTTGTCGGGAAACTGGGCGATCCATTAAACCTGTTGGCTTACGCACTGGGTTTCGCTACCGGCAATTACGCCGGCAGCCTGCTGGAAGAGAAACTGGCCCTCGGCCTCACAACGGTACAGGTTATAACGCAGGACCCGGAACTTTCAGAAAAATTAAGGAACCGCGGATTTGGCGTAACTATGCTCCAGGGTATGGGGAAAGAAGGAACGCGCCACGTGCTCGTCATATACCTGGCTAGAAAGAGCCTCCCCGATCTAATCGATCTCATAGAAAGAGAAGACGAATCGGCTTTTATCACCGTAATGGATACGAAGTCGGCCAAAGGGGGATACTTTAAACAGGCAAAGTGACCCTCAGGCATAAAAAACCTCTTCTTTAATATATATTAATTAGATTTTACTTTAAGAGGAGGTTGTTTTATGCCTAAAAAGGTTGCGGCGCTTATTTTGATCCTTCTTCTGGCCTTCAGTTTTACAGCCTGCGGGCTGCTGAAAAAAGACCGTGGAGATGCTTCATCCCAGTCGTCGGAACCTGTCCAGGAAACGCAGGCTAACATGCGCAGGACAGTGTTTTATTTTGTCAATGAACACGATCTCCTGGTGCCTGTCACGAAGGATATACCCTGGGTTGAGGGAATAGCGAGAGCCGCCCTGGAAAGCCTTGTGGACACGCCCGAGATTAGGGCCGAGCTTGAGCCGCGGGGCTTGAAGCCGCCCCTGCCTCCGGGAACGAGAGTGCTGGGCATGACGATACGGGACGGCCTTGCAAAAGTTGATTTCAGCAGGGAATTTTTAAATCTGAACGGGAAAACCGCAGAGCAGAACGCTATACAGGCTGTGGTATACACCCTGACTGAGTTTCCCACGGTCCAGAAAGTCCAGTTAATGGTAGAGGGGAAACCTTTAAAAAAATGCCCCAACGGTACGGTTTTGGAGGACGAACTCCAGCGTGAAAAAATCAATCTGGAACCGGGTGCCGCAGCTGCGGGTAATGGTACGGTTCCTGTGACGCTGTATTTTAGAGCCAGCAGCAGCGACGGGAATTATACTTATTACGTGCCGGTCACCCGCATGGTGAAAAAGAGCGATAACCTGATGAAAACAGCGCTGGAAGAGCTCATAAAAGGGCCGGCGGAAGGAATGGGTTTGAGTTCGGCCATACCCACCGATACAAGGGTGCTTGATGTGAGCCTGAAGGATAATGAGGCGATTGCCAATTTTTCCAAAGAGATCGAGGGTTACGGTGGCGGCGTTGACACCGAACAGGCGCTGGTAAATACCATAGTGCTGACTCTTTCGGAGTTCCCCGGAGTGGAGAAAGTTACCCTGCAGGTGGAGGGCAAGAGCGGGGTTTTGCCCGAAGGTACTATGCTGGATACGCCTATTCTGAAACCGGCGTATATAAACCCCGCCAATATATAAGGAGTTTCCGGAGAGGATGGTATTTTTTGGCGAGAACTGACGGCAGAGAATTCGACGAGATCAGACCTGTAAACATAATACGCCGCTTCAATAAATATGCCGAAGGTTCTGTTCTTATTGAAGCGGGTGATACAAAGGTAATATGTACCGCAACTGTCGACGAAAAAGTCCCGCCTTTTCTCAGGGGTAAAGGGCAGGGATGGGTTACGGCCGAATACTCCATGCTCCCGAGAGCCACAGAAATCAGGAATGTCAGGGAAAGCTTGAGGCCCAGCGGGAGGACAATGGAAATTCAGAGATTGATCGGGAGGGCCCTGAGGTCGGTGGTCAATCTCGCAGCTATGGGTGAGAGGACCATATGGCTGGACTGCGATGTAATCCAGGCCGATGGAGGTACCCGTACGGCGGCTATCACCGGTGCCTTTGTGGCCCTGGTGGATGCTTTCAAGTACTTAAAGGACCACGGGGTCATTGAAGTTATTCCCGTAAACAGTTTTGTGGCTGCAGTAAGTGTGGGCATCGTCGACGGCGAAAAATTGCTCGACCTCAAATTTGACGAGGACTGCAGAGCCCAAGTGGATATGAATGTGGTGATGACCGACAAGGGGCAGTTCGTGGAGGTCCAGGGTACCGGAGAAACTTTTCCTTTCACCCGTCAAGACCTCAACGATTTGCTGGACCTGGCCCAAAAAGGTATTTTTGATCTGATCGCCATACAAAAGGAAGTGCTGAAAGACATCATAGACGAGGTAGAACACAAATGTTAGATCTGGTAATAGCCACTAAAAATGCGGGTAAACTGAAAGAATTTAGAGAAATGCTTTCCGACATACCCTTGAATATAATTTCACTTCAAGACTTTCCGGGGATAGAAGTAGAGGAAAACGGCGACACTTTTGAGGAAAATGCGGTATTGAAAGCAAAGAGAGTCGTGGAGTTGACCGGTATCGCGTCCCTCGGCGATGATTCGGGGCTTGAAGTGGCCGCCCTAGGGGGCAGGCCGGGAGTGCACACTGCCAGGTTTGCGGGTCCCAGAGCCAGCGACCTCGAAAATATAAATAAGCTCCTGAACGAGCTGAAAGGTGTTCCTCCGGAAAAAAGGCAGGCGAGGTTTGTCTGCTGCCTTTGCCTCGTTCTGTCCGACGGAAGGATTTTTGTGGAGTACGGTTACTTGGAAGGGTATATCATCCTTGAGCCCAGAGGTACCATGGGATTCGGGTACGATCCTGTTTTTTTTGTACCCGAACTGGGTAAAACCCTGGCTGAGGCCACCCTGGAGGAGAAAAACGCCGTTAGCCACCGGGCAAGAGCCACAGAAAAAATCAGAAAGCACCTACTTCAATACGCCAGAAGTTGAAGCGGAGGGGCAGCATTTGAGAATCGGAGTATTAAGCGATACACACGGTCTTTTACATTTTATAGAAAAAGCCGTCAAAGTTATGGAACCTGTAGATTTGATTCTGCATGCAGGAGATGTATCAGCCGACGCTGATTTCCTCAGGGAAGCGTATAATTACAGGGTCTACGGGGTGTCCGGCAACTGCGACACCGGTTCCGAGTACCCGGGCGAGAGGCTGATCGAATTAGAAGGGAAAAAGATACTTCTGACCCACGGCCACGGGTATCGCGTAAAATACGGGTATGAGAGGCTTTTGGCCAGGGCGAAGGAACTTTTCGCCGATGCGGTGGTTTTCGGTCACACCCACTGCCCGGAAAACACTCGCGTGGGAAATGTGCTGATTTTCAACCCCGGCAGTCCTGCCCTTCCAAGATGTGGGGCGGGCAGGACTTTCGGCGTCCTGGAGATTCGTGACGGGGATATAAGGGGCTGTATAATGGAGCTTTAACCCGGGAATGAGGAGGACTGGAGCTTATGAGGAAAATCTTATTCGGGGCCAAAGTTTCCGAAAAGCACCTAAAAAAAACGCGCGAAGTCGCTCCCGACTGGAACGTAGTAATAAGCGAAAACCCTGAGGATAAAATAAAAGAGATAATAGACGCGGATATATACGTGGACTGGGGATTCAACTTTGAAAGGCGGCTTGTTGAGGCGGCCGGACGGCTGAAATGGATCCAGTCGCTGAGTGCCGGCGTAGACCGGCTGCCCTTTGATCTGGTTAAGGAAAAGGGTATAATTGTGACCACGACCAGCGGAATTCATAAAGTGCCGATTTCGGAGTTGGTGTTCGGCTACATGCTCATGTTTGCAAGAGGGCTGAACCGGTTTTACGATCAGCAGAAAAAGAAGATTTGGGATAAAAAGGTAAATACCACCGAGCTCTTCGAAAAGACCCTGGGAGTAGTGGGGGCAGGCAATATCGGCAACGAGATAGCAAGGCTGGGCAAGGCTTTCGGCATGAAGGTGATCGGACTCAGCAGGAGCGGCAGGACGGAAGGAAACTACGATGAGATGTACGACGGCAGTTCTCTGAAAGAGCTCCTGTCTAAATCCGACTTTGTAGTGTGTTCCGTTCCTCTTACCGCCGAGACCCGTCATCTGTTCAGGGAAGAACACTTTAAGGCGATGAAGCCCACCGCTTATTTCATAAACATAGCCCGCGGCGCCGTGATTGAAGAAAAGGCTCTGATAAAGGCGCTGAAAGAAGGATGGATAGCGGGAGCAGCCCTAGACGTATTTGAGGAAGAGCCCCTGCCTCCGGAAAGCCCCTTGTGGGAAATGCCCAACGTTATAATAACTCCGCATATAGCAGGTGGTTCCGACCGTTACATGGAAAGGGCCATGAAAGTAGTAAACGAAAATCTGGAAAGATACCTGAAGGGTGAGCGATTGATAAATATCGTCGACCCGGACATGGGATACTGATAATTTTCCCGGTTTAGAAAGACCGGGTTTTTATTTTTTATTGGATTTTGCTAAAAAGAAGGAAATGGTACAAATATGTAGAATAGTAAAAATATGTAAATATTATTAACCGTTAAGGGCAAACCTACCGAAAGGTAGGGACGCAAAGCCACGGGCCTACGAAGAGGTAACTTCTTCATGGCAGCCGGGCTGCCGGGATGAAAAGAGATTAAAGGATTATAGAGAAACTACCTTATCCGGTGGTCCGGTAGAGGTAGTTTTGTTTTTAAGTTATTACGAGATTTGGGGGTGTGCAGGGTGAGGAAAGATGGGCTTACGGCAGTGTACGAATTCGAGGACATAGTCGGTGAAAGCCGTGCTATAAAAAAAGCAAAAGAAACGGCAAAAAAAATAGCATCATGCGATTCGACGGTACTTATCTACGGGGAAAGCGGAACCGGCAAGGAACTTTTCGCTCAGGCCATACACAACGCCTCCAGGAGAAGGGACGGCCCCTTTGTGCCGGTGAATTTCGCCGCATTGCCCAGTAATCTGCTGGAGAGTGAACTTTTCGGTTATGAGGAAGGTGCGTTTACCGGGGCTAAGAAAGGGGGGAAACCCGGCCTGTTCGAGAAGGCCGGTGGCGGCACGATCTTTCTGGACGAAATAGGCGATGCGCCGCCGGATTTTCAGGTAAGGCTTTTAAGAGTCCTGCAGGATAAGCGAATAATCAGGGTCGGGGGGCTTAAGGTAATACCGGTGGACGTGAGAGTTATTGCGGCTACGAACAAAGATCTCTGGAAAAAAGTTAAGGAGGGCTCTTTCAGGCAGGATCTTTATTACAGGCTGAGTGTTTTACCGCTTTTAATCCCGCCGCTGAGGGAAAGGAAGGAGGACATTTTAATATTACTGGGATTTTATCTGAAAAGGTATACCGGTGCAAGGATTACGAACGTTTACGATTTTTTTGAAGAAGACACCCTTGATTACCTGCTTTCGTACGGGTGGCCGGGGAACGTAAGGGAACTTGTAAATCTGGTGGAATACCTGGTGAGTGTAAAAGATGAGACGGCCAGGATCGCTATCGAGGACCTGCCTTCTAACATGATCTCCGGGATGTTGAGCGCTGCCAGCGACCTGAGCGAAAATGAAAAAAGAGAAATAATTATTTGGATCATGAAAAAAATCAGGGAAAATAACGGCATCGGCCGGAGGGCTCTGGCTGAAATGGCCAAAAGAGAGAACAGGAATTTGGGAGAGGGTATGATAAGAAGAATGATGAAGCAGATGGAGCGGGACGGCCTGATTGAATTAAAAATAGGAGCTAAAGGCGCCGTGCTGACGGGAAAGGGAAAAGCGTTGCTTGAAATAGTCGATAACGGCGGAAAAAGGGAAGAAGGGATGTGAGGGGTATCCCTGCCCTCTTCCTGTTTATTCATCATGATTGAACCACAATGTCCCGGATGAACGCCCTGAAACTACGAGAACTGGTTTTTGACAAGCTTGAAGGAGCCTATTGCAGTCATTATAAACCAATTACGGGCAGGGTTAGCGATTGGAAGAATTTCTGCATCGCCGTGCTTTTGTATATTAATGGAACCACAGGTATCCTGACGGCAGAATCAAATCCATCTTTCAAAATGGGAAAACGGGACGTCCAAAACGGGATATGACCGTCCCGTTTTCCCGTTTTATATCCCTCATTACTAATAAAAGAGCCCTTTTGGGATTGGTACGTTTGTTGCATATGCATAATTTCAGACGGCGCCGTCGAAAAAAAAATTTTCAGGGAGGCGGTCCTGTATGAGGAAGAGGTACATCCCGGTCATACTCATCGTGGCGCTTTTCCTGAGCATGTTACTGCCGGGACTGGGCGTCGCTCAGCCGGGAGGTGTGGTTCCCGGGGAGCCGGTGGAAGCCGGCGGCCGGGAAGAGGTGGCCCAAAAGGAACTGACCGCTGAAAGAATCGACGATGTGCCATTTATCGGAGATCGGGACGAGAATAAGATAGCGGATGACCTCGACGGATTGATCGAGGCTCAAGGGGATGAAAAGGTACCCGTAGTAGTCAGATTGAAGGAAAACCCGTCGGAAAAGGTTCTAAAGGATCTGGAAACGCACATCGGTGCCATTGAGGCAAAGGCCCGGTGGGAGAAAGCTTTGAAGGGCTTTTCGGCGATGATGACACCGGGGCAGATAAGAGCCCTGTCGAAGATCCCGATGGTCGAAAGAATCGATATGGACCGGGAAGTAAAGGCGTTTATAAACACGGCTACGCAGTGGACGGGAGTTCAGGCGGCCAGAAGTGATTTTGGCGTCGACGGGGATAGGGACGGCAACAAGACTTCGTACTCTAAAAACGATGTGGTGATAGCGGTCCTCGACACCGGTATAGACGCAGGCCACGTAGACCTGGACGGCGGAAAGGTAATAGGATGGTACGATGTAATCAACGGAAGAACCACCCCCTACGATGACCATGGCCACGGCACCCATGTGGCCAGCATCGCGGCGGGTACCGGCGAAGGGAACCCGGCTTATAAAGGCGTGGCTCCGGGGGTGGCCCTAGTAGGAATAAAGGTGCTGAATTCCGCCGGATCCGGCACGACCAGCGGAATAATTTCGGGTATCGACTGGATGATCCAGAACAAGAATACCTACGGCATACGCATAGGCAACATGAGCCTCGGGGCAGCGGGTTCTTCCGACGGAACCGACAGTTTGTCGCAGGCGGTAAACAACGCGGTGAATAACGGTATAATAATGGTGGTTGCTGCGGGCAATGAGGGGCCGGCAAGGTACACCATAGGTTCACCTGCCGCGGCGGCGAACGCTATAACCGTGGGCTCCCTCTACGACCCGGGTGAAAAGGGATGGGTGCTGTCCGAGTTTTCCAGCAGGGGACCTACGGCCGATAACCGCATAAAACCGGATATAACCGCTCCGGGCAGCAATATTACGGCAGCCAGGGCGGGTTCCACCAACGGTTACGTGACCTACAGCGGTACGTCCATGGCGACGCCCTTCATAGCCGGAGTCATAGCGCTGATGCTGGATGCCAACTATTCGCTTACTGATTCCCAGGTTAAGAACATCCTTTACTCCAGCGCCAATGTGAAAGACTTCGGGCCCTCGGGCAAGGACATCGATTTCGGCTACGGCATAAACCTCTCGTACAACTGCATCAAACAGGCGGGCGGATTCAGCGGCAGCTTCTCCGACGGGATAGGGTTCTCCTTCGCGCAGGACAGTCTGTCCGGCACGGGCGATACCGACTGGTGGCAATTCGATGTGACCGATACAACAAAGCCCATCGGAATCACCTTTATAATGCCGAATCACAGCTGGTCCATAGATTTCGACATTTACCTCTACGACCCGAGCGGCACTCTGGTCGCCAGTTCCACGGGAACCAAGAGACAGGAACAGATCCGCTACATGCCTACCAAGACCGGCACCTACAAGCTGAGGGTTTACTCATACAGAGGCTCCGGAGACTACTGGTTCAATGTTAGCTGGAAGTGATGCGAAAAGTTATATCCCCTCTCATTATAAAAAAGCAGGGTAGAGGCGATAACGCCTCTATCCTGCTTTTTTCAAAAAACTCTTGAGAAACCCCGACCTGTATAGTAAAATAGAATCGTAAACGTTTACGAACTTAGGAGTGACGAAATGCCCACTATAGAAGATATAGCAAGACTCGCAAACGTATCGATAGCAACCGTTTCGAGGGTTTTCAACAACAAACCCGATGTCAGCGAAAAAACCCGGGAAAGGGTGCTCCAGATCGCAAGGGAGCTGGGATATGAACCAAGCATGCCCGCCCGGAGCCTGATCAAGGGGAAAACCGGAATAGTGGGGCTTATAGTGCCCGATATATCGAACCCCTATTACAGCGAAATAGTCAGGGGAATCGAAGACACCTGCCGCACCCGCAGGTATAACGTGATCCTCTGCAATGCCGACAACAAAAGGGAAAAGGAGTTTGAGTATATCGATATTTTAAAAAACCGCTGGGTTGACGGCGTAATATTCCACTGCGACTACTTCAGCGAAGAGCATTATGAGGCCTTCGCCCGTAAAAATATTCCTATAGTCCTGGCGGGAAGGGCTACCGCTTACGACGTGCCTTATGTGGCTATCGACAATTTTAAAGCCGCCTTCGATGCCGTAAACTACCTCATTTCCCTGGGCCATGAGAGGATTGGCTTAATCCACGGCCCGCTGGACGGCATGAAGGAGACCATTGATAGCGTGGACCGGTTGATGGGGTATAAAAAGGCATTGAGCGAAGCCGGACTTAAAATCTGCGAAGATCTGATTGCTGAAGGCGACTTTAAGGCGAAAGGAGGTTACGAGGCTGCAGGAAAAATTCTAAAGGCAGGTGTTAAGCCTACCGCGATCTTCGCTGTCAGTGACATCATGGCTATCGGTGCTTTAAACGCCGTTCTGGACTTCGGCCTGAAATGCCCTGAGGACGTTTCGGTGGTGGGTTTCGACAACATCGACCTGAGCGAAATTACAAGGCCGCCGCTTACAACCATTGCTCAGCCGATGTACAATATAGGTTCTGTTGCCGCCGAAATATTGATAAACTTGATCAACGGAGAAAGTGTTGAAAGAAAAAGGATAATACTGGACCATAAACTTGTTATACGGAGTTCTTGTAAAAGCATATAATTTTTTTGTACGACACCGTAAACGATTACGAAGTTCTCGAAGGGGGGTCTGGCCGTGACTTGGCTTAAAAAGTACAGGTTGGAAGCCGTCATGCTGGCGCCGCTGCTCCTGTACATACTGGGGTTCACCGTATACCCGATACTTCAGACAATTGCCATGAGTTTTCTGGACAGGTTCACAGGGGCAATAACCCTGGCCAATTACCGGGAAATAATCGGTAAAGTGGAGTTTAAGGGCGCGCTTTTCAATACGGTGGCCTTTGCCCTCATAAGTCTGACCCTGGAAATGGCGGCAGCCATAGTCATAGCCCTGATCTTGAAGAGGCGGTTTTTCGGAAGGGGCTTTCTGCGGGCCCTTCTTATGGTGCCGATGGGTGTGCCGACGCTAGTATCAGGGGTGGCAATGACTTACATATTCAGCATCAACGGATATCTAAATGAACTGCTCTACAGGTTGAATATAATTAAACTTCCGGTGGACTGGGCCAGCGGTGGGCTCCGTACGCTCTTGATGGTGTCGCTGGCCGACATGTGGAAGGTCACTCCGATGGTGATTTTAATCCTGCTGGCAGGGCTGGAGAGCATACAAAACGAAGTCTATGAAGCTGCGGGTATTGACGGTGCGACAGCCTGGCAGACTTTCAGATACGTCACCCTTCCCCTCCTGAAACCGTATATTACCATGGCTATAATACTGAGAGCTATAGACGCTTTTAGGGTATTTGAGTTGGTGCTGGTCCTTGCCGGGAGAGCTACACCGGTCCTTTCCACTTTTGCTTACGACGAGTACAACAATTATGGGAATGCCTATACATCGGCCGCTGCTTCTGCGATTTTGCTGGTAATCATCATGATATTTATATACGGGTACTTAAAAGTGGGCGGTTCTGAGGAGGTAAGTGGATAATGAGAGGTAGAGATTTCAGCGGCAAAATATCCGATTCACTGTATCTGCCCGTAACGCTCATTGCGGCGATTGCTATGGTCATACCCGTATACATATTGTTCAAAGTTTCGGTGAGCGCCCCTGGTGAAATTTTAACGGCTCATCCATCATTTCTAATTAAGGATTTTACGCTGGAACACTGGGTTAAGGTTTTGAAATCAGGCAACCTGAAGGCGCCCTTTGTTAAAAGCTTTACTGTTGCTACTCTGACCACGGTTGCAGCTGTATTAATAGCGTCTCCCGCTGCATACGTTATAGCCAGGATGCCACGCAAAATAAAGTATCCGTTGGTGCTGTCCCTCTTTCTAACGAGGATGTTCCCGGAAGTGGGCATAGCGCTGCCCATATCGGTCCAGTTCATTAAAATGAATTTAATCGATACTTACACAGGTCTTGTCCTCGCGCACCTGATACTAAACCTCCCCTTTGCTGCCTGGATACTCGTGGGGACCTTCGAGACCATACCGAAAGATCTCGAAGAAGCCGCTATGGTTGACGGGGCGGGGAAGATTGAGTCGCTGATAAAAGTAATCACGCCTCTCGCGCTGCCGGGTATCGCGGTGGCTGCTATATTCGTATGGCTGAACTCGTGGAACGAGTTTACCTATGCCCTGTACCTCACCGTTTCACAAAGGACCCTTCCTCTGCAGACCTATTATTACGTTGTGAGGGGAGGCTGGTTTGACGCAGCGACATACGCCACCATTTTAACTATACCGGTAATGGTGGTGACATTCTTTCTCCAGCGCTATATGAAAGGGGGGTATTTATCGGGAGCTGTTAAAGGTTAAATAAAATTTGCTTTCCTAAAGAAAAAAACAGGGGGAGTGAATTATGAAAAGAAACTTGTTTAAGGCGGTTTGTTTAGCTCTGGTGGCAATCCTCTTTCTCGCATCGCTGACCGGGTGCGGCAGCACCGGCACCACCGACAGCAGCGATAAAAAAGAGGCCGATCCGAGGAAAGGCGTTTTAAAGGTCGCCATGGGGCTGGGCGAGGAAGAATGGAAGGTCATGAAGGAAAACGTGTTTCCCGAATTTGAGAAAAAATACGGCGTAAAAGTCGAACCCATCCAGATGGAAGCAGGGGATACTGTTAAAAAGCTGGAAGCAATGCACCAGGCTGGACAGATGGATATCGACCTCATAACCCAGGACAACATGCAGCTGGCGCAGCTTGTTGACAAGGGGCTTGTTGAAGACCTGACGTCTTACAAGGATATGATCCCCGATGCGGTTATCCCGAGCCTTATACCGGTGGGAGAATTCAACGGCAAACTCTACTTTATGCCCTACAGGCCGAATGTAGAAATTGCTTTCTACAACGAGAAGAAATTTAACGAATACGGCTTGAAGCCCCCTACCAACTGGGACGAGCTGCTGCAGGTCGCCAAGACTTTTAAAGAAAAAGAAGGTATCGGTAAAGTAGTAGTAAAGATGAATCTGGGTCCAGACAGCACGTGCCACATGTTTGACTTTATAAGGTCCGCCGGGGGAGACCCGACGGTGCTGAATGACGAAGGATCAATCAGGGCTTTTACATTCCTGAAGGAAATTTACCCGTATCTATCCCCTGAGAGCAAAAAAGCCGACTGGAACACTCCGAACCAGTACCTGGCTACCGAAAGTGCATATCTTGTACAGAACTGGCCCTTTACGTCGGTCGTAGTTGTGAAAGACGGAGGTAAGAAAGAGATCAAAGCATATCACGGATGGGCAGGCCCCGTCAAGGAGTCCCACGTCCTGGGCGGTGAAGTGATAGGTATACCGAAGGGTGCTCCGAATAAAGAGATGGCGGTCAAGTTTATGGAATTCCTGATGAGCAAGGAAGTCCAGGAGATCCTCACTTCGAAGCTGGGTTGGCCGTCCATGAGAACCGATGCCTACGGCAAAGTCGAGGAGTGGCAAAAACCCTACTTTGAAGCAGTTTCGGAGGCTTTGAAGCACGCGGAACCGAGGCCGAACCTTACATACTGGGCCGATGTGGACAAGGCCATAAACGGCGCGTTGAGGGAAATTGTTCTTGAAGGCAAAGAGGTAAAGCCCACCCTCGATAAATACCATGAAATGATCGAGAAAGCGAAGCAGGCTGCCGGCGGTAAGTAGATTCGACCCATCCCCCACCTGAATCCTTCAGGTGGGGGATGATGCTCTTAACGCAATTGATATTTTATAGACGAAGAATTTGCTGGGAGGTTATTCGGCTTGAGCGGGAGCAATGTACATAAAAGTATAATATACGAATTTGACGAGTGGATGATCAAGGAGACCGAGTTCGACATAAAGACCAATTTCAGGGATGAGACAATATTTACTACAGGCAACGGATACATAGGGATGAGGGGCAATTTCGAGGAAGGCTACAGGGGCCCTGCAGATACCACGTTCAAAGCAACGTATATAAACGGCTTTTATGAGGAATATGATATAGAATACCCGGAAGGCGGCTACGGATTTCCCCGGAAGGGCCAGGCCATGCTCAACGTGGCCGACGCAAAAATCATCATACCGTTTATTGACGGCGAGAGGTTCGACCTGCTGACGGGGAGGATTCACGCATACGAGAGGAAGCTGGATATGAAAAGGGGCATCCTGGTGAGGAGGATCACGTGGGAGTCGCCTTCGGGCAAAATAGTAGAAGCCGAGATAAAGAGGTTGGTACATTTTAGCAGGCCGCACCTGGCTGCCGTATCTTTCTCGCTGAAACCGGTAAACTTCGACGGCTTTTTTGAATTCGTATCCCGCATCGACGGCAGGGTTTCAAATCTCGATGAAAGCTCTGACTTCAGGGTGGGCTCGGGGCTGAAGGGCCGGGCACTTTTCAGCATCGGCAAAGGCGTAGACGGAACAGGAGCCTGGCTGGAACAAAGGACGGAAAGGAGCGGTTTTTTCCTTTCGTGTGCTGTGGAACATAACCTCGTACCCGGCGGGGATGCGGTGATTACCGGCCACCAGGCCGAAGAGGAATTAGAGATAAGGTTCCGGGTGAAAGCGCGAAGGGGAATTGCCTGTACCCTCTTTAAATATATATCATATTTTACTTCCCGGGACGCCGGACGCGAGGACCTTGTGCTTCTTGCCCGGAGCGAAGTCAGTAAAGCCAAAGAGGACGGCTTCGCCCTATTGGAGGCGGAGCAGGAGGCCTTTCTCGAGGCTTTCTGGAAAGACGCTGACGTAGTTATCGAGGGAGACCCCGCAGCCCAGCAGGGAATTAGGTTCAGTATGTTTTCGCTCCTTCAATCGGCGGGCAGGGACGGAAAAACCAACATAGCCGCGAAGGGCCTTACGGGTGAGGGTTACGGCGGTCATTACTTCTGGGACTCGGACATATACATGCTGCCGTTCTTCATCTATACCAGGCCGGAAATAGCAAAAGCTTTATTAATGCACCGCTACCGGTTGCTGGACGCCGCCAGGGAAAGGGCCGGGGAGCTGGGGCACAGGGGAGCCCTGTACCCCTGGAGGACTATCGACGGCTCCGAGTGTTCGGCATTTTTCCCGGCAGGCACCGCCCAGTACCACATAAACGCCGATATAGTATACGCGATAAAGCGCTACGTAGAGGCGACCGGAGACGAGGAATTCCTGTACGGATACGGGGCGGAGATAGCCTTCGAGACGGCCCGGTTCTGGGTTGATCTTGGCTCCTACATACCCGCGAAGGGCGGCAAGTTCTGCATAAATTGCGTTACCGGGCCTGACGAGTATACAGCCCTTGTGGACAATAACGCGTATACGAATCACATGGCCAAAATGAACCTGGAGTTTGCGGCAAAAGTGGCGGAAAGGATGAAGCGGGAGAGGCCGGAGGATTACAGAAAGCTTTTGCTGAAAATCGACCTTCAAGATGAGGAAGTTGACGAATGGCGCAGGGCTGCCGAAAATATGTACCTCCCCTATTCAGAGGAGCTGGGGATAATACCGCAGGACGACAGTTTTCTCTATAAAAAGAGGGTTACGGTCGATAGGATACCCGAAAAAGATTTTCCGCTCCTATTGCACTGGCACTATTTAAATATCTACCGGCATCAGATATGCAAGCAACCGGATGTGCTGCTGTTGATGTTCCTTTTAAGGGAGAAATTTACCCTGGAGGAGATCAGGAGGAATTATGATTACTACGAGCCGGTAACCACCCACGATTCGTCCCTCTCGCCGCCGGTGTTTGCCGCCCTGGCCGCTGAACTGGGCTATTATGAGGAGGCTTACCGGTATTTTATATGGTCGTGCCGCATGGACTTGGACGACTATAACGGCAACACGAAAGACGGCATACACGCGGCCGCTATGGGTGGGGCGTGGCTCGCCGCCGTATACGGCTTTGGGGGCTTAAAGGTTTTTCCCGACGGGCTTCACTTTTTCCCGGCTCTGCCCGAGAAATGGCGCTGCCTTAGCTTCACTTTGAAATACAGGGGCAGGAAGCTTCGCGTGCGGCTCGAGAGGGAAAAGGCTTTTTATACTCTGGAGGAAGGTGAACCTCTTAAAATACACCATTTTGGTGCGGAACTTTCGTTGAAGCCGGGAATCACCGTAGAAAGGGAGATGTGCCGTGCCGGTATATAAAGCCGCCGTTTTCGACCTGGACGGAGTTATCACGGATACGGCCAGGTTTCATTACCTGGCCTGGAAAAAACTGGCCGACGAACTGGGAGTTTATTTTGACGAAAACATAAACGAAAGGCTGAAGGGCGTAGGGAGGATGGAATCCCTGGAGATAATCCTGGAAAAAAGCCCGCGAAGGTTTTCCCGGGACGAAAAGGAATACCTGGCCGAAAAAAAGAACGGGTACTATAAAAATATGATAGAAAAGATCACGCAGAAAGACCTGCTGCCCGGAGTGAAGGAGCTGTTTTTCGCCCTTAAGGGCCGCGGCGTAAAAATCGCGCTGGCTTCGGCCAGCCGAAACGCCCCTACCGTATTGAAAAACCTTGGAATAGCGGAGTTGTTCGACTATGTGGTGGATGCAGGCCGGATTAAAAGGTGCAAGCCGGACCCGGAAATATTCCTCGTTGCAGCTGAAAACCTGGGCCTGAAACCCGGTGAGTGCGTAGGGATAGAGGACTCGGCGGCGGGTATCGAAGCGATAAAAAGGGCGGGCATGTTTGCCGTCGGCATAGGGGACCCAGAAATTTTAAAAAATGCCGACATGGTTCTTAGGGATCTGAAAAACCTCAGGGCGATCCTCAAATTATTCGACGATTGAATTGAAAGGGTTTGAAAAAGGAGCGAGATTATGTTAAAATAATCTTGACGCAAAATTTAATTTAATGTATACTATACATTGTCTTTAAGGACTTTCGAGGCATGGCGCAGCTTGGTAGCGCACATGGTTTGGGACCATGGGGTCGGGGGTTCAAGTCCCTCTGCCTCGACCAGAAAACATGCGGGAATAGCTCAGATGGCAGAGCACCAGCCTTCCAAGCTGGGTGCCGCGGGTTCGAATCCCGTTTCCCGCTCCATACGCGCCCGTAGCTCAGCTGGACAGAGCAACGGACTTCTAATCCGTGGGTCAGAGGTTCGAATCCCCTCGGGCGCGCCATATGTGGTGGATATAGTTCAGGTGGCTAGAACGCCAGATTGTGGCTCTGGAGGCCGTGGGTTCAAGTCCCACTATCCACCCCATAATTTTTTTATGCTGGGGCGTAGCCAAGCGGTAAGGCACGGGACTTTGGATCCTGCATCGTAGGTTCGAATCCTGCCGCCCCAGCCATGAGGGCCATTAGCTCAGGCGGCAGAGCACCTGACTTTTAATCAGGGTGTCGGAGGTTCGAATCCTCCATGGCTCACCATGCGGGCGTGGCGGAACTGGCAGACGCGACGGACTTAGGATCCGTTGGGTTTCCCGTGGAGGTTCAAATCCTCTCGCCCGCACCATAAGTTTTGCGAAAAACCTCGGTGATTTATGCCGGGGTATTGTTTTATTATTTATTTTTTTATGCTATAATAAAATGGCAAAAAAGGTTTAGCGTGATTGTGAGGAGGAGCATAATGAAGGTTAATGTGGAAAAAATAGAAAATAATGTAGCCACTTTAAAGATTGAAGTTGGCGCTGACGAATTCGAAAAGGCGCTGGATCAGGCATACAGGAAGAACGTCAAGAGGTTTAACATACCGGGATTCAGGAGAGGCAAGGCTCCCAGAAAATTGATTGAAATGCATTACGGCCCGGAAGTTTTTTATGAAGACGCGGCGGAAATAGTGCTGTCCGAAGCCTATAAAAAAGGCGTGGAGGAAAACAACCTGGAACCTGTGGACCATCCGCATTTCGATATAGATCAGATCGAAAAAGGAAAAGGCGTCGTGGCCACCGCCAAAGTTGCTGTCAAGCCCGAAGTGGATTTAGGAGAATACAAGGGTTTAGAAGTGGAAAAAATGGTGTACAATGTTACCGAGGAGGATGTTGATAAGGAACTGAAGGCCCTGCAGGATAAAAATGCCAGGCTCATTTCTGTTGAAAGGCCGGCGCAAAAAGGGGACATCGTAATAGTCGATCTTGAAGGTTTTGTGGATGGGGAACCCCTCAAGGACGGGAAGGTGCAAAATTATCCCCTGGAGCTCGGCTCAAAAATCCTGGTAGAGGATCTGGAAGAGCAGATAACGGGTATGGAGGTTGGAGAAACCCGGGAGGTTAAGGTTACATACCCGGCCGATCACCCCAACAAAGAACTGGCGGGAAAGGAAGTATCGTTTAACGTCACGCTGAAAGAGGTCAAGGAAAAGGAGCTTCCCGCCATCGACGACGAATTCGCAAAAGACGTGAGCGAGTTCGATACGCTGGAGGAATTAAAGCAGGATATAAAGAATAAATTGGAAGAAAGGGCGAAATCTTTCGCGGAAAGTTCGCTCAGGGGTTCAATCCTCAAAAAGCTGACAGAACAGGCGAAAGTCGATATTCCTCAGGCTATGATCGACAGGGAAATCGAAAGGCTGATCATGGACTTTGCCTTCCAGTTGAAGATGAGGGGCATGGATTTAAGACAGTATCTGGAAGCATCGCAGCTTTCGCCGGAGGAATTTAAGGCCAAATTCCAGGACAGGGCTTATAATAATGTAAAAACTTCTCTCGTACTGGAAGCCGTGGCTAAAGCTGAAAACATCGAGGTGTCCGAGGAAGAACTGGACGCGGAACTTTCAAAGTACGCCGAATCCGCCCAGAAATCCCTGGCCGAATACAAAAAGGGTTTAAAAGAGGAGAATTTAGCGCATATTAAAGACCGTATACTTACCCGGAAAATTTTCGATTTCCTGCAATCCCATGCAAGGGTTACGGAAAAAGTGGTGGAAAGGATTGCCGAGAACGAGGGTGAAGGCGAGGAAGAGCAAGCCTAAGTGAGAAAGGGAGGGCTTATAATGAATCTTGTACCAATTGTAATCGAACAGACAAACCGAGGGGAAAGGGCCTACGATATCTATTCAAGGCTCCTTAAAGAAAGGATAGTGTTCATCGGGACTCCCATAGACGATTCGGTGGCGAGCCTTGTCATCGCCCAGTTGCTCTTTTTAGAGTCCGAAGATCCGGATAAAGATATCTATCTCTACATCAATTCCCCCGGCGGTTCCGTAACGGCGGGTCTTGCCATATACGATACCATGCAGTACATCAAACCCGACGTTTCCACCATGTGCATTGGCTTGGCTGCCAGCATGGGTGCGGTGCTTCTGGCGGGTGGCGCCCCGGGCAAGCGCTATGCACTTCCCAATTCCAGGATAATGATCCACCAACCATGGGGAGGCGTGCAGGGCAAGGCCCTGGATATAGAGACCCAGGCAAAAGAGATCCTGCGCTTGAGGGAAGTAATAAACGAGATACTGGTTAAGCACACGAAACAACCTCTTGAGAAGATAGAGAGAGACACCGAGAGGGACTTCTTCATGTCTGCGCTTGAAGCAAAGCAATACGGCCTTATCGATGAGGTGATCTACAAGAGGACCAAAGCCGAAGAAAAGAGGTGATACCATGTTTAAATTCAACGACGAAAAGGGCCAGCTGAAGTGCTCCTTTTGCGGAAAGACCCAGGACCAGGTGCGTAAACTGGTGGCAGGTCCCGGTGTGTATATATGCGACGAGTGCATAGAGCTCTGCAACGAGATCATAGAAGAGGAATTCAGTGAAGACGCGGAAATGGATTTTTCGGATATTCCCAAACCCCGCGAGATAAAGGAAATACTTGACCAGTACGTCATCGGGCAGGAAAAAGCGAAGAGGATACTGTCGGTAGCGGTATACAACCATTATAAACGAATTAATTCCAACGTAAAAACGGACGATGTTGAGCTTCAAAAGAGCAACATCATAATGCTCGGACCTACGGGCAGCGGTAAGACTCTGCTGGCTCAAACCCTTGCAAAAATTTTGAATGTGCCCTTTGCCATCGCCGACGCTACCTCCCTTACCGAAGCGGGTTACGTGGGCGAGGACGTGGAAAATATACTCCTAAAACTCATTCAGGCCGCTGACTATGATGTCGAAAAAGCGGAAAAGGGTATAGTGTATATAGACGAGATAGATAAGATAGCCAGAAAATCGGAAAATCCGTCCATAACCAGGGATGTTTCCGGCGAAGGAGTGCAGCAGGCCCTGCTGAAGATCCTGGAAGGCACCATTGCCAGCGTGCCCCCGCAGGGAGGCCGCAAGCACCCCCACCAGGAGTTCATCCAGATAGACACCACCAACATCCTGTTCATCTGCGGCGGTGCCTTTGAAGGCATCGAAAAAATCATAGCCAACCGGATTGGAAAGAAATCCATAGGATTCGGAGCGGAGATTAGAAGCAGGGAAGAGAAGAATGTAGGCGAGCTTTTGAACCATATAATGCCCGAAGACCTGCTGAAGTTCGGCATGATTCCCGAATTCGTTGGAAGGGTTCCCATCATAGTAACCCTGGATGCTCTGGACGAGCAAGCACTGATAAGAATTTTAAAGGAGCCCAAAAACTCACTGGTAAAGCAGTACCAGAAATTATTCGAAATGGACAACGTGCAGCTCGAGTTTACCGATGAGGCCCTGCAGGTCATAGCCCAGGAGGCGCTGAATAGGAAGACCGACGCAAGAGGCCTGAGGGCGATCCTGGAAGAAGTGATGATGGACGTAATGTACGAGATACCTTCCAGAAACGATATAACCAAGTGCGTCGTCACCAAAGAAGTCGTCCAAAAGCGCGAGGAGCCGATAATAGTAACTTCCGAGAGGAAGAAGGCCAAGAAGAAAGAAGTAACAGCTTAAAGTAAAAGTGCAGCGAAAGCTGCACTTTTTTACTTCCCTTTCCAGGATAAATTAGATCCGGGCGGTAATAATAAAAAAAGCCTGAGTTTGGGAAGGGAGGAGATATTTTTTGAACGTGACGCTGAATCTCTTAAGCCTGATACAGATAGTTTTCGCCATCGTTATCGGGCTTTATTTTTTAAACCTCCTGAAAAACCAGCAAGGGAGCAGGGTTGTGGTTGACCGTGAGTCAAGGAAGGAGATGGAAAAACTGCGGAAGATGAGGGAAATATCCCTCACCGAACCGCTGGCGGAGAAAACGAGACCCACTAAGTTCGAAGAGATAATAGGGCAGGACGACGGCCTGAAAGCCCTGAGAGCGGCCTTGTGCGGGCCCAATCCCCAGCACGTCATAATCTACGGTCCTCCGGGTATAGGAAAGACCGCCGCCGCCCGGCTGGTGCTGGAGGAAGCCAAAAAAACCCCTGGTTCCCCCTTCGGCCCCGATGCCAAATTCGTGGAGGTGGACGCCACTATAGCCAGGTTCGACGAGAGAGGGATAGCCGACCCCCTTATCGGCTCTGTGCACGACCCTATATACCAGGGAGCCGGCCCCTTGGGTATAGCGGGAATACCTCAGCCCAAACCGGGAGCCGTTACCAAGGCCCATGGAGGAGTGCTTTTTATCGACGAAATCGGAGAACTGCATCCGGTACAGATGAACAAGCTGTTGAAGGTGCTGGAAGACCGCAAGGTTTTCCTGGAGAGCGCCTATTACAGCAGCGAAGATCCCAACATCCCCCTTTACATTCACGAGATTTTTCAAAAGGGACTTCCCGCCGACTTTAGGCTGGTGGGGGCTACTACCAGGACGCCTCAGGAGATTCCGCCGGCGATCCGCTCCCGTTGCATGGAAATATTTTTTAAACCCCTGAGCCCCGAAGACATAGGTAAGATTGCCCGGAACGCGGCGGCCAAAATATCCTTCGAGATGGAGGAACGGGCCGTAGAAATAATCAAGAAATACGCCACCAACGGGCGCGAGGCGGTGAACATCCTGCAGATGGCCGCCGGACTGGCGATGATGGAAAAGCGCAAGAAAATAGAAGCGAAAGACGTGGAGTGGGTCATAAACAGCGGTCAGTACTCGCCGAGGCCGGAAAAAAAAGTTAGTCCCACTCCCCAGATGGGGTGTGCTAACGGCCTGGCGGTTTACGGCCCCAACATGGGCACCCTTGTTGAAATAGAGGCTACCGCCATACCGGTGGAGAGGGGTAAGGGGAAGCTCATTGTTACCGGTATCATGGAAGAAGAGGAAATGGGAGGGGAAATGCACAGGCTGAAGCGCAAGGCCACTGCCAGAGGCGCTGTGGATAACTGCCTCACGGTGCTGAAGAAATACCTGGGAGTCGATCCCGGAGATTACGATATACACCTGAATTTCCCCGGAGGTATCCCCATAGACGGTCCGTCGGCGGGTATTACCGTGGCCACAGCCATTTACTCTTCCATAACCAATATTCCTGTGAACAACCTGGTTGCCATGACCGGGGAGCTCTCCATCAGAGGGTATGTGAAGCCGGTGGGAGGCATAGTAGCAAAAATCGAGGCAGCCAGGAGGGCAGGAGCCACAACGGTGATAATACCCCGGGAAAACTGGCAGGATCTTTTCAAGACCATGGATGTGAAAATCCTGGCTGTAGACAGGATCGAAGAGGTAATAGAGCATGCCCTGGTATTTTCGGACGAAAAACCGGAGGCCGAGAGAAAAATGGCAATTTTTTCGGGCAGGAATTAAATAAATTTTGGCGAATTAACTTAATAAAGCCAATCTAGATTTATCCTTACCTGTGTGAAAATATCGGAGGGAATTTTGTGGAAAAAGGTAAACTTAAGCGAACCTTGCCACTGCTGCCCTTAAGGGGTCTTTTAGTTTTTCCCCACATGGTACTTCATTTCGATGTGGGTAGAGACAAGTCGATTGGCGCTCTTGAAGAAGCCATGGTCGGGGATGAAAAAATAGTCCTGGCAGCCCAGAAAGACGCCAGGGTTGATTTCCCTATGCCCGAAGACATATACGGCACCGGCACGGTAGCTAAAATAAAGCAGCTTTTAAAAATGCCCGGGGACACCATAAGGGTGCTGGTGGAAGGTTTGCACCGGGCTAAGATAAAGGAATACATCCAGTACGAGCCCTTTTTCAAGGTAAAAATTGAGGAGATCGTCGAGGACGACGTTGGAGCTGGTCCGGAAGAAGAAGCCCTCATGCGGGGTGTCATGAGCCTCTTTGAAAACTACGTCAATCTGAACCGCAAGATTACCCCTGACGCGCTGGTCTCCATCGGAAATTTGCGCCAGCCCGGGCGGTTTGCCGATGCTATAGCGTCGTATCTTAACCTGAAGATTGAAGACAAACAGCTGATCCTCGAGACCCTAGACATAAAGGACCGACTATCTTTTTTGTTTGAAATTCTCACGCGGGAGATCGAAATTTTGGAGCTGGAAAAGCGGATAAACAATAGGGTCAAAAAGCAGCTGGAAAAATCTCAGAAAGAATACTACTTGAGGGAGCAGATCAAGGCCATCCAGCAGGAGTTGGGCGAGCAGGACGAGAGGGTTGCTGAAGCCAATGAGTATCGTAACAAGATCAAAGCCCTCAATTTGCCCCAAGACCTCGAGGAAAAAATGATGAAAGAAGTCGACAGGCTGGAGAGAACTCCCCCGGCATCGGCGGAGATGGCCGTTATAAGGAATTACCTTGACTGGATAGTGGCTCTTCCGTGGAATACGGCCACCGAGGATATATTGGATATTAAATCGGCGCAAGAGATTTTAGACGAGGGCCATTACGGGCTTGAAAAGGTCAAGGAGAGGATACTGGAGTTTCTTGCCGTGAGGAAACTTGCCGGGACCACAAAGGCCCCCATATTATGCCTGGCCGGCCCTCCGGGAGTGGGTAAGACGTCCCTGGCGAGGTCCATAGCGAAGGCCATGGGCCGGAAGTTCGTCAGGGTATCTCTGGGTGGTGTCAGGGATGAAGCAGAAATCCGCGGCCACAGGAGGACGTATGTGGGAGCTCTGCCTGGAAGGATCATCCAGGGAATGAAACATGCAGGGACAAAAAACCCCGTGTTCCTGCTGGACGAGGTCGACAAGATGAGCGTCGATTTCCGCGGAGACCCAGCGGCGGCCCTGCTGGAAGTGCTGGACCCCGAGCAGAACCACAGTTTTTCCGATCACTATATAGAACTGCCCTTTGACCTTTCAAAGGTACTGTTCATCACAACGGCCAACGCTCTTTACAACATTCCCAGGCCGCTTTTGGACCGTATGGAAGTGATTTCGATACCGGGGTATACCGAGTACGAGAAGCTGCAGATAGCAAAGCTTCATTTAATACCCCGGCAGATAAGCGAACACGGGCTGAAACCGGAAAACCTGGTGATTCTCGACGAAGCGATAATCAAGATAATCCGCAACTTTACCCGTGAAGCCGGGGTAAGAAATCTAGAGCGCGAAATAGCAAGTATCTGCCGCAAAGTTGCCAAGTCCGTCGTCGAAGGCGAAAAGACCACGGTGGAAGTGGACGGCGCGATGGTTGAAAAGTTCCTGGGGGCGCCGAGGTTCCATTACGGTGTCATCGAGGAGACCGACCAGGTCGGGGTTGCTACTGGTCTTGCCTGGACGGAGATGGGCGGCGATATACTGAACATCGAAGCCACGGTTATGAAGGGGAAGGGAAAGCTGATCCTTACCGGCAAGCTGGGGGACGTGATGCAGGAGTCGGCCCACGCCGGTTATACCTACGTCAGGTCGAAGGCCGAAGAACTGGGTATTGAAGAGGATTTTCACGAAAAGTACGACGTACACATTCACGTTCCGGAAGGGGCAATACCCAAGGACGGGCCTTCGGCGGGGATCACCATGGCATGCGCCCTTATTTCCGCCCTTTCCGGGCGACCGGTAGATAGAACCGTGGCTATGACCGGAGAAATAACCCTGCGGGGTAGGGTCCTGCCGGTGGGAGGCATTAAGGAAAAGGTGCTGGCAGCCCACAGAGCGGGCATAAAGACCATTCTACTTCCCGAAGAAAATATCAAGGATTTGGAAGAAGTGCCTCAAAATGTAAAGGAAGAACTTTGCTTCATCTTCGTCAGAACTATGGACGAGGTCATCGGAAAGGCTATAAAGCCATTGCCGGAAAAGGGCATTCCGCAGGTTCAGGAACACGTTGACGATATGAATAACCTTTTCACCGCCCAGTGAAAGAAAAAAGCCATGTTATCACACGGCTTTAGATGGCCCGGGACTTAAAGTTTTCAAGCACCATTCTTGCATATTCCCTGGCCGTAAAAAAGGAGTGGTCCCTTTTTCGTTTATTGCTCAACGGGTCTCATTCATAGTATAATTAAATATGGAAGCTGTAAGTTTGACAGAAAATGAAGTATGAAAGGGGTTTGCCCATGATGACCATATTTGACCCCTCGGTGCAGCATAGGATAATGGTATGCGTAACCCCGCAGAAAAGCTGCGAGAGGTTGATCCAGAGGGGTGCGGCCAGGGCCAGCGAGTTGGGAGGCGAATTCTGCGTAGTATACGTAAACAAATCCCAGGATCTGGGCCGAGATTTAAAGGAACACAAAATTTTGCTGGAACTCTTCGAGATGGCCAAAGGCCTCGGCGGTACGGTTTCGATTCTGGCCGGCAATAAGGTGTACCACACCCTTGCCGAGTACGCCAGAAACAACCGGATCACCCACATCATCGTCGGTAAATCCCTGCGTTCCGCTTTCGACGCCCAAAAAAACGGGGAAGTCATCAATCCGCTGATAAGAGCCGTTGAAAAAAACGGCATACTGGTTGAAGTGGTCGAATAGGGGGTCATTTTTTTGAGGCATATTCTCAAAAGAACGCTTGATTTTTTGCATCAAAAAGACCAGAAAATCTTTATGTACCTGAACCAGAAGATCAAGTGCCGGCCTCTGGACGCGATTATGCCGCGCCTGACGCACCTTGGAGGGGCCACCTTTACCATATTTCTCTGCGCGTTCCTCTACCTGTTCGGCAAAGAGGAGGCCAGGCTGGCCGCCAGCGAAGCTTTTCTTGCCCTGACCGGCAGTCAGGGCATTGTTCAAATTTTTAAAAAGAGCATTTACAGAAAGAGGCCGTATATGGTACTGCCCAACGTAAATACGTTTTGGAAACGGTTGCTAAAGGATTACTCCTTTCCTTCGGGTCACACCGTAGCGGGGTTTTCCCTGGCGGTGGTGTTTTCGCTGTACTTCCCGTCCTACCGGTACGCCATATATTCGCTGGCCACACTGGTGGGCTTTTCCCGGATATACACGGGGATGCACTATCCTTCCGACGTGCTGAGCGGTGCCTTTCTGGGAACGACCTTTGCGCTCCTGACTCACTCGATCAGAAATTTCATCGGCAGCTGAATAAGCTGTTTTTTTGTTTTTTTAAGAGGATTTTCCTTTCAAAAGTGGAATAATTAATAAAAAAACGATAGCGGGAGGGGTTTTTGATGGACGTTGAAAAGGCTGTAAAATTAAATGATGAACCCCTGATAAAATCGGTGTGTGAAATACTTAAGATAAGAAGTGTGGAAGAAGATCCAGCGCCGGGGAAACCCTTCGGAGAAGGTGTAGCCCAGGCCCTGGAGTACGCCTTGGACCTGGCCCGGAGTTTCGGGCTAAGGACCAGGAACCTGGATAATTACATAGGCTGGGCCGAGTGGGGCGAAGGCGACGAAATGGTGGGCATACTAGTTCACCTGGACGTGGTGCCGGAAGGAGGAGGCTGGACTTATCCACCGTACGGCGGGGAAATCCACGACGGAAAGATTTACGGCCGGGGCGCCGTTGACAACAAGGGGCCTGCGATGGCGGCGCTGTATGCCCTTAAGACTTTAAAAGATGCGGGAGTCAAATTTAAGAGGAGAGTCCGGGTGATATTCGGGACCAACGAAGAAAGCGGGATGCAATGCATAAAGTATTACCTGGAGCACGACGAGGCCCCGACGATGGGTTTTTCGCCCGACGCCGAATACCCGATAATAAACGGAGAAAAGGGCATTTTAACTTTCTCTCTGAAAAGCGATTTTGAGAACTGTTGCGGAATAAAGCAAGCCGGCGTAAGGCTGATCTCACTTAAAGGCGGCCATAGGCCGAATATGGTACCGGATTACGCCGAAGCGGTTTTGATGGGAGACGCCGGCTACCTGGAGGAGAAGTTCAGGGCTTTCAGGGAAAAAACCGGTTACGACATGGAATTTTCCGCCAACGGGGAAACGGTGACGGTTAAATCCCACGGCGTTTCCGCCCATGGCAGCCTGCCCCATAGGGGGAAGAATGCTGTCATGCAACTTGTGGCTTTTCTTTCAGAACTGGACCTGGACAATTCCCGCCAGCAGCATTTTATTCGTTTCTTAAACGATAAAATAGGGCTGGATACCACCGGTAAGGGGTTGGGCGTTGATGTGGCGGACGATGTGTCGGGCCCGCTGACGTTTAACGTGGGCATTATCCGCCTGGACGAAAGGGCCGGGGAGGTTGTCATAAACATCAGGTATCCGATAAAATATAAAGGAGAAGAGCTCCTGAACAGGATAAAGGAGAATCTCGCCCAAGGAGTGCGTTTGGAAGACGTATCTGACAGCCCGCCGCATTACGTGCCTGAAGACAGCGTTATCGTCCGGACCCTGAAGGCGGCTTACGAAAAGGTCACCGGTGAAAAGGCTTACTGTTTTTCCATCGGTGGAGGAACGTATGCACGCATGGTGAAAAACGCGGTGGCCTTCGGACCCGGCTTTCCCGGCAAACCCGAGCTGGCCCATGAAAAGGACGAATATATAGAAATCGAAGACCTCTTGAAAAACCTGAGGATATATACTAACGTGCTGCTGGAACTGGTGACCTGATATTTTTGATTGGAGTGATTGAATTGGAACTCCATAAACTGGCAGATCCGGCTATTGACAGGCTTTTTGACGCAATACTGCTTTTAAAAACCAAGGATGAATGCTACCGCTTTTTTGAGGATATCTGTACCATCGCAGAGATAAAGGCCATGGCCCAGCGACTACAGGTGGCTGAGATGCTGCAGGCCGGATACACTTACGGCGATATAGCCGAAAAGACTGGAGCGAGCACGGCTACCATCAGCCGAGTCAAACGGTTTTTAAACTACGGCGCCGATGGTTACAAGATAATCCTGGAGCGACTGAAGGAGTTCGACAAGAAAAACGAGTAGCGTGGATTCCACGCTACTTTTCTATGGGAGGATGTAAATGAACTACCTATCCGAACTAAACGAAGAGCAAAGAAAAGCGGTCACACACCCGGGAGGGCCTCTTCTGATCCTGGCGGGAGCGGGAAGCGGCAAGACCAGGGTGCTAACTTACAGGATCGCATACCTCATAGAGAAAAGGGGTGTCGACCCCGGGAGCATAATGGCCATCACCTTTACCAATAAAGCGGCGCAGGAGATGAAGGAAAGGATCGAAAAACTCCTGCCCTGGGCCCGTGGGATGCTGGTCAGCACCTTTCACTCGGCCTGCGTGCGCATCTTGAGATCCGACATAGACAAGCTGGGTTACAGCAAAAACTTCATAATCTTCGATACCCAGGACCAGCAGGTGCTGGCAAGGGATTGTATCAAGGCCCTGGGGCTTGACGACAAAAAATACGCCCCCCAGGCCGTGCTCAATTACATCGGCAGGGCCAAGGACCGGCTTCAAACCCCGGAGGAATGCCATGATAGAGCGAAGGATATCCGGGAAAAGACCATGGCCAGGGTGTACGAGCTTTACCAGAAGAAGTTGATGGAGAGCAACGCCCTGGATTTCGACGACCTGATAATGAAGACCGTAGAGCTTTTCCGGGAAAACCCCGAAGTTCTATCCTATTACCAGAACAGGTTCAGGCATATTCTGGTGGACGAATACCAGGACACCAACAGGGCCCAGTACGTCCTGGTCAAATTGCTGGCTGAAAGGCACAGGAATCTGTGCGTCGTAGGCGACGACGACCAGAGCATATACGGCTTTAGAGGGGCCGATATAAGAAACATACTGGATTTCGAAGAGGATTTTCCCGATGCTACGGTCATCCGCCTGGAACAGAACTACCGGTCTACCCAAAACATTCTCGACGCCGCCAACAGCGTCATAAGTTACAATTTCGACAGGAAACAAAAAAGTCTGTGGACCGAGAACGGCAGGGGCGATAAGATATATCTTGCTACCTTTGGGAACGAGCACGAAGAGGCTTTTTTCATTGCCCGGGAAATAGAAAAACTTGTAAATATGAAAAATTTCAGGTTCAGAGACTTTGCGGTGCTTTACAGGACCAACGCCCAGTCCCGCGTTCTGGAAGAGATGATGGTGAAGATGGGCCTGCCGTATAAAATTGTGGGTGGCCTCAGGTTCTACCAGCGCAGGGAAATCAAGGACATCCTGGCATACCTTCGCGTTGTGGCCAATCCATCGGATAACGTGAGTCTCCTCAGGATCATAAACGTGCCGCGGCGGGGTATAGGCGAGGCTACGGTAGAGACCCTTAAACTGCTGGCGGAGGAAAAAGAAAGGTCCGTTTATCACATCATGAAGGAAGAAATCGGGGAATTATCCTCGAGGGTCAGGAGCAAACTCCGCGAGTTTGTAGATATGATAGACGATTTTATAAAGAAGGCCGGGGAGCTTTCGGTACCCGACCTCATCGCTTATATCCTGGATAGAAGCGGTTATTTGAAGGAACTGGAAGCCGAAAACACGCCAGATGCCCAGAGCCGGATCGAAAACCTGAAGGAAATGATAGGCGTCGCCATAGAGTTTGAAAAGAAGTTCCCGGGAGCGGGCCTCCAGGACTTCCTGGCCGAAATCGCCCTGGTCTCCGACGTGGACGAGCTGGATGAGGACAGGGATGCAGTGGTTCTGATGACGCTGCACAGCGCAAAGGGCTTGGAATTTCCGGTGGTTTTTTTGAGCGGGATGGACGAAGGGATATTCCCGCATTCAAGGGCGATGTTCGACGAGGAAGAACTCGAGGAGGAACGGCGGCTGTGCTACGTAGGGATAACGAGGGCGAAGAAGAGACTTTACCTCACCAGAGCCTGGAGCCGCAACCTCTACGGCAACACCTCTTATTATTCCGCCTCCAGGTTTATCGACGAAATCCCCGCAAGGCTGATAAAAGAGATCAGGCCCGGAGATGATACATTGGAGGAAGAAGAAAAGCCTCGCGAGGATAAAAAAGCGGAGCAGGCTGTACCCGTAAAACCCCGGACTTCAAAAGGACCTTTGAAAACCGGGATAAAGCGTCCGGAGCCGGCGAAATTGAATCCCGGCGACAGAGTGAAGCATTCCAAGTGGGGCGAAGGCGTGGTCACCGCCGTATACGGAGCCGGCGAAAACACAGAGATTGCGGTGAACTTCGCCTCGGAAGGAACAAAACGCCTGATGTTAAAGTACGCTCCTTTGGTTAAGATATGAGAAATAAAATAAATCCTTGTTGAGAGGATGGAGTGTATGGACAGGTCTGAAGCCGAAGCCAGGTTAAAGGAATTGAGGGAACTTATAAACTACCACAACAGGCAGTACTACGTCTACGATAACCCCGTAATATCCGATGCTGAATACGACAAACTGATGAGAGAACTGGAAAAACTTGAAAAGCAGTTTCCCGAACTCATCACTCCCGATTCACCCACCCAGCGAGTGGGAGGAGAACCGCTACCTTATTTCAGCCAGGTGGTCCACCGGGTGCCGATGATGAGCCTCGCCAACGCTTTCGATACCGGTGAACTTAAGGATTTCCACAGAAGGGTCACCGATGCGGTGGGAAACGACGTCCAGTACGTCGTGGAGCCGAAAATCGACGGCCTTGCGGTGTCCATAACTTACGAGGACGGCCTTTTCAGGACGGCTGCTACAAGGGGCGACGGGGAAGTAGGGGAAGACGTCACCCAGAACGTAAAGACCATAAAGAGCGTGCCGCTGCGCCTGGACTTTTCTTCCGATAAAACGCCGGCTGTTCTGGAGGTTAGGGGCGAGGTCTACCTGCCGAAGGAGGACTTCCGGAGGCTTAACGAAGAGAGGGAAGAGCAGGGGCTTCCGCTTTTTGCAAACCCGCGAAACGCTGCGGCGGGGTCCCTGAGGCAGCTCGACCCGAAAGTTACGGCAAAAAGGCCCCTGGCCGTTTACGTCTACGGACTGGGGTATGCGGAGGGTATCGAGTTTGAGACCCATTACGAAATCCTTCAGTTTTTCAAAAGAATAGGTCTCCGGGTCAATCCTCACGTGGTGCTTTTTGACAGGTTTGAGGACGTGATGGACTACTGCATCAGTTGGAACGAAAAGCGCCACGATCTGCCTTACGAGATAGACGGCATGGTGATAAAAGTAAATTCCCTGGAACAGCAGAGAATCCTGGGTGCCACCGCCAAAAGCCCCCGGTGGGCGATAGCCTACAAGTTCCCGGCCGAACAGAAGACGACGGTGATTAAAGACATAATCGTAAGGGTGGGCAGGACGGGCGTCCTTACTCCTACGGCGATTTTGGAACCCGTGAGGGTGGCGGGCTCCACTGTCAGCAAAGCCACCCTTCACAACGAGGACTATATTAAGGAAAAGGATATCAAAATAGGCGATACGGTCATAATCCATAAAGCCGGCGACGTGATCCCCGAAGTAGTTGAAGTCGTAAAGGAAAAACGCACGGGAAAAGAGCGGGATTTCGAAATGCCCCACCGCTGCCCCGAGTGCGGTTCCGAGGCGGTGAGGCTTCCGGGAGAAGCGGCGTACCGGTGCACCAACAGCACCGGATGCCCGGCTCAGATAAGGAGGAGTATCGAACACTTCGCCTCGCGGGACGCCATGGACATAAGGGGACTGGGCCCGGCTATAGTTTCCTTACTTATATCGCAGGGGCTTATTAAGGACGCCGCCGACCTTTACTACCTGAAGCGCGACGATCTTGTTCCGCTGGAGCGCATGGGAGAAAAGTCCGCCGCCAACCTGCTCGCGGCTATCGAGGAGAGCAAAAAAAGGCCCCTGGACCGGCTGATATACGCTCTTGGTATCCCCTTCGTGGGTTCTAGGACGGCGTCGCTTCTAGCCGAAGCCTTCGGTTCCATAGACGACCTGCAGAAGGCCGAGTACGAGGACCTGATAAAGGTCCCTGAAATCGGCGATAAGATAGCCCAGAGCATTCTGGCGTTTTTCAGGCAGGAACAAACGCACGATCTCATTTCACGGCTGAGGGCCGCCGGTGTAAATATGGAGGCTCAAAAGAAGGCCAAAGGGCCGAGGCCCCTGGACGGGCTTACCTTCGTGCTTACCGGGACCCTGGAGAAGTACACGCGGCAGCAGGCCACTGAACTCATCGAAAAGCTCGGCGGCAGGGTCACCGGCAGCGTGAGCAAAAAGACCGACTACGTGATAGTGGGTAAGGACCCGGGTTCCAAATACGAAAACGCCCTGAAGTTGGGTATAAAAATCCTGAATGAGGGTGAGTTCGAGGAACTGATAGAAAAATGGAAAGCGTGACGGTTGCGGGGTGAGGAATGTGTACGCCGAAGGAGAGTTTTTGGATTTTTTGATAAAAGCGAAAAGGGCTACTTATGCGTCTCAGGGTGACGATGCATCCGTAACGCCTTTGTTGGAAGGTTCGCGGCAGTTGGAGTTTCGGGAAGGGCATTTTTTGTACCGCGATATATATTTCGGTATGAGATTCTTTGCAGGCCAAGAAGTCGTTTATTATAAAGGGAATCCGATTTGGTCTATGTGCTATTCGGGCGGAGTCGAAAAAGATTCCGACATTGAATTTGCAAGAAAAGTTTACGATTTTTTAAGAAAGGCGATGAGAAATGTCGGTGCGGAAAACCCCTTTCGCGGACCTAAAGAATATATTGAAGGAGATTACGTCTACAGAGATAGCAATGAAGGGGGATTGGACAGGTTCAAAGGCAAAGAGACGATATCCTTTGCTGGTAAAGTCGTATACAGTCTTAACTATTGCGGTGGATTTGTTAGGTAAATGCGCGGATGAAAGGAGAGTACTATTAACACGGCTTATATGTGCTCTCCTTTTTTTTAGCAGGAGTTATCTCGTGAAAGTAGAATTATTTATTTTAATTCAGTGAAAAGCAAAAATTGGAGGCTGCATGAAGGGTAATGAAGAGTTCCCCGCCGGATGCTGTGAGAATTTACTATCTTCTCAATCTGTTATTTTATATTCACCTTGGATTTATAGGGGCCATTTACGTCTTATTTTTCTACAATTTCGGCATAAGTAAATTGATAACAAATTTTTTAAGTTCCCTTTTTATGGTTAGCGTATTTGTTATGGAAATTCCGACGGGAGCCTATGCCGATGCTTTCGGCTATAGGAAAACTTTAATCTTGGCGGGGCTGTTTTTAAGCATAGCCATGTTGCTGTTTTCCGTCGGGGATAATATATTGATATTCGGTATCGCGCAAATACTATGGGGAGTAAGCTTTGCCTTTGAATCGGGCGCTTTAGATGCCTGGATGGTCAATAATTCTTGTTTAACCGGACCGGATTTAGATAAGATTTTTATTAAAGCAGGTAAGATAAATAACATATCCATGATAATATCGGGTTTGTTAGGGGGATATTTAGCTAATATAAATATCGCATTACCGTGGAAACTTTCATTAATTTCAGCCTCAATATATATAATTTTGGTGGCTTTATACGTAAATAAACCGGTTCGCAGCGTTGAGCCAGATAAAAATATAAATAAATTGGATTTTAAAAATGGTATTTACAAAATTTTATCAGTCATCGTCACCAGTAAGAATTATATTTTAAAAATCCCTCTATTGAAGTATATAATTGCGTTTAATATGATTTTGAGCTTTTGCTTTTCGCCCGTCTTTGTATACTGGTCGCCCTATCTAAAAAGTTTGTCTAACGAAGGTTTTTGGCTATTGGGCTGGATTTGGGTATTTATTAAAATATCAAATTTAGCAGGAAACTTAATAATAGAGTATATACCAAAATCAGGTAATTACAGATTGAATATCCTGTTTGTGGCAACAGTATGTATTTCCATTGTACTATCAATAGCTTCTTTATCCAAAAATTTTATTACTGCTCTTATAATGTTCTTGTTGTTTGAAATTTTGCTCGGGATTATACAACCGTTGCAAAAAGGTTATATTAACGAATTTATAACGGATGCTGAAAGAGCAACGCTTTTGTCGCTAGATTCGATGCTTTCCAGAGCGGCTAACTTTTTATCATTGATTATAATGGGACTTATAGGTGATCTAACTTCAATGCAAACCACCTGGCTGATATCCGCCGGGATCTTGATCGTAAATTTAATCATAATTAAAAAGTTAAATTATTATCAAAAAGATGTTATTGAGCATTCTGTTCCTCAGACCTGAGCCTTATGAAAAAACAAAAACCTGTATCGCTGGATACAGGCTCAGCTTGTAGACAAAGCCGCTTTTAGGTTATGCATCCTAAAAGCGGCTTTTTGTTGAAGGCGAAGAAAATTTTTAAGAAAAACGAATGTAAAGCGGGGACTGTTGGCGGAAACGTTCCCCGTCTTTTCTTCCATAAAGCCAGCTTTTTTAAATTCATGCATGCGAAAAGAAGCGTGAGGTAATGTCCGACTTTCCTCAAGCCTCGTAGATTTGTATAGCGCATGCCATGCTTTTCCTTCGCATCGGCAAATACCCGCTCGATGGTCTGGCCGCGCATTTTGTATAGTTCTTTACCCCATTGGGTGTGTCTTATATCTTCCGCTTTTTCCACGTAATGCTCCCATATATGCC
>NZ_VNHO01000022.1 GCF_008124715.1 Thermosediminibacter litoriperuensis | reverse complement strand
AAAAAGCGGAAGATATAAGACACACCCAATGGGGTAAAGAACTATACAAAATGCGCGGCCAGACCATCGAGCGGGTATTTGCCGATGCGAAGGAAAAGCATGGCATGCGCTATACAAATCTACGAGGCTTGAGGAAAGTCGGACATTACCTCACGCTTCTTTTCGCATGCATGAATTTAAAAAAGCTGGCTTTATGGAAGAAAAGACGGGGAACGTTTCCGCCAACAGTCCCCGCTTTACATTCGTTTTTCTTAAAAATTTTCTTCGCCTTCAACAAAAAGCCGCTTTTAGGATGCATAACCTAAAAGCGGCTTTGTCTACAAGCTGAACCGGATTTTTAAATCCGGTTTTCATTCGGTGCTTATCAAATTTATCCAGTGAATGCGGCTTATAGGCTCGCCTATGTTGACATGCCCGGCTATCGATCCCATCACCTTACCGTCTATCAAAAACTGCACTTTTTCGACGCCCTCTATGGATGTTAGCGTCTGAACTACGGATTCCACAGCAATTTTTTCTAGGTGGCTCTCGTCCAGCAGGTCCAGCAGGAGGTCCTTGCCGACATCGACATAAGCTATAGTATCTCTTATATAAAAATTCTTCAGGGTCACATTGTCGGGGAATATCCTTCCCAGCTTTTTATCCGGTCCCGGCCCCTCGAGAAGTCTGGCCAGGGCGTAACTGGCCTTTTCTTCCGTTGAAAGGTTCGGATTTTTTATTGCATACGTCACGGGTACCAGGTAATTGCGATCCTTATCAGCGTAATATACGGTAACGGTGGAAATTTCAGCGGCTGTATCCTGCGAAGGCGTTTCGTTGATCAGCTCCGGGCGTTCAAAATCCTCTTCAAAGGGCTCTCCCTCGACCGATATCCTAACCCCGGTTATATCTTGGAATTCGGTGAGGGTAAATACGATCTGGAGCTTTTTCAGCTGCACCTCGCCTTTTAAAAATTCTTTTGATACATCGAGTACTGCAAGGCCGTCGGCCACATCGAAGTTGATCAACCTGACCTCCCGAAGCATGTTTTCAAAGGGCTTCGGAGCATCGAAGGAAAAAAGATTTGAAAGAGCGGTTTTGGCCGGTTCTCCGCCGGCTTCGGCGGTAAGCGTCACGGGTACCAGGAAACCGTCTTTAAAATAGTACACAATTACTTTGTCGATTTCATTTGCTCCCGATATCCTGGAATTGTAAACCATATTGTTATTGTTTTCGATAGTGATTCCGGGGCCGCTTTTACAGCCGGTCAAAATAACAAAAGAAAAAATGAGCAGTACAGCCAATAAAACCTTCTCCCTCATCGCCGGCCTCACTCCCACAAAAAAGTTAAACCCCCGCTATAATTTTACCATAGCGGGGGAAATTTTTCTATTCTTCATGAATTTTTTTTAATTTTTGCGTCAGCCTGCTCTCGTTCATCCTGTAACTCAAAGTTAAAAGGCCGTCGAGGAGGTGCACGTTTTCGACGATCACCCCGGGACCGGCTTTAACTTCGACGGGGGCGAAATTCCAAATCCCTTTTATCAAGGTTTGGCTCAGAGTGTCCGCTACCTCCTGGGCGTTTTCACGAGGCACAGTGATCACCGCAATGTCTACTTCGTTTTCATTTATAAAATAAATTATATCCTTCATGTCGTGCACAGGAACGCCGCGGATACTGCTTCCGATGAGATTGGGATTTACATCAAACAGAGCCAGAATTTTAAAACCGTGTCGCTCGAAATCACCATAACCGGCAAGGGCCTGCCCCAGTTTACCGGCTCCTACTATCACCATCTTGTGTTCCGTATTTAGACCTAGAATTTTCGCAATCTCGTTATACAGCTGTTCGACATTGTAGCCGTAACCCTGCTGACCGAATTCTCCAAAGTTGTTTAAGTCCTGCCTGACCTGAGATGCTGTAAACCCAAGGATACGCCCCAGCTCCTGGGACGAAACCCTTTCAACATTCTTTTGCAAAAGTTCGCCCAGGCATTTATGGTATTTGGGAAGCCTCCTAATTACGGCAAGCGATACCTTTTTAACCTCATCGGATGCCATAATATCCCCCTGATTATAAACTGTTACATAGATATAATATAACACAACGTTCTATGCACGTCAAAGATTTTTTATTTTTTGCCAATTTTCGAGTACAACACTTTTGTATTGGCCATACCTAAAACTAATAGGGGGATTCCTCCCGAGGAGAAATCCCCTTTCCGGCTTTATAAATCGCGGCCGGCCGGCAAAGTCTTCTGAGGTTCGTCGATGGTCTCTCTGCCCCACACCTTGTGCATAATATAAGCAACGACAAAGAACATCACTATGGTGATCAACCATACGACCATCGGATGGTCAAAGAACCCTAAAATCAAAAATCCTATAGCAGAGGTTACCGCCGCGGTTAGGGCGTAGGGCAGCTGAGTGTTTACGTGTTCTATATGCGGACATGCACCGCCGGTTGAAGACATGATGGTTGTATCCGAAATCGGAGAACAGTGGTCCCCGAAAACGCCTCCGGAGAGCACCGCCGCTATGCACGCCAGTATGTTTATCTTCATCGCCACCGCCAGAGGTATGGCTATCGGGATCATTATGGCCCAAGTGCCCCAAGAAGTCCCAGTGGAAAACGCTATGAAAGCGGTCAATACGAATATGGTGAAAGGCACGGCCCATGCGGGGAAGGTTTCGGACATGATACTGGAAACATATATACCCGTTCCTACTTCTTTACATATGCTGCCTATAGTCCAGGCCAGGGATAGGATGAAGAGCGCCACCATCATCGACTTGGCTCCCTGTATAACCGCTTCCATAGAATCCTTCAATCGCACAACACCTCGAATCGAATAGAAAACAGCCGTCAGGATCAGGGTTATCGTAGCGCCCCAGACAAGAGCTGTGGCCGAATCGGAATTCATCACCGCCTCGAAAAAGCCTGTTTTACCTTCAAAAAACCCGCCGCTGTAAGCCATACACAGCAACATTATTACTATCAATCCTACCAACGGACCGACCATGTCTATCGCGGAGCCTTTTTCAGACTTTTCCATACTCTCAAATTCGTCCCCCGGGGGTATCTTCATTATACTGGTGTCCCAGAGGCCTTCACCGGAAAGAGCCCTGCGTTCCGATCGGACCATAGGTCCGTATTCCAGGTTGGTAAACGACGTAACCAGAACCATCAGTACTATGAGCCACGGGTAAAAATCGTAAGGGAGCATCTGCATGTATACGGTGTAGGGGTTCAGGTTCAGCTTATACTGCTCGAAAAGCGGCATCATGAGGGACGCCACATAGGCAACCCATGTGGAAACAGGTACAAGAGTGCATACGGGCGCTGCCGTCGAATCGATTATGAACGAGAGCTTGGCCCTGGAGACCCTGAATCTGTCAGTTACAGGTCTGAGGGCTGTACCCACGGTCATGCAGTTGAAGTAGTCATCCATGAATATCAAGACTCCCAGGAGCCAAGTTATGAAAAGCGACAGGCTCCTGCTCTTTATGTTTTTCTCGGCCCAGCGCCCGAAGGCCTGTGGGCCGTTCGCCCTGGAAATTACGCCTATTATAGAACCCAGGAGCGCCGTGAAAATGAGCACCCTGAAGTTCCAGGATGGGTCGCCGGCGGTGTTAATCAGGGTCTCAATAGCCTTCTTAAAAGCCTCAATCACGTTTCCTCCGGTAAGAATCATGGCGCCCACCATAATACCGATCACCAGGGAACTCAGCACTTCTTTCGTGATCATCGCCAAGCTGATGGCTATCACCGGCGGAAGCAGTGACAAGAACCCATAGTGCTCGGGTTTTTCCTCCTTCTGATCCCCGTCTCCGAAAACCGGAATTGCAAAAGAAAGTATAAGCAAAATTACAACACACCAGACAAGTCCTTTGCTTATCCTCACTCTAATCCTCCTTCTCGATTATTTTTTAACGTTTTTAAGATAACCGATCCCCCCTCATCAATTATATAATGGTTATATATTTAATATTACAAAATTTCTACCATTTATTTTATTTTATTTATGTTAAGATTTTTCTACCACATAAGACTCTTTTGGCAACATCTCTGCCTAAAATTCGGCATACGCCTAATATTTAGCGGATTCCTTTTTATTTTAGCAATATCAGGCGATAATTTCAATATAGTATTGAAAAAAACCGGCGATCGCGCGAAAAAAATAAAACGCTGGAAAACCAGCGTTAGGTACAAAATTATGGTGGAGCTAAGGGGATTCGAACCCCTGACCTCTTGAATGCCATTCAAGCGCTCTCCCAACTGAGCTATAGCCCCACTAATAAAAAATATTTTATTTTTGGTGGGCACGGCAGGGATCGAACCTGCGACCTCTTGAATGTGAGTCAAGCGCTCGTACCACTGAGCTACGCGCCCACAAATTTTGGTGGAGACGATGGGATTTGAACCCACGGCCTCTACAATGCGAATGTAGCGCTCTCCCAGCTGAGCTACGTCCCCACTTTCCTCAGCTGAGCCACGCGCCCGAGGCTTAACCTCAAACGCAAGATTTATTATACCCTAAACTTTAAAAAAATGCAACCCCTTATATTCTGAATTTCTATTAAACCGGTATCAAATATTTCCTAACAATCAGAGGTACGGAGCTTGACGCTGTCAAGACAACGCTTTCGCCTAATCAATGCAGAATCCATTCAGCCTTCGGAAAATATCCGGTCTATATGGACTTTCTTGCTCGCCCTGAATTTACTTGGCGGTATTCCCACCACATTTTTGAAAACCCTTCCGAAATAATTAGGATCATTATACCCTACCTGCCGGCTTATTTGCCCGATACTTAAATCCGTAGTCAGCAACAGCTTTTTGGCCTCTTCCATTTTCAGTCTCGTAATGTAATCAATAAAATTCATCCCTGTAAAATTTTTAAAACCGTGGCTGAAATAATAAGGACTGATGTGAACATGTTCGGCCACCTGTTCCAGGGTGATGGGTTTTCTGAAATTTTCCTGAATATAGGATACCGCCTTTTCAAAGACCTGTAGATTCATGCGCTTCCGGCCTAGGGAAACTTCTTCGATAATCCCCCGTAAAACTTCCCTCATCTGGTTTCTAAGTTCTGAAACGGTATCGCTCCGCAAAATTTCTTCCACTGAATGCCCACTTAAAGCCGCAAGCTTTTCCTGGTCCGCCCCTGCTTCAAAGGCAACTCTTATGAGGGTGGTGATAATCTCGATAAGTCGTGTCTTCATTATAAGAGGGTTAACAGACCGTTCCTTTACGGCATTGCCGAACAATTCATCAATTATATTGAAAGCTCCCTCATCATCACAGCTCAGAACTTTTACCGATAACTGCGATTCCACCTCAATCGAAAAAAGGCTGAGTTCCTCGGTAAAAGGAATAACATTTTCGATGTGAATTACCTGACTCTTACCCCAAAAAAACTTGTGATGGCAGGCAGTAACGGCGTCCTTATACGACAAGTGTAAATCCAGTATATCCTTATACCGCCGGCCTATTCCAACAGAAACCGATATTCCCGTATCTTCTTCTACATTATCTTTTATGAATCTACCTAACTCTATCGCCCACTCCACTTGAGATACAACGTCATTTTCAACCCTAAAAAGCACAGCATATAAGTTTTCATCCATGTTGACGGCCAGAGCATTAAAGCTTTTTGCACATTTCTCAAGGCTCTGTAGAACTTTTAAACGGAGATTTTGTTTTTGAATTTCGCTTTTATTGCACGTTTCGGAATAATAATTATCAATGGTTACGACCATTACGGTATTGGGTTGTATGATTATGTTTAATTTTTTCTGTAAATTCCATATATCTTTTGCACTGGTGATGTTGTTAAAAAGCAGGTCCCGCAAAAATCCGCGCCGGGCATATACTTCTAAAGGATTGTTCTTATGGCAAGTAATTTCATTCATTGCCCGACCACCTCATTCCACGGCCTTTGCGGGAAAAACAGCGGATTTTATAATATCCTTTGCAATTTCATATCCTGCATCGGCGTAACGTATAACCCCAAGAGCCGGGTCCGCCTTTAAAACAAGGTCAAGCCGTTTTTGGGCTTCTCTGGAACCATCGGCTATAACCGTGACCCCGGAGTGAATCGAATACCCTATGCCCACACCGCCGCCGTGATAAAGGCCCACAAGAGAAGCGCCGGAAGCGCAGTTCAGTAATGCGTTTAATACCGGCCAGTCGGCAACGGCGTCGCTGCCGTCTTTCATGGCTTCGGTCTCTCTGAAAGGCGAAGCCACCGCCGCTGCGTCCATGTGATCTCTGGTGATGGCCACGGGCGCCTTCAGTTCCCCGAGTTTCACCATCTCATTTATAATATTTCCAAAAACCGCCCTCTCCTTATAATTTAACCAGCATACCCTGGCGGGGAGCCCATGAAAGGCAAATCTTCTTTCAACAAGATCAATCCATTCCTTGAGCCTCCCGTCTCCCTTGAATATTGAAAGGATTATTTCATCGGTTCGGTATATGTCTTCCGGGTCACCGGAGAGTGCTATCCATCGAAAAGGTCCCCTTCCCTCGCAAAACAACGGCCTTATATACTCCGATGCAAAACCCGGAAAACAGAAAGCGTCTTTTACACCCACCCTATGCCCTTGTTCCCGAAGATTGTTGCCGTAGTCAAATACTACCGATCCGCGCTTTTTAAATTCGATCATAGCTAGCACATGGCGCTTTATAGTGTCTCTGGCAATTTTCTCATACATTTCGGGATTGGTCTTTCCCAGTTCTCTTGCTTCCTCCGGCGAGAGATCTGATGGTACATAGCTTTTGAGGTCATGGGCTGGAGTCTGGTCTGTCACTACGTCGGGTTTTATATTGTAAGATAAAACAGCCTCATAGGCATCGGCCGCATTGCCTACAACCCCTATTGATATTGGTTCGGCCCTTGAAATATATTCTTTTGCAATTTCACATGCTTCTTCAAGGGACGAAGCCATTATATCGATCATGCTGGAAATCAGCCTTTTTTTCACTATAGCCCTATCCACATCCACCACAATGGCCACGCCGCCGTTTGAAGTTATGGCAATTGGCTGAGCGCTGCCCATCTCGCCAAGGCCGGACGTGAGCACCAATTTGCCTCTTAAACTGCCGCCAAAATGCCTTTTTGCCACCTGAAAAAAGGTTTCCCAGGTCCCTTGAAGAATGCCCTGGGTCCCTATATAAGACCATGAACCTGCCGTAGACTGACCGTAAGCAGTAAGACCTTTTTCGGAAAGCTCCTGAAAATAATCCCAGTTTGCCCATCGGGGGACCAATAAAGCTCCGGCCATTATTACCCTTGGCGCAAATTCAAATGTCCTGAAAATACCCACGGGTTTTCCCGACTGTATCAACAGGGTTTCATCATTCTCCAGAGTCTTAAGAGCTTCGATTATGGCTTTCAGAGAATTTAAATCTCTTGCCACCTTCCCAGTCCCGCCGTAGGCCACCAGTTCTTCAGGATCTTTTGCTATATCCGGATTAAGGCAGTTGAGCAGGAGCCGTAAAAGTCCTTCCTGTTGCCAGCCTTTACAGGATAATTTGTTTCCGGTTGGAGATTTAAAGATTTCCATGAGCTATCTTCCCTTTTTAAGTTCCGCAATAATTCTTTCCGGTTTTAAAGGCATTTTACACATATAAGTAGAAAGTGCATTGTTTACCGCGTTTACAACTGCAGGTGCCGTTGGGATCGTTGCGATTTCACCTATGCTCTTTGCTCCAAAAGGTCCTAAATCGCCGCCTTTTTCAATTAAAAAGACATCGATAACAGGCATTTCAGGCGCATTGAACATGTTATACCTTGAAAATCTATCTGATTTCAGCTGTCCTGTTTTTTCATCAATCTCGAGATCTTCCATTAATGCAAAACCTAAACCCATTTGAATTCCACCATGTATCTGCCCTTCTACCATCCCCGGATTTATGGCTTTACCTACATCAAATACAGCGACTATTCTCTTTACCTTTACAAGCCCCAAAAGTGTGTCTACTTCCACCTCCGCAAAATTTACTCCTGCTGATGCCGGGTTATCTTTCGATTCATATGTGATTGTTTGAATCAGCTCAACATGATTTTTCCTTTGTATCAAACTAGCCAGCTCGCCGTAAGAGTACTTAATGTCAGGATTCTGCAGGGTATAGACAAAGCCGTCTTCCATCACTATTTCATACGGAGTAACGCCTAAAATCTTTGCACACTCGTTTACAAATTGCTCCCTTAATTTTTCACTCACCATCTTAGCGCAGGCTCCACACACATGAGTCACCCTGCTTGCATGACATCCCACATCATAAGGGCTTGTTTCGGTATCCCCTTCGGGCACTTCTATGTGCCTTATATCTACATCCATGACCTCGGCAATAATCTGCTTCATTATTGTTGTAGTGCCCGTCCCCAGATCGTGCAGGCTTGCATTTAGTATTAATGTCCCGTCTTCCAGCATTTTTAACGTCATGGTAGTAAAATCCTGATATGCGCCGTAATACCCGTTAACATGGGTAGCACAGGCCATACCGACTCCATATTTATATCTGCCGCCGCTTCCAACCTTTTGCCATTTTCCCTTCCATCCGAATTCCTCTGCGCCTTTTTTTACACAGTCGATTATGCGGATGTTTCCAAGGGGTGGTCCGCCCGAGGGATCAAGGGCATAAGGTTCCACAAGATTTTTAAGTCTAAATTCAAGGGGATCTATACCAAGTCTCCTTGCGGTATTATCAATATTTATCTCAGTTATCGCATGAATTTGCGGCGAACCATACCCCCTCGCCGCCCCTGCAATGGGAGTATTTGTACGCACAACGCTTGCTCTGTACCGCTGATTCATTATTTTATACAACCTGAAAACCTTTCTCCCCATCGCCATACTGATAACCGCGCCATTGGAAGTATAAGCACCTGTATCCAAAAGCAGCTCAATATCTCTTCCGACAATCCTACCTTCTTTATCAACAGCCGTTTTTACGTTTCCTATTGTCTTTGTTCTCGTCCTTGTGGAGCGGATACTCTCTGTTCTTTCAAATTCAATTTTTACAGGCCTTTTCAAATCCATAGCAAAAAAAGCAGCGTACGGCTCAAGGATAACCTCCTGTTTTCCCCCGAACGAACCTCCCATAACTGTTTTTACTACTTTTACTTTATTTAAGGGCAGGCCCAGAACTTTGGCTACGATAAGCCTTACAGAAAACATTATCTGGCAGGGGGAATACACGATAACTTTATTACTTACGGGGTCGAATTCCGATATTACCGCATGGTTTTCCATTGCAGCGTGATGTATTTTCTGGGTCTCAACCGTGTCTTCGGAAATAAAGACGTCACCTTTAAAAGCTTTTTCGATATCACCGCATTTAAATTCCACATTAAAAAACGGAACCGCTTTTTTTGGGTTGATAACAAACTCAAGCTGTTCGTAATCAATTTTTATAAGCTTTGCAGCCTGTTCTGCAACTTTTTTATTTTCAGCAACAACTGCCGCAACAAAATCCCCTGCATATCGAACTTCTTCAGAAAAAAGCACCTGATCTTCAATAGCGTTCTGTCCCAAAAACCAAACCTGGCTGTTGAATGTTGTTTTGGGAGTATTTTTATAACTATATATTTTTACTACCCCGGGGACCTTCTCCGCACTTTCAGTGTCAATATTAATTATTCTTGCATGGGGATACGGGCTATAGACAAACTTGGCGTAAAGCATGTTCGGAAATTCCATATCACCCGTATATCGCACGGTGCCAGTGGCTTTCGCTTCGGCGTCTCCTATGGGGATTGACTTACCTACATATTTAAATCCTTTCATCAGCTCTGTTTCTGTTATCACAGATTAATCCCCCTCCCGGAAAGCTCATTTATTATATCTTCCATTACATCTTCCGCAAGCCCTCTTATGGCAACGCTCTTATATGGCATGGACGCCCTGTTGGGGATCGTGTACTGCACAAGACGCGATAGTTTTTCCCCTAATACTTTCGCAAAATCCTCGTCCATCTTTCTGTTAATTAATCCATCGCAATCCTTTAGCAGTACAAAATTTTTTCCTAAGGTTCCAACCGCAGCATTAATTTCTAAGCATACATCTTTATGATATTTTAAATTGACAGCCAGATTTAATTTTGAAATTGTGACACTTTTTCTTGCGCCGACTTTGGAAAAGGAGGAGAAACTGTCTGGAGAGCATGGAATGTATATGTTCTTAACAATCTCATTCTCTCTTAAGCATGTTTTTCTCATATCGATTATAAAATCTTCGATATTAACCTTTCTTAAGCCCTCTACCCCGAAAACCTCAACAACCGCCGACAGCGCTCCGAGAGCCGGAAGACTGTCTGCGGCAGGAGATGCGTTTACTATGTTGCCGCCTATTGTAGCTCGATTTCTTATTTGAACAGAGCCTATCTTAGCAGCAGCTTGAGCGAGGCATCGTGCATATTTTTTAATTATACTGCTGTTTTGAATTTCAGAAAATGTTGTTACAGCCCCTATTTTAATAAAACCGTCCTGCACGCTGATACCCCGAAAATCCTCTAGACACGATATATCAACAAGCAATTCGGGAGAGACCTTGCCCTCTCTCAATTTTATGATGAAATCCGTACCCCCCGCGATATATGTTAATTTTTTGTTATTCTTTAAAAGCTCGAGGAGGTCTCCTTCCGTTTTCACACTTACTGCCTCGTACGAACGCATCTTTCCTCCCCCTTTTGCACAGCATCTATCACCGCGTCCACAATTTTTTTATAACCTGTACACCTGCAGAGATTGCCTGCAATAGCTTCTCTGATTTCTTCCTCGGTGGGATTGGGATTTTGATAAAGCAAGCCTTTAATAGAGAGTATCATCCCGGGGGTACAGTAGCCGCACTGAATCGCCCCTTTTTCGATAAACGATTTTTGAAGCTGGTCAAGTTCTCCATTTTCAATCAAACCCTCAACCGTTAGAATCTCCTTGCCCTCTGCTTGAAAGGCAAGAACAAGACATGATGTTACCGGTTTTTTATCCATAAGGACGGTACATGCCCCGCACTCACCTTCAGAACATCCTTCTCTTACGCTCTTTATTCCGATTTTATCCCTTAAAACATCAAGGAGTCTCTCTTCTGATCCTACATCTAACTTGTATTTTTTGCCATTTACATATAGCACAATTTCCATTCTAACACCTGCCTAAAAGTCTCGATTATTTATAAGTTCACGTCATAAGAGACATGCATTCTATGCATGCCCATAGACTTTAAAACGGACCGTAGTTTATAAGCACAGCAACAATTAGTGAAACCGCTGCAAAGCCCCACGTTATAAGAAGATAAGGCATAATGTATCTGAGCCATTTATTAAACGGTATTTTTGCAATAGAAAGGAAAGCCATAGTAACTGCCGTTGTGGGAAAGCACAGGTTTGAAAGCCCGTCGCCGTATTGGAAAGCGAGTATTGCAATCTGACGATTGAGATGGAGAACATCCGATAATGATACCATTATGGGCATTGTTACCATTGCCAGTCCGCTTCCGGACGGTATGAAGAAGTTTAGTATAGACTGAACTATAAACATGCCTATCGCTGTAAATATTGTAGGTAGATGCGCAAGAGGTATAGATAAATAGTGAACAATGGTATCACTTATCTGAGCGTTATCCATTAAAACCTGTATGCTTCTAGCAAGACCTACTGCCATTGCTGCAGGAAAAATATTTTTCCCACCCATAATAAATTCATCCGCTGTCTTGCTTGGGTTGAATCCCGCCAATGCACCGGCTATAATTCCTCCCATAATATATACGGCGGACATTTCGGTAATGCCCCACTTCCAATTAAAAGTTCCGTAAAGAATTAAACCTATGGTTAGGGCAAGATCAAGCAAGATAAACCCGTGCTTTGTCGTGAAATTTGTCTTGAATATATTATCAGAGTTATACTGCCCTCTTCCCGTATTTATGCCGTAAACAACGCTGCGCGATGGATCCTGCTTAATCCTTTTGCCGTATATAGAGATATAAATAATTGTTATTGCCGTAAGTATAACAAGTATTACAAGCCTGTATCCGATGCCAGAAAACATAGGTAATTGCGCTATGGTTTGACCGATACCTACTGTCCACGGGTTTGTAGGTCCTGATGTCCACCCGATAACAACCCCGAGCAACCCCATCGACACACCTACTACCTCATCATAACCAAGGGCGAGTGCAATAGAAATCAGGATCGGCGCGAAAGGTATGGTTGCTTCGAACATTGAAGGGAAAGCACCAATGCACGCAAAAAAGATGGTAAGGAACGCAATAACCAAAACACCGTTGTCTTTTCCGGTTCTCTTCAATATTTCTGAAAGAGCCGCGTTAAATACTCCGGTACTATCAAAGACCCTAATTGCTCCTCCAATTAAGAAAATCATGAAAATCAAAGCGGCAGCGTTTTGCAAACCTTGCGGAATTGCCATAAAAAATTCCATTAAATTTATAGGATTTGGTTGAATCTGATGATAACTTCCTGCTTTTGTAATCAGCTTTCCTCCGACTTCAACCTTATCATATACGCCGGCGGGGATAAGGTGAGTCATAAGTGCAACAATAACGAGTATTGTAAAGAGTATTATAAACGGATGCAGCAAATCGTCCAATGTATACTTTGTTTTCTTTTCCAACTAAATCACTCCTAATAAAAATTAGCGGGGGCACCCCTGATTATGGTGAGATAGACTTACCACCTCCAAATCCTAAGCGGGATAAAATTAAAAATTCATGTTTTATTTTATTTATTAAAAACTTCTATAAGTAATAAAAAATACCTTCAGGAAAAAAAAGATGCAATCTTCACTTTTTTGCTTTACACATTTAAAACCCAAAACCCCATAGATGTACATTAGAACGAGCATCATGAAAGCAATTTAATCCAGAATTAACAAAAAAAATACGAAGGTGAATGATTTTATATTCCATAAATTTATAAATGTCTATTAATCAATATTTTGTAAAAATATCTATTTTTGATGAGGTTATTGTGAAAAGGGGGGTAATTATAAAGAAATTCGAGTTTGTGAAAATCTACAAATTTAGTAAGGAGGGGGTATTAAAAAGTAACTAACAGAAAATAACAACTCAAAATGAGGTGAGTTTAAACAATGAGCAGAGGAAAAATATTGCTTACAGGGAAAGACCTCACTATTGAAGAAGTAGTTAAGGTAGCAAGGGATAATTTTGAGGTGGAAATTTCTGAAGAGGCTTATGAAAGGGCGAAGAAATCAAGAGAATTGATTTTCGAGCTCGCTAAAAAAAATGTGCCCGTGTACGGCCTAAATAGGGGAGTAGGCGCAAATAAAGATAGGATAATAGATGAGCAGTTTTTTCATGAATACAATGTAAATCTTGTGCGCTCTCATTGTGTCGCGGTTGGGCCCGAAGCAAGCATTGAGGAAGTACGGGCAATGATGGTTGTTAGACTTAATACACTGCTCTTAGGGTGTACAGGCATACAACCGGAAATACTTTTAATGTATAAAGAAATGCTGAATAAGCACGTAACGCCTGTTGTACCCGAAAGGGGTTCGGTGGGAGAAGCGGATATCGCCTGTCTTTCTCACATAGCACTTGCTATGATAGGTGAAGGAGAAGCTTATTTTAACAAAGAAAAAATGCCCGCAAGCATAGCGCTTGAAAAAGCAGGATTAAAGCCGGTAAAATTAGGCCCGAAAGACGGTCTAGCCTTGGTAAGTTCGAATGCACTTTCAGCGGGTGAAGGATGTCTGGTGTTGTATGACGTCGACAATCTTGTTGATCTAGCAGATATGATATACTCTTTCAGCCTCGAAGCATTTAGAGGTAATGTATCTCCTCTTGATGAAAATGTAAATAAGGCAAGACCGTTCCCAGGGCAAAATGAAAGTGCTGCAAAAGTAAGAAATTATTTGAAGGGAAGCTATCTTTGGAAACCAAATATTGCAAATGCTTTACAAGATCCTTTGTGCTTTAGATGCGCCGTACACATACACGGAGCTGTACGAGACACTATAAGATTTTTGAAAGAAATGCTTTTAATTCAAATTAATTCATCTGATGACAACCCCTGCGTCCTTTTTAAGCAGGAAGATATAAAATCCTGTGGCAACTTTGAACCAATAAGTTGGACAATAGGATTTGAAGCGGTTGGTATTGCTTTAAGCCATCTTTCAAAAGCATCATGCTACAGAACGATAAAACTGAGTACAGAGCACTTCACAAAACTTGCAAGATTTTTAACGCCGGACCCTGAACATGTTATTGCATACGGCACGATACAAAAGCCTTTTGCTGCACTTGATGCAGAGATAAGACATCTTGCAAATCCCGTCAGCATGGATTTTTATGCTGTAGCAGGAGAAATAGAAGACCATGCCAACAATACTCCTTATGTTGTTCAAAAGACCAGAAAAATTGTAGATAACCTTTATTACATCCTTGGAATAGAAGCAATTCATGCAGCACAGGCTGCGGATTTAAGGAAAAACGAGCCCGATTTTAACTTAGGATTGGCAGGTCAGGTTGTATATGAAGAAATAAGAAGGCGCATACCGTTTTTAGATAAAGATAGGAATTTAACAGTAGATATACAAAAGGCATATGAGGTATTAAAAGGTGGAAGCATTCAGAAGAAAGTAAATGAATTATTAAAATCTTAGGAGGATTATTATGGTAAAAAGTAAAAAAATTAGATGGGAAGTATTTGCTCCTATGATGATTATTATAGCGGCTTCCATAATAACAGCGGCTGTTGCACCTGAAGAATTCTACAATGTGGAGAATAAAATAGTAGAATTTGCCATAAATACATTTGGTTGGCTCTTTGATTTGTTCGGTTTGTTTCTTGTCTTAATGTGCTTTTATCTCATGGTTTCAAAATACGGCGACATCAAATTCGGGGGGGCTGATGCTAAACCTGAATTTTCCAACTGGAGCTGGTTTGCAATAACTTTGACCTCAGGTATTGCAGTAGGAATATTATTTTGGGGTATTGCAGAGCCGCTCTACCACTTCTGTTCACCTCCCAAGGTGCTGGGGCTTGAGCCTTACACTGAAAATGCAGCTATTTTTGCCTTGTCTACGGCAACACTGCATTGGACTTTTACCCCCTATGCGATGTATACGATATCAGGACTTGTTGTATGCTTCACACATTATAATATGAAATTGCCTTATACACAGGGAGCAACTTTATACCCTATATTTAGGGAAAAGTCGTTCGGCATTGTAGGAAAAATCATCGACAACCTTTGCCTTTTTGCAATAATAGGAGGAGTCGCAGCATGCTTAGGCGTTGGAACATTGCAGATAGCAAGCGGGCTCAGCATACTAGCTGGCATAAAACCAGAACCCGCGGTGTGGAGTATTATAGTTATTATAATGACAGCAGCCTACATTTTATTTAGCTATATGGGAATTAAGAAAGGGATCAACTGGCTTGCAAGTCAGAATACAAAGCTCTTCCTGGGATTAATGTTATTTTTGGTTGTTTTTGGCCCAACAACATTTATATTTAAACTTGGAGCACAGTCGCTGGGGGATTATTTGCAAAACTTCTTTACAAAGTCTTTATGGCTCAGCCCCATAGATCAATCAGACTGGCCGAGATGGTGGACAATCTACTACTGGGCGATATGGCTTGCATATGCACCTACGAGTGGAATGTTCTTTGCAAGGCTTGCTTACGGAAGAACTGTCAAAGAGTTTATTCTTGTCAACCTTGTTGCAACTTCACTTTTTGGTTTGTTGTGGTTCTGGATATTCGGCGGTTCTGCCATATACTTCGAAATGATGAATAAAAATCTATGGAGCCTTGTATCCTCAGGAGGACTTGAAGCTTCTCTCTTTGCATTCCTAAAAAATATTCCGCTTTCATCTCTTTTAAGTTGGATAATGCTTGTAACAATAGGAATTTCATTTACCACGATGGCGGACTCAATGACAACAACTATAGCCGCAATGAACACAACAGGGAATACCAAAGACGATCCGGAGCCTCCGCAGTATATGAAAATATTATGGGGAGTAATCGTGGGATTAATGGCATTGATAACAGTAACTGTAGGAACCGGAGGTAAAATTTCAGGAATAGATGCAACCAAAATGATAGCAACTGTGGCAGGCTTCCCGATACTCTTTTACTGTATTGCCCAGTCTTATTCAATTATAAAATTTTTAATGAACAGGGAAAAATTCGACATCATATATTATCCTGAAACCGCTGAGAGAATAGAATACATAGAGGAATAAAAAAATTATTTTTATCCTGCAGCTGCTATAAAATACGGATACGGAAAAGAATATTAATTTGTAAAGCTGTGCATACTGGCACAGCTTTTTTCTCTATACGTTGATTGCCCTTTATGAGAACATGCGATGGTTCAAAAGGTATAATGCTGCTTCCAGAACTCCTCCCGCGATAGCCCTGGCCTTATCCGAAATCGTATAGCAATGTTCAACGATTCCTCTGGGGTCTACGTCCCCTATCTTCATTCCCTTCCAAACTTCAAAACCGTTCCTGATTATACCCCTCAAAACACCGCCTATTTTCGTTCTGACCTCCACATTCCCGATCATCGCTATCAATTCGCCTTCATTCACCGGCGAACCGATATCCCTGACAAGCCGTATCCTTCCCGCTGCAGGGGCGTATATAACCCTCTCCAGGGTGTAATTCATCACTTCTCCGGGTATGCCGGTATTCTCCGCCGCCCTCCCTTTCATTATCACCCGCCCCAGGTCGTGTCCCCGCAGGCTTTCCACCACTGCGTGGCAGTCCTCGCCCGCCGTGAATCCCGGCCCAACTCCGATGACCACGGGGGCCATGGACTTTCGCGTTCCCAGATTCTTTTTTGCTAGGATGGAATCCACAAGCACCACCGGTTTCAGGCCCTCCAGGCACTTCAGGTCCGGGTCGACCAGCACCGGTATCAACCCATTACGGCTCAAGTTAATGGCGTCTTCGACAGACCGGGCCAGCACCGCCTTTACTCCTTCCACTTCGGCTTCGCCGTCGTAAACGGCTTCCGAAAAGGCCACCTTCCTCCTTATACTGGTGGGAGCGGGTATCTCCGTCATGTATACGGAGAAGCCGCAACGGAAAAGCCGGTGGGCGATACCGCTGGCTATGTCCCCCGCACCCCTTATCAGCACACTAGTTTCCCCCATCTAGGACTTCTCCTTCCGGGAGAGCGGCATCCCGGTAGCGCTGTTCTTGACCATAAGGATTTCCGCCATTATGCTGACAGCTATCTCTTCGGGCGTCTCGGCGCCCAGGTCAAGACCCACGGGGGCGTACACCCCATCCAACAGATCCTGTGATACTCCTTCTTTTTTCAGCTGCTCAAAGCACTCGATTACTTTTTTCCTGCTTCCTATCATGCCGATATAGCGGGAGTTTCTGGAGAGCGCCGCTTTGAGAGTCTCTCTGTCATGGGCATGACCCCTTGTCGCAATAACTACAAAAGAATTTTCATCGATATTACACTTTTCGATTCCCTCGGCGAAGCTTTCCACCACCATTATCCTGTCCGCTTCGGGAAACCGTTCCCTGTTCGCCCACTCCTCCCTGTCATCGACGACGGTTATCTCAAAATCCAGAGTAGAGGCGATTTTGCTCACCCAGTAGCCCACATGACCGGCACCGGCAATCACCAGCTGCGGCTTGGACCTAAAAACCTCAATAAAAAGCTCCACTTCCCCGCCGCAGACCATTGGAAGACCGCCTTTGTCTTTATCCAACCGGTACTTTACCACTTTCGACCTGCCGGTCTTCAGGGAATCCAGCGATTCCCTTATGACCGTAGCCTCCAGTATGCCCCCGCCTATGGTGCCTTTAATTTCACCGCCGGGAAACACCAGCATCCTGGCGCTTCCATGGCGGGGAGCAGATCCTTCCGCTTTTATTACAGTCACCAGCGCAAAATTTTTTCTCTCTTTTTGAGCTTTCAGCACTTCTTCAAAGATATTCAATCGTTGTCCCTCCCTTTATTTAAAAAGTATCTATATCTTTAACGACGCCCTCGTCCTCCACATCCACCAGTCTTACTCTCTCAATATGGTTTTGAATTACGTTTCTTGCACCGATGTCACCGGACAGCTCCATTATTTTGGCTCTGAATTCAACGGAGATTATCGGTGGGTGGCCGCGTTTTCCGTCAAATACGGGTGCGACTATGTAGGGCCATTTTTCAAACTCCCTTATTAATAGATTAAGGGTCTCGGTTTTTACAAAAGGCATATCGCCGAGCATAACGGCAAAACCGTCGCAGCCGGCCGGCAGGCCGGATACCCCTTTTTTGAGGGAAGAGCTCATACCGGATTTAAAATCTGGGTTGTAAAGGACCGTCACTCCGTACATGTTACCCAGTTTCTCGCAGAAATCCTTTTCCTTTCCTGCCACGAGGATTACGCCGGCAAAGCGGGCCTTTACGGCGCTTTTCAGCACCCACTCGAGCATGGGTCTACCTCCTATGGGTTTTGAAAGCTTGTTCCCCCCTGCCCTCCTGCCTTCGCCGGCCGCCAGGATGATGCTGTAGATATTCATCCCAGTACCTCCAGATAAGGTTTGTCGCTTATAAACGAGCTCATCAAAATTATATCGGGCAGTACATCGCACCGCTTTCGCTGCTTTACCGCAAAGGCTATTTTTCGGGCTTTCAGCCTCGCCTCTTGATCATCGGCCTTATTCAGCACCAGAATTTTTCTTGCCCAATCTGGAGCGTTCTTGAAAAGACCGTTTCGCGAGGTCACCAGCGCAGCTACAATATCTTCGTCGATGGCGGCGCCGGGTTCAAACCCGAATTCGCGGGAGAATAGGCGCGCCCTGTGGAAGACCTCTTCGGTCAGCAGTTTTCCCATAGCGTCAAGGCCTATCACTCCCAGGACGCATGTGGTGCTCTCCGGCACCCTGGGCTCGTGGGCAGCAGGTGCTTTTATAGGCTTTCTTTTTGCACCGTCGGCTTCCACCAGCACGAAATCGAAGATGCGGCGTTTAAAAATGCGGTCCGCAAGACAGGGATCAATCCCAGTCATTTTACCTTCCGGCAAAACTTCTCTTCCGAGTATTACAATACCGGCATCCGTGTTGGATACTTTTTCAAAGGCTTTATCCTCGTCATCCTCTATTATCAAAACCCAATCCCGGGAATGACCCGGTACATACATCTTCGTGGTGGTTGTGAGCAACACCCTCTGCCGGCGCCCCGAGAGCCCCTTTGCCATCCTGAAAAGCAGGGTAGTCTTGCCGCCGCCTCCCACCGCTGAAATTAATCCCCCAAGGGCCGGTGTTATTGTTTTCAGAATATCCAAGATCCTCACCCCGAGACACAGAAGATGAGGGAAAAGGCCTCAACCTCCTGCCTTCAGCGTTTTACTTACCGGCAAAAATAGCAGTTCGGATAGCGGCACGGTTCGCAGCCCGAACAAAATCCGCCTTCTGCCATCGCGATAAAATCCTCTTTCTCCAGAATCTCACCGGCAAACACCCTGGGCAACACGGCATCTAGCACCGTCGTCCTGTAATACATGGCGCAGCCGGGCACCCCAATCAAAGCCGCCCTTCCGGCGTAAGCCATCATAAACATATTGCCCGGCTGGACCGGTGCGCCGTAGGTCACCACCCGGTCGGCGGTACTCCTTATCGCCGCCGGCGTCAAGTCGTCCGGGTCCACCGACATCCCGCCGGTCAGGATTATGAGGTCCGCTCCTTTTCCCTTAAAATTCTGTATGGCTTCCCGAATCTTTTCCACGTCATCGGGGCAAAAAACTTGGCCCAGGTATTCGGCTGCAAAATATTCCAGCTTCGCCCTCACGACCGGACCGAACTTATCCGCTATCCTGCCCTTATAGACCTCGTTGCCCGTCGTTATCAAGCCCGCTTTTAACCTCCTATAAGGTTTCACCTCAAAAACCGGTCCTTCTTTGCCGCAGAGTTCTTCAACCGTATTTATTTTTTCCTCCTCTATGACCAGTGGTATCACTCGGGCTCCGGCCAGTTTCCGGCCGGCTTCCACCGCAAAATTCCCCGGCAGGGACGCCACCGTCACGTATTCTATGGAATTTATCTCGTAGAGGAGTCGGCTTTTGACCTTAAAAAGGCCCTTCACCGTCGACTTCAAAGTCGTCTTTCCCTCGACAGGCTCGTCATAGACTATGTTGTCCCCGGCCACGGCCCTGGCTATTCTTAAGGCTGCTTCATCCTCGTGCACCTGGCCCTGCCGGGGTTCCCACACGTAGACGTGTTCCTTGCCTATCTTTAAAAGCTCTTCTATATCCTCTTCCCTTATTATGTGTCCCTTTTTAAAGGCCCGCCCTTTAAATTCCCCGGGGACTATTTTTGTTATATCCTGGCATAATATCATCCCTACAGCTCTCTCTACAGGAATTTTCTTCAAGTTAACCCCCTCCGCAAAAGATTTATTTCAGTTTATTTACTATTGACAAGAACACAAAAGAAATTATGAGAACGGACAAGGACCAGTACCAGGCAAGTTTCATATTTCCCGAGCCAACGGCAACATATATCGCCAGAGGAACCGTTTGTGTTTTTCCCGGAATGTTTCCCGCAATCATCAAGGTTGCCCCGAACTCCCCCAGTCCTCTCGCAAAACCTAATATGTACGCCGAAATCAAAAACCGAAAAGAAAGCGGTAAGGTGATGTATCTGAAGACCTGCCATTCGCTGGCACCGGAGGAACGCGCCGCATCTTCCAATTCCCTGTCAACCGAAGCCAAGCCGGCTTTTATCAACTGATAAACCAGGGGAAAAGTAATTATCACCGAAGCGATTACCGCAGCATACCATGTGAATAAAAGCGGCGTATTAAACAACGATTCCATAATTTTGCCTACCCAGCTTCTTCTGCCCAGGCTGTAAAGCAAAAGAAACCCGGTGACGGTTGGAGGAAGCACGAGGGGAAGAATAAGGACGGTTTCGACCAGCGTCTTGCCGGGAAATTTTTTTTTGGTCATAAACCATGCGGCGGCAATCCCTATAAAAAAAACAATAATACTGGAAACAAAAGCTATTCTTATTGAAACCAGTATGGGCATCAAAAATTCTTCCCACTCCACGGTATCATCTCTACCTTTTTAAGACTATAAACCTGTATTTTTCGAAGACTTTCGCCGCTTCCGCGCTCTGAAGGTATTCGTAAAAAACCAGGGCTTCCTTTATATTTTTCGATGTACCAACTACACCGACGGGATAAACGATAGGTTGATGAGATTTTTCATCTATGGAAAAAGCAATTTTTACGTCTCGCGAAGTGACAGCGTCGGTTTTATACGCAAAACCGGCATCCACATCACCCGATTCCACATAAGCCAGCAACTGACGAATGTCTTTCGTGAAAATGATTTTGGGTTTTAGCCCGTCCCATACGTTATAATAGGTTAAAGTTTCTCTTGCATAGCTACCGGCCGGAACCGTTTCAGGCTCACCTATCGCCAACCTTACTATTTCAGGTTTTAACAGGTCCTGTACCGACTGCGGGACAAATTCGGTATCACGGTGAATTATCAAAACGAGCTCATTAGCCAGTAAATCTGTGTGACGATGGATGAGTTTCTTTTCTATCAGACCTTCCATCTCTCTTTTACCGGCAGAAAAAAATATATCCACCCGAGCCCCCTGTTCGATCTGCCGCTGCAGCACCCCCGAGGGCCCAAAGTTTAACGTTACTTTAATACTTCCGTGTTTTTGCTCAAAATCTTTTGCAATTTCTTCAAGGCAGTTTTTCAGACTGGCAGCAGCCGAAATCGTAATTTCCGTTTGTTTACCAGGTGGCTTGCAACCGGCTAGAGCCGGTAAAAAAAACGCAAGTATAAAACAGAATAGCAACAACAGTAAATATCTTCTCGCCAAATTAACTAACCTCCAAAAACACTAGCGACATGGTTATACTTTTCATAGTATAACGGTGATAAAAATTAAAGCTATTCACTGAAAATAGTCTGGTAAAGATCCGCGAGAACCTCGTCGACCCTGTTACGAAAGGACTCGTACTTCGCCACAAGCAACCTGGCCTCATCGGTAAGTTCCGAACATCCCCCCTTCACCCCACCGACCCTGCTCCTTATAAGTTTAAACCCCAGCCTCTTTTCCAGGCCTTTTATCAGGTTCCAGGCATGAGAGTAGGACATGTTCATCTCCGATGCTGCCTGCTTCAGCGACCCGCTCCTTTCTACCCTCTTCAGGATATCCAACGGGCCGTCACCGAAAGCCTTGCCGTTGTTTTCAAGCCAGATTTTATACTTCAGTTTTAAACGGCTCATATTTTGACCACCTAATTATTAATTCGATGAAGATTTGTATTTTCCTTTGTAGAATTTCTATAAAACTACAAATATATACTATAAATATGTACATAAGAATTTACATGAATTGAACAGTTAATACCCGGTAATTATAAATTTAAAAGGAGGTAATAAAATGCCCGTAAAAAATGCAAGGACTGCGGATTTTCTACGTTCCGCCTACGGTGGCGAAAGCATGGCACATATGAGGTACCTGTTGTGGGGGGAGATAGCTGAAAAGGAAGGATTCAAAAACATCGCCAGACTCTTTGAAGCCATTTCCTACGCCGAAAGAGTGCATGCCAGCAATCATTTTCATGAAATCGGTGGAGAAACAAGTGATGCCACGGTTGCCGCCGGTGGCGTTTTCGGCGTCGGAAAAACTGTTGATAACCTGCAAGGTGCAATTAACGGCGAACTGCACGAAGTAGAGCAGATGTATCCTGTTTACCTAAATACAGCCCGGTTCCAGAATGAAACGGGAGCGGAAAGATCTTTTCATTTTGCGCTGGAGGCGGAGAAAATTCATGCTAAATTATTCAAGGATGCCCAGAATGCTGCAAAACAGGGCAAGGATATTGAATTGAAGGCTGTTTATATCTGTCCGGTATGCGGTCATACAGTCCTTGATGAGGCGCCGGACAAATGTCCGATATGCGGAGCGAGTAAGGAAATGTTTAAAGCGTTTTGACATGATTTATTCTGAAAAGTTAACAGCCGTGCGAATGCATTCGCACGGCTGTTATTTTAATTTGCCTATCCTGCCGGGAGGCCATATGCGGTATACGGCCTTACCGACCACCAGCTTTCTGGGTACGTAATTATTTTCCCAGAACCTGCTGTCTTTAGAATTATTCCTGTTGTCACCCATCATGAAATAGTGTCCCTCCGGCACCTTATAAGGCCCGTAACTGCCTATCATGGGCTCGTTTAGATAGGGCTCATCCACGGGGTTGTCGTTAATATACAGCCTCCCGTCCCTTATCTCCACCACGTCGCCACCCAATCCTATCAGGCGTTTGACAAAGGTCTGCCTGGGATCGTCCGGGTACTTGAAGACCACTATGTCTCCCCTTTTTAGAGGCTCAAACCTATAGATATATTTGTTAACCAGAATCCTGTCGCCAATGTTGATAGTGGGTATCATAGAGCCCGTCGGCACTATCATAGGCTCAAATATGTAGGTTCTTATGGCTAGAGCTATCACCAGCGCAAAGGCTATAGACTTTATCCAATCCGCGATCTCTTTTTTCAAATTGTCGTTCATGCGATCACCCATACAAAAGTGCTTTTTTCTATTATAACACTTTATTTATTATAACACAAAAAAATAAAAAAAGGCCATCAAAAATATTCCCTCAGCGCCCGTTCGACGGCGCTGCATAATTTATACTGAAAATCGGCGTTTTGCAAAAGCCTCCGGTCTGCAGCGTTTGTCATAAATCCCAGTTCTATTATGACCCCCGGGGAATTGGCATTGCACAACAGAAAAAGCGAGGAATTGGCGTAAGGTTTTCTCTTCCTGACTTCCTGCCCCGCCAATTTATAAGCTTCTTCCAGTTGAGTCTGTATTAACTCCGCGAGCCGCCGGCTTTCTGCGCTTTCTCTGTAATAAAAGACCATCGGGCCCCGAGTGGCCGGTGAGCCCCTTTCGGCATTTACGTGGATGCTGAGGTAAATATCCGGATTAACTTCGTTGATTATATCCACCCTTGCGATGAGATCCCTCTTGTGACGGGAATTACTCTTATTGTTCCTGTGGTCCAGGGACTCGTCTTTCGTTCGTGTCATTACCACCTTTGCTCCGCTTTTTTCCAGAACGTTTTTCAGTTTGGTGGCAACCGCAAGGTTTATGTGCTTTTCAAGAATGCCGTCACGGTGATATGTCCCCCCGTCTATACCTCCGTGACCCGGATCTATCACCACGGTCTTACCGGCCAGGGGGGATCGCGCCCAAAAAACCGGCCGTACCCGGTTCGCTTTCCAAAAGACTAAAAACGCTACCGCCGCAAGAAAAACAAATAACACTGCAGAAACTTTAAAACGGAAAGTTTTCCTCAGCATACACTCATAACCATCCCCCTTCTTGCGTTCTTTACTAAAAATATTTTCAAAAAGGGGGTTATATGAGTTTTATTCAAAAATTTTTGTAATAGAGTGCAAAAAAATATGGCCGAAATAGGCCATATTTTTTATAGAAGGTTTACACTGCTTAGCAGCTCTTTTTATTTTCGCGGGTTTCACCCCCGCAGGTCGATCTTCCCCTTACCGAGGAAGCCGCCATGCAAAGGAGATCGATAAACGCCGCCAGAAGATACGCATCCCTCAGAGCCGTTATAAAGGCAGTGTCCAGGAGCACCCGGTCCGGATAGGGAAGAATCTTCATGTAGTAACTGTTGCGAGCTGAAAAAAAGCCGCTCCCAATGGCCACTCCCACTACCATGCCCACGTTTCTCATGGTGGCCAGCACACCGGACGCCACTCCCTGGCGGTCCATGGGCGCACTGCCCATAACGGAACTGTTGTTAGGTGTCTGAAAAAGTCCGTTACCTATTCCGAAGAGCATCAGCCTCCAGACCACATCCGGAATTCCAGCATTAAGTCCCAGGTTGCCCATTAAAAAAAGTGCAGCCGCACTCGTAAAGGCACCCAGGGTGCTGAGCAGCAGGGAACCCAACTTATCGGACAGCATGCCGCTCAAGGGAGCTACGAAAAGCACCGTCAGAGGAAAAGCAGTCATTATACCACCGACCTGGCCGGGCGAAAATCCAGCCCTGTTCAGGTAAAAGGGTGTAAGGAAAACCATTATGTACTGGGCCGTGAAATTGAGAAGACAGCTCAAATTCCCGGCGGTAAACGTGCGGTTGCAGAAAAGCTTCAGATCCAGCATCGGGTCTTCCGCTTTTTTTTCGTGCATAACGAAAGCCGCGAAAGCCACTAGCGATATCACAACCAGCGAACGCGCATATACCGATGACCAACCCAGTTCCTGCCCTTTGCTGATGTAAAGGAGCAGCGCCGTTAAAAAGGAAAGGCCCAGCACAGCCCCCGGGACATCAAATTTTGCATGTTTAAGGTTCTGACCGGCGGGAAGAACTCTTTTCGCCAACAGGTATCCCCCGATGCCTATAGGGATGTTTATTAAAAATATGGACCTCCAGCCTAACGCATACAGCAGAAATCCTCCTACGGACGGGCCTATGGATAAACCTGCCGCCACGGCAACCGCATTAAACCCCAGAGCCTTTCCCCTTTCCTGCCGGGGAAAAGTCGTGGTGATGATAGCGGGGGCTACGGCCATCATCATTCCCGCTCCAGCTGCCTGAAGGGCCCTCGCCAGTATTAAAAATCCTATAAAGGGCGACAGTCCGCAGAGCGCCGATGCCGCCGTAAATACAAGCATTCCCCGGAGGAAAAGTCTCTTGTAGCCTATCACATCACCGAGCCTCCCGTAGGTCAGGAGAAGTCCGCTCAGGACCAGGAGGTATACCATGGATACCCAGCTAATAGTCGTGATATCCGCATTAAAAACCATGGAAAGCGTGGGCATGGCCACATTGACGGCGCTACCGTCAAGGGGCCCCATGATACTGCCTATCAATACAGCAATGAGAATCTTGTACTTTTCCTGTACTTCAAATCCCATAGTTCACACCTACCTGAAGGAATTGATAAAATATGGTTTCGCATATTTTTATAATTTTCTTTATTTTCATAATAAATAAAGTAACAGAAGGTTTGAGCAGGGGGGTAATTCATTTATTTTTTTTGCCCAGTCTAACTACATACTTCATCCTGCCCTCTTCCCTGTACCTGTGAACCCAGGTGGGAATTTCCTCGGCGCGGACCACGGATACCAGGTTTTCCTCCGGGTCCTTTTCCAGGGTTACCTTAAGTATGACGCCTTCGTCGGTATGAGGAAAACTTTGCGCCGAAATGAAATTTCCCAGGGAATAGGCTATGTATTTTTTCGAAGTCCTCCCCCACGCATCTTCCACCTCAACCCATTCGCCCGGTTGGACCACGTGAGGGTGACTCGCTACTATCAGATCGGCTCCTCCGATTATGAGCTGGTGAGCCAATTTTCTTTGTTCTGTTGACGGCTGCCGGTGGTACTCCTGTCCGAAATGAAGGTACACCACCACTGCATCGGCCTCATTTCTGGCGGACCTTATGTCCTCCAGCATTATTTCCGGATTTATGAGGTTAACCAGGTAAGGTTTATCTTTCGGAAGGGGGATGCCGTTTGTGCCGTAGGTATACGCAAGGAAAGCGATCCTGACGCCGTTGACTTCCTTTAGAACGGGCTTCTCCCGGTCTTCCTGGGATTTATTTGTGCCGACGGGGGTGAGACCCTTTTCCTCGAGCACCCTTAAAGTTCTCAGGGCTCCTTCTTCCCCCCTGTCCAGCGAATGGTTGTTGGCGGTCATGATAACGTCAAAACCCGCGTCTTTTAATGCGTCGGCAATCTCGTCGGGGCTGTTGAACCGGGGATACCCGGTAAATTTGCGCGCTGCACCCGCCAGCGTCGTCTCAAGATTCGCCATAGAAAGGTCGGCCGAAGATATAACGTGTTTTACCTCGTTAAAAAACTCCGAATAATCAAAACGCCCGGTTTTCGCATCATAGCCGGACCATATCTGGCCTATATGCATCATGACATCGCCCACCGCTATAAGGCTAAGGGTGGGGTTTTCGGCGCCATTCTTATGGCTTTCCCCAATACCGGCTGCTCTTGCAGCATCCGAGTAGCCCGCCGTCGTGGCCGCATCCCGCCAGGATACGCCGAACTTCAATCCGGCAATCATAAGAAGTGCCGAAACTACCACGGCGGCAATTTTAACAGGATTTCTCATCAGCACACTTCCCCGCCATATTATTTGGGCCCTGCGAAAGAGCCCTTTATTTCAAAGAAGGTCTTCTCTTCCCATCTTTTTAAGCTGCTCCACGACTTTTTTAACTTCCTGGGCCTTTCTCTTGGGGCATACCAGTATAGCATCGCAGGTCTCGACTACTATCATTTCCTCCAGTCCCACAGCGGCGATGAGCCGGCCGCTGGAGTATATAATGCTGTTCCTGGTCTCAATATCGACGTAGTCCCCCCGCGTAATATTTCCGTTTTCATCGGGGGGAATTACGGTGCCCAGCGAATCCCAGCTGCCTACATCGCTCCACCCGAAATCCCCCGGGATAACGGCCACGTTCACGGCTCTTTCCATTATGCCGTAATCTATGGAGATGTTGGGCAGGGTGGGATACACCTTCTCGATGACTTCTTTTTCTGCGGGGGTCCCTATGTATTCTTCCACTTCAACCAGTTTGCTGTAGAGCCTCGGGAGGAAGCGTTCGAAACTTGACAAAATCACCGAAGTCTTCCAGACGAACATACCGCTGTTCCACAGGTAGTTTCCGCTTTCTACATACGCCTTTGCTTTGGGCACGTCGGGCTTTTCTACGAATTCTATCACCTCAAAGGCGGTCTTATCTTCCGCCTGTATACCCCTTTCCCTGTCGAAATTGATATAACCGTAGCCTGTAGAGGGGAAGGTAGGCGTTATACCCATGGTTACCAGTTTTCCTGAGCTTTCGGCCAAGCTAAAAGCCGCATTTAAAACCCTCTGAAATTCATGGGTATTTTTTATGTAATGATCGGAAGGAAAGACACCCATTACCGCGTCGCCGCTCCTCTTCTTTATTACTAGAGAAGCATAGGCGATACAGGCGGCGGTATTTCTGCCTACGGGTTCCAGCAGGATGTTTTCATGCGGAATCTCGTCCGAGACCACTTTTTTTAACATTTTTTCCTGAGCCTTATTGGTAACAATAAGAATCCGCTCGGGCGGAATGATGTCTTTTATCCTTTTGATAGTGTCGTTTATCATAGTATCTTCGCCGGTTATGTTAAGGAACTGTTTGGGAGTGGACGTGCGGCTCAACGGCCAGAAACGGGTTCCTCCGCCTCCCGCCATTATAACCCCGTATCTTTCCATAGCATTCCCCCCATCAAGCATTACAAATATATTCTCCCCTAAAACTGCCGGTTATATCGCCCTTTACTATTAATATATCATATAAAAAGCTGGAAAAAAAAGACCTTCGGGAGGTCTTTCGCTACTTTTTCTGATTAAATAAATTTTTAATATTTTCTTCAAAGGGCGGGTATATGATTCCCTTTTCGGTGATAAAGGCCGTAATATTCTCGGCCGGCGTGACGTCAAAAGCCGGATTGTAGACCTTAATACCTTCAGGGGCTGTTCTCTTTCCAAAACTGCATGCCACTTCCTCGGGATTCCTTTGCTCTATAGGGATGTCTTCCCCTCTTTTGGTATTAAGATCGATCGTTGGGGTCGGAGCCGCCACGTAAAAGGGTATGCCGTAATATTTTGCCAGTATAGAGAGGCCGAGGGTTCCTATCTTGTTGGCGGTATCACCGTTGGCCGCAACCCTGTCGCACCCTACGATAACCGCGTCAACCCAGCCCTTAGACATAACCATCGCAGCCATGTTATCGCATATGAGAGTCACGTCAATGCCCGCTTCCTTCAGCTCTAGGGCTGTAAGGCGCGAGCCCTGGTTTACGGGCCTGGTCTCATCGGCAAATACCCTGATCTTCCAACCTTTTTCGTGAGCCAGATATATCGGGGCTGTGGCCGTTCCGTAACGGGCTGTGGCGAGCTGTCCTGCATTACAGTGGGTAAGAACTCCGGCGCCTTCCCGTAACAGCGTCACACCGTATTCTCCGATTTTACGGCAGATCTCCTCGTCCTCCCTGTGGATTGCCTCGGCTTCCTCTTTTACCAGCCTTCTTATTTCAGAAACCGGAAGGTGTCTTGACTCCACAACCTTATTCTCCATCCGGGCAAGCGCCCAGAACAGGTTGACCGCCGTTGGCCTTGAGGATGCCAGGTAGTCCGATTTCTCTTTGACGTATCTCCAGAAGGAGTCAAAATCGGTATCCGGGGCCTCTCTGGCCGCAAAATAAAACCCGTAGGCCGCTGCAATTCCAATAGCGGGAGCGCCTCTCACTTCAAGGGCCCTTATGCTATCCCAGATCTCTTCTACGGTGGTCTTTTTCCGGTACTTTATTTCGTTGGGCAAAAGCCTCTGATCGAGCATAAGTAAGTGTTCTCCGTCCCATATCAATGACAAGAGTCCCGTCTTTGACATAATAAAAACCCCCCGGCATCTATTTTAACATGCCGGGGAGCCGGTAACAAGGGCAATACGTCGTATTATTTTAATTAAGCCGCGTTTAACTTCATGCGCTGGGCTATCTTATCCACAATAATAGCGATGGCGTTATCGCCGGACACGTTGCACGCTGTTCCGAAGCTGTCCTGGGTCAGATAGAGAGCGATCATAAGGGCCAGCTGCGCTTCGGTGAAGCCCAGCATGCTCTGGAGTATGCCCAGAGCCGCCATGACCGCACCGCCGGGTACGCCCGGAGCGGCCACCATGGTGACGCCGAGCATCATTATGAATCCCGCCAGCTTCGCCAGCGTAACCGGCATACCGTTCAGCATCATTACCGCAATTGCGCAGGTAGTCAGCGTTATGGTGCTGCCGGAAAGGTGAATGGTGGCGCACAGGGGAATGACGAATTCCCTTATACCCTCCGATACCCCGTTGTTTCTGGCGCACTCCAGATTTACCGGAATGGTGGCTGCGGAGGACTGGGTGCCTATTGCAGTCAAGTAGCCGGGAATCTGGTTCTTGAGCGCCATGATCATATTCTTTCCGCTGTAGAGGCTTGCCACCAGGAACTGTAACAGAATTATGGTAATGTGGGAGGCGATGACTATAACGAAAACCTTGCCGAACACCGATAGAATTCTTGCAACTTCTCCCGCATGGGTCATATTGGCGAATATACCGGCTATATGAACGGGCAAAAGCGGAATTATGACCTTAGTAATGATCATCTGGACGATCTTTTGGAATTCGGACATAAAATTATACATGGTCTTTTCCTTTAATGCCGCCATTCCTATACCCAGGATGAAGGCTATCACCAGGGCTGACATAACTCCAAAGAGGGGCGGCATGTCTACGGTGAAGAAGGGCTTTAAAAGGGCTTCTTCCGGGTTGGTAGCCGCAAACTGGCTGTTTACCTGGATGATTCTGGGCAGCAGGGTTGTGGAAACCCCAAAGGCGAAAAACCCGCTTATCAGAGTTGAAAGATAAGCTATGGCTGTCGTTATGCCCAGCAGTTTACCGGCACCGGTGCCGAGTTCTGCGATACCGGGCGCTACGAATCCGACTATTATCAGGGGTATTACAAATCCGAGGAAATTCCCGAATATGGAGTTGAAGGTGGCGAGAATTCGAACAACCGGAGCGGGTGTAAATTGACCTATGAGTATACCTAGAATAATTGCAATAATAAGTCTGGGCAGCAGCCCCAAATTATAGCTTTTCATTAAGTTGTACCTCCTTTAAAGATTTAAATTTTTTCACTCAATCTTTTGCCCGTCGGTGTTACGGCAACTCCACCCATAGCGGTTTCCTTTAACCTGTCGGGCATCATACGCCCGACTTCCTTCATGGCGATTATCACTTCGTCGGGGGGAATCACGCTTTCAATACCGGCCATAGCCATATCTGCAGCCAGAATGGCTTCCACAGCTCCCATGGCGTTGCGCTTTACGCAGGGCACCTCCACCAGGCCCGCCACGGGATCGCATACAAGTCCCATCACTGCCTTCAACGCCATGGCGACCGCATGGGCGGCCTGTCTGGGGCTTCCCCCGGCCAGCTCAACGACGGCGGCAGCAGCCATAGCGGAAGCAGCACCGCACTCCGCCTGACAGCCTCCTTCGGCACCGGAGATTGTGGCATTGAGGGCAATTATCCTTCCCACCGCAGAGGCGGTGAAAAGACTGTCCACGATTTCGTCATCGCTTTTTGACAGCTTTTCTCCTACCGTCAAAACAGCTCCGGGCAGTATGCCGCAGGAACCAGCCGTGGGAGCGGCCACGATCTTCCCCATGGAGGCATTGACGTTTGATACCGCCATGGCTCTTGCGGCGGCCTTCGCCACGGTACTACCCGCCAGGGCCGTGCCGGCGGCATTCCACATCTTCCTGCCTTCCCCGCCCGTGATGCCGCTTATTGAGCGAATTTCACCGGCCACTCCCCGATTTGCGGCTTCCTTCATTACTTCAAAATAAGACCTCATCCTCTGGAAGAGCTCCTCTTCGGTACTGCCCGTAGATTTTGCCTCCAGTTCCCTGACTAGGGCGGATATCTTACAGTCTCTTTTTTCAGCCGATATTACCAATTCCTCTATAGTTCTTATCATCTTTTCCACCTTTACACGGGTAATATTAGCAATACGCGACATATGTCTTCAATGCTTGCCAGAACCTCTTTTATTCCTTCGGGTAACGGCTCGTCGGTTTCTATGATCATCAGCGCTTTTTCACCCTTCGTCTTTCTTGAGACCCTCATCCGGGCGATATTAAACCCCTTTTCCGCCAGGTGTGTCGTGACACGGGCTACTATTCCGGGCCTGTCCCTGTGCACGGTAATAATGGTTGGATATTCTCCCGAAAAATCCACCTCGAATCCGTCGACAGCCGTAATCTTGACCCGGCCGCCGCCGATGGAACAGCCCATAACCTCGGTTTTTCTCGTAGCTCCTTCCAGCGCGAACAGGGCGGTATTGGGATGCAGGCTATCATCATCTTCGCCAGCGACCAGTTCGTATACCAGTCCCCTTTTCCCGGCCTCCTCGAAAGAGGTTTTTATCCTCTCGTCATCGGGAGCAAATCCCAAAAGACCCGCGATCAAGGCTTTATCGGTGCCGTGACCGCGGCCCGTTTTGGCAAAGGAATTGTAAACGATTATCCGGGCCCTCCTCGGTTCTTCTCCCAGAATATTCCTGGCCATATTCCCCAGTCTAACGGCTCCCGCCGTATGGGAGCTGGAAGGGCCGATCATCACAGGTCCTATAATGTCAAACAGGTTCAAATTTTATCACCCCTTAATCCCCCGATATCCCTCCTTAATGTTCATATTTTATTGAATACTTATACTGTAATTGTGCTGTTCAAGCACATCTTTTAACCTCCGAACGTGCTCTTCGTCCGCCGTCTCCAGTTCCAGCTCCACCTTCGCATATCCTATGGGTACATCTTTGGTAGACCTGCTGTGGGCGACGGAAAGCACGTTGGCCCCGGTTTCGGCTATAAGGTTCAGAAGTCTCCAGAGGGTTCCGGGCTTATCAGGTATGAAAGTGTCGACAAATATTTTCCGCCCGCTTTTTACGAGTCCCTTATCAATGACCCTCGCCAGGATATTTACGTCGATGTTGCCACCACTTACTACAGCTACAACCCTCTTATTCTTTATACCGTTCATGCGGTTCAGTATCGCTGCTACGGCTACCGCTCCGGCCCCTTCGGAAACCACCTTGGCCCTTTCCAGCAGAAGAAGTATAGCATTGGCGATTTCGTCTTCATCCACCGTAACTATGTCGTCCACGTATTTTTGTACCATTTCGAAGGTTAGGTCTCCCGGTGTTTTAACCGCTATGCCGTCGGCGATGGTAGGCACTCCCTCTACCGTGGTTATGGTCTTTTTTGAAATTGAGACGGCCATGGACGGCATGTTGCTGGTCTGTACCCCTATCACTTTGACGTCCGGCTTCACGCTTTTGGCAGCGAAGGCTACACCCGATATCAAGCCCCCGCCTCCGATGGGTACTACAATTACATCGGTCTCGGGCAGGTCTTCGATTATCTCAAGCCCGATGGTACCCTGTCCCGCGATCACCAGCGGGTCGTTAAACGGGTGGATGAAGGTTGCTCCGGTTTCCTCCTGGATTTTTTTTGCCATGGCGTAGGCCTCGTCGTATACATTGCCGTGCAGCACCACTTCTGCACCGTACTTTTTCGTGGCGGAAACTTTGGACAGGGGGGCGTGCTTGGGCATAACTATCGTGGATTTTATGCCGTAGGACGTGGCTCCCAGGGCGACACCCTGGGCGTGGTTGCCCGCCGAAGAGGCGATTACACCTCTTCTCTTTTCCTCCTCGGTCAGGTGGGCTATCTTGTTGTAGGCACCCCGCAGCTTAAAGGAGCCTGTCTTCTGTAGATTTTCCATCTTCAGGTATACGTTGTTGCCGCTCATCTCGCTGAAAGTGGTGTTGTGTACCAGACCTGTCTTGTATGCCACGTTTTTCAGTACTTCCCTAGCTTCCCTTACATCTTCCAGAGTTAATTTCAATTTTTTGACCCCCTCATTTTTAAACGCACAGGCCTGGTTACCTGTGCGCTATTACCTCGACCTCTATGAGTACCCCTTTCGGCAGCCTGCTCACCTCGACGCAGGACCGGGCCGGCGGGTTTTCTCCAAAGTAGCCGGCGTAAATCTCGTTAACTTTAGCGAAATCGTCCATGTTGGTGATGAATACAGTGGTCTTGACCACATTGCTGAAATCCATGCCAGCCGCCTGGAGGATGTTTTTTACGTTTTCCATAACCTGCCGGGTCTGGGCTTCGATACCGCCCTCAACGACTTCTCCGGTTGCAGGGTTTATGGCAACCTGACCGGAGGCAAATAAGAAGTCCCCGACCATGATGGCCTGAGAATAGGGTCCTATGGCTTTGGGGGCCATGTCGGTTTTGATCACTTTTTTCATTTTTTATCGTCTCCTTCCTTAATTTATTAATTTATAATTAAAGGTCGCTGTTCCTCCTGCTGAGGTAGCGGTAAATGGTGTTTTCGGATGTCTTTAAGTGCCTTGCCACCTCGGTGATTGCTCCTTTAAGCAAAAATACGCCCTTTTCACTCAATTTATGGACAACCCCCATTTTTTCTTCGGGGGACATACGCTCCGGCGGTATGTTTACTTCTGCCACCGTTTTTTCAATTATCGAGTGCATCAGCTCTTCCAGGGAAGGGGTCAGGTGCTCCGGCACCTCTTTCCTGTCTTCTTTAAAGGTGTTCTGGTCCTGGGGCTCCCCGTTTATATTCATTATGAAATCTTCGATAAAACGCTTTGCCGTATAAGCGGCGCTCAGGTCTATGTTAACGCACAGCATTCCGGCTATATCTCCATCCTCGTCTTTTATAAAAAAGGTGGAGGAGCGCAGTAACTTTCCATCTTTCGTTTTTCCCGGGTAATTTATAAGGTAATCTTTTTCCAAATAGGCCTTTTCTTTCAAGAGCTTCAACCCCAGGTCGGTGAGGGGCCCGCCTACCTGCCGGCCGCTGATGTGGTTGTTTTTTATGGCTACTATGGAAGTCTCCACATTTTTCACATCATGCAGTACGACCTCGCAGAAAGGACCGACGATGCCGGCGATGAAATCCACCAAGGGAATGTAGGTTTTAAATAGATCACTTTTCCTCTTTCCCATATTATTGACATCCTTTCTGAATATAATATTCTACTTAATAATAAAAAATCCTTCTTGTCATAAAAATTTTTTATCATGGTGGTAATATTATTTTCATTATAAAAGAATATTTTGGGTAAAATGTAGGAATTTTCGTCCGCATCTTCGTGCAACCTGTCAATTTATGTAGAGCCGCCAAGGGTGTAATATATTATCGGATAAAAAAGTCGGGAGGGGAGATAATGGCCAGCGTAGTCTTTAAAAACGTAAACAAGACTTACCCCGGCGGAGTCAAGGCGGTAAGCGATTTCAACCTGGAAATCGCCGATAAGGAATTCGTGGTACTGGTAGGTCCGTCAGGCTGCGGCAAATCCACAACCCTGCGGATGGTGGCGGGTCTGGAGGAAATTTCTTCGGGAGAACTTTACATAGGTGACCGGCTGGTAAACGACGTGCCCCCGAAGGACCGGGATATCGCTATGGTTTTCCAGAACTACGCCCTCTATCCTCACATGAGCGTGTACGACAATATGGCCTTCGGGCTGAAGCTCAGAAAGGTGCCCAAGGCCGAAATAGACAGGAAGGTAAGGGAAGCCGCGAAGATCCTCGGAATTGAAGAACTGCTCAACAGGAAACCCAAAGCTCTGTCCGGGGGTCAGAGGCAGCGCGTAGCCCTGGGAAGAGCTATTGTGCGTGAACCCAAGGTTTTCCTCATGGACGAACCGCTGTCCAACCTCGACGCCAAGCTCAGAGTGCAGATGAGGACCGAACTGTCAAAACTGCACCAGAGGCTGCAGACCACTTTTATATACGTCACCCACGACCAGACCGAAGCCATGACTATGGGAGACCGGATAGTAGTCATGAAAGACGGGCTCATCCAGCAGGTGGATACGCCCAAGAGGATTTACGACCATCCGGCCAATATATTTGTGGCCGGTTTCATCGGAAGCCCTCAGATGAACTTCTTAGAAGGGTATCTTTCCGGCGAGGGGGATAAGGTCTATATAAACTTCGACCATACGAAACTCCTGGTACCCGAAGGTGTGAAAAAGAAGATAGACCCCTCGTACATCGGCAAAGAGGTCGTAATGGGCATCAGGCCCGAAGACATCCACGACGAACCTGCTTTCCTCGATTATTTTCCGGAATACTGCTTCGAAGTGAACGTGGACGTGGTCGAACTCATGGGATCCGAAACTTACCTTTACCTGAACTTCCAAGACAAGACCCTGACGGCCAGAGTCGACCCCAGGAGCAGCGCGCGGCCCGGCGACAGGATCAAAATAGGATTCGATATGAACAAACTTCACCTTTTCGATAAGGTGACGACAAAAAGGATAATGGAATGATTCAAAGCCCCTGACCTTTTTTACGGTTAGGGGTTTTAATATTTTTTCGCCGGGAAGCTGGCACTTCCGCTGAACCGCCAGCAGTTATGTGATCTGGCAAAATATACACCAACGGTAACATAGTTTTCCAGAAATAATTTTTTAATATTTGCTCTAACATTTTTTCTATAATTCTATCTTAATTTTTTTACCGTAAAATGCAATATTAAATGCGACACATTTTTTGGAAACCCGAATGATGTTGGGTTTTTCAATCATGAAGGCTGAAGTTCGTAAGTTAGTCGCTCTATT